>CAYOCT010000019.1:0-108007 GCA_964402555.1 uncultured Nitrospiraceae bacterium | reverse complement strand
CAAACGAAATCGCGGGACCTTGTCATTTCTTCACAAGCTCTCAGAATGACAGGTGGTCCAGTGCCGCTTGCCGAAATCGTCTAGCACCTACTGTACGTGGCATAAGGACGTGAGTACGCCATGCCCCACCCATTTCGCAAATATGAACGCAAGCCATTCGACACCGAAGGCTGCACGAAGTGCGGCCTCTGCCTTTCCGAGTGCCCCGTGATGAAACTGCCCGAGCGCAAAGCAAAGGCTGAGATTGCATCGCTCATGCAGTATCTCGCGAACCCGGCGTACACGCGCCCTTCGACGGAACGCGTGCTTAAACAATGCACGAGTTGTTTCGCGTGCAACCTGATCTGCCCCATCGACTGCCGCCCCGCGCACCTGTTCCTCGACATCTGGCATGCCAAATACCAGCGCGAGGGCCTGCCCATCCGGGCGCGTTACTTCCTTCCGCACAGCGTCCCAAACTTTCGGACGTACGTCCTCGACCGCTTGTCCGCGAAAGAGAAGGCCGCGGTCGAATCCTGGAAGTCGCTCGAACCGGCGGAGACCATCTTCTATCCGGGCTGTAACATCATCACGACGCCTTACCTGACCTTCTCGCGCTTGTTCGACGGCCTCCCGATTCGCGGCGCGCTCGAATACTGCTGCGGCGAGATGTACTTCCGGATGGGGTTGTACGAACAACTCGAGCAGGTCGCGCGCAAGATGACAGGCTATTTCAAAACGCTCGGCGCAAAGAAGGTGTACATGCTGTGCACCGCGGGCCTGAACCTCTTTACGAACATCCTGCCCCAGTTCGGCGCGGACTTCTCCGGAGTCGCGTTTATCCCGCTGCTCAAATCGCTTCACGACCGTCTCGCATCGGGTGAACTCCCCATCGTCCGGCGCTTCGACGGCGATTCGATCTCGCTCCAGGATTCCTGCCACGCAAAAGTGTTCGAGGAGGACTACTGCGATTGGCCGCGCCGCATCGCCGAACTGATCGGGTTCACCATAGTCGAACCGGAACAGAATCGGCAGTCCGCATTATGCTGTGGTATCGGATGCGGATTCTCGCACGCCGCCAGCTACAGCAAGGCGGACCTGATTCGCGGCCAGCGCGCCTGCATGAAGAACGTGCAGCGCACGACGTCGGAATGCGTCGGCGTGTATTGCAGCGGATGCCTCGAAATGCTGTCGGTCGCTAAGTATGTGACATTTCCGGCCAAACCCGTCTATCACATTCTCGAATTGATTCAGATGGCCATCGGCGAGGAGCCGCCCCGGCGGCATCGCGGCGTCGCCTTTAACTTTCTCGTGGGCACGCTGCTCAAACAGGCCGCGGGCAAAGAACGGTTCTTCGTGCCTCCCATCGCGTAACGCCTTGGCCCGCCCCTGAACAAACCTTGCCCGCACCTCCTCGACGAGGAGATGCGGGCAAGACTGTACTTTCAGTCTTCGGCAAACGCCGTTAACGCTACTTACTTCCCATGGAAATCGATAGCATGGTCATTTGGGTGGACGTCAGCGGCGCCACGTAACCTTCGGCCATCTGAATCAGATCGGCATCGTCTTCCGTGCCGTCGGTGGCCACCGGCTCCCACTTTTCCCGATACTCGGCCGTAACTTCAGCCGCCGTAGCGGGCACCGGGTCGTGCACGTCGCCGGTGTAGGTGATGAAATCGAACTTCAAGGCAGTCTTGTAATCGGGCGGGATCGGGACGACGCCCTTGATGTTCGACAGCGTGTCCGTTTCCTCGTTCCACGTGGCGATCTTGAGTTCGCCCGTCGAATTGTAGGTCTGGACGTTCGCGTTGTTGTGGCAGTCGCCGCAGACCTTGGCGGCATCCTTGACGACCGTGTGGCCGTGGAACGCGCCAATCGCCACGAACTTCTTGCCTTCATACGTGACGGACTGGAACGAAGCGGTCTGGACCTGGTTCTTCGTGAGGTTGTTCACGAGGAACGAGAAGCCCGAGATCATCGTGAAGGCGCGCTTCTGATGCCCTTCGACTTCCGTCTCGAAGTGGCAGTTGTAGCACGAAATCACGGTCGAGACGTGGCAGGCCGAGCAGTGCAGCTTGCCGCCGTGCGGCTCGTGGTTCGCCGGGGGAACCGGCGCCGTGCCGCCCTCGACGTGGCAGTCGACGCAGTCCGCGCTGGGCGACTCGAGAATCGTGGCGTACTCGGTGCCGTCGCCGTGAATCTCCTGGTCGTGGTGGCACGACATGCAGGTCATGCCGGTGTTGCGGTGCACGTCGTCGAACAACGGATTGCCCGCGTTGTCCGCCTGAATTTCCTTGCCCTGGCGGCTATGGCAGCCGGTGCAGATGGCTTGGTTCGTGACGGGCTCCGGATGCGCGGGATCAGCGTGGCAGTCGCCGCAGCCGGGTGTGTAGGTTTCTTCATCCACCGGGTCGCCATTGGCGTAGGTTGTCCCGTGGCAATTCATGCACGGCAAGTTCTCGAACGGAATATGGATCAGGCTGTTGAACCCGGGCTCGTCGACCGTGCCTTCATACCACGTCGCCTTGCCAAGGCGCGTGTTGTGAAGACTCGTCGCGAAGCGCGCGGTGACTTCGGCGATTTCGCCTTCGCCCTCGCCTTCACCTTCACCCTCGCCCTCGCCTTCTCCTTCTCCCTCTCCCTCACCTTCGCCTTCACCCTCGCCTTCACCGGAGGTCACCGTGATTTGTGATGTAGCGGTTTTGCCGCTGTGCGAGCCGGTTACCGTGATGACTGCAATGCCTTCGGCAACCGCGGTAACAAGCGCGCCAGATGTATCGCCAACGGCCACAACGGTGGCGACCGCGGGGTTATCGGATACCCATGCGAAGGCGGCGTCGTCCTCGTCGGTCGAGGCTGCGGCAAGGCTGCCCGTGCCGCCTGCGGCCAGCGCCAGGGTTGACGGAGCCAGCGTCACTTCCGTCACGCGTGGCGGACATCCGCTCAGGGCCAGGGCCATGGCCAATCCGGCCACTGCGATGGCCGCATTACACACCAACCGACTGCGAATCATGTTGTTTCCTCCTTGCGTTAAGGTCCCAGCCTGCCTCATGCGGCGTATACTCCCGTCATCCGCCGCCCACTGCTGTTGTTCACCAAAATCGATATCATTATCCCGAACTCCCTCGCCACCCACAATGGACATTTCTACGATTTGTTGACTATTCCTACGCGGTGTGTTTATATGATGGCCGTTTCTCGATGGATGGTTCTATTTTCAAAGGGGATCCTATGCGCCGAGACAAAGACGACCGCCCCAGAAGCCGCACGTTACAAAGCGTCGAATCCATGGCCCGGAAGCTAGGCGGCGCCTCGCTCGCCGTCCTCGTGCAGCGCGGCGACGAAGTAGAACGGCTGACGCTTTCGGGCGCTCCCGCGCCGCTGACGCCGTTCTGCTGCATCATGCGCGCCGGGCCTTCCGAAGGACGCCATTGTATTACGTGCCGCCGCCTTATCCTGCTGTCGGCCCAGTTCCGTGGTGTCACGGAGTTCACGTGCCACGGCGGCATCCAGATGGTCGTCGCGCCCGCGGCCAATGCGCGCAGGCAAAACTCGGCGCCGCGCGCCGTAGTCTCTTCGGCCTTTGCGGAAGGGAATCGAGCGAAGGGATGGAAAGCGGTCCAGGCTCATGCGTGCGACTTGCGGGTCGATCGGAAAGCCTTGCACAACGCGTATCTGGCGCTCCCAACGCTGACGGAGGCGCGGCGCGACCTCATGCGGTCGATCGTCGAAGTGGCCGCGGCCGCCATCGAGGAACTCCCGTGTGGCCTGGAATGCCGCAACTGCGCGGACGCGCCGAAGCACGGCCATTCGGGATCGTGCCACAACGCCGCGAGTTCGCCGGATCTCGACAGCCTTCTCGTGACGCTCAAGGACGGCTCGGTGGAAGATCCGGCCCAGCGCAGCGGAAGCGCCATCACGGATATGGTCGCGGCGATGGTGGCGCACGATCCCTCTCTGCCGTTCACGGTGGCGGCGATCGCGCGGGCGGCGCGTATGACGCCGAACCATTTCTCGGCCGTGTTTCACAAGCACGCGGGAAAGACCTTCGGCGCGTTTCTCGCCGACGAGCGCATCCGGTTTGCGAAAAGCCTGCTGCTCGATCCGACGTTGAAGGTTCATGAGGTGGCCGAACGCGCGGGGTTCCAGGATTCGGCCTACTTCTGCCGCCGCTTCAAACAGGTCACGGGATCGTCCGCATCGGAATGGCGGCAACGCGACGGCGCTACGACTTAGGGTTGTTTCGGAGCGAATTGGCGCATATAGAGGACGAGCGGCCAGCGGTGCTCGGGCAGGACGACGCGTTCGAGCACAGGCTCGTGCCCCACTCCAATCAGCATCTTGACGAGCATGTCGCCATCGCTGTAGGCCTGGATCTTCGGGTCGCTCAGATCGGACGGTTTAGGCACGTAGCTTTGGCCAACCGGTCCGTTGCCGTCGCCCTTCTCGCCATGGCAGAAGATGCAATAGTATTCGTAATAGACCTTGCCGCGCGCGACGGCGTCCGCGGTCGGTTCAAGCGGGTTCTTCAGTGTCTTCGCCTCCGCTTCGGAAGGCAGCGCCGCGCGGGTCTCAACAGGCACGACGCCCTCGGGCATCTTAGGCACTTGCGCCTGGAACGCGCGTACATTGGTCTGAACCTTCATGCGCGGCCCGTTATAGAGGATGTAGCCCATGGCACAGACGCCCGTGAAGGCCGCGCCCATCGCAAGAATCCCGATCGCGATGCCAATCTTGGCAGCAACGCTCACGCGCCACCTCCTTTCGCATCGGATCGGGGCGCGACCGGATCGGACAATCGTTTCGGCGCTCGCGCCTCGGGCAGCTTCGGGAACTGGAGCGGCGTTTCCTTCAGATCGACGGCGGGCGGCGCAGGCATCGTCGAGTAGATGGACTCGGCGGGCACGTCAGGCAGCGCCCCGAAGTCCCATGTGCGCGGGCCATCCTTGACCATCATCATGATGAACATGCACCAGGACACGACGGCGGTCGCCAGCAGGATCACCAGGATCCAACTCATGATCCGCGGCAACTCGTGTTCTTCTTCGTGGTCATTCATAGGGCATCACCAATTCGGCGGATGGGCCATTTTGTCCAACGCGTACAGCAGGCCCCAAATGCCCGCCGCCACCGTCAACAAGGCCACCATCCACGGTACGTACGAAATGAACCAGGTCACGCCTGGAATGTTGGGCACATCGGACGCCGTCTCGCCTTCTTCCTTTCGAGGACGCCACAGTTCGAGGTACGACCCGGCGATACCAATCACCAGCACCACGCCGATGGCCAGGGAGAGGATGAGCCATTGATCCTGCAATACGCTCAGTCGCAGCATGGCGGCGCCTCCTTCGACGGGCCGTCTACAACGGGAAGACTGCACTCCAGCGCCAAATATCGGACGCGGTCGTCGCGGGTGAATTGCTTGTTCCGAATCGCCCAGACCAACACGGGCGTAACCACCAGCACCGTCGCAAAGGTGAAGGCGCACCAGATGATGACGAAGGCGGTGCTCACACTCATGGCGTGCCCTCCTTCGGCAGAGGCGGCGGCTCGGAGGTGTTCGTCCAGTCCGGTTCGTAGGCCGCGTCGATGCCGCGCGGCTCGATATTCGCGTCGGTGTAGCCGACAAAGTAGACCGCGAGATAGTTCGAGAGATCCCAAATCTTCTCGGACTCAAGGTCGCGTTTGAAGTACGGCATGGCCGTGCCGGTAATGCCGTTCATGATTTGGTAGTAGAAGATGCCGCCGATGTATTTGTTGTCGACCAGATGCCGCCGGAGGGTCGTGAAGTTCAGCGGCGGAGGATTGAGATACGGCGCCGCGTCGCCGTTGCCGTCGCCCATTGGGCCATGGCAATTGATGCAGAACTGCTGGTACATCTTCTTGCCCCGCTCAAGACCGGCCTCTGTCGCGGGATATGGGTTCGGCATGCTCTGCCACGTGGCGGGCACCTGGCTGTGAATCCAGGCGATGTTCTTGTCCGGCCCCGCCTCAAACGCGGCCAGCGCTTCCTTGTGCCATTTCTGCTGCCGCGCGACGCGCTCGTCGGCCGCCTTGCCCCCCGAGGCCTGGACAAAGGCGATCAGGTTCTTGATGTTCTCCTCGCCCAGGAACTCCATCGAGGGCATCAGCGATTCCGGCCGGGTCAGGCGCGGGTTCCTGAAATGAGCCACGTGCCAGTCGTCCGGGTGTTCGCCGCCCGCCTGCGACAAGTCGGGACCGACGCGTTCCGTGCCGAGAATCGCAGGTTGCTGGCCGGCATAATCGCCGCGTTCGGCGATGCGTTCCGCGCCGAGATCCCAATCGATGACGCGCACGAACTGGGTATGGCAGTAGCTGCATCCGTTCGCTACGTAGAGATCGTGTCCGGCCTGTTCCGCGGGAGTCCAGGCGCGCCAGTTCGACGAGGGCGTGCGGTCCACGGTCATCGCGGGGATAATGACCATCGCGAAAACGGAGGCCCAGAACACCAGCAAGCCGCCGAGGACGACAATCGCAGGAGTCATCTTCATGCCGTGGCCTCCTCGAGCGCGCCCTGCTCGGCCACGCCTTGCTCGCGCTCGACCGCAAGGTCTTCTTCCTCAAACGGCTCGCCTCGCCACAAGGTCATGATGGCGTTAAACAATCCAACGAAGGCGGCCGCTATGATGAACATCCCAAACATCGCGCGCATGGCCATGTAGATGGGCAGTTCCGCAAGGACGCGGTAGATGGTCTCGCCGTTGTTCCATGCGCTGCCTTGGACGAGCCCCGCGCAAGTCAGCACGATGAAGAAACCGAGCAGTCCGATGGTCAGCAGACCGAATTGCAGGTTCACGAGTTTGTCTGAATAGAGTTTGCGTCTCGCGGTCAACGGCAGGATGTGCCACAGGCCGCCCAGCGCGATAAAGCCGACGAACCCCACAATGGCAAGATGCGCGTGGCCGACGGTCCAGTTGCTGAAATGGGTCACTTTCTGCACGCTCGGCAACGATTGCAGCGGCCCCTGGATACACGTAATCAAGTACCAAATCGTCCCGGCCATGACGAAGCGCCCCGCAGGATCGTGAAAGACCTCGCTGCTTCGCCCGCGCACGGTCATCCACAGGTTGAACAACACCACCGCCACCGGAATGGCCATGGCCATCGAATCGACGACGGAATAGACCTTGAGCCAGTTCGGGATCGGGGCCTGCATGATATGGTGGCCGCCGATGTGCGAGTACAACGCCACCAGGAGCCAGAACCCTAACAGCGAAAGCGCGTGCGAGTAGAGCGGCGTCTTCGATACGCGCGGCAGCACGTAATACGCCGCGCCGACCGCGAGCGGCGTGAGCAAGAGGCCGGGCAGGTTGTGCCCGTAGAACCACAAGAAGATCGAATCCAGCAGCCCCGGCGCGGCGCCCGTCATGGGATGCCACATGACGTTGCCGATCGGGTATACGCCGGTCATCCACACGAGCATCCCGGTGAAGTACCAGACGGAGACGTACAGGGTGTTTTCCTTGCGGTCCGCGATGGTCATCACGATATCGAACAGCATCGCCCCGATACTGAGCACGAGGCAGAGGTCGAAGATCCACAGATACTCGGCGTATTCGCGTCCCTGCGAATGCCCCATCGAAAACGTCAACGGACCGCTCAGCACGGTCAATTGCCACAGCCCGCACGCCACCCAGCCCAGCGGCTCGGACCATAGTTTCGTGCGCAGCAGCGCCGGCGTGTAATGCAGGCCGCACCCGATCAGCATCGACGTCACAAAACCGTAAATCACCGTATTGGTGTGAATCTGGCGCGTGCGGCCGAACATGAGCCACGGAATGTTATTGAAGAACTCGGGCGCGAGCAGATGGATGGCCGAGACGAGCCCGTACAGCGTCGCCACGACAAACCACACGCACCCCGCGATCAGGAAGGCCTGCGCGGCGCTTTGCGGTTTCTTGATGATGTCCAGCATCTCGCTCTACCCACCCTATCGATGGCAACGCAGGCAATCGTGGGAGACATCCTCGTCACGATGGCACTGCACACAGAAACCCATGTTGTTCAAGTTCACGGGCGGCGCGACGCGGTCCATGTGCGCTACGTCGCCGTGGCACCGTCCGCAGTCGAATCCCGCCCGGACATGCACTTCGTGATTGAAGAAGACGTACTCGTTCAAATGATTGACGCGGTTCCACTCGACCGGTTCGCCCTTGTCGAACAACTCCCGGAGCGCCTGGATCTTCGGATGCGACACGATGATCCGCTTGTGGCACAGCATGCACGTTTCGAGCGCCGGAACGCCCGCCCGCTCGCCGGTCAGCACGCCCGGATGGCACAGGATACAACTCAGATGCTTCGTCGAGACGTGGAACCGATGGCTGAACGGGATCGGCTGCGATACGCCTGCGCGGTACGGGAAGTACACGATCACGGCGGGGGCCGTGGCCAGGAGCATCAGGCCCGCCACTGCGGCGAGCCACGGGCGCAGGCCCATCATGCGCAGCATCGCGCGCGCGCCGTTCAACACGCGGCCTAGCAATTCGGTCATGGCGCGGCCTCCTTGCGGCCGGAACCGGTCGAGAGCAGAAACGCGGACAGAAACGCCGCGGTCATTCCGAGTTCAGGCAAGCCCAAACGCAGCGGTCCTCCCAAGGTTGGCGTGACGAGCCACCAGCGCTCGATCCACATGCCCACAAGCACCAGGGTCACGATCGTTCTGAGGTAGAGGATATTTCCCTTCAGACGGTTCGAGATCAGCAGCACGAGCGGGCCGAGGTAGACGGTGGTCAACAGGCCCAAGCTCACCCAGCGCCACGGTTCGAGCCGCAAACGCGGGATCACGAAACGGACCTCGTCCGGAAGGTTCTCGTACCACATCGGCAGCAACTGCGAGTACATCATGTACGTGCTCAAAATGCTGAACGCCACCAGCAGCTTGCCGAGGTCCTTGCGATGGGCCGCGTCGACCGGCGGGTCTTGGCGCAACACCGAAAAGGTCCACGCCGCGACGCCGATGTACATGCCCGTAATAAAGAAGTACCCGCCGAAGAGCGAACTGTACCAATGCGGATCGAGCGCCATGACGAGGTCGAATCCGAGCAGCGAGAAGACGATGCCGTAGATGAAGGCCAGCAGGCCCGCGCTGCCCTTCGCGTACTCGACGTCCTCGGCCTCGCGCGCGAAACGGCGCGCCGCCCACCAGAACACTCCCAGCGCCACCAGGTCGCGCCCGAAGAGAAACGGCGTGCTCAGCCAGACGCCTTGATGAAGGTGTTCGTCATGCAGCCATGGGGCCCAGTGCGTCCGTCCGATAAACAGCGCGATGAAGGCCACGAAACATACCGGAGCGAACCCGAGCGCTTTCAGCGCGCGCGGCCTTACCGGCGGGAGCCACGCGCCTCCGCGCGCGGCCGTAATCGCCGCGGGCCAGACCACCATGCCGGCCGCCAGCGGCGTGAAGAAGATGAAGTTGATCAGGACCGCCCGCCACGCGCGGCCGGCGTCGCCCAATACCAGATACGCACCCCATACGGCCAAGCCCGCGATCAGCAGGTCGCGCCATACGTGCCGCCCTTCGGTCCATCGGCGCTGGGTCTTCTGGAGGATGGTGTCACTGCGCGACATGGATGTCCTCCGGCTGGGTTTCGGCGATGATGTCCTTGGCGAACTCGACGCCTTCCACCGGACACGACACGCAGATGCCGTACCGGTCGCAACTGAAGCGCGGGTCGTAACCGTTGGGCACGGTAAACGGGATCAGGCGCCCATGGAACAGCATGCCCGCGAAATTCGCAAGCACGCCAAACAGGATCGTGCACTCGAACCCGACGACGCAGTACGGCAGAATCGACACCGCGTGTTTGCCGCCCACGACAAGGTTATTGACCAGCGCGGTCCCGATGGCCAGCGCGAAGCCTGCCGTAAGACCCGACAGCGCCCCGGCAAGCGTCCAGTAGCGCACCGGGCTGGGGCCGCGTCCCATCATCGGTTCGGTCTCTTCCATGCGCCGCGGACTGTACACCTCGACCGGCCCGCACGCCGCCGCCTGCACGTGTTTGAGCGCGGTAACGAGCGCTTCAGGCGTCGGGTACACGGCCCACACGCGCCACAGTCCGCTTCGTCCCGCTTCCGGAACGGCCGCAACCGCTTCGTGGGCTTCGTGCGCAATGGGCGCGTCGCGCAGCATGTCTTCCTTGACATCGGCGATGCCGACGGCGGGAAAGATCTTGGTGAACCCGAGGTACAGGAAGAAGAACCAGGCGAAGGATCCGACCGAGATGCTGGCCTCGACCCATGTTGGCGCGTACATGCCCCAGTTGTGGGGAAGAAAGTCGTGCGAGGTCGAACCCACCACGATGAACACGCGTTCGAGCCACATGCCGATGTTCACGAGGACGGAGATGATGAACAACGCCTTCAGATTGGTGCGCACCGCTCGGAACAAGAACAGCGCCGGCGCAAACACGTTGCAGGCAAACAGCGCGTAGTACATCGGCGACAGCCAGCCGACGGCGCGCCACAGCGCGAACTGCTGTTCGTAGAGATCGCCCGAATACCACGAGATGAACGGCTCGATGGTGTACGAGTAGCCGACAATCAACGTGGTCACGATCATGGTCTCGGCGACGGCGCGGAAATGCTCCATCGTTATCCATCGCTCGATACGAAGGATGCGCCGCATCGGGATCAACAGGGTCAACACCATCGCAAGCCCCGAGTGGATGGCGCCCGCGACGAAGTACGGCGCGAAGATCGTCGTGTGCCAGCCCGGCAAAAGGCCCATCGCGAAGTCCCACGACACGACCGAGTGCACCGAGATCACGAGGGGCGTCGCCAGCGCGGCGAAGAACAGATAGGCTCGCCCGTGATGCCGCCACTGGTTGCCGCTGCCGGTCCATCCCAGCGACAGCAGCCGGTACAGCCACGTCATCGGATGGTCCTTGCCGTGGACGCATTCGCTACGGTCGCGCGCGGCGGCGAGGTCAGGAATCAGCCCCACGAAGAAGAAGAGCGAACTGACGGTCATATACGTGCTGACCGCGACCACGTCCCATACGAGCGGGCTTTGGAAGTTGGGCCACAACTGGCGCGCGGACGGATACGGCAGGATGTAGTACAGGACCCACAGGCGGCCCAGATGGATCAGCGGGAACAGGCCCGCGGTCATCACCGCAAACACGGTCATCGCCTCGGCGGCCCGCGCGACGGCACTGCGCCAGCGCGACCGCACCAGGTAAAGGATCGCGGAGATGAGCGTGCCCGAGTGCGCGATTCCGACCCAAAACACGAAGTCGGCGATGTATACGCCCCAGCCGACGGGATGGCTGATCCCCGCCACGCCCATGCCGGTGTTGATCTGATACATCCAGCATACGCCGGCCCAGCCGATCACGGACGCGAGCAGCATCATCGTGACGTAGAAGATCGGCCGCGGCGGTCCCAGCGGCCGCAGGACTTCTTCGTTGATCTGGTGGTACACGGGCTGATAGTCCAGCGGAGCGTGCTCGACTCCCGACGGGTTCAGCGTGCACTCGGATTCGACGGACACCGGATCAGGCCTCCCGATCGCGTTTGATGCGCCGCAGGTAGGTTACGGCGCTTTTCGTGCTCAGTTCTTCCAATACGTGATACCGCCGCGGGTCGCGGCGTGTAAGTTCGGAGACTTTCGAATTCGGGTCCATCAGGTCGCCGAAGTAGATGGCGCCCGTCGGGCAAGACTGCGAACAGGCCGTCTGGATTTCTCCGTCGCGGACGGGACGGTCCTCGCGCTTGGCGCGATGCTCGACGTTGCGAATGCGCTGAATACAGAAGGTGCATTTCTCCATGACGCCACGGCAGCGCACGCTGACTTCCGGATTTAGTTGCAGGTTGAGCGGCTCTTCGAACTTCACATCGAACCAGTTGAAACGCCGCGCCTTGTAAGGGCAGTTGTTGGCGCAGTACCGCGTGCCGATGCAGCGGTTGTACACCTGCGCGTTCAGCCCCTCGTCGTTGTGGACCGACGCGAACACCGGGCATACCGGTTCGCACGGGGCGGAATCGCAGTGCTGACACATCATGGGGATGAAGCCGACGCGTTTCGCGTCCTCGCCGTCGCGATACGGCACGACTTGCAGCCAGGCCAGTTCGCGTCCTTGGCGCAACAACGCCTCGCCGCGTATGGCGATGTTGTTCTCGGCATAGCACGCCACGGCGCACGCGCCGCACCCAGTGCACTTCGCGAGGTCGACCACCATGACCCAGCGATGATCGCGGTACTCGTGCGGCGGAAAGACATCCTTGTCTTTGACATAGCCTTCCGGCAAGGGCAGTTGCACGGGTTCGCCATCGCCAGGCTTCATCGTGGCAAGCTTCGAGAGATCGATCCACTGCAAGATCTCGCGGTGGCTCTGATCTTGGGTCGCGCTGACGCAGACGGGCGGCGCCTGGCGGCCCGTTTTGCGCAGCGCAACGCGCGGGTACGGACCTGCAAGCCCGCTGGACAACAGATTGAAAAGGTTTGCGCCGCGCCCGGCCGCGTTGCGCCCCAGCGCAGTGTGGCCTTGGCCGTACGCCACCGCCACAGCGTCTTCAGCGACGTCGTCCGTAACTCGCGCGGGCGCTTCGATTACGCCAACGTCCGATCTCAGTTCGAGCACATCGCCGTCAAAAATCCCGAGGGCCGAGGCCCGATTCGGATGCACGTCCACCCAACTGCCCCACACGAAGAAACTCATGGGATCGGGCGCTTCCTGCAGCCAGCCGCGGTTGGCCACGCGTCCATCGTACAGCATGACCGAAGGCCATGCGCACAGGGCGATGGCTCCCTTCGCGCTGGCCGGGGCAAGCACGGGAAGGTCCAGGGCTTTGACTTCGGGACGAAGCCGCGCCTCGACCGCTTCAGGTTCCGACCACACGCCGCCATGGCGCAGCGCGTCGTTCCAGAAGTCGTCGAACGCCTTGTCCGGCGCGATGCGCTGGTGAAGCTCGCGCCAGCGCTGCTCGAGCCACTGATGGAGATCGACGGCGGTTTCGGTTTCGCCCGCGCGCTTGACGCCCGCTTCCGCAACCTGCGAGAAGCCGAGCAGGATATCTCCCAGTTCCATCGTCTCGTGAAGGCGCGGCATCGTCGGTTGCATCAGGGCGTTGACGCCGGCGACGGGCTCGTAATCGCCCCACGCTTCGAGCGGGGAATGGGTCGGAAGAACCCACGTGGCGAGTTCGGAAGTCTCGTCGGGCATCGTGCCCATATACACGACGAGCCCCGCGCGTTTGATATGCTCGGCCGCGCTGGGGAGGCTGTACACGGGATTTGAATCGCAAATGAACAACACGTCGTCGGGCTTCAGGCTTGCCAAGAACGATTCGGCCTGCGACCGCGTGGCGGAGCGCCCGATGGCCTGCGGCCGCGAAAAATCGACGGTCTTGCCGACGCGTCCGGTCGCGTAATTGAGCAAGGCGGCAGCCACGGCCGTCTGATACGCCACACTGCCCGTTGCTCCGGCGGGTCCCGCCAGCGCAACGGCGTTCTTCGCGTGCGCAAAGGCCTCGGCCATGGCGGCAACGCGTTCCATCGTCACGCCCGGCGGCAATGCCTCGCCGGCCTTGGTCCTAAAGGCATCGGCCAGCGGCTTGATGTCTTGAACGTCGGCGCTCGCCCAGCCTTTGTCGAGGATGACGGACAACATCGCCATGGCCACGGCGAACTCGCCGCCGGGCGCCACGCACAGGAACTCATCCGCGTTGGCGGCCGTCATCGAAAGCCGCGGCCCGACACAGGCCACGTGGCCCATGGCGCCATCCTTCAACGTCCGCATGTGCGCGTAAGCGCGCGCGAACCGGACGGGCGAGATCCAGCTCTCGAGAAAGTCGGCGCCGAAGCTGAGCACGTAATCGCACTCTTCCATCTTATAGTCAGGGACGGCCGGCAAGCCAAACACGGCGTCGTGCGCCGCTCGTAACGGTTCATAGTTGAAAGGTTCATAGAAGAGAACTCGGTCGGAGCCGAAGGCCGCCATGAAAGCATGCATCAACTCGGCGAGCGATCCGGTCTGGAGGCCTGAGATCATCGCGACCTTGCCGGAGGTGTGTTTAATGCGATTGCCGATCTCTTCGATCGCCATGCCCCACATCGTCTCTTCGGGGGCGGAGGATCCTTTGCGCCATATGATCTTCTTTAACCGGTCGGGATCGTAGAGCCCCTGTAAAGAGGATTGGCCGCGCGCGCAAAGACCGCCGTCGTTGATAGGATGGCCGGGGATGCCTTCGGCCTTCGTGACGCGCCCGTCACGGTGCCAGAGATGCATGCCGCATCCGGCCGGACATTCGCGGCACGTCGTGGCGAACGTAGCCCAAATGCCGGGAGCGATCTCTTCCGGCGGAATGACATACGGAATAAGCTTATCAAACCGCTTGTCGGCCATACCGGCCGCGAGTACTGCCCCCCCGGCAGCACGTTTGAGAAATCCCCGCCGCGTAACCGCACCCATCAGCGATCTCCCTATACAGCGCGTATCTCTAGAAACGTCCTTCCGTCGTTGAGCTGGCCTCACTCCCAAACAATAGACTGCACCGATCACTTACCGGTTTCAGGCTTGTCCTTCGGAACGACCTTATCGTAGTTCGGCTCGGTCCCGTAGGACCCCTCTTCCGTCAGCCATTGCGCCGCATCCACGATGCTACGCTGGAAGATGGGATCGGCCCATACTTCTTCGCGATGGCCAAGCGCCGAGAAATACACCTTGCCATTTCCAACTTTGTTGACCCAAATGATCGGGTAATTGGGAATATTGTAGGACTCCTGCTTCGCGCGTTCCGCGCCCGGGTCCAGCAGCGCCAGCACGTGAATCGACGCCGTATTGAAGTTCTTGAACATGTACCATTCCTCTTTCAGTTTCCAATCCTGAGGAATGCTCGCCATGGCGGGATGGCTGGTATCGACGACCTTCACGGTCCCCTCGAACTGTGCGCCATGGCCGCGGAACTCGGCGCCGACCATCTTCAAGTACGGCGTCACCTCGCCGTCGGCCGGAGTATGGAAGGTATCCGATGCCGAATGGAAGCCCATGAAACGCCCGCCCTTCTCGACCCACGCCAGCAGGTCTTTAAGGCCTTGCTCGGTCATGGGCGGCGCGCCGTCTTTGCTCTTGGGATTCAGCAGGTCGCCCTGCGTGTAGAAGATGACCAGATCGAAATTCTTGAGATTGTCTGCCGTGATCTGTCCGCCATCTTTGGTGCTCTTGAACGGGGCGCCGTTCTCCGCGGCAAGATCTCCGAGCACTTTCTCGGCAACGCTCGGTGCGCCGTCCTTCACTGCGACAGGGCCGTGCTCGAACCCTTCGGAACGGCTAAAGAACAAGATCCGCGGCACTTCCTGCGCCGAGGCCATTGGAACGAAGAATCCGGCAAGCAACGCAACCATCAGTGAACAGGCCACTAAACTTCTCATAGCATGTCTCCTTGGAATTTACTTCCGCAAATCGAGCCGCAGCCATCCAATCAGAAGAGCGGCGCGTAGAATACGCAACATACCGCCCCATGTCAACCCTATCGTGTACAGACGATAAACAAATCTCCCGACGGCCCTGGCAACGAGTCCGCCCTGTACAACATGGCCTCCAGCGCCATTATTCCACAGGCGGCTTTTACGCCTTCACGATCTTCCGGTAACGGTTGCGGCGGCTGTCAAACAAAGGAGAACCGAGTTCCTTGATGCGCCACGTTTCGTAGTCGCGGTAATTGCCAGTGAACCAGCGCACCGCATTACCCTCGCCTTCGAATACGAGCAGATGCGTGCAGATGCGGTCGAGGAAGAAGCGGTCGTGGCTGATCACCAGCGCGCACCCATGAAAATCGAGGATGGCCTCTTCCAGCATGCGCAGCGTGTTGACATCGAGATCGTTCGTCGGTTCGTCCAGCAGCAACACGTTCCCGCCTGCCTTCAACACTTTCGCAAGGTGGCAGCGATTGCGTTCGCCGCCGCTAAGCTCGCTCACTTTCTTCTGCTGATCCGAACCCTTGAAGCCGAACCGCGCGAGATATTGCCGAATCGGGACCGTGCGCTTGCCCAGCACGATATCCGAAGCCCCGCCGCCGATTTCCTCAAGCAGGCCCCGATCGCGGTCGAGCGATTCCGCGCCTTGCTCCGCGTACGCAAACGAAACCGTCGAACCAATCTCGACCGAACCGCCATCCGCATTTTCGTCGCCGACGATCATCCGAAGCAACGTCGTCTTCCCAGTGCCGTTCGGGCCGATCAGCCCGACGACCGCGCCTTTCGGAATCGAACAGCTCACGTCCGAGAACAGCACGCGATCCCCGAATTGTTTTGACACGCTCTTCAACTCGATCACCTGATCGCCCAGTTCGGGACCGGGCGCAATCTGGATCGACGCGCCATCCTCGCGCGCCGATTCCGTCGCGACGAGTTTCTCGTACGCGCTGAGCCGGGTCCGCGCGAGTTCGCGGCGGTCCTGATTGCTCATCCGAATCCACGCCAACTCGCGCGCCAAGGCCCGGCCGCGCGCGCTGTCTTTCTTCTCTTCCGCGGCAAGCCGCGCCAGCTTCTGCTCCAGCCACGACGAGTAGTTCCCTTCGTACGGAATGCCGTGCCCCGCTTCCAACTCGAGGATCCATTTTGTCACGTTGTCCAGGAAGTAACGGTCGTGCGTTACGATGATCACCGTCCCCGGATACTCACGCAACTGTTCTTCGAGCCAGTCCACCGTCTCCGCGTCGAGATGGTTCGTCGGTTCGTCGAGCAGCAGCAAATCGGGCCGTTCGAGCAAGGCCTTGCACAGCGCCACGCGCCGCTTCTCGCCCCCGCTCAACGTGCCGACCTCACGATCATCGTCCGGCAACACAAGCGCCTCGCTCGCCTGCCTCAGCCGCGTCTCAAGGTTCCATGCGTCCGCCGCGTCGAGCTTGTCCTGCAACACGCCCATCCGGTCGAGCGCCGCCTGCATGGCGTCATCGTCCATCGGCTCGCCCATCTTGACACCGAGGTCCTCGTACTCCTTGAGCAGCGCCTGGATTTCGCCGAACGCCGATTCGACCGTTTGCCGAACCGTCAGCGCCGGGTCCAAGATGGGGTCCTGTAAGACAATCCCCGCCTTGTACCCCTTGGTGATCGCAGCCTGCCCGCGAAAGTCCTCGTCCAGCCCCGCCATGATCCGCAACACCGTCGATTTCCCGGAACCGTTCTCGCCGACGATTCCGATCTTCGCCCCCGGAAAGAAGCACAGGTTGATGTCCTTCAACACCTGCTTCGCGCCATAGAACTTGTTCAATCCCAGCATCGTGAAGATGAATTGCTGCGGCATGGTTTGGGCCTTCCCTTATGTGATGTATCGTCTGGTCCGGAACGCGGTCCGTATCGCATACGTTACCAAACGGTCCGGGGAAAGGAAAACCCCGCGCGTAGCGGCAGACGCCGTCCACCGAGGCCAAGGGATCTCGAACGGTATCTCGTCCGCACGGTTGTGTTATCCTCACGCCAAGGGGATAGTGGACGCGTCGCATACGCTACAGGATCGATTGAAATGGGACGATACATCAACGGCATGGATGCCCGGCGCGCCAGGCCCGAAGTCCGCGGGGCGCCCTTGTGGATGATCACGTGGGCCGACATGATGACGTTGCTGCTTGCTTGCTTTGTCTTGATGACGGCTTTCTCGACCATGAGCGGCCTCAAACTCCGCGAAGCGCTCGAGTCGTTGCAGAGCGCGTTCGGGGTGTCACCGGACCGGACAGCGGCCTCGACCGTTTCCAATACGCCGCTGAGCGAACAAGTGGAACGCCAGGCGCGCGAACTTCAGCGCAAAGTCCAGGTCCTCGGCCACGAAGATGCGTTGCGTCTCGCGTACGTTGACGAGGGCGTCGAGATCCTCTTGCCGGACCGGTTCTTCTTCGATGCCGCAAGCGCCGCGGTGAAGCCCGAATCCTATCCGGTGCTTCAGGCGGTTGCTGCGCTGATCGCCAACCTTCCGGAATGCCGCGTCGATGTCCTTGGCCACACGGACAACCGCGCCTTGACGAACGCCTCCCCATTCCGCGATAACTATGACCTGAGCCATGCGCGCGCGGACCATGTCGCGCGCAAACTGCAAGAGTACGGCAAAGTCCCGCTGGACCGATTTGCGATCGTCGCGTGCGGTTCCGGGCATCCGGTCGCAACGAACGATACCGAGGCCGGGCGCCAAGCGAACCGGCGCGTCGAGATTTTGGTGCGCGCGGCCCGAGAGAGTAGTAGAATGACCGCGCTGGAGCGGCGCGTCAGGCAATCTCAGTCACCAGAGGCGCAAGCCGTTCCGTAGAGAAGAAGGAAGGCATGAATGGCGGAAGAAGCTAGAGGTGGGAAACCTGCGAAACAAGGAGGAGGCATGGGACGGATAGTCGTCATGCTCGTGTTGGTTCTGGGGTCAATGGCTGGCGGTATGGCGCTGTACAAGTTTGTGATCGGTCCGAGGATCGATGGCGAGAAACCGGCGCAACACGCGGAAGAAAACGACGCCATTCCTGAAAACTCGAAGGCCGTCGATTTCGATGAGATGCAAGTGGCCGTGAAATCGCCGGACCCGAAGGCGCCCACGGCGGTGCTCTTATACAAAGTCAGCATGATCTGCGCGAACGAGGAGACGGAGAAGCTGGTGACCGAGAACAAGCAGTGGTTCGTGTCGATGCTGGACGAACTGCACCGCAATCGCACCGCGGAGGAGATTAACGATCCCGCCGTCGAGAAGAGCATGCTCGATCAGGCCAAGGAACAGGCCAATTCCCTGCTGAGGCGCCTGCAAGCCAAGCCCAATCCCGAAATCAAAGTGGTGCAAGTGCTGCATCTCAAATTTACGGTGTTCAATTTATCATGAACAGCGAGCGCGCTTCCGAAGCCCACGATCATGTGTTCAACGAAGTTGCGTATCCGGATGTCGTCAGCTCCGAGCGGCTTTCCTTGGACGATCTTGAAGGCGTGCGTTTGAACGTTACCGCCGACTTGGGCCGCGCCCGGTTGACGGTGCGCGAGGTGCTCGATCTTAGAGAAGGTTCCATCGTCCAACTCGACAAACTCGCCGGCGAGATGACCGATATCCACATCAATAGCGTGCCCGTCGCGCGAGGCGAAGTCGTAGTCATTGCCGACGCCCTGCATGTGCGCATTGCCGACATCTTCGGGCTGGCACAGGACGAACGGGATGCCGGCCATGACTAGAGGCGTCGTCTGGGCGCTGCTGTTCGCCGCGGGCGTGGCGTGGGGGCAACCCGCGCCGCAGGGAAACCCGCCGTCCCCAAGCCAGCCGGCGGCCGCGTTCGAGCAGACCAAGCCGCCCGAATGGCAGGCGCCGCAACCGCCTCCGTCCGCGCCGGCCACCGAGCCTTCGCCCGAGATGGCCAAGATCCAACAGGTCCAAGCCGAGATGGACAAGCCGGGCGCAACGGCGACAACGCCCGGAACGTCGTCTGCGGCCGGGCGCGAACCATCGATGGTCAACAGCACGCTCCGCGCGACTGTGACGCTGTGCATCGTGCTGGGCATAATCTTCGCGCTGGCATATCTGGCCAAACGCCTGGGCAAGCGGTCGCCGCTGCTCGCGGGCGCGCAACTCGCGGACGTGCTGGGGAAAGTCTATCTGTCGCCCAAGGTGTGCCTGTACTTCGTGCGGTCCGCAGGCAGGGTAATGGTGGTTGGCGTGACGCAGAGCGCCATCGCGCCCATTGCCGAGTTCGACGCGACATCCTTCGATTCAGCGGCCCAACCGGTGGGGGCCGCGCCGTTTGGGGCGCGTTCCGAATCCGCTCAGGCCGACGCGCTGCTCTCGCAGATCAAGACCAGTTTTCAGGACATCCTCAAGGCCGAGACCTCCGTGGGCGCGGAGGATGAAGACGTGGCGGCGTTGCGCAAGGACATCCATCGATTGCAGCAGTATCTCGAAGCCAGCGCAAGGCCGCGCCAGCAGTAAGCACTGATTGGAACGCAGGACGACCGGAGAGGGTCAGACCGTTGGATGTGCGCACGAGACATCGCGCAGCGCGCCGAGTTGCGACGCTGCTTCCCGTGATCGCCTTCGTGACCCTGCTTGTAGTCTCGTCATGGGCCTCCGCCCAAGCCGCGCCCAATGCCAACGAGGGCGTGGGCCTCAACCTGCTCCGTGGCATCCAAAACACGGCCCAGCCGCAGCAACTCTCGACGACGCTCTTGGTGATGTTTCTCATCACCATTCTGACACTTGCGCCGTCCATTCTGGTCATGACGACGTCGTTTACTCGCATCATCGTCGTCCTCGGATTCCTGCGGCAGGCCATGGCCACGCAGCAAACCCCGCCCAACCAGGTCCTGATCGGACTGGCGCTTTTCCTGACATTCTTCATCATGCTTCCGACGTACCGCGAGGTAAACGACAATGCGGTACAGCCGTACATTCGCGGCGAAATCACCTCGCAGACCGAGGCGCTCGATGCCGCGCTCAAGCCCGTCCGCGCGTTCATGTTTCGCCAGGTCGGCGCCAAAGACCTTGCGTTGTTCCTCGAAATCAACAAGAGGCCGCGGCCCAATACTCCCGACGATGTCCCGACGCTGGTATTAATCCCCGCGTATATCTTGAGCGAACTGCGCATCGCGTTTCAGATCGGGTTTATCATCTACATTCCGTTTCTCATCATCGACATGGTTGTTGCCAGCACGCTGATGGCCATGGGTATGATGATGCTTCCCCCAATCTTTGTGTCGCTGCCTTTCAAGATCATCATGTTCGTGCTCGCCGACGGGTGGTATCTGCTCGTCGAGAGCCTCGTCCGCAGCTTCCACTAGAAGAGAGGACGCCATGAAGAAAGCCCTGATCGCCGTCGTCGTTGTCTTCGCGCTACTCCCGGTTGTAGTGCAACTGATGCCCAAGGCGATCACGCCCGAACGCTTTGTCGACGCATTGAAAGCCGCGGGGTTCTCTGTCGAAGAAGTGCAAAGCGCGCCGAATCCCGCCCTGGGCGCAGTCGCGCAATGGTCCATGAAGGTCAACGGCGCGGACGTCCAGCTCTACAAGTTCGACGACCGCGGCAAGCTTGCCCTCCAATACGAGTATCAGAAGCCCGACGCGGGAAGCGTCATCGTCGAAAGCTGGAATCTGAGCGAGTCGCTCGGGGCGGCCAAACCCAAGAACAAACCCATCACGCCCATGGAAAAGAAGATGCACCTGATGACCGTCACCAGCGAGGACAACGATCTCCGCGCCCGCGTCGCCCGCGTCTTCAATTCCCTGTAACCCGTACTGTTCATAATGCCGTGGTGTCATTGCGAGGAGCGGCTTCAGCCCGACGAAGCAATCTCCTGATCCTCTGCGCACAGCAGCGTCGGGCTGAAGCCGCTCCTCGTAAGAAACAAGCGTCGAATTTCCCTGCGGGACGCGCAAATTGGAGGATCGGCTCTTTGGAGTGCGGCGATCTTTCGCCGCTTTGGCTGAGACCCAGGGGGGCAGACCTGCAGAACCAGCCAAAGCGGCGAAGGATCGCCGCACTCCAAAGAGCGCATCACACTTCCCCTGGTGTTTCTTCACGCCGTAACCGGGCGTTGTCGAGCGCGCGCCTGCCATTGTGAGCGAAGCGAGGGGGATGGCCTCAAAGGGCATCGGGCCGCTCGAGCATTTCTTCTTTCACGCGCCCAAGGGCATCGGAGAGAATGACTTTGTAGACTTCGGGATTCCGCAATCGCTTGAACTCTTCTGGGAGCGCCGCGATTTGGTCCAAGGCATGCCGGCGCACGGCCTGGATGGGCGGGCGCTCGCCGAGACGGCGGCCATCCTGAAACACGGGTTGCAGCAGTTCGCGCGCGGACACGGCATGCGGCAACCGGGTGGATAGGTGCGGCCGCGTGCGATGTCTTCCTGTGACCGCCCCATCCTGCGCCCAAGGCTCGTTGTCGAGATACATGACGTCGCCTACAGGCTGGCCATCCGCGCCGCAGTATCGCACGATGCGTTTCATGCCCGGGTCGGTGGCTTTTTCGAGGTTGGACGAGATCTTGATACGTGGCTGCCACCGGTCCTGTTCGTGGACCGCTACGAGTTTGTACACGCCGTTGAGCGACGGGCAGTCGCGCGACGTGATCAGGTGTGTGCCGACGCCCCATGCATTGACCTTCGCACCCTGGCGTTTGAGGTCGGCGATCAGGTCCTCCTCCAAATCGTTCGACGCGACGATCAGCGGGTTATCGAGTCCCGCGTCGACCATCATTTTGTAGGCCGCCTTGCTGAGTTTCGAGAGGTCGCCCGAGTCGAGGCGGATTGCTGGGCGGACCTGCTTCCCTTGCGCGTGCAGCTCTTTGAAAACGGTAATCGCGTTGGGCACGCCGCTACCGATGGTGTCGTAGGTGTCGACGAGAAGCACGCAGCGGTCGGGATAGTTGCGCGCGAACGCGCGAAACGCCTCGATCTCGCTCGGGAAACTCATGACCCAACTGTGCGCGTGCGTCCCCGCGATGGGAATGCCGTAGACCTTGCCGGCGAGCACGTTCGACGTGGAAGTGCAGCCGCCGATATAGGCCGCGCGCGATCCGCTCAATCCGCCATCGGGGCCGTGCGCGCGGCGCAGGCCGAACTCGAGGACGGGTTCGCCGTCGGCCGCGAGGCAGACACGCGCCGCTTTGGTCGCGATGAGCGTTTGGAAATTGAGCATGTTGAGCAGCGCCGTTTCAAGAAGCTGCGCTTCGATGATGCTCCCCGCGATTTGCACGACCGGCTCGTTCGGAAAGACGAGCGTGCCTTCGGGCACGGCCCACACAGAACATCGCGGGCGAAATGCTTCAAGGAAACTTAGGAACGCCTCGTCGAACACGTTCAACGAACGGAGATACGCGATATCTTCCGCCTCGAAACGGAGATGTTCGAGGTAATCCAGGAACGGTTCCAGGCCGGCCGCGATGGCAAACCCCGCCTGGGGAGGCAGATTGCGGAAGTAGTAATCGAAGGCGACTTTCTGATCGGCGCGGTCTTCCTTGAGGTACCCGGCCATCATGGTCAGTTCGTAGAAATCGGTCAACAGCGCCAGCCCTTCGCGCCGGAACCAGGGATCGGCAGGATCGATCATTCCAGATCTCCCGACCAGCAAACATGCGCGCCCGCTTCCTTAATGGCCTCGATGGCGGCGGCGGCGCTGCCCGGCGGGAAGTTCACGCCCCGGCACGCATTTTCGATTACAACAACAGCGAACCCGGCCTCGATGGCATCCAGCGTCGAGAACTTTACGCAGTAATCCGTGGCGAGGCCGCAGACGAATATCCGCTCGATGCCGAGCTTGCGAAGGCGCTTTTCGAGATCGGTTCCGCTAAACGCGCTATAGGCTTCCTTGTCCGGGTCGGTCCCTTTGTTGATGACCACGGCGTCGGCCGGCACGTGCAAGTCACCGTGAAACTCCGCGCCGGGCGAATCGGCCACACAATGCACAGGCCAGCTTCCGTCGACAAACTCGGGCGGGTCCGCAAACGAGCAATGGTTCTCGGGATGCCAGTCGCGCGTGAAGATCACATGTTCGAACTTCGGCATGATCTGATTGACGATGGGCACGACCCGGTGTCCTTCGTCGACTCCCAGCGCGCCGCCCGGACAAAAGTCGTTCTGGACATCGACCACGATCAAGGCATCCGATGGCTGGATCTTCATGGCATGATCTCCTTCTCCATACTATACCTGAGTCTTGCGCCGCGTCGCGAACGGGTTGGCCGCGTTGGATTCGGCGTGATAGGCTGGTGAACGGAGCGACGCTCCGGTTAACTCAAGTTGCATCGTTCGTCTCTGCGCTACTCCAGAATAGAATCGAGACCACCTGTCATTCTGAGCGAAGCGAAGAATCTCATTACAGTCAAAGCTTCCGTTCCAGCGAGATTCTTCGCTTCGCTCAGAATGACAGGTGGTCAGGTTTCAATCTCGCGAGTATCATTGTCACAGGCACGAAAAGACGTTCAGGGCAGCGATGGTGTTGGTCGGGAGGGCACGGTGGAATCGCGACGAAAGGTGCTGTGGGGCGTGCGCGCTGTTGCCGCGGCGCTTGGCGCGATCTATCTTGCGGCGTTCGCCGTCAAGACGCTCGGATACGGGGGGCGTTACACGCCGGATTCGGTGGTCTACGTCGATGTCGCGCGCAACCTCTGCGCGGGCCATGGGATTTCGAGCGCGCTTGCGCCGCTGGATTACGCCTTGGCGAACGATCTGGCGCAGCCTACGCCGATGACCATGTGGGCGCCGCTGTATCCGTGTCTGATCGCGGCATTGTTCAAAGCCGGAATGCCGGTGGCGGCGGCCGCGCTTGCCGTGCCCATTGCGTGTCTGGGAATCGCGCTGATCATGGCCTTTCTTCTGACACGTGCCTTGTACGATGAGGGGACCGCCCTCCTGGCAGTTGCCATGCTGATTTCGTTCAACCCGCTGTACACCGTGGCCACGCACGCATGGAGCGAAACGCTTGCCATCGCCGCCCTGATGGCCGCGCTCTACGCGGCCGTCCGTTCGCGCCCTGCCGGAGCGAACGCGCTGTGGCCCCTGTTTTCCGGTCTCGCCGCCGGAACCGCCATTGCCGCGCGCTACGCGATGTTGCCGCTTGCGGCCGTGGCGTGCATGGGCCTCGTGGATGCGCGCGATCGGAAACGGAGCGTGTTCCGCGTGGCAGTCTTCGCCGTGGCGCTGGGATGCGTCGTGGGGCCTGTCTTTGCGAGGAATCTGTGGTGGAGCGGCCATCCGTTTGGGATGCACCTCGCGGGGGCAGGCGTTCCGCTATCGAGCGTGGCGGAGGATGTCGCGCGCGTGGCCCTGGAAAGCGCGCGCCCGCACTACGTTCTGGGCGAAACCGCATTGCGCCTGCTGATCGCGTGCGCGCTTGTTAGGTGCGTGCTCGACCTTCGGTCGCGTACGCTGGCCCGGCGCTTGCGCGAGAGCTTCATTGCGAACGGCCGATACCTTCCGATTCTCTGGCCGGCGCTGTATCTTGCCCTGCTTGTTCAAAGCCAGTTGCGGTACGCCATCGATCCTGTCGACGAACGGCTGTTTGCGCCCGCGGGCGTGGCGCTGGCGGTGGGGATCGTCGCGGCGCTCGCGTCACTTTCGAGAATCCCTGCGTGGCTGGCCTCGGCGTCGGCTCTGGTTCTGATCGGCCTGACGTGTCTCGATGAAGGAGCGACGGCCGCGGCAGTCCATCGATCGCGGTTGCCGAAGGTCTACGACTATCAGGCCAAGCTCGGCCGTTCCGAGGGCATGGCGTGGCTGGCGAAGCATGTTTCTGAAGACGATGTTGTCATTACCGAAAGCGGGTACCGCTTGCCCCTCTACATGGGGCCGTTCAACGTGCTTTACTTCGAGCCGCAATTGCCGCCAGCCAGTCCGGTCGCCTATTCGGACCTGTGCGATTACCTCACGCGCCACCTTGACGAACACGCGTGCGCGTATGTTGACTTACGCAAAGGCGATCGGGCCGCGCCCGAGAAACGATGGGGGCCGTTCTTTGACGATCTTGCGGCCGGACGCGTCTCCGCGTATCCCGGCGTGACTTTGGAAGCGGACCTCGATGACGCGATCATCTATCGCATCACGCCAGCGCGGTAGCACGGCGATTTCGTAGCAACCACCATGACGCTACGAGCACCGAGACGGAGAGTGTAACCGTCGAAACGGCGAGTCCGCCGTAGAAGCTCAGCGGCCTGTACGCAAACTCGACCCGGTGTTTGCCCTCGGGCAACACGATTCCACGGAACGCTTGATAGGCGGGAAAGACTTCCGTTGGCTTGCCGTCGACCGTAGCTTTCCAACCAGGGAAGTACGCGTCGCCCAAGACCAGAATGCAGCGCCCGGAGGCATCGGCATCCAGCACAACGCGCGTCATGGCGCGTTCAACAAACGCAACGTGGCCCAGGTCTCTTCCGGTCGCATCGAGCGCAGGCCCGGGCAGCGGCGTCTCGACCAGGACTTCCTTAGCCGGATCGAACGACGGGTCGCGCATTACATCGAACCGCTTCTCAAAGTCAGGTTCGACGCGGGAGTGTCCAACCAGGAATGCGCGCGGCAGGGCGCGATTGTTCTTGTAGACTTCGAGGCCATCCAACGAGGCGACATGCTCGTAACGCCCCGGTTCGTCTACCGGAAAGACAGGCTTCTTCGGCGTCGGTGCGATACCGCGGTCGTGCAGGTAATAGACGATATTGTAGACGGGTTCCATGGCGTTCCAGATGCCGTCGCGCATGGTGTACTGAAACTCGATCATCCGTTTGGGGTATATCCCGTCATACCCGGAAATGGACTCCAGGCCGTAGGGCACCATGAAGCCGTTGGGTATCATTCCTTCAATCGTTCCGATCCGGCCCGGCTTGGGCGCGTCCTGCAAGAACCGCGTCAGCGGCGTATCCGGATAAAGCTGCTCCGCGGGGCAGGTCACATTCATTCCGCGTCCCGCGTAGAGGAGGTCCGCGGCAAGCAGCACGGTCAGCATCGCGCTCCATACGGCCGGGCGGCGCCATGTGCATGACGCCGCCAGTATCCCCAGACTAGCCACTTCGATGAGGGCCAGCACGGCGCATTGTTGGAACAGGTACTCCTCGAAATGCAGCGCGCGAATGTACGAGGCGAAAAATCGGTAAATGAGGAACAGGACGAGATTGACGGCAAGAAGGCCAAGCGCGCATCCGGCGAGCGCGCGCAGCTTGCGGCGTTCGGCGAACCAGCGGTCCAGCCCCATGGCCGCCAGAACCGGCAGCGCAAACATCACGAACGCGATGTAGTAGGTGCGCTTGAGCAGGCTGAATACCGGCCATCGATGGACGAGGTCGAACGGCGGGACTTCGAAGGTAAGACAGAAGAAGACCGCGCCCGCGACGAGCAGCGCTCCTATGCGCGCAGGGGATTCCGATGGAGGCGCGCCGCACGGCGGCCGCTTCCAGAAACGACGGCAAACGGCGAGCATCGCGCCAATCCAGACGGGAATCCCCGCGTAAACCATCAGGAAACGATTCGTGTCAAGTTCGCCCCAATAGTTCATGTCGACGGTCGCGCCGAAAAAGCGAGGCGCCCACAGGCACGCGAGCGCGCGGGCGGGCAGCCCGGGGTGCGCCCCCATATTGCTTTGCGCATGGGGCGGTTTGCTGTTGGCCAGGTACTCGACGAAGGGCAGCACCTGGACCGCTGAGACAAGGAGCGCGACAGACCACGCGCCGATCCACAGACCAAGGCACTCGGCGATCACGGTCGGACTCCGACGTTCCCATGCAAGCCGTATCGCAGCGTACGCGGCGACGCCCATGTTCATGATGAACGCCGATTCCGGGTGCCCGGCAAACAGGCTCAGCGTGGCCCCGATGAGCACTACCAGGAACCCCTGCCTACGCCGGCCTTCAATCAGCCATTCGGTTCCGAGAAAGACAATTGGAAGCCACACGCTGACATCGGGAATGGGCCAATTGCACCAGACGAGGTTGTAGCCGTTGAGCATCCACGCGACGGACAGAAAGCGTGCCGCCGGCACGCCGAGTTTCATGCCGCGCGCGCAGAGGTACGCCGTCATGCCGCACAGCCACAATTTGAGCAGCACGTACAGCGTCGTTCCGAGGTAGATGTTCAGAAGCATGTGAAGCAGGCGCGGAGGGTAGAATACCGCGCTCTGCCAATTGGCCAGTAGCGGCGCGCCTCCGAACTCCTGCGGATTCCAGAGCGGCCATTCGCCTTCGCTGACGGCCTTCTTCGACAGCCAGTACCACGGCATGATCGCCGAAGGCATATCGCACAGCAGCCGGTTCTGCGCATGCTTCCATTCCGGCGGCGCGTGCTGGCTCCACGGCAGGCTCTCAAAGAGGATGTCGCCCGGAAAAATGACTTCACCATGGAGGAAGGTCTTGGGAAAGACAATCGTCAAGAGCGCCAGGAGAATGATCGCCTGGACGATGCCCTCGCGCCACGTCATGCCATGTCGTTTCGTTTCCACGGCTGAGTATGAAGTCCCAGATATATGGTTACACTACGCTGTCTCGTGATCGTGGTCGTAATCGTAATCGCAATCGGCTCAACAGTCTTTGCGTTGACTACATGCAGATGTTCAGTCCCCGGCACCCACACCCACGCCGAACGGTTTGGCGTTGGTCTCTTTCTTGGTCCATCGACTGCGATCACGATCACGAAGAGTCGCCACTCGCGCGCTTCAATATGGCAGAGAGTCTAGCTTCTTCCCGCAGCGCGCGCAACGCGGGCTTGCCAAGTTTGTTAACCTCAAAAGGATGCTGATATCCTTGGCCCCGGACCTGAGACCTAAGGAGACGGGCCGTGCATATCAGAAAAGCAGTCATAACGGCGGCGGGCCGCGGCGTCCGCCTGTATCCAGTTGCGGACACGCTTCAAAAGGAGATGCTGCCGGTCGTGGACCGGGACGGCCTGGCGAAGCCCGTCGTGCAGATCATCGCGGAAGAGGCAATCGATAGCGGCATCGAAGAGATCTGCATCGTATGCGCGCCGGGCGACGAGGAACAGTATCTGCGCCAGTTGCGGCTCCTCCGCGAGAACCTGCTCAGCGCGTATAGCGGAGCGGACTGGGCCCAGGAACAGGCCCGGCGCTTGGACAATCTCATCCGGCGTCTCAGCTTCGCCGTGCAAGACGAGCCGCGCGGTTACGGACACGCGGTCCATTGCGCGAAATCCTTCGTCGGCTCGGAACCGTTCCTGTTATTGCTCGGCGATCACCTCTATATCTCGCACCGAAAGGGCGAGCGATGCGCGCAGCAAGTGCTCGGCCTCGCGGCTAGCGAAGAATGCGCCGTCGCCGCGGTCCAGGCGACGCGCGAACATCTGGTCGGCCATTACGGCACGCTCAGCGGCAAGCGCGTGCCGGACGCGCCCGGGGTGTATCAGATCGAGAAGATTGCCGAGAAACCATCGCTGAGCATGGCGGAACTTCAATTGCAGACGCCCGGCTTGCGAGCCGGCCAGTACCTGTGCTTCTTTGGCATGCATGTGCTCCCGCACCGGATCTTCCAGGTCCTCGAAGAACTCGATACGGGCGGCGGAGCCGGCGGCGGCGAAATGCAACTGACACCGGCCTTGCAGGAACTGGCCAAGCGCGAGAAGTATCTCGCGCTCGAGGTCGCGGGAACGCGCTACGATATTGGATCGAAGTTCGGAATCATGGAAGCCCAGATCGCCCTGGGCGTCGCGGGCAAGGATCGCGACGAAGTGCTGACCACCGTCATCGAAGTCCTGGCCGAGGCCCATTTAGCTGGCGGCGCGAACGCGGGGGCATGACGTGAACACGCTCATCGAAACCATTGTCAGCAAAGATCCCGAGGTGCGCAACCGCTCGTTTCACCAACTGTGCCGCGCGATGCGCCCCGAGGCACTCCTGGCCGCGTGCGGCGAACTCGATGCGTTCCGCCGCGAGGCCGACAATCTCTACGATCGCGTGCGGGCCACGCTGTTCTTGTACGCCGCGCATCGGTTCCACTTGCAGGAATCGAAAGCGTTTCCCACCGTTGGCTCGATTCCCTACGAGGGATTCGCGGACCTGCTTGCGCGCCGCTTCGAGGAGGCGATTAACTGTTTCCTCGGATCGATGCGGGCGAACGGCCCCAGCGCGGCGCTGTTCAGCGCGCTTGCGGAAAGTTATCATCATCTCTCATTCCAGACACTGACCGATCAGGTGCGCCGGAGCGTGCGCGCGAGCCGCGGCAATCAGTGGATGTTCCGCGTGGGACATGCCGACGATCAGCCCGTGCGGATTCGGCCCGAGATGCTGCGCCGCAACGACGGCTCGCTGCTGTATCCGGTGCTCCGCGAGACCACGCCAGTGCGCCTCGACCTGAGCCACAGCGGCTGGTCCGATATCTTCTTCCTCGGAATGGACTATCCCGAGGGCGCGCGCGTCCTGAACATCTCGGTCGATCTCGGCGTGTATGGGCGCGACGACGCGACACAGCCGCCGGTCGAATCCTACGTGCGCGTGATCCCCGAGCCGCTGCTACGCCTCACAAGCATCGACCTGGAGACAACGAAGGACATTGCCGACCTTCGCGACCTGTTTAACTTCGGCAACGATTACCTGAGCCTGCTCAAGGCCGGCGTGATCGCGTCGGGCGTGATCCCGCCTTCGTTCGAAGGCACGAGCCAGACCATTGCCCAGATCCTCGCGCGCATCGTCGGACGCGGAATGGGCCTTGAACTGGTCACCAAAGTCAACGACATTCCGAAGGGGTCGCGGCTTGCCGTGTCCACCAACTTGCTGGCTTCGATCATCAGCGTCTTGATGCGCGCCACGGGACAGACCGCGTCACTCGAAGGGCCGCTCGCCGAACACGAACGCCGGCTGGCCGCGTCGCGCGCAATCCTTGGCGAATGGCTTGGCGGATCGGGCGGCGGCTGGCAGGACTCCGGCGGGATCTGGCCGGGCTTCAAAGTGATCCAAGGCGCCGTCGCCACCGAGGCCGATCCCGAATTCGGCATCAGCAAGGGTTGCCTGCTGCCGCGCCATACGCTGCTTGGCGAGGGCGAACTTCATCCGGAAATGACCGAGCGCATGGCGCAGTCGCTCGTGCTGATCCACGGTGGCATGGCGCAAAACGTCGGACCCATCCTCGAAATGGTGACCGAGAAATATCTGCTGCGGTCGTCGGAGGAATGGAAGGCGCGGCTGGCCATGTGTGAAATCTTCGACGGCATTCTCGCGGGACTCAAAGGCGGCGACGTCAAGGCGATCGCCTCGAACACGACGCGCAACTGGAACTATCCGTTGCGCACGATCATCCCATGGGTCACGAACCGGTTTACGGAGACCATCATCCGCAAAGCGGGCGAGGCCATGGGGCCGGACTTCTGGGGCTTCCTTATGCTGGGCGGCATGTCGGGCGGCGGCATGGCGATGTTCGTCGACCCGAAGCGGCGCGACACATTTCGCGACCGCATTCTCGAGATCATGACACAAACCAAGCGCGAACTTGAAGACGCGCTGCCGTTTGCCATGAATCCCGTCGTGTACAACTTCCACATCAACACGCTTGGGTCGACGGCGCGCATGCTCGCGGGCGAAGAGGCGCTGATGCCCACGCGCTACTACGCGCTGCAAGTGCCCGAACTGGTCCGGCACGACCCGCAAGGAATTGCGTATCTGCGGCGCGTCGAACTCGATCATTTCACGGCGCGTTGCGACAAGCCCGACGAGACGTACCGCATGCTGCGGACGGTCGTAAGCAGCCTGTTCCGTGTTGCCGATCCGGCGACACAAACGGCGCGGCTCGCGTGGGACGAAGAGTCGGACCGCATCCGCCGCGAAAACGGGTTCGACGCAATCCAGCACGAGCAGATCCGCGCCGACCTTCGCAACGGCCGCATCGGACTCGCGCACAACCGCCTTCCGGTCGATACGGAGATCGAGGACGTGCGCGATGGCGACGTGATACGCATGGACGGCAACGCCAAGCACAAGAAGATCGGCGAGAAGGCCTTGAAAGAAGGCCGCGTCGCGGTGTTCTCGCTGGCGGCAGGCGTCGGAAGCCGCTGGACCACGGGCGCGGGCGTGATCAAGGCGGTGAATCCGTTCATTGCCATCGATGGCGCGCATCGCAGCTTTCTCGAAGTGCACGTGGCCAAAACACGCGTCGCCAGCGAACGCTACGGCGCACGGTTCCCGCACATCGTCTCAACGAGCTACCTCACGCACGCGCCGCTCGAAAAGCACATCGCGCTCAACGACAGCTATGGGTATCGCGGCGGGGTCGTGTTATCGCCGGGCCGCGCGATCGGCCAGCGGTTGATCCCGATGGTCCGCGATCTCGTGTTCCTGTGGGAGGAAATGCCTCAGGAAACGCTCGACGAACGAAAGCAGAAAGTGCGCGAGGCCGTGCGGGGCGCGCTGATGGATTGGGCGCGCGCTAAAGGCGAGGGCAGCGATTACGTGGACAACGTCGCCGTCCAGCGGTTCAATCCGCCGGGACACTGGTACGAGATCCCAAACCTGTTGCGCAACGGCGTGCTGGCGTCGCTGCTCGAAGACCATCCGCAACTCGACACGCTGATGTTGCACAACATCGACACGCTCGGCGCGGACCTTGATCCCGAAGCGATCGGCGCGCACCTCGCCGCCGAAAATGTGCTGACCTTCGAGGTCGTGCCGCGGCGCATCGACGACCGCGGCGGCGGCCTGGCGCGCGTCAACGGGCGGGTCCGATTGCTCGAAGGCCTTGCGCAGCCGCGCGAGGAAGACGAGTTGAAATTGAGTTACTACAACAGCATGACGACCTGGATCCAGATCGATCCGTTCCTGAAGCTGTTCGGATTGACGCGCGAGGACCTGAAAGGGCCACAGGAGAAGCTGGCGCAGGCTGTGCGCCAGGTCGCCCATCGAATGCCAACCTACGTCACGATCAAAGATGTAAAGCGGCGCTGGGGGCACGGGCAGGAAGACGTCTATCCCGTCGCGCAGTTCGAGAAGCTGTGGAGCGACATGACGGCCCTAACCGACATTCGCGTGGGATACCTTGCGGTGCCGAGGATGCGCGGCCAGCAGCTTAAGGACCCGAATCAACTCGACAGTTGGGCCAACGACGGCAGCAAGGACCATATCGCAAGCCTCGCAGGATTCCGCCCTTTGGAATGATTGCGTCTACTTGAGGATCTTCCGGCCTTCGGACGACTTGATGCCGGAGATGATGCGCTCGAAGCCTTCTTCGTTGCTGCACGCGGAGATAGCCTCTTCTTTGGTGACAAGGCCCTTCTGGAACAACTCGACCGCGTGCTGGTCGAAGGTCTTCATCTCGCCGTCCACTTCGATGATGTTGTGCAACTTCTCGATTTCCGCATCGAGGATGGCGTCGCGCACGATCGGCTTGCCGCCGAGCAGAATCTCGACGCACGGGATGCGCCCGCCGCCCTTGCGCTTGAGCAAGCGCTGGCATACGACACCGCGCAACGCGTACGCAAGCTCCTGGCGGATAAGGTCGCGTTCGGCCTGCGGGAAATAACTGATCACGCGGTTGACCGTGTCGACGGCGGTCATCGTGTGGAGCGTGCTGAAGACCAAATGCCCGGTTTCCGCGGCGCTGATGCCCGCGCGGATCGTTTCCATGTCGCGCATTTCGCCCACGAGAATGCAGTCGGGGTCTTCGCGCAACGCGCCGCGTAACGCGTTCGCATACGAAAACGTGTCGCGTCCGACCTGGCGCTGCGAGATGATGCTCTTCTTGTCCCGGTAAACGTATTCGATCGGGTCTTCGACGGTGATGATGTGGCAGTGACGCTTTTCATTGATGTAGTCGACCATCGACGCGAGCGTGGTCGACTTGCCGCTGCCGGTAATGCCGCATACGAGGAACAGGCCGCGGTGGGCGTCCGCGATGTTGCGGACGACCATCGGGATGTTCAATTGATCGAAGGGGACCGGTTCTTCGGCAATGAGGCGGATGGCGATGGCCGGCGCCCCGAGTTTGAAGTAGCCGCTGCACCGCAAGTAGCCGACGCCCGCCGAGTGGAACTGAAAACTGGATTCCCGCTCGGTGATCAGATGATCCATTTCCTCCTGGCTCCCGAGCTGGAGCACGAGTTCTTCCATATCTGCTTTGGTCAGCGCGGGCAGGTCCAGCGGGATGAGATCGTTGTCGACGCGAATATACGGGGGCGATCCGGCGCGGAGATGCAAGTCGGACGCGTTGCGTCCCCTCATCTGCTCGATCATGACGTTCACGTTGAAATCCTGCTCGACGAAGCTGACGACGGATACAAGCCAGGACTGCGAGCGCAGGGTCTTCGCCGCGAACTCTTCGATAAGCTGGTCGACCGGAACCAACTGCGGCACATGACGCCACTCGAACGGCGGCAGCACGAGGGTGCAGGAATCGTCGGAGACCTGCACGTGCATGCTGAACGGAAACTTCTGGCTCTTATCGGTAATCTGTTCGAGTGAAGTGCCGGGCTTGGTGGCAAAGGTAATCCGGAGATGATCCACGCGTTTGGCCATATCGGCGGCCTTCGCGTTCATCTCGCATCCGCGCGCCTTGAAGTTGATTTCTTCGGCGAGACCAGCGGCGCGAATGAGTTCGTTCACGCCGATCTTGAATACGTCGAGAATCGTATCCGTAGATTTACTTCCGATGAACATAACTTACCTTTTTCAGTTGTGGGGGCAGGTCTTCTTGGGGAGTAGCCCAGGACGCAGACACACACTCTCCGCACGAATTCATGGATTTTAGAACATTGGCGAGAGGAGGATCAAAGATTCTTTTCGGAGGACAGCGAAACGATCGCGTCCGCGATTCGTTCCGCCACGCCTTCCTTGGACAGTAACGGCAGTTCGTCTATCGCTCCCGAGGGAGAGATTAAGGCCGCGCGAATCGTTTCCGAACCGAACCCTGAATCGGGCCGATTGACCTGGGTGGCCACGATGAGGTCAAGCTTCTTCTTCTCGATCTTGGCCTTCGCATTCTCGATCAGACCGTGCGTCTCGGCCGCGAAGCCCACCACGATCTGGCCTGTCCGTTTCGATGCCCCCACCTGCGCCATGATGTCCTGGTTTTCCGCCAGGGCCAGCGTAAGCGGGGCGCCGTTCCGTTTGATCTTCTCGGTAGCCGCGTGCTCGACCCGGTAGTCCGCGACAGCCGCCGCCCCGATGACCATGTCGCACTCGCCGGCGCGCGAAAACACTGCCTCCGCCATCTGCGACGCGGTTTCCACTGGTACCACGTCCACGCCGTACGGCATGGATACATCGGACGGCCCCATGACCACCGTGACGTGGGCGCCGCGCGCGAGTAGTTCGCGCGCGAGCGCGCGGCCCATCTTTCCGGAGGACCGGTTGCCGATGTAACGCACCGGGTCGATAGGTTCACGCGTGCCGCCGCTCGTCAACAACACGCGTTTGCCCGCCAGATCGCGCTGGCCCGAGAGCAACGGCAGCGCCGCTTCGACGACGGTCATCGGGTCGATCATCCGCCCCACGCCCACCGTGCCGCAGGCGAGCCGCCCCGCGCCGGGCCCCACGAAATGGCACCCGCGCGATTTCAATGTCTCGATGTTGGCCTGCGTTGCGGGGTGTTCGTACATGTTGGTGTTCATGGCCGGGGCGAACAGGATCGGCGCGCGCGTGGCGAGCAGCGTCGTCGACAGCCAATCGTCGGCAATGCCGTGCGCGGCCTTGGCCAGGATGTTGGCCGTGGCGGGGGCGATCAGGAACAAGTGCGCGCGCGTGGCGACGGCGATGTGCTCGATCTCCGGATTCTGAAGCGGTTCGAACATCGCCGTGATCGCGCGCTGGCCCGTGATGGCCTCGAGGCTCGCCGCGCCGACCAACTCTCTCGCCGACGCGGTCAGCACGGGCGTTACCCGCGCGCCAAGTTCGACCAGGCGCGACGCGATCTCGCACGCCTTGTAGGCGGCGATCGAGCCGGTCACGCCCAGGACGGCCTCTCTATTCGAGATAGTCTTCATTCTCCTGCGCGCTCGTCGAATACGACACCTTGCTGTCCAGGATCTCTTCCAGGGCGATGACCGTCGGCTTTCGCGAATGGCCGCCGACCAGCGGGCGCGAATCCGTCCGCGCCACCTGGCTCGCACGCCGCGACGCCACGATCACCAGCCGGTAGAGGCTGTCGATCTTTCCGTGAAAATCTTCCACCGAGTAATGTCTGGGCACCTTGCTGCTCCTTTCTCAATGCGCCGGCGGCCATTGGCCGCCCAGCTTCTTCGAACGGCACCGTTGCGCGCGGATGATGGCCTCCATATCCGCGACGGCATCGTCGAGCCGATCGTTAACCACCCAATAATCGTACACGCCGCACGCGTCCAGTTCGGCCCGCGCGTTGCGCAACCGCAATGCTATATCGTCTTCCGTGTTCGTGCCGCGCCCGCGCAGTCGCTGCTCGAGGATCTCCATGGACGGCGGCATGATGAACACGCTCACCACGTCCGATTCCAGACGCTTGAGGTTCTTCATGCCCTGCACATCCAGTTCGAGCAGGACATCCATACCCGAACTCAGGCGGAACTGCATTTCCGAACGCAGCGTGCCGTACAAATTTCCATGGACCTCGGCCCATTCGAGGAACTCGCCCTCTTCGATGCGCTGCTCGAAGTCGCCGCGTTCAAGAAAGAAGTACTCTTTCCCGTCGGTCTCGCCCTCGCGCGGGGCGCGTGTCGTGGCCGAGATCGAGCACACAAGCCGCGCATCCCGGTCCATCACGCGTTGCAGCACCGAGTGCTTGCCCGCGCCCGAGGGCGCCGACACGACGAACAACGTGCCGTGGGGCGTTGCCGTTTCCGGTTTCCGCTTATGGGTCTTATCTTTCAGCGAACCGCAGGCTCCTATTCGACGTTCTGTACCTGCTCGCGAATGCGTTCCAGTTCCGACTTCATGTGCAGCACCGCTTTGGCCACTTCGCCGTCGTGGACCTTCGATCCGAGCGTGTTGACCTCGCGCTGCAACTCCTGCGACAGGAAGTTCAACTCGCGCCCGGCGGGCTTGCCGCTCGCGATCAATTCGCGCGCGTGATCGAAATGCGTCTTGAGGCGCACGACCTCTTCGGTCACGTCGCCCTTGTCCGCCATGAACGCGATCTCCATCGCGATCCGTTCTTCGGTGATGGACACGTCCGCCTTCAATTCCTCGATGCGCACGCGCAGGCGTTGCTCGTAAGCCTTTTCGAGTTCCGGAAGCCGCTGCTCGATCGACGCGAGAGCGTCGCGCATCGACGAAAGGCGATACTCGAGTTCCTCTGCCAACGCCTTGCCTTCGGTCTGCCGCATCGAATCGAGCCGGTCTAAGGCCTGCGTCACGATCGCGACGAGGACTGCCTGAGCCTTTTCCAGGTCGTCCTCCGCTTCCTCGTGGTAGAACACGCCATCCAGTTGCGCCAGGACATCGAGGCTCAGCGTCTCCATCGAGCCAAGCATGTGCACCAGTTCCCGCGAGGCATCGAGGTACTGCTTCGCGACCTCGGCATCGAACACCACCGACTGACGCCGTCCCGCGAGACCGCGTTTCCGGTTGATGAACACGTTCACCTTGCCGCGCGATAACCGTCCGCGAACCGCTTCCTTCACAACCGGGTCGAGCGATGACCACATCAGGGGCAGCCGGACCGAACAATCCAGAAAACGATGATTGACGCTCGACACCTCGACCGTCACAACATCGCCCTCAAACTCGGCATCGGCCCTGCCAAACCCGGTCATACTTCGCGTCATTGGATACACCTCTACCGTAGATTAAAGCGGACTATAATACCATATAAGGCATTGGCACGCAAGTTTTTGCGCGTGGGAACGGGCGAACTTCGCCTGAGAAGCCTCTATAGGACCTATAGGTCTCATCGGTCCTATAGGTCCTATAAGCTGAACGAAGCCGGTTTAGTCAGGCGACCGCGTCTTACTCGCGTTCCCACTTCAGTATCCATGGGTCGCCCGTGCGTTTCTGGAAATCCATGAGCCGCGACTGGAGCCCATGCAGCAGTTCCGCATGGGCTGGGTCGTCCGCGAGGTTATGGAGCTCGTGGGGGTCGGCTTCGAGGTCGTAGAGTTCAAACTTGGGCCTATGGAGATATGCGGCGACGTCCCGTTTCCCGTAGGTCTCCATGTGCTGGTTGATAACGGCCTGCCACGTGTCAGACTGCCAGAGATCCCTCGCGAAGGGGTATTCGAGCGGGTGGGCCAGGTTCCATATGAGCTTATGGGTCCGCGTGCGCACCGAGCGCATCGGGTAGTACATCGTCACCTCGTGGAACGTGTGCGAGCCGTAGGTTTCGTCCCATCCTTGCGGCTGCTCCTCTTCGAGCGCGGCGAGGAACGAACGGCCGTGGAAGGCCTTCGGATCGCCGAGCGCGCCGGCGAAATCGAGGATCGTGGGCGTGAGGTCCGCCCAGGTGATCATCGCATTGCAGAGGCCGGTCTTGCGTGTCGACATTGGGTTGCGCACGACGCACGGCAGACGCGTCCCAGGGTCATACAGTGTAGTTTTCGCTCCAGGCCACGGCGCACCGTTGTCCGATACGTACACAATGAGCGTGTCCTCCCAATGCCCGGTCTCTTTGAGCAAGGCCATCAGCCGGACCAAACCCGAGTCGCATCGCTCGATCGAACCGAAGTACTGGGCAAGTTCTTTGCGGCACTCGGGAATATCCGGCAAGTACTCCGGCACGGCGACGGCCTTCGGATCGACATCCGCCGACCCTTCCCTGTGAAACGGGCGGTGCGGTTCCGTCGGGCAGAAATAGAGAAAGAACGGCCGTTCGTCGTCGCTTGCGATAGTCGGGGCGCACGTTTCGGCCATCTTCGCCGGAGCGCCGCCGGGCAGGTAAGTGTCGAAATGGTAAACCGGCTCCGGCTCCACATGAAACTTGCCCGCGCACACCGTCCGATACCCCGCGTCCCGCATCAACACGGGCAGGCTCTTCACGCCCGGCAGCGACACGAAATGGTGGTAGCCGTGGGCGAGTCCGTATTGGCCCGTGGCGTGGTTGTGGCGTCCCGTCAGGATAACGGACCGGCTCGGGCTGCAACTCGACGTGGTGCAGAACGCATGCGTAAACCGGACGCCTTCCTTGGCCAGCGCATCCAGCCCCGGTGTGCGGACCACGCCGTTGCCGTAACATCCCGCGTCGTTCATGCCCTGGTCGTCCACCACATAGAGGATGACGTTGCGCCGGGCCGGCGGCCGCGGTTTTCCCACGGCGCTTCCCGCCGCCATCAGTCCCGCTCCCAAACCGACGCCTTTCATGAAGTTTCGGCGATTCATGGCATCCCTCCCATGGTGTCGACTCGATGCGTTACGCCGCCTCCTTGGAAAGCAGCTTGCCAGCTAACCGAATCGTGGATAGTATCCGCCTCCGGCGGAAGCCGCGTACCACGCGGCCTATTGAGCGGCTTTCTAGGGGACCCTGTAGGCGATGACCGAGCAACTGTCGTCGCTGGCGTCACTCAAGCCGAGGCATTCGTAGCCGCTGTTTGCCGTGCGTTGCGCAAACCCCGATGCGCCGTAGTAGTCGTTACGGATCATGATCGCCGCCGTGTCCCGCGCGACGATACGGGCGGTTCCCTCGATGCTCCCCTCGCCACGCACCTCGGCGTTCTTGCGCGGGATCTTGGCCACAAAATAGAACGTGTTGTTTTCCACGCGCACGATGGCATCGCCGATATGCGCCATCGTGTCGCCCTGCTGCTGGAACAAGGCGTAGCGTCCATCGTACTCATCCGCCGAAGCGGGGAACTTTAGCACGGCTTCGCTTTCCTCGTCCGTCACCGGATGCGCTTCCAGTTCCGCGGCCAGCGTGTTGTAGGTCTCGGCGGTCGACCCGTTCCAATAGGCTTTGGCAGCGGCCGTGGCCGGGTTCTGCGATCCCACGAGGAAGTTTGCAGTCGAACTAAGATTCAGCGCGACCCAGATGAACACGAGGATCATGAAGACGATGAGCAGCTTGCCCGCCCAGGAGGCGCGGGTTTGCTCGTCTCCCGGGATTTCCACGACGTGTCCGCTCGATATGCGGCGCACGCGCTGATCGCGGAGGTTGTTGCCGCATGTCTTGCACAGCAGCGTGTCTTCGGGGTTAACTGTGCCACACCGTTCGCAGACGGCATCGGCGTCGATGCGCGGAATAGGCGCGCCGGATGAAAGTCCGCTGTCGCTCATAGATCCATCTCTCCTGAACGACTTCTAGCATAATTTCCCGTGTTTGTCCAGCTTTTTCCCACGTCGTGTTACGTCCTTCACACCACTCGGTTCGAGGGCTATTCTTGTGAAAACGCGCGGTCAAAGTCTTTCCAGACAGGGTCATAGCCGGCACGCCGGATCGTCGCGGCAACCTCGACCGGCGAACGGGTGTCCTCGACCTCGAACTGTTCGAGGGTCTCCCCTCCGCGTGTCGCATAGCCGCCCGGACGCGTCGAGGACCCTGCGCTCATCATCGTAATGCCGAGCGGGATCAGGCGGTCGCGGAAGGAGGCGCTTTCGCGCGTGGAAAGGGTGAATCCGGCTTCAGGAAGAAACAGGCGTAGCGCGAGCATGAGCTGGACCAGGTCGGCGTCGCCCACGCGGGCCGGCACTTCAAACCTGGCCGGAACATGACGCAACCTCGGGAACGAGATGGCCACCGCGCTCTGCCAGCACCGTTTCTGAAGGTAGCGCGCATGGAGGCCCATCCGGAAGGCTTCGATGCGCCAGTCATACAACCCAAGGAGCGCGCCCAAGTTAAGCCGCCTTGCGCCCGCTTCGCCCGCGCGTTCGAGGGCATCAAGCCGAAAGGCGAAGTCGCGCTTGATTCCCGCGGGATGCATCCGCGCATAGGTGTCGCGGTCGTACGTTTCGATATAGATCGTGACCCCTTCAAGGCCTCGGTCGCAAAGAGCGCGGTAACCCTCGGTCTCAAGCGCGTAGATCTCGACCGACACGGAGGCGAAATACTCGTGGGCGATTCCTACGGCTTCCGCGATGTATTCCACGCTGGCAACCTTGGGCGCTTCGCCGGTCAGAAGGAGGACGTTCCTGAAACCTCGTGACGCTAAGGCTTCGCATTCGCGCCGGATCTCGTCGGGACTCAGCGTCACGCGTTGTTCGCGATTCCCCGATCCGCGCGCGAATCCGCAATACAGGCAATCCGCCACGCACACATTCGAGATATAGATGGGCGCGTACAGCCCGATCGTGCGGCCGAAATGCCACCGCGTGAGCCGTTGCGCCTCGTGCGCCATCGCCTCGAGCCGCGCGCGCGCGTGCGGCGACAGGAGCGCGGCAAGATCCGCCAAAGAACGCTCGTCCCGCGCGATGGCGGCATCCACGTCCTCGGGGCGCGCCTGCCCGATGAGGTCCGCGATACGGCCGGCAGGCCAGCCATCAAGTTCGTCGAGTAAACTCAAAGAGAAGAACTCCGGAAGGATGAAGGATGAGGGCTGAAGGATGAGATTTGCGAAAGCACCGTATGAAGCGGAGTGACAAGAAGGACTATCGATGAAGGATAGCAGGTGTGAGTACTTTCGCGACTAGCTCCGACAGCAATTTCATCCTTCATCCTTCATCCCTCATCCTTCATCCTTCAGAAACCCTGTCAGCGGCGACGAGGCTTCGGCGGTCTCGCGCGTGGGTCCGAGACCCGCGCGATAGGCCATGCGTCCCGCCTCGGTGGCGAGCGCAAACGCGCGCGCCATGGCGCCCGGGTCGGCCGCGTCGGACAGCGCCGTGTTCACGAGCACCGCGTCCGCGCCCAATTCCATCGCTTCCGCCGCGTGCGACGGCGCGCCCAGTCCGGCGTCCACGACTACGGGCACGTTCGATTGTTCGATAATGATCTTGATGAGATCGCGCGTCTTCAGGCCGCGGTTGCTCCCGATCGGCGCGCCGAGCGGCATAACCGTAGCGGTCCCGATCGCTTCAAGCCGCTTCGCCAGTATGGGGTCCGCCTGGATGTACGGCAGCACCACGAAGCCGTCCTTAACGAGTATCTCCGCCGCGCGCAACGTCTCGACCGGGTCAGGAAGGAGGTAGCGCGGCTCAGGCGTCAACTCAAGCTTGACCCAAGGTTCGAGTCCCGCCGCGCGCGCCATCTTCGCGAGACGCACCGCTTCTTCCGCGTTGCGCGCGCCCGAGGTATTGGGCAGGATCAACTGGCGTTTCGGATCGAGCGCGGAGAGGATGCCGCCTTCTTCGGGCGTGGCGAGATCGACGCGCCGCAACGCGACCGTGACGATCTCCGCGCCGGATGCCTCGATAGCCTCGCGCAATGCCGCCGCGGAGGGAAACTTGCCGGTGCCGATCATCAGGCGCGAACGAAAGGTCCGGCCTGCAATGCACAACGCATCGTCGCTCATGTGCCACTCCAAAGGTTGCCGCATCTGCACTCGGGACGCCGCGAGACCCGCATCGTGCGGAGGCGCATACTATCGCCGTCCACGCTGTGCAGGCGCCCGGTGCCGCCAGGCGACGGCTTCCACAATCCTGCCAGCCAGCGTATGATCTCCATGGCCTCGACGCTCCCGAGGATGCCCGGCACTGTGCCAAGCACACCCAACTGGCCCGTCGTCGGCACGCCCTCCGGAATCTCGGGCATCACGCAACGCATACAGGGCGTCTGTCCAGGAACTACGAACTGCGCCTGGCCGGACATGGCCAAAATACCCGCTGTGGCAAAAGGTTTCTTCATCTCCAAACAGACATCGTTGATCAGGAACTTCGACTCGAAATTGTCGCACGCCTCGATCACGGCATCGTACTCGCCAATCCATTGCTCGGCGTTCGACGCCGTCAGCCGCGCCTGGAACGTCTCGACGCGAACCTCCGGATTCAAGGCATCCAACGCTTTCGCCGCCGAAAGACACTTGGGCTGTTCGAGCCGCAACGTCGTATGCGCGATCTGCCGCTGCAAATTCGACAACTCGACGCAGTCCGAATCCAGCAGGCCCAGCGTGCCTACCCCGGCCGCGGCGAGGTACAGCGCCGCGGGACTGCCCAAGCCGCCCAGGCCCACGATGAGCACACGCCCTTCGGCCAGCCGCATCTGGGCGGCCTCGCCCCATCCTGGGATGAGAAGATTGCGCTCGTAGCGAACGCGCTGATGTTCGGTTAATGCCATGGCTTCCTCATTTGGAGGATCTTATCAGACACGGGGGACCTGCTCAATAGAGGAAGGAGGGAAAGGGAAAGGGTGAAAGCTCTGGTTTCCAAATCTCGCGGAGCGTGGGTTGGGCACGGTATACTTCGTGCGACATTGACGCCACGGTTCTACGAGGTATCGATAACATGACAGAACACGCGGACCACGCACAGTCGGAAATCGAAATTGCAGAGATCAAACAGCGGTTTCATGCGTTGTTCGAACCATCGACGGTGGCGATCATCGGCGCTTCGACGTCGCCGCTGAAATGGGGATTCCGTATTCTGTACAACACGCTGCGCGGCGGCTACAAGGGCGCGTTGTACGCAGTCAATCCGAGCCACACCGAAATCGTCGACGTACCGTGTTTCCCGAGCATCGCCGCAGTGCCGGAACCGGTCGATCTCACCCTGATCGTGCTGCCGCCGAAATACGTCCTCGGCGCAGTGCGCGAGTGCGCCGACTGCGGCGTGCGCGCGGTCGTGGTTATTACGGCGGGGTTTGGCGAGCAAGAGGACGCCAAGGCCAAAGAGGCCGAGACGGAAATGGTCCGCATTGCGCACGACGCGGGCATGTTGCTGGTCGGACCGAACTGCGCCGGGATTGCGAGTCCCGATCCGAACGATTTGTATTGCGGCATGCTGTATCGCTATCCCGCGGGCGGCGGCTTGTCTTTTGTTTCGCAAAGCGGCAACGTGGGCATGACCGTCCTCACGTGGGCGCAGTTGCACCAGGTCGGCATCGCCCGGTTCGTCAGCAGCGGCAACGAGGCCTCGACGCGGTGCGAGGACTACCTGGAGTTCCTTGGGCATGACGCGCGGACGAAGGCGATTCTCGCGTACATCGAGGGCACGCGCGACGGCAGGCGATTGTTCGATGTGCTGCGCGAGACCACGCGGAAGAAGCCCGTGGTTATCGTCAAAGGCGGACGCAGCCAGGCGGGACAGAAGGCCGCGGCGTCGCACACGGGGTCGCTCGCAAGCGCCACGGCGTTGTTCGAGGCGGCGTGCCGACAAGCCGGGGCCGCCGTGGTCGACGACATCTACCAGGCCATGGAACTCACCTCGGCCTTCGTCAACCAGCCGTTGCCCAAAGGCCATCGCGTGGTCATCGTGTCAGAAGGCGGCGGATGGGGCGTGATCGGCGCGGACGCATGCGCTGCCGCGGGACTCGACGTGATCGACCTGCCACCGGACGTCTACAAGGAACTCGATAGCTTTCTACCGGGATGGTGGAGCCGGGGTAACCCGGTGGATCTTGTGGCCGGGAACGACCGCTCGCTGACTTCGCGTTCGATTGAAATCGTGCTGAAAAGCCCGGACGTGGACGCCGTGCTAGTGCTTGGCATCGGTTACATGTGCAGCCGGAGCGCACAGCTCAGGAATTCGGCGGACGCCGAACGCTTCGGCCTGACGAAATTGATCGACTACGCGACGCAAATGGAAATGCACGACGTGCAACGCATCCGGGGCCTCATCGACCTCTATGACAAGCCCATCATCGCCGCGTCCGACACGGTCATGCTCGCCTACGGACCGTCGCCGAACCAGGCCATCGCCGAGATGGAACGTCTGGGCGTATATGCCTACGACACACCCATCAACGCCGCCAAGACCCTCGCGCTGATGGTCGAACGCTACGAATACCTTCACGGTATTCCCCGCGGCGCCAAGAGGGCCGGCGCCGCATAGGGCACGTTCAATCGATCCGTTGAAGACCCTCGAAGAGGAGGTAGTGTTTCCGGATCGGGAACTCGTCCATCCACGCTCGGACCTCGAGAGTCTTCCAGCTCCCGGAGCATTTGCCGCCGCCGGAGTCGTTGTCCCACAGCCATTGAGGCGTCGGCCAAAGACAGTACTTCGGGCTGATCTTCGTGTAGACATCTTTGCCGACGCCGTTCTGTCCATGATGCGCCATTTGCACGTAGTCCGAGGGCAGGCGATCGGCGTACGGACCATGCGACAGTTTCTCGCCGGCCTCGAAACCGAGGTCCGCAAGGAACAATACGGATTTGTGCCGGTCGCTCATGCGGAGCACCATGCAGGAATTGTTGATCGGGTTCTTCACGATCTCGGGATTCTTGACGCCAAGTACTTCGATTCGCACGCCGTCGATCGCCCATTCCTGTCCGAGCGCGACGTCGGTCAGCGCATGATGCGAGGCATCGAGCGCGGCCATGAAATTCCTATATGTCATCTTCTCCGAAGGATCGGCGTAGGTTTCTATCCACGCGGCGTCGGGCATGGAGGCGTATAGGCCGCGGACCTCGATGCCTTCGGGGTTCGCGAGGATCGTCCCCAGCGCATTGCAGTGATCGCTGTGCGGATGCGTGACGAACCACGCTTCGACGACGCCTCCGCGTTCTCTAAGGAAATTGCGTAAGTACGGCGCGTCGCCCTCGACGCCGCCATCGATCGCGAGGAGCTTCCCGTGGACGGTACGGATGACGTAAGAATTCATCTGCGATTTTGTTTGCGCCGGAAGCTGCCACACGGTAAACGAGTGCGTCGTTCCGCCCGGCTGCGTGACGCAACCCGCGGCAGTCAGAACCGCGCAAAGGAACAGGAGTCTACGCATACCCATAGCCAATGTCCGCGAGCGATCAGGCCAGTTCGACGCGCTTCTTGGACTCGTCCCACTTGGCTGCCCGGCCCGAGTTCATGGACATGACGGCCATGTGCGCGCACGACGCCGCCATGACGCCGGCCTCGACGGGCGCGATAGTCGCTCCGCGCGTGCGCATCGCGTCGAAGAAGTTGCGCAGATGCGGTTCGTTGAGGATACCCTTCGAGGGGACTTTCTCTTCCTTGTCGCCACGGAATATCGACATCTCGCTCATGCCGCGGACTTCAGCGGTCCCGTTGGTAAACAGGTACCGCTCGACGAGGCCGTAGTGGCCGTTGCAGGCCGTGGTCGTGTAGTTAAAATGGAACTGCTCGCGCGGATACTCGATGAGGGCGCTCACCGTGTCCGCGGTGGTACGCCCGTCCTTGAGCACGTAGATGCCGCCTACCGCCTTGACGCACTCCGGCATGCTGCATCCGGTCACGAAGTGGCAGATGTCCAGGTGGTGCAGCATCAAGTCGCCGAAATAGCCGTTCGAGTACTCGACGAACTGCCGCCAATGGAAATAGCGCAGCGGATCGTAGGGATAACGTTTCGTGTCGCGCAGGAACAGCGGCCAATGTGTCGTGGCTTCGGACGCGTCCGCGGGAGTGTTCTTCGGGTCGAGAGGCTTCTCTTGCGAGTCGCGGTTGACCCATACCCGCACGAGTTTGCCGAGTTCGCCGGACTGGACCACTTCGCGCAAGCGCTGGTACATGCTCATGCTGCGCAACTGCGTGCCAACCTGGAACACCGCGCCCGTTGCGTGCACCCGCTCGGCGACTTGCTGGGCGAGATCCCACGTGAGCGTCATCGGCTTCTCGGTATAGACATCCAGTCCGGCATCGAGCGCGGCGAGGATCACCGGCGCGTGGACATGATCGGGCGTCGCTGTTACCAGCGCGTCCAATTGCGTCTTGTCGAGGAGTTCCTCGAAGCGGACAAAGTCCTTCGCCTCGGGATACTTCGTCTTGCACTGTGCCAAGGCACGCGCGCGATTCCCGTCATACGTGTCCGCGACCGCGACGACGTTGACATCTTCAAGGGCGAGCGTGCTGCCGAGAATCGAATTGCCGCGCCCCCCGATCCCGACGAACGCGCAACGGATGCGGTCGTTGGCTCCCAACGTCCGGCGGCGCGAGGCCGCGCTGGAAGCGGCAGCGGGCGCCGCGCCCTTGGCCATATGTTCCACGCCTGCGGTGGTACATCCGGCCGAGGCGAGAGCGATACCCGTTGCGGCGTGTTTCAAAAATCCTCTGCGTGTCGTCTTCATGATCAGGCCTCCCAAGGTTTCAGGCCAGCATACTTGCACGGCGGGGCCAAGTAAAGCGGCGCCCCCTCAGGGCTGGCGCATCCAAATTTCCATCAACTGGACGAGGAAGACTTGGTCGATTGAGGCGAAACATCGATTCGATCCGCTGGATGCGTTCTTGGATCTGATAGAGCGCTGGGAGCCCCTCATGCCGTGGCCTGTGGGGCGAGACCAGGTTTCCATATAATGGTCCTTGACCGGTCAGTTCGTTTCGTGCGGTATGGCCAGTGGCTGTGACGCAAAGGGGGCTTGAGATATTGAAGTCCCTGGAAGAAGCGTCGTAGTCGAACCGAAGTCAATTCATGCGCGACGTTTCCTCATCGGATTCGACGCGGCCTCGTGCCTGCGCAGAAGAGAGGGCGCGCCACCGAGCCAGCGTCGACAAGCGTCAGTCAGTTGATGTGCCGGACGGCTTTGGGCTAGGCTTGCTAACGATGCCGAAAGGCCGGTTCATCCGTTGTCAGTTTCGCCCGGCGAGGGGTACGAATTCCGTTGAGCAGCCATGGCCACACTAGACGCTGGACGACACTCATATCGTTCTTGCTCATCCTTGGCGCCGGTGTGTTGCTTCGCACGATAACGCTTCCCCAGCAGTCGTCGTGGTTCGACGAGGGCCAGTGGGCGAGCCAGATGATGGATACGCCTTCCCTTTACCAGTGGCTGCAGAAGTCTGATGACGCCAACCGGGACATGGTTCCCTTCTACTTCATTCTCGAGTACCTCTGGTATCACTGGGTCATGTCCTCGATTTTGGGGATGCGCCTGCTGAGCGTCGCCATCGGAGTCTTGACCATCGTCTTGACGTTCGCTGCATGCCGGGACCTGTGGGGACCGCGTGCCGCGTTGACGGCCTCTCTGTGCTGCGCATTATCGCCGTTTCAAATCTACTACTCGCAGGAGGTCCGGCCTTACGGGCTGATGGCGCTGCTCGGACTGGTGTCGGCCTACGCATTCTATAAGGCGCTCTACGAACGCAAGCGTTGGTACTGGCCCATCAACGTGGTGGCGAACGGGTTGCTGATGTGGACGCATCTGTTCGGTATATGGCTGTTATTCGCCGAGGGCATGGCGCTGTTATGGTCGTCGCGGCGCGCGATAGCCCGCCTCATGGTATGGAGCCAGGTCCACGTCACCCTACTTATTCCGATCGCGCTGCTCGTAATGACATGGAAGGCGCCGGGCGACCCGCCGTTGCGCCCGCCGTGGTTCGAGGTCGCGTCGACGCTGACGTTGATGGACGCGTATGAAACGGTCTTCTTTGTATTCTGCCGGACTCTGACCACCCCCCGGGAACTCTTCGGACAACTCCCCGGATGGTTTCTCTATGTGTTTCTCGCGAGCGCAGCCACCTTCTCATGCATTCTGCTTGGAGGCGCGTGCGTGCAAATCTGGAGGTCGCGCCGGCATTTCGTTCCGGCCTTCGCGCGCAGTTTCGAAGGCGCGGATCGAACGCCACAGGGACGGGCTTCGGTGTACCTTCTGTGGTGGTACATCGTGCCGTTCTGTCTTCTTCTGGCCTTCAGCGTCGCGATCGTGCCCGCGTTTCAACTCCGATACGTCATCTACAGCAGCCCGGCGCTATACATGCTGGCGGCCGCAGGCCTTGCCGGCATGCGCCACACTTGGGCGCGGCGGGTCGTGACGGCTTTGCTCGCGGTATCCATGGCGGTCGTGGCGGCGGCCCAAGTGAACTTGCCGATGCGCGGCGACTACAGGGGCGCCGGAAGGTACGTACAGGAGCATCGCGCCGCGGGAGAAGCGGTCTTCTGGCGTCCGGAATTCACGCGCCGCACATTCGAATTCAATCTCTCCAAGACGCTGCCCCCGCTGAACCCAATCACATTGTCCGGCCTCGATGAGGAAATGCAGCAGATCGATGCCCGGCTGGACAGGAACGAGGGCGTGTGGGTATTGCACGACATGTGGCGTCCCGATTGGGCCCAGGCTCAATGCGCCACCCTCGAACGCTACCTGGATATGCGCCGTCTCACCTATGAGAAGCGGGTCTTCCCTGGACGTTTCGATATTCCCGTTTACCATCTCACCCGCGGCCCCGGCTACGTGCTCAGTGGAGATAATGCAAATCTAACTTCGCTCCTTCATGCCGTGACCATGGCCCCGTTTGAGGCGCCGATCCGGGAGAATCTTCTCCGGGCGCTGGACGCCGCAGGGCGCGCGGGAGATGCAGTGGACCTGTGCCGGCGCGAACTCTTGGCCATTCCCGACGATCCGGCCGCGCGCGCCGAGATGGAGAATGCGTTGCAGTTGGTGAAGCGGGAAGACGACCACAACGAGACGAGCGCGCTCGACGACTACGTATCCGGCCTTGCCACCGCTTGGGAACGGTTGCTGGAGAGGCGGAGACCTACCCAGGAAGACGAAGCCTGTCTCGAAAGACTGCCGGAACGGTTCCCCGGTAACCAAGCGGTCCGGGGACTCTGTGAAAGGGTCAGGCGGGCATCGGCCGGCAACTCATAGCAGCCGCGTTACAGGGATCGTCGCGCGACACGAGAACAAGACTGGCGCTAGAGCTCGTCCTGCATAACCTGGATCTCTTTGCTGATCCGCTCCGAGTTCTCCCAGCGGCGATCCTGCCAGAAGTTCAGAGCGGTCTTGGCTTCGTCCGACAAGTTGCGCAGGTTGATGATCGTCGGGGATACGAAGATCAGCAAATGCGAATTGGTGGCTTTCGAACTCCTGCCTCGGAACGGAATCCCAAGGAGCGGAATCGCCCCAAGCACGGGCACGCGGCGTTCGGTGCGCTGCACGGATCGGCTCGACAGTCCGCCGATCACGAGGGTCTGGCCGTTGGGCACAAGCACCACGCCGGTCTGTGAACGCGTGGCGAAGACGGGCAGGTCGACGCCGCGCACGTCCTGGCTGATGACGCGCTCGCTGACGGCCAGTTGCCCGATGTTAATCTCGATCGAATCGTCGCTGAGGATAAGGGGCTGCAGTTTGAGATTGACGCCCACGTCCTGCCATGTCACGGCAAGGTTGCCCGCGCCAAGCACGTTGTAGGTGACATTTTGATACGGCGTCTGCTCGCCCATGTGGATTTCGGCGATGCCGTTGTCTACAACGAGCAACTCCGGTTTCGAGATCAGGTCGCCATCCGTCTTCTGCTCGATACCCCGGAAGATGCCCTCAAGCGTGCCGTAGTTCGAGTTGATCAGGCTGAACACCAATCCCGCCCCGGACTGCGTCTGGATATTGTTCGCGACGTTATTGTCCTGGTCAGGGCGCAAAGGGTTCGGCAGATTTGTTGCGCCCGCCGTCCCTGGCTTAGGAAACGACGAGGTATCCGGCGCAGGCAGGGTGACATTGTACAGCGTATTCAGAGGGTTGAACACCCGAGTCTGGACTTGTTCGACCGACCCGCCCAAGGCGGCGCCGTTGGCTACGCGCGTGTATTGTAAGTTCGCGCCCACATCGCGCAAGCCGATTTCGTTGGTCTCGCTGATCCACACCTGAATCTGAACCTGGTTGATCGGCGTCAATACCGGCGGGGCAGGCGCTCCCTCGGGAGGCGGCGGAACCGCCGGCGCGGGCACCGGCGAAGGAGTCGGCGCGGCAGGCAACGGCGGCGCCGCGGGAGGCGGTGGCGCCGCGGGCGCCGGAGGCGGCACAACGTACGTTTGGGCTAATGCTAGGGGCGCGGCAAGCACGAGTGCCAGGAGGAGTATTGTCGTCGCGGTGCGCATCACTTGCCTCCTCCCTCGGCCGGTTCCGCCGAAACATTTCCGGGAGACTCGGTCTTCTCGCCTCCGAGACTCTTGGGAATGTCAGTAATTCCCTGGATAACGCCGCCAAGGGTAGGTTTCTTCTTTTCCGGTTCGTCAAGCGCCCCCGTATCGACATCTTTGGCGACCGTATACGCGGGACGCCATAGTTCGGCTTTGATAAGGAACACCAGTTCGCGCCGGCCTTCGCTCACGGCACGATTGCCCAGCGACGCGGAGACCGGGTTGCCGGCAAGGGTGCCCGGAACCACGTTGTCGAGCAGGCCCATGGCCGCGTTTTCGCCCTGGAGCAGCCACGGTAGCGTGGCCAATTTCTTGTCTTTCGTGTTCCGATAGAGCCCGCCGAGCAGGAGCACTTGGCCATGGCGGACCCACACCGACGTGGCCACGCTGCGCGAGAAGAACTCAGGCACTTTGATGGCGTTGCTTTGCTGCCCGAAAATGCCGCCCGCGCCCATCTTGTCATCGAGAGCCACCACAATCTTCTGGCCTTCTTCGTTCACCGCGGCCGATATGAGCAACTGGATGTAGATATCGTCCGTCGTCGCGGGGTTCGCGTCATCGTCGATAATGGCCGGGGCTTGCACGGTAAGCGATACGCCGGTATCGCGGAACGCGGTCGTCTGGACGGCCGTGGCCCCTACGACGACGGTGTTCTCATACGGCACGCGCTTCGAGGTCTGAATCGTGGTCGGTATCGGCGACCCGATCGTCACCATGGCCTTGGGCTGGGAAAGGATAAAGGCGCGGTCCTGGTCAACCAGGCCCTGAAGGACCACCTCAAGGTTGCCTTCCGGAAGGTGAAGCTGGTCGAGGAACACCGTGATGGCCGAAGTCGCGTTGGTCGGAAAAGTGATATCGGCGCTCCGAACGTTCGCGCTGTCGGTGATGACACGGCCTGTCTTTGTGGTCTTCTGCTGCTGGAGGAAATAGGCGCTCAACCCCGTTTCAACGCCTTTGCTCGTCTGGAACTCGACGATCTTGACCGACACGTTCACCTGCTTAATGTCCGTGGGACTCGCAGGCGGCGGGGGCATCGGGGGCAGCGCGGGCGCTGCGGGCGCTTGGGCGAATGCCCCGGCGCACGCAACCCATACGAGGGAAACGATTATGACAATGCGTCTCAACATGACCACCTCATCGTTAGGATACCCCACGTCCGCAGACTTCAGGGGCCGGGATTCCCACACGGGACGTTCCCGTTCTCACCGCTAGCGTGCGGGCTCGAGGCCCGCGCTAGAGACCACGGCGTTATCGTTGATAACTCGTGGTGCACTCGAATCGATTCACGTTTTCGATGTTGTCGAAGTTATTGAAACGCACGCTGAACGCACGAATCTCACCGGGACTCATTCTGCCGATATTCACGGTCGTGGTGTCGTACACCTTGGTGCCGAACCCGTAGATCGTCACCGTGACTTCGACGCCGTTAAGGACGCTGTCGCACCGGTTCACGACCTGGCCGGTAACCGAGTAGAAGCGCGTCTCGCGAGTGAAGAGGTCACGCCCGCTCTGAAACGACTGCGTGTTGATAACCACCAGCGGCTGGGACTCGGCTTGCCGGCGCTGGATTTCCGCCGGTGTCAGGACGGTGACTTCGCCGTTCGGCTGAAACTCGACGCGCGCCCGGATCGTGAGGTCATTGGCCTGATCCGGATGCTTCGCGACCACGTTCTTGTAAATATCGCCCGCCTTGGCATAGTCGCCCCGTTTCCAGTAGAGATCCGCCAGGGCCAACTGGCTGCCAAGGTTGTCGGGGGATTGCGCAAGCTCGTCGGTCAACGTCTTGATATTGGCGTCCAACTGTTCCGTGCTGAGGAACTTCTGCTGGTATTCCTCGGTCAGCTTGGCAATATAGTCGTTGCTTTCCGCCGCATGCTTCCCGTCCGGCGACAGCTTCAGATACTCTTTGAACAGCTCGATGGCGTCCCGGTAGCCGCCAATCTTGTAATAGGCCCTCGCGAGCCAGTAGCGAGCTTCGTGCGCGGATTCCGTCGAAGGGTACTTCGCAATCGTCGCCAGGAGCTTGGGGATCACCGCCGAGGTATCCCCCGCGTCGACCATCTTGCTCGCTTCATCGATTTCCAACGCGGCGGCCCGGTCATCGCCCACCCGCTCTTTGTCAGCGGGCACGGGACCACCAGAACCCGAATCGGCAAACGCGGGGCCTGACACGCCTAGCGCGAAGCCCCCCATTGCGAGTACAAAGACGACCCCGGCCAGCATGCCCGCACACCTGCGGACCGCACACTTCAGTTCCTTCGAAGGTGTCACCGGCAACATCCTATGTGTTCTTACCGACTACTGGTGCCCGCGCTTCGCGGCTTTTCCTTTAGCCTCTTCTTTGGGCTTGGATTCTTCCTTGACCTTGCCGTTGTCTTTGACACGGTCGACCACCAAGGGAGTGATGTCCTCCGAAGGGATCGAGGGTTCCAGGTTGCCGAGATAGGCCTGAGCCGCAATGAAATCGTACCCCGTCTCGTGGCCGACTTCCGAAATCGCCCGGACCGCGCGCTCACTGGCCTGGCTCAGCAGGATCCAGTACTTGCCCGTGCCCGGTTCGATTCGTTTACGCTTTACTTCGGCATACTCCGGTGTCGCCTTGACGACTGAATCATAGTCTACCTTGCCGGCCTTTTCAAATCCATTGGCCTGCCCGAAATACACTTTCTGAACGTCGACTTTCTCCGCGGGAATCGAATAGGTGGGGGCTGCATCGCAGATCCCCGTCACCCCTATCAGAAATCCCACTCCAATCGCTATGCTCAGTATGTTCCGCATGATGTGCAACCTCATTCCTTTCCTCCAAGGGCCACCACAATAGCTTGAGCCCCGGACCGATTGGCCCACTATCACTTGGCATTTTAGCTAATTCTAATAAATATTTTGCCAAATGTCAAGTAATATATGTTTGAGATGCCGCCTCGCCTCAACCAAGAAGCGACGACTGCTGAACACTCTGGATTCAACTGTTATAACTACTTGATTTTGTTTCTCTTAACTGCTCGCAGTTCCTCCTCGAACTGCTTTGTCCCACGTTTACAATCCGCATTGAGCCCAAAAAGTTTCCTTCTCACCTCGCAGGCAGCGGATTCCGCATACGAAAGACATTACTCTTTCAGGCCCGAGGTGTCACACTGGGGCCGGAGTTGAAGTGCTAACGCCCCTCGTTGCCCCGGATATTTCCACCGCCACACATTGCCTGAGGTCCGGACTTTGGCCGGTCCGCCATCGTGCCCCAGGCAGCAGAAGGCCTGAGGATTCGCCGGGTTCAGGCACAGAGGAGGCGGCCCCAAGGGCCCGAGGCATGGAATTCGACGCATGCCTTTGATTTGTAAGGGGTTAGTCTTCAGTCATCAACTTTGGCTGAACGGGTGCAATATCCCGTCCAGGTCGATCCGATAGACTTGGACCTTGAGAGTACCTGCGCTGGTATGAAGCTTTCGCATGGCCGCTTCCGTGAGGTCAATGACTCGGCCCTTACTGAAGGGACCGCGGTCATTGACACGGCAAACTACCGAGTTGCCGTTGTCGGCCACAACCAAGACATACGAGCCAATTTCCTCTTTCCGCATGGCACACGTGTACAGATTGTCGTCAAGCATATCGCCCGACGCAGTGCGCGTGCCACTGCTGTGCACCGTATAATACGACGCCTCCCCTTGGGCGACGTGCTGCAACGGCTGTTGCGATATCAACATCAGAGCGAGCAGTTGAATCACTGTTCTTCCTCCTACGTTGTTCGTATCGGGACGGCAGCTTCCCGTTCGGCAAAGAGGGGATTCTAGCCCATTCCCACCCCGATGTCAAATCGGGAACGCCCGCTCACGAACCCTCAGGCGCTCGCCCTTCCGGCGCACGAAGGCAGCATGGGTCTGGAAGCCGGACATGGATGCCCGAAGACAGCAGCCTGGAATCAGGAAACAGAGGAATCACCGAGAGGCTAATCGACATAACATACTGTAAATAAATACTTTACGCTAAAAATGTCAAGAAGGTCACCGCTCCCCGCCCTCTCCCCTTCGCTCCCTCTCCCCTTCCCCCTTTCGCTATTCGCTCTTCGCTATTCGCTACTCTCAGCCCCTGAACAGCGCCTTCAAGAAGCGCTGCTGAACCGGGCCTTCCCAGTTCGCGATACGCTTCAGGAGGATGTCGGCGCTCTCCCGTCCCATCTCGGAGCTTCGCTGCGAGGCCGTCAACAAGGGGACCTCCACCGCCTCGGCGAGTTGGTTGTCGTCCAGCGTCGCGAGCTCGACATCCTCCGGGACTCGGAAACCGAGCGCCGCAAGTTCGTCGAGCAGGTTGCCCGCGATCCCATCGTTAATACAGAAGAAGGCAGTCGGGTGATTCCGGCGGGCCATGATGCGATGGACCACGGCGGCATTGGACTCCTGAGGGGTGTCGAAGACCCCCGCCAGACCTTCAGAGAATGCTATCCCTGCTTCCGCGAGCGCCCGGCGGTATCCCTGAGTTCGATCTTCCGCCGAGGTATTGTCGAGCACGCCCGTGGCCAGCCCGATGTCCCGGTGCCCTTTGCTTAACAAGGAGCGCGTGAGCTGATAACCCAGGTCCTCGTTGTCCGTCACGACGAAGTCGGACTCAAGCCCGCGGACATACCGGTCAAGAAGCACAAACGGGAAGGCGGCCCGTCTGAACTTCTGGAGCAGGTCCAAGGTCCTCTGCGAGGTGTGCTGGAGCCAGAACGCAATGCCCTCGATACCGCTGTTGCGCAAGTCGGCCAGGAACTCGAACTCGGCCTCGTCGCTGAACCTCAGGAAATACACCATGGTGTGAAATCCCTGCTCGGCGGCATGCTGAATAAAGCCCTGGACGACGCGGCGCGTGTAATGGAACTCGAGTTCCGGGCAGGCGATGGCTATAGCGCGCGACCCGTTTACACTGAAGAGTTTCTGGCGCTGGGCTTTGGGCGCCACAAACGAGCCGCGTCCCGGAGAACGGATGAGGTACCCCTCGAGTTCGAGGTCGCGCAGGGCCTGGCGGGTGGGATTGCGGCTGACGCCGAACGTCCGGGCGAGTTCGAGTTCCGAGGGAACCCGCGTTCCTTCGGGAAGGTCGCCGCTTTCGATCTGGTTCTTGAGTTCTCGCTTGATAAACGCGTAAATGGGAATATCGGGAGGTGTATTCATGGTCCGTTCCGAAAGGCGGGATCCGCCTCGCCACCACTCGCAACACCCACAGTCTACTCCGAGAACGTGGTGTAGTCAAGAAAACGGCGGAATGGGAAATAGCTCATCGGGAGTTATATATAGGAAGAGAGAGTCAATGAGAAAGACTACAGTTTCAGGCGATGGGAGATACACCAATGAAAACGATCCTCTTTGCGACAAGCGTGCTGCTGGGTATCGTCGGGACGGCTACGGCGGCAGACCCGCCTGCGTCTGCGCCAATGCTCAAGGTTGGCGATAAGGCGCCGGACTTCGACATCCTGAAATCGGGCCAGGAGAAAGCGGGAAGCCCTGCGTTGCGGCTGTCGGATTTCAAGGGGAAGAAGAATGTCCTGGTCGCCTTCTATCCCAAGGCGTTCACCCCCGGCTGCACTTCCCAGATGTGCGGCTACCGCGACCAGTTCGCCTTGTTCAAAGACGCCGACACGGAGATTGTGGCCGTCAGCGTCGACCCGCAGCAGGAAAGCGACCGTTTTAAGAAAGAGAAGGCCTTTCCTTTCTATACAGTAGGCGATCCGGAAGCCACCATCGTAAAAGCCTATGGTGTGTCTTTGATGGATTTGCCCGTCGGCCACCTTGCCAAACGAACGGTCTTCTTGGTGGATAAGTCCGGCGTGATTCGCTACGTGGACCCAGTCTATGACGTCGAGAAGGGCAAAGAACCGCTCTTCAAGGCGATGCAGGAAGTGCAAGGCCCTGCGGCTAAGACACCTTAACCGAGACACGACTGCGGTCAGGGCAGATAGGGTTCCGGATCGACGGCCGAGCCGTCTTTGTGGACCTCATAGTGAAGGTGGGAGGTCGTAGCCCGTCCGGTTTGGCCGGCCGCGCCGATACGGGATCCGGCTGCCACATGGTCGCCTGAGTGGACGTTATACGCACTGAGGTGGGCATACCACGTTTCGAAGCCATTGCCATGGTCAAGCTTAATCATGTTGCCGTATCCGCTGCCGCTCGGCCCTGCGAACGCCACGGTGCCGGGGGCTGCCGCCATGACCGGAGTGCCCATCGGCACGATAATATCCACCCCGGTGTGCATTCCGCCGCGCCCCCCGCTGGTCCTGCCGCGGAATCCGAATGCCGACGTGATATACATGTCGGGATAGTCCACGGGCCATCCGAACATGCCCTCGGGGACTTCCTCTTTGGGGGCGCCCCTTAGCGCGGTATCGAGGGCCTTGGCAAACGCCTCGTCGAGCACCTCGGAGATCGCCTGAGTCAGCGTCTCCCGAAGCGATGTCTTGGCAGCGTCGTCCGCCGCAAGATCGGAGAGGAGAGGGTCAAGCGCCGCCGTAATCGTCGTCTCGCGCGCCTTCGCCAAAGCCCGATCGCGGGCGGCATTCAAGGTCGATTCGGGGAGGTCCTGGGGCAAATCTTCGAGCATGTAGCGCAACCCCCATTCGAGCGCGTCCTCCAGATTTGCTTTGAGGCCACACTTGAACGGGTCTTGGCGCAACTCGGAGACCGGAGATTGGAGTGTATCCTCGAGGGCGCAGTTGAAGCCGTACTCGAGGGCGTACTCGAACGCATACTCGACGGCGTGCGCTGGGTCAGACCCCTCGTCCGCGGATTTCGGGCGCGATTGACGGTAATGCTGCCGGGCGGCGTAGAGGCCGTCGGGCCGGGCTTGGGGTGCCGGCGCTGGAGTGGGCGCCGCCTCGGGAACGGCAACGGCAGCGGGGGACTGCTGAACGGGGATATGGGCACACCCGCCCACGACAGAGACGAACAGTACCAATAGAATCAGGGCACGGTGGCCATAGAGAGAGCGCACTGGATGTATATCCTTCTGTAAGAACCCAGATTGCCTTCCGCAACATAGCCCGCAAACGCCGATATCTTACCAAAACGGCCCATCAAGGGCAAATCAAGGCTACCGGCTCCACATCGTCCGGGGAATCCGCAAGGACAATTTGACTTGGAACCTAACAAAGCGCGAGCATAAACACGCCCGCGAAGTATGGCCTTTTCGGCCGCTATTCCGAGAACGGCCAGAATTCGGGGAACGGTCAACGAATGTGAGGCCATGGGCGATTTTCGGAGCGAACTGACCGCTACGCTGGACACGTTGGAAGAGCTGCCAACGCTGCCCGCCATCATCATGGAACTTGAACGGTTGTTGCACAGCGATTCGGTCAGTATGCTGGAGATTGCCGTGGTCGTCGAGGAAGACCCCGCGATTGCCGCAAGCGTCTTGCGCTTGGCAAACTCGGTCGTGTATTTCAACAGCATGTCGGGCCGGATTGTGTCGCTGCGCGACGCGCTCGTGCGTCTCGGGACGCGGGAAATCCAACGGCTGGTGTCGGCTTCGGCCATCATTCGGGCGTTCGGCAAGATGGGCCGCCATCTCGATCCCAAGCGATTCTGGCGCCAGAGCCTCCGCACCGCTGTCTGCCTGCGGACCATCGCGCGCTCGGCCGCGGCGCACGTGTATATAGACGAGGACGAGGCGTACATGGCGGGCCTGTTGCGCGATATCGGCCTGCTCGTGCTCGATCAGTACTTTCCCAAGGCGTTCGAGCAGCTTCTCGCGGCCATGCCTTCGCAGGAAGTCCTGTCGCCCGAGGTCGAGCGGGCGCAGCTTGGCCTCGATCATGGCGAGGTCGGCGGATGCCTGCTCGAACAGTGGAACCTTCCAGAGGTGCTCATTCAGGCGGCCACGTGGCATAACCAGCCGGACCAGGCCACGCCTGACGCGCGCCTCCTCGCGAATGCCGTGCGATTGGCCGAGACCATCACGGAAATGCTCGAAGTCGAGGAGGGCTTGGAGGAGCGCTTGCAGTCCGTGCACGAACTGCCGCTTTGGGCGGAACTGGGTCTCGACGCGGACACCGTGACGTACGTTATCGAGGAAACCCGCAAGTGGAGCACGCCGGTGTTTGCGCTGATTTAGCGGAGCGCTCGGGCGTGCATAGACGCGCCCTCACGGTGATCGAAGCGCCCATGTCAGCCGCCCCGGAACCCGGTCTACGAGGATTGGCCACACCCCGTATGGAAACGCATTTACACTGCGCGTGTTCTGGATAGGAGCGGCCGCGGGACCGGAATGCTTGACAAGTGCCGTCAACTGAACTACCGTTATGTAAACATGTTTCTATCAATCTGCGCGGAGGTAGCGAGTATGACGCGGCGAGATTTTCTGCAAGCGGCGGCGGGAGCGTCGGCCGCGGCAGGTATTGCGGCGGGGTGCGCCACTACGCCGAAAGGAGGGCGCGTGAGACTAAAAGGACTGGCCATGCCCCCGTACAACACGACGCTGATGGGCGTCGTACAGGGAGCGCTGGATTACCATGGAATCATCTTGCCGCCGGCGATGGTGTTCGGCATGTCCGGCCATGCGTTCCTGATTAACATCCACGTCGAGATCTGCCCGAGCGGACCCTACTGCTGGAACGGAATGGCCATGCGCCCGTTGCTCAACAACATGGGACTCGACATGGAACACCTCGGCTTCTTCGGTCCGGACCGTTCGCCGGACGACCGCGCCGGCATCGAGAAGACGCTGCGCCAAGCGCTCGATGACGGCATTCCGTGTTCGCTGCTCAACCTTGAGAATCAATTGATCGCCGGATACGACGACGACAGTTTCGTCACCCTCAAGCCGTGGAAGGGCAACAGGGACTTTCCGCCCGCGCGGCTGACCTTCGGTTCTTGGAAAGAGCTCGGCGAGACGTTCCACGTGTCATTCTTCAGGCTTAATCGCGTGCAACCGGCTGAACGGCGCAAGGCCATCGTCGAAAGTCTGGATTACGCCGTGGACCTCCATACCCATCCCGAACGTCATAGCCGCGAAGGCTACGGGGTTGGGCCTCGAGCGTATGACCTCTGGATCGAAGCCGTTGAGAAGTTCGGGTCGTCTCACGGGAACTGGTGGAATGCCACCGTCTGGAGTGAATGCCGGACGATGGCCTCCGCCTACTGCGACGGCATCGCCAAGGAATACGGCTATGCGGCGGGTACCGCATCCATCCTCGTGCCTGCTTACGCGGAGATCAGCGATCTGCTCAGCCGCGTCGCCGACAAGGCCCTGGAGGCATCCACCAAGGCCGCCTTACTCAAAGCGGCCCAATCCAAGGAGGCAGACGCCATCCACTGGACGGCACGCCTTGCCGACATCCTGCGTGCCGGCGCGTGATCAGCGGTTCGAGGCCGTCTAACTCGCGCGTTTCGTGCTCCACATGTGCCGCAACGCGTCCAGCTTGACATCCACCGTGTCCAGCGCCGAATCCAGGGCACGTTTGACGCTTTCCTCCGCAGCAGTGCGATTGGGATTGCCCACCAGCCGCGCGTGGTAGTCCATCAGGTGCTCGAGCTCGTTAAGCGTTATCTCACCATAGGAACGAGCGTGGATCTTTTCCAGTGCCTCCCGCGAGACGGAACCCGAAGACGCCGTGCCGTTCGGCGCGGCCGGCATTCCATCGATGTCGCCAATGAGGCAGGCCTCTTCACGGGCAACCGGACCGTCCTCGCGTTCGGACTCGTCGGGGCCGGCGTCGCCACCGTGGAGATCGTACCGCGCCAGAAGCTCTTTCTCGTGTTCGACTGACTTGATGGTACGCAGCAATAGCGCCTGCGATTCCGGGATCTGTTTCTTCAGGGTCCCCTTCGTGACGGCATATTGGTACAATTTCTCGCGGTCTGTTTCGGTAGGCTCGGCTTCCTCGATGCGACTGACCAGTTCCTGCATGCGCGCGATATTGGCCGACAGTTTCGACTGTTGGTCAAGAAATCGGCGCAGCCGTTCTTCCCTTACCTCACGCGGCACCATGCTCATGACGCACCCCTCCTGGAACCCGGACGAGTATACCACGGCGCGCTGCCGTGCGGATCATCCCGGGAGAATGCGCCGCTGTTCACGGTCATACCGCATGCGCTGGCCCGATTCGAGCGCCGCCGCCGCCATGATCGTCGCCGCCGCGTGCTGGTGGCCGAACTCGATATCCGCCACGGGCCGCTGTCGGCTACGCATGCACTCGATCCAATTGGCCATATGGTCCTGATCCGGCGGACATTCCAGCTTGCCTGCCGCAGCGGCCTTGCCCTCCTCGCCGCCGTCGCCCGAATAGGTGAGCTTCTCCATATCGAGCGTGCCGTTGCGCCCGTGCACCGTGTAATGCGTGCCCGCCGCATTGCCGAGGCTCATAGACCAGTCGAACAGGAATTCCTCGGGATAGTCCAGCAGAGCGTGGAACGTGTCCGTGTGCTCGCGACCGTCTTTCCAGACATAGATGCCGCCCAGCGCTACCGCGCTGTTCGGATACGTCGCGCCCATCATCATATGGGCCGCGTCCACGAGATGCGCCATCCACAGGCCCGAGATTCCGTTGCAGCACATCTTGTACAGATGCCAGCGCCGCAGCAGCTTCGGATCGAACGGGACCATCGGGCGGTTGAACAAGTACGCCGCCCAATCCACATCCTCTTCCTTGCATTTCGAAAAATCGCGCGCCCAGCGTTCCTGATTGAAGTGGTTCCCCGCCGAAACACGGCTGACCTTTCCCAGCGTGCCTTGCGCGATGAGATCATGCGCAGCCTTCCAACGGCCCTCGCTCCGCCTTTGCGTGCCGACTTGAACGACGCGTTCCTTGCTGCGCGCCAGGTCGAGCGCTTCGCTCGCTTCCTCGATGGTCTGCGACATGGGCTTCTCGATGTACACGTCCTTGCCTGCCTTGAGCGCCTCGATCATGATGGGCGTGTGGCCGAAATCGGGCGTCGCAATCACGACGGCCTGCACATCGTCACGCGCCAGCAACTCGCCGAATCGCGAGGTCTCGAACGGTTTCTTGCCGAACGCTTTCTCGACCCGCGCCGCCGCCGACATGCGATTGGGTTTCCACACATCGCACACCGCTGTGATCTCGACATTGTGCGACTTGCTCAACTTGGACAGGCTGCCCAAATGCGCGCCCATACGGTCGCCGGTGCCAATCAGCCCGATCGAAATCCGGTCATTGGCCCCGAACGCCGTCCGGGGCAGCCCCCAACTCACCCCCGCCGCCAACCCCGACACCGCCAAGAAATCCCTGCGCGACAACTCATGCGTTCCCATGCCCGTTCCTCCGTTTCTGGATCGATGCCATTTGATCTTATCATAGGCATGCTCGGGCGCCATGTCCAATATGGTCAGGACATCATGACAGGAGCCGCCCCAGTCTCAGTCGTCGTTCTACGCTTTCTTCGCGGCTGGGAAGGCTTGGCCCGGGCTGCGGCCGCTGGGGGTGACACCCATCTTGCTCCAGTCGACCGTGCGGACGAGTCGGGTCCCTTTGGGTTTGCGTTCGAGGAACGCGCGGTAGTTGCCCGATAGCACTTTGTCGAGCGCGTCTTCGGGCAACGCTACACCGTGGAGGGTTTCGTTGGCGATGCACGGCGTGGTGTAGGTTTCGAGCGACAGCATCCGGATGTAGGCCTCGGCCTGATTCCGTACCCAGGACTCCGACTTGCTCGCCGCGGCCGTCAATACAAGGTCGGTCCCGAACATGAACCGGTCCGGGTAGTCCAGAAAGAGCTTCCGGAACTTGGCCGGGCTTTTCGAGATGCGCGTCAACCCGGCCTTCATGAACGCATCGCCGAAACTGATGTCGGTGTAGAGATTCGGAAACGTGTCGAGGAACTCGCGCAATCGCGAACTCACGACGGACGACAGCATGAAATGGGGGCAGTTGACGACCATGTCCGGGAATTGCGTGAGCACCGCTACGAATTCCTCGCAGAATCCGGGCTTGGCCGGCGACGGGTTGACGTGGATGAGCACCGGCACGCCGTGCTGCTGGCAATGCTCGTAGACGGGCATCATCCGCGGGTCGTCCATCGCGATGGGATGGAACATGTAGTCCTTGGTAAGCCTGGAGACGTAGCCGTGGCCCGTGAAGAGTTTCAGGCCCGTCGCCCCGCGGTCCATGAGCGCCTTGAGTTTGTCCAGCTTGGCCGGGTCGAGAGGGTCCATGACGGGCCACGCATCGAATCGCCCCGGGTACTCCTTGACGATCTTCATCAACTCTTCGTTATTCTCGTCGCAATGCGTGAATCCCACGCGGTCGTCGAGCGTAAGCGTGAAGAGCGAACTTCCGAGCAGGGCCATGCGCTCGATGCCCAGTTCGTCCATCACGGCCAAATGAATCTTGGCCTGGGCGAGGGATTGGATGTGCTCGTGCACGTTAACAATGCCCCGGCCCTGTTTCGGCTCTGGGCCGACGGAACAGCGCGCTGCCGCCAGCGTCGCCGCCGTCGCGCCGGTTTCTAGAAAGGTTCTTCTGGAAATTCGCTTCATGTAGAGGACCTAACGCCGAGTTGCGATCAAAGGCGTGTAGACTACGGGTATCGCGCTTCAACTCGTGATCGTGATCGTAATCGTAATCGTAATCGCCTATGAACCTCCCAATTACGATCACGATCACGACGACCAGTTAATACCTATCTCCTTCGAGGTCGCGGATAGACTGCCTTCGTTCTGTCCTTCTCTTCATTGAGTAAGCCTAACGCGCGTTTGACCGCGATGCAACCCCTGAACTTGGAAATTGCCCGCTTGTCGCGCTACAATACCTCATCATTGGGACCGGGCTTGTCCTAATCGATTCATCAGGAGCGCCTTCGGATCTTGCCCTTATTACATGAGGGGGCTTGGTGTCCTTGCACGGCGCTCGAGGTTATTTGGATGTCTTTATACCCGTTGTTCCTCAAGCTGGAAGGCCGCCGTTGCGTTGTCATCGGCGGCGGCTCGGTCGCTTCGCGCAAAGTCGCCTCGCTGCTCAAGTGCGGCGCGCGCGTCGTCGTGGTCAGCCCTGAAGTGTGCGACGAAATCGCGCGGCGCGCCGAGGACGGCACGATCGAGCTTTTGCCGCGGCCCTTTCAGCCGGACGATCTCCAGGGCGCAACCCTGGCCGTCGCCGCGACCGACCACCGCACCGTGAACGAAGCCGTTTACGAAGCGGGCAAGGCTTCGGGCGCGCTGGTCAATGTCGTCGACGTGCCGGACCTTTGCGATTACTACGTGCCGGCGTCGTTCGAGCGCGGCGATTTGCAGGTAGCGATTTGCACGGGCGGGTCGTTCCCGGCCCTTGCCAAGCAGGTGAGGCTGTCGCTCGAAGAGCGGTTTGGGCCGGAGTACACGGCGTATGTGCAACTGCTCGCTCGGTTCCGCGCTGAGGTAAAGGAACGAATCGAGGGCTCGCATGCGCGGGCGGAAGTCGAGCGGGCGTTCCTCAAACTGCCGATCCTCGAACTAGTCGCTCAGGGCAACGAGGCCGAGGCGGAGCGGTTATTGCGCGAGAGTCTTGAAAAGGCGTGCGGCGCGTGACGCCAGGGAGTCGGTGATTTGGCTAAACGTTTGCGAATCGGTTCGCGGGGCAGCAAGCTCGCCTTGTGGCAGAGCAGCTGGGTCGCGGAACGTTTGAGGGCGGCCCACCCCGGTATCGAAATCGACATCGAGACGGTCAAAACGACGGGCGACCGGGTCCAGGACATACCGCTTGCCAAGATCGGCGACAAGGGGCTCTTCACGAAAGAGCTTGACCGGGCGTTGCTCGATACCCGCGTGGATATCGTCGTCCATTCCCTGAAGGATGTGCCGACGGAACCGGTCGAGGGTATTGTGCTCGCGGCGATTCCGGAACGCGAGGACCCGCGCGACGCGTTTATCGGCAAGAACGGCATGACGTTCAAGGAAGTGCCGCAGGGCGGCCGCATGGCCACGGGCAGCCTCCGCCGACGCGCGCAAGTGCAGGCCGCACGGCCCGACATCTTGCTGACCGACCTGCGCGGCAACATTGACACGCGCCTCCGCACACTCAAGGAATCGCCCGACTTACACGGAATAATCCTCGCCTTTGCGGGCGTTAAGAGGTTGAAACTCACCCAGGACGTGACCGTGGTACTCGAACCTCCGGAATGGATTTCCGCGCCCGGCCAAGGCGCCCTTGGAATTGCCACCCGGGACGACGAGGCCCGCGCCGTTGTTTTGTGTCTGGACGACGAGGCGACGCGGTGCGCCGTGACCGCCGAGCGCGCGGTGCTTGCTCGGCTTGAAGGCGGTTGCCATGTTCCGATGGGAGCGTTTGCTTTCCTTGAACAAGGCGAACTGGTATTGGATGCGTTTGTCGCGAGTCTCGACGGTACGACCGTGGTGCGGTATCACGGCACAGGCAAGTCGGAATGCGCTGAACAACTTGGCACGGAAGCGGGCGATTACCTGATCGCGCACGGTGGCGCGGAAATCCTGGAATCGCTGAAGACGCAGCTTTAGTGTATTGAGTCAGAATTGAAGCAACGTAATCAAAGTCCAAGATTGAGCGAAAAACAGGGACTGACTCGCTTTTCGGTAGTTTGAAAAGCGTGTCTGTCCCTGCTTTTCGCGGCTTTCGCACTCAAAGATACGATGTCATCAAGATGCTTCACCACACTAGCGTAGGGCACGGAGACGGAATGGATCAGAACGACTCGACGAAGAGCCCCGGAACCGTATGGCTTGTCGGCGCAGGACCCGGTGACCCCGGATTGATCACCGTGAAGGGAGTGCGGTGCATCGCCGAGGCGGACGTCGTCGTGTACGACTACCTCGCGAACCCGGCCCTGCTTGGCCACGCGCGGCCTGACGCGGAACGCATCTACGTCGGCAAGATCGCGGGCAACCACGCTATGAAGCAGGACGACATCAACTTGTTGCTCGTGCACAAGGCGCTCGAGGGCAAAACGGTGTGCCGATTGAAGGGCGGCGACCCGTACGTATTCGGCCGCGGCGGCGAGGAAGCGCTCTGCTGCGTCGAGCATGGCGTGCCGTTCGAGGTCGTACCCGGCGTCACGTCGGCTATCGCGGTACCCAACTACGCCGGCATTCCCGTCACCCACCGCTCGATGACCTCCTCGTTCCGCGTCATCACGGGCCACGAAGACCCGACGAAGAGCGAAAGCAGTTTGGATTGGGACGAGATCTCAAAGACGGCCGGCACGTTGGTGTTCCTGATGGGCATTCGCAACATCGGCATGATATCGAGTTCGCTGATCGCCGGAGGCCGTTCGCCGGAAACGCCCGTCGCCGTGATCGCGAGTGGCACTCTGCCCGCACAGCGGTCAGTCACCGGAACGCTCGCCACCATCGAAGAGGACTTGGAACGCAGCGGCATCACGCCGCCCGGTCTGATCGTCGTGGGCGAAGTGGTTGGATTCCGGGACCGCCTGAACTGGTTCGAACGGAAACCGCTGTTTGGCCGCTGCATCGCGGTGACGCGTTCGCAATCGCAAGCATCGAGCCTTGTGGCCTCGCTCGAATCGCTGGGCGCCGAGGTGATCTCCGCGCCAACGATTCGCATCGAGAGCATGGCCGATACGGAACCCATGCGCGCCGCCGTGCGCGAATTGGGCAAGGTCGATTGGGTCGTCTTGACCAGCGTCAACGGCGTCGACGCGTTCTTCGAAGCGCTCGCGCTCGAAGGTCTCGACGTGCGCGCGCTGGCCAACATGCGTATCGCGGCCATCGGGCCGGCCACGGCCGACCGGTTGCGCGATCGCGGAATCGTTCCCGATTTGCTGCCGGAGAAGTTCGTGGCGGAAGCCCTGCTAGACGCCTTCGACAAGACCGAACCCTTCAAAGGCCAAACCTACCTGTTGCCTCGCGCGGATATTGCGCGCATCGAACTAGTCGACGGATTGCGCGAGCGCGGCGCGCAGGTCATCGAAGTGTCCGCCTATCGCACGGTCAACGCCGCCGCGCTGCCCGAAGGGCTTCTGGACCGCCTAGAAGAAGGCAAGGTCGATCTCGTGACCTTCACGAGTTCGTCGACCGTGACGAACTTCGTCGCGGGCGTTCCCGAAGACCGCCGTGCCGCCGTGCTGCCGCATGTGCGCGCGGCGAGTATCGGCCCGATTACGTCGAAGACTTTGGATGAAACCGGAATCGGCATCGCCTGCACCGCGGGCGAATCGACGATCCCCGGATTGGTTGACGCGATTCTGAGCCACCTGACGCAAACCCGAAACCCGAACCCCGAGACCCTATAACATGATTGGTATCAGCAAACTGTATTGCGGCACGGTCGAACCGAGCGATGCGTTGCGCTACGGACGCAAAGCCGCGGACCTGCCCAGCCACCTGCTCCAGTTCAGCGAAGACAAGAAACCGGTCGTCGTGTGGAATTGCACGCGCAGTTGCAACCTGAAATGCGTGCATTGCTATTCGCAGTCGCAAAACATGCACTACGAAGGCGAGCTGACGACCGAGGAAGGCATGCGCCTGATCGATTCGCTCGCGGCGTTCGGCGCGCCGGTGATCCTTTTCAGCGGCGGCGAACCGCTCATGCGCAAGGACCTCTTCGACCTGATTCAGTACGCGACCCATAAGGGCCTGCGCGCCGTGATCAGCACGAACGGCACGCTCATCTCGAAAGAGGTGGCAACGCGCCTCAAGGACTTCAACCTGTCGTACGTCGGTGTGAGCCTCGACGGCATGCAAGATGTTAACGACCGGTTCCGCGGCGTCGACGGCGCGTTTTCGCGCGCGCTCGAAGGCATCCGGAACTGCCAAGCCGCGGGCCTCAAGGTCGGGCTGCGGTTCACGATTAACCGCCGCAACGCGAGCGAGATTCCGTCCATCTTCCGGCTGATTGAAGAAGAGAATATCCCGCGCGTGTGTTTCTATCACCTGGTCTATTCGGGACGCGGCAGCGCGCTTATCGACGAGGACCTCACGCACGAGGAAGCGCGCAAGGTAGTCTATCAGATCATCGACATGACGGCGGACCTGCACAAGCGCGGTATGCCGAAGGAAGTGCTCACGGTCGACAATCACGCCGACGGCGTTTACCTTTACCTGCGCGTGTTGCAGGAAGACCCCGAACGAGCCAAACAGGTGTTCGAACTGCTTCAGTTCAACGAGGGCAATTCGAGCGGTCGCGGCATCGCGTGCGTGTCTTGGGACGGCTCGGTCCATCCCGATCAGTTCTGGCGTCATGTCACGCTGGGCAACGTCCGCGAACGCGACTTCGGAGAAATCTGGACCGATCCGAACAACGCCTTCCTGATGAAGCTCAAGGATAAGAAGAACCACGTAACGGGGCGTTGCGCGCGCTGCAAGTGGCTCAACATCTGCGGGGGCAATTTCCGCGTGCGCGCCGAAGCCGTCACGGGCGACGTGTGGGCGCCGGACCCGGCGTGCTATCTGACCGACGAAGAAATCGGGGTAGCATAACCATGCTCGACGAATTCGACGCGCGGCTGCTGGACGCGATTCAGAGCGACTTCCCTGTCGAGGCGCATCCCTTTGCCGTCCTCGCCGGACCGCTGGAGTCGACGGAAGCCGACGTCCTCGACCGCGTCAAGCGTCTCCATGCGAGCGGCCTGATCCGCGAGATGGGCGCGGTCTTCGATCTCAAGCGCCTCGGCTACGTAAGCACGCTCTGCGCCGCGCGCGTCGAGGAAGACGCGATCTCGTCCGTCGTAGCGTTGATCAACAGCTTTCCCGAAGTCACGCACAACTATCTGCGCAAGCATGCGTTCAACATCTGGTTCACGCTGATCGCGCGTTCCGCCGCGGATATGGATCGCATCCTCGACCGTATCCGCGCGAAGGCCGGCGTCCAGCAAGTGATGTCGCTGCCGCAGAAACGCATGTTCAAGATCCAGGTGCATTTCCCGACGGGATCGCAATCGGCGCCAGCCAAGGCGCGGCCCGTCCGCAAGCCCGCCGCCGACGTGCCGCCGCCCTCGTTTCAGGATTGGGAGGTCCGATTGCTGCGCGTGTTGAGCGATCCGTTGCCGCTGGTCGAACAGCCCTTCGCGGAGATCGCGTCGCGCGCGGAGGTTCTCGAAGACTTGGCCCTGGAACGCATCCGCGCGTGGCTCGACGACGGCACGATCCGGCGCTTCGGCGCGCGCGTGGCGCATCAGGAAGTCGGCTATCCCGCGAACGGCATGAGCGTCTGGAAGGCGGCCCCCGAGCACGTCGAGGCGGCGGGCGCGTACATGGCTTCGCAACCAGAAGTCAGCCACTGCTACCAGCGCGATACGAAGCCCGATTGGGATTTCAATCTTTACGGCATGATCCATGGAGCGACGCGCGAGGAAGTCGAAGCGGCGGTCCAGCGCATCGCCAGCCACACGGGCATCGCCGATCACGCGGTCCTCTACAGCGTCGAGGAATTGAAGAAGACCGCTCCGCGCTACTTCACCGAGACCGAAACGAATGGCGCCGCGGCCATGGCCCAAAGCGCCGCAACCTGAGAAGGCCCCTATGCATCATCCTCACGCGACTTCGAAGGAACACGCTTTCGCCCCGCGCTTGATCGCTTGGGAAGTCACCCGCCGCTGCACGTTGAAGTGCAAGCACTGCCGCGCGTCCGCCGAACATTGCGCGTACGAGGGCGAGTTGTCGCTCGACGAAGTGAAACGCGTGATCGACAGCGTCGCGGCGAACTTCAAACCGATCATGATCCTGACGGGCGGCGAGCCGCTGTTGCGCCCGGACATTTTCGACATCGTGCGTTACACGAAGCAGGCCGGCCTCACGCCGGTAATGGCGACGTGCGGCGTCTTGCTGACCGAAGACATCGCGCGGGAGTTGAAGGAGTCCGGCATCGAGCGGATCAGCGTCAGCATCGACGGTCCCGACGCTGCCAGCCACGACGATTTCCGAGGCGTCCCCGGCGCGTTCGAGGGCACCATGGCCGGCATCGAAGCGGCGCGTAAAGGCGGGCTCGGGTTCCAGGTCAATACGACCGTCACACGCAGGAACATGGACGCGATCGACGACATCTACAAGCTGGCCATTTCGCTGGGCGCGGCGGCGTTTCATCCGTTCCTGCTCGTGCCCACGGGCCGCGGCAAGGACCTTCAAGCCGAACTGCTGAACCCGCAGGAATACGAACGCATCCTGAATCACATTTACGAGATGCGCATGGACAGTCCGATCCCGTTCAAGCCCACGTGCGCCCCGCACTACTACCGCGTGCTGCGCCAGCGCGAGGCCGAACAGGGCCGCGAGGTCAATCCCGACACGCACGGTCTCGATGCGATGAGCAAAGGCTGCATGGGCGGGATCAGTTTCGCGTTTATCAGCCACGTCGGCAAAGTGCAGATCTGCGGGTTCCTCGAAGAGGAAGCAGGCGATCTTCGCCAGGCGAACCTCGATTTCGGCGCGATCTGGAAGACCTCGGTGCTGTTCAACACGCTGCGCGACTTCCGCAACTACAAGGGCGATTGCGGTGTCTGCAATTATCGCCGGTGGTGTGGCGGGTGCCGCGCGCGTGCCTTCGCGATGACGGGAGACTATCTCGCAGAGGAACCGTTCTGCGCGTATGACCCTGACGAACGCGCGACAGCCTAATACCGCCGATCCTTGTCCAGCGGGCCGTTCGGGGCATACAATGGGCGTCGCGATGAGATAGTGAAGCGTACCGGACCGGGAATTCTTGACCTATGGCGGCATTGATTCATCTGACATTTTACACGGGTTCCGCGGCGTATCTCTGCGCGGCGGTTCTTGCGCTTGCGTTTCTGCGGGTGAACGGCGAGCGCGTGCTTCACGCGGGCGGGCGCGTGCTGGTTGGCGGCATCGTCCTGCTGAGCCTGTCGTTCGTGTTGCGATGGGTGGCATGGGGGCATTTGCCCATGACCACGATGACCGATTCGCTCGACCTGTTCGCGATCATCGCGGGCGTGGTGATCGTCGTTATCGCGTGCCGGAATTCCATGTGCGCGTTGCTCTCCTTCTATGCGCCGCCGCTGGCCCTCATCTGCCTGATCAACATGCTATTCGCGCACCGGTTCCTCGACACGGAACCGCGCGTGCTGCGAAGCAGTTTCCTCTCCGTGCATGTGGGCCTGGCGTTCCTCGCGTACGCGCTCTTCTACGTGGCGAGCATGACGAGCGCCGCATACCTCTGCCAAGCCTCGCACCTCAAGCATCACCGCGTGTCGTGGCTCGTGCGGCATCTGCCGTCTTTGGGCGAACTCGACACCATCCTTTACCGATTGATCCGATTCGGGTATCCGTTCTTCGTCATTACGCTGACGCTCGGCTTGATCTGGGCCTTTATCGACCGCGACTTGCTCGGTCCGTACTGGTGGCTTTCGCCGAAGGTATTGTTGTCCTACGTCATGGCGGGGTTCTACGCCGTTACTTTCCACATGCGCAGGCTGGGGCGTTTGCGCGGGCCGAAGCTCGCGCAGTTGGTATTTCTCGGCTTCTTCCTGATTATCGCGGGCTATATGGTGCTGTCTATTCTGAATCTCCGTGTCTCGTATTTCTGGAGCGCTGGACGATGAGTCTCGTCGTCGTAGGCATGAGTCATCACAGCAGCGCAATCGCGTTGCGCGAGCGACTGGCCTTTCGCGCGGAGGAGATTCCGAGCGCGCTCCTGGCGTTGACGAAACGCTGCCCGGGTGCGGGCGCGGTACTGCTGAGCACATGCAATCGCGTCGAAGTCTACATGAGCCATTCCTCGCCCTGCGACGAACTTGAAGCGGAGATGCGCGCGTTCCTCAGCGAGTCGCGCGAAATCCCCGAGGCCGACCTCGCGGACGCGTTGTATTCGTATCACGATCGCGAGATGGTCGGGCATCTATTCCGCGTGGCATCGAGCCTCGACAGTCTGGTCATCGGCGAGGTCCAGATCCTCGGGCAAGTCCACGATGCATTTATCCTCGCGCAGGCGGAACAGACCACGGACAAGATCGTCCACATGTTGTTCCAGAAGGCGTTCACGGTCGCCAAGAGCGTGCGCACGGATACGAGCATCGGCGCGGGCAAGGTCTCCGTCAGTTCCGTGGCGGTCGATCTCGCCAAGTCGATCTTCAAGGACCTTGCCGGCAAGACGGTCATGGTGGTCGGTTCCGGCGAAATGGGCGAGTTGACCCTCAAGAGCCTGATCGACCACGGCGCACGCGGCGTGCTCGTCGCGAATCGCAACCCCGAGCGCGCCCAGAATCTCGCGGACGCCAACGGCGGCGAGGCGGTCGCGTTCGAGGAACTCCAGGAACACCTGCATCGCGCGGACATCGTGATCAGCACGACCGCCGCGCCGCGCACGATCCTGCACGCGCCGGATTTCCAGTACGCCCTCAAGCAGCGCGGCCAGGAACCGATGTTCGTCATCGATATCGCCGTGCCGCGCGACGTCGACGCGGATGTCGGCGGCATCGACAACGTGTACTTGTACAACGTCGACGATTTGCAGCAGGTGGTCAACGAGAATCTCGAAGCGCGCCGGAAGGAGATCGACGCCGCGATGGCGCTGGTCGATAGCGGCGTCGACAAGTTCATGCGCTGGATGGCAGGGCTGGCCGCGGAACCCACCATCGTGTCCATGTCCGAGGAACTCGAACAGATCCGCCAGCGCGAGATGCGCAAGACGCTCAACGCGCTGCCCGATCTGACCGACAAGCAGCGCGAAGAGATCGACCAACTGACCACGCGGATGGTCCGCGCGATCATGCAGCGGCCCGCCGCAAGCATCAAACAAGAGATCGGCCATCACGATCCCCACACCGTGCTTCATCTCGTCAAACGCCTGTTCGGCATCGAGGAAGCGCCATGAGGCCCGCGGCCTCGAACGCGCGTACGCGTTGCCCATTGCTTCGGAGGACTTTGCCATGCCGTTTCCCGTCACCCGCCTGAGACGCCTTCGCCGGAACCCGACCTTGCGCCGCATGGTGTCGGAGACGCGCCTGAGCGCCGACGACCTGATCATGCCCCTGTTCGTGCGCCCCGGGACCGGGGTCAAGCGCGAGATCGGGTCCATGCCCGGCCAGTATCAGCTTTCGGTCGACACGCTCGTCGAAGAGTCCAAGGCGATCGAGGCGGCCGGCGTGCCCGCCGTCCTCCTGTTCGGCATTCCGGAATACAAGGACGCTTGCGGCAGCGAAGCCTATAGCGAGGGCGCGATCGTGTGCCGCGCCGTCGAGGCGATCAAGAAGGCCTGTCCGAGCCTGTGCGTGATCACCGACGTCTGCCTGTGCGAATACACCGACCACGGCCATTGCGGCGCGCTCAAGACCAACCGCGACGGCAACCTCGATGTCGACAACGACGCGACGCTCGAATTGCTTGTCAAAGAGTCGCTCGCGCATGCCCGCGCCGGCGCGGACATGATTGCGCCATCGGACATGATGGACGGCCGTGTTGCCGCGATTCGCGCCGCGCTCGACGATGCCGGGATGCCTGAAGTGCCCATCATGGCGTACAGCGCGAAGTTCGCGTCCGGGTTCTACGGCCCGTTCCGCGACGCGGCGGAATCGCCGCCCCAGTTCGGCGACCGCGCGTCGTATCAGATGGACGCCGCGAACGGCCTCGAGGCCATGCGCGAAATCGCGCTCGATATCGAAGAGGGCGCCGACATCGTTATGGTCAAACCCGCGCTGCCGTATCTCGACATCATCGCGCGTGCCGCGGACAGTTTCGATCTGCCCATCGCCGCCTATAACGTCTCTGGCGAATACGCGATGATTAAGGCCGCCGCCGCAAACGGCTGGCTCGACGAGAAGCGCACGGCGCTCGAAAGCCTGATGGCGATCCGGCGCGCGGGCGCAAAGATGATTCTCACCTACTGGGCCAAGACCGCGGCCGAATGGCTCGGGAAATAGCGAGCGCCCAGATCTTGCGAAAAAGCTGCGAAGCGAGGGCACTTTGCCTCTTGGCCACGTTCTACTTGTCATTCTGAGAGCTTGTGAAGAAATGACAAGGTCCCGCGATTCTCTTTGTCGGCTCCGCCCTTCCTGTCATCCTGAGCGTAGCGAAGGATCTCGCTATGTACATAGGCCTCTGATGCTTATGAGATCCTTCGCTACGCTCAGGATGACAGGCAATACGTAGTCATGAGGCAAAGCGCCCGCGTTTCGCAGTTTCTTCACAAGCTCTGAGCGTAGCGAAGAATCTTGCTATGAGTATAGGCCTCTATTGCTAGTGAGATTCTTCGCTACGCTCAGAATGACAGATAGATCGAAGTCAACGAAGGGAACCGCGAGGCCTTGGCGTCTCACGTGCCCTGAGGACTCACGACGCCTTGGGATGCCAAGAACTCATCATATTAATGACGCTGAGATCGGGCTTTTTGCCTTCCTTGATCGCCTGAATCCACTGGGTATAGCACGGATTGTCTGGATCTTTCGCATAGCTCTCTAGAAACTGGATGACGGCATCCTTTTCGCCTTTGTCCAGCAGTTCTTTCGCCAGAGTCAGCGATGGACCGAACGATTCTCCCACGCCTTGGCCGGCCGCCGAAGCGACAAGAAACTCTTTCGCCTTGGCGATATCGCCGTCTTTCATCGCCAGCCGCCCGAGCACGGTGTTCGTCTTGTGAACAATGTCCTTTTTGAACATGGAACCCGTCAGGCCCGCGCACTCCAGCGCATCGCCCGCGTACTTGCGTGCCTTATCGAAGTCGCCCGCCTCGAACGCCAGAGTCGCCAGGTCGGCCGCAACGGATACACGTGCGGAAGGCAACTTGGTCATCTTGAAGACTTCCTCCTTCGCCTCAAGCGCTTTCCGTGATGTCTCGGGGGCGGGCTTTAGAAAACCCATGGACATGGATGCCACCATGGCAGGTACGCTCAAGAACATGGCTTTCTGGTCACGCCATTCCTTGTTGTCCGGCTCCAATGCAATGCACTGGTCCACGAGGTTCATCGCGAGCTTCGAGTCGCCCATCTGAAAGAAGCCCGCGGCATTCGACAATACTCTTGCATCTTTCGGGTGTTTCTCGATCTGAACCTTCCACAGCTCCGCGGCTTTCTTGTGCGTATTCGCGGCAGACCCCCCTCGCGCGGGCGAGTCGAGCCGGGCCTCGATGCTGCCCAGGATGGGGGCTTCGGGACGATGCTCGATAAGCCAGAGCACGTGCCCTTCATACGCTTGCGATACTTCGGGCGAACTCCTCTTTTCCCGGTCATAACGTCCCAGTAGAACCGTCCGCGCCCACAAATCCTCAGGATGTTCCTTGATCGCCTTCTCCAGGTCTGCCGCCTCCTCCGGCGAAATGTCCTGGCCCCGCATGGAGGTCGTGCTAATTCGCGCCTCGGCATACGAAGGAAAGGGCAGCGATGCATCGTAAACAGCCTGATAGGTTACGGAATCGGGCGCGGGTTTGAGAGACGGCGCCACAGCGCGCGCCCGCTCGTTCACCGCGTACACGGTTTTATCCTTTACCCAGAACGCCAAATCCCGATAGGAAGAATACACGGCGGAGCCACCGTTGCATGGCCCAGACTGGTAATACTCATGGGCCACGGGCTTTACCAGTTCGCGAACCACACTCTCATCCTCCATTGCGCGGACCGAAGATGGCGAGAAACTCGTGTAGCAGCCGGCAGTTCCCGCCACAAGCGTGAAGATCGCCGCCCTAATTCCAGCACGTACTAGCGCCCGCATAGCTTCCCCTCCCGCTTTCTGTCTGCATCCCTCATCTAGCCGCTCCTGACCTATAGGAGAACATGGGATCAATCCTACTACGTTCCGGGAATAACCGCAATACGACCGATAAGGCTTGTTTCCCGCGTTGCTTTTCGGGCGTGCAGGCGGCTATACTTCCTCACAGGGGCAAGGCGCTGAAACCGATAGAGGATATCACGTTATGATTATTGTCATGGCTTCCCGCAAGCGGGAGGACATCGACTATGTGGTCCACAAGATCGAGGACCTCGGGTACCACGCGCACCTGATCGAAGGCGAGCAGCGTACAGTGATTGCCGCGGTCGGCGACGAACGCGGCAAGTTCCGCCTCCAGTCGCTCGAATCGCTGCCGCACGTCGAGAAGGTCGTTCCGATCCTGCAGCCGTTCAAACTGGCGGGACGCGAAGCGAAACACGAAGACACGATCGTCCGCGTCGGATCGCTGCAAATCGGCGGCAACCGCTTCTGCGTAATGGCCGGACCGTGCGCGGTCGAGTCGCGCGAGCAGATCCTCGAAGTGGCGGACATGGTCCGCGATTGCGGCGCGAACGTGCTTCGCGGCGGCGCGTATAAGCCGCGCACGTCGCCATACAGTTTCCAGGGCCTCGAGGAAGAGGGCCTGCACCTGCTGCAAGAAGCCAGCCGCCGCGCGGGCATGCCGTTCGTGACGGAAGTGGTGGCGGCGGAACAAGCGCCGCTGGTGGCCGAGCACGCGGACATGCTTCAGATCGGCGCGCGCAACATGCAGAACTTCGCGCTACTCAAGGCCGTGGGCAAACTCCGCAAGCCGGTGTTTCTCAAGCGCGGCATGATGTCGACCATCAACGAATGGCTCATGTCGGCTGAGTACATCATGTCCGAAGGCAACAAGGATGTCATCCTCTGCGAGCGCGGCATCCGAACCTTCGAAACGGAGACGCGCAACACGCTCGATCTCAGCGCCATTCCGGTGCTCAAGAAGCTGTCGCACCTGCCGGTCTTCGCCGACCCGAGCCACGGCACCGGGCATTGGGACCTCGTGATCCCGATGGCCAAGGCGGCCGTCGTGGCCGGCGCGGACGGACTGATGATCGAGGTGCATCCGCGCCCCGCCGAGGCGTTCTCCGACGGCGCACAATCGCTCAAGCCGGAACGTTTTTGCGAACTGATGAAGAGTATCGAGCCGTTGCTGCAACTGGTTGGAAAGACGTTGAAATAGTCATGGCGGAAGAACGCGAATCCGTAGAAGAACCGGCAGAGGATCTCGAACCCGTCGAGATGCTCGGGCGCGACGAGACGCGGCAGGCCATCGCCGCGTTGCTGTTCGCGAGCGACCGCCCGTTGAGCGTCGGCCGCATCGCCGAGGCGCTTGGCGATATCGACCCCGACATCGTCGCGAACCTGCTGATGGAACTGCGCGAGGAGATCGCCGAGGACACGCTGCCCTTCATCTTGAACGAGATCGCGGGCGGCTACCAGTTCGTGACCAAATCGCAGTTCGCGCCGTATATCCGGCGCATGTTCCAGATCAAGAAGAGCAATAAGCTCTCGAAAGCCATCCTCGAAACGCTCGCGATCATTGCCTATCGCCAGCCGGTCACTCGGGCCGACGTTGAAGCGATCCGCGGCGTGAGCGTCTCGCATGCATTCGATACCTTGCTCGAGAAGCGCCTCATCAAGATCGTCGGCGTGGCGGAAACGCCGGGCCGTCCCAAACTCTACCGGACCACCGACGAGTTCCTCATTCATTTCGGCCTCAAGAACCTCAAGGAACTGCCGACCATTGAAGAACTCCGGGAAACCAACTGAGGACCGCGCGCCGGGCCGCATGCGCCTCCAGAAGTATCTCGCGGCGTGCGGCGTGGCCTCGCGCCGCGATGCCGAAGACTTGATCCACGACGGGCGCGTCCGCGTCAACGGCGCGGAGGCCATGCTCGGCGACACCGTGGACCCCGCCACCGACCGAGTCGAACTCGACGGCAAACCCGTCCAAGAAGAACGTCTCGTATACGTCCTGCTCAACAAGCCGCGCGGCGTCGTCACAAGCGTCGGCGACACGCATGGGCGCAAGACGGTCATGGACTGTATTGACGGCGTACGGGCGCGCGTGTTCCCCGTCGGGCGTCTTGACATGGACGTTGAAGGCGCGCTGTTGCTGACCAACGACGGCGACCTTGCCTATGGCCTCACGCACCCCAAACATGAAGTCAACAAGGTGTATCTCGTGCGTGTCCAAGGTGTGCCGAACCGCGAGGCGATTGCGCAACTCGAGACTGGCGTGCCATTGGAAGACGGTGTCACCGCGCCTGCGAAAGTCTCCGTCATCCATTCACGCTATGGGACCACCCTTCTGCGCCTGACCTTGCACGAAGGCAAGAAACGCGAAGTCAAACGCATGTGCGCCGCCGTCGGCCATCGCGTCCGCGACCTCCAGCGCGTAGCCGTTGCCGGGCTTACGGTAACCAACCTGCGCCCGGGCGAATGGCGCTATCTCAGCCAGGGCGAAATCGACGGACTGCGAAAACTGTTCAGCGCATAGCCGGCCGTAACGGAACGCCCCTTCCAGGGTACTCTTCTACGAGACTTGGCATGACATCCTCCTCGACATCGAAGTACTTCGATCGATTCCGCTGTCTTCTCGAGAATCGACGTTTGCCGCTGTGGCTCGCCCTGGCGGCAATCCTCTTCACGTTGCCCGCGATCTGGACGGGCTACTATCAGGACGACCACCTCATTCGTGTGCGCTTTCAAGGATTCCCGCATTTGCCCGGAATCCACGGATCGGTGCTCGACACGTGCGTCTTCGGCGACGGAAATCCCGAACAGAACCATGCGCGCATGGAACGCGGCATGCTGCCGTGGTGGACCCCCGAGCACTGGAAGATCGCGTTCTGGCGTCCGCTCTGCGCGGCGACGCATTGGCTCGAATGGCAGGTCTTCGGCGACCGCGCGTGGATCATGCACGCACAGAACCTGCTCTGGTACGCGGCGCTCATCTTCGTAGTCACGTTGTTGTACCGCCGCTTCCTCGTTCCGCCGTGGGCCGCGGGCCTAGCGGCGCTGCTGTACATGCTCGACGCCTCGCATGCGTTTCCCGTCTGCTGGATCGCGACGCGGAATGCGCCGATGTCGAGCGTGTTCATCGTCCTCGTGATCTACTTCCACGACCGGTGGCGGCGGGACGGGTGGCGGCCCGGCGCGCCGCTCGCGTTGCTCATGCTGACGCTCGGACTGTTCGCGTGCGAAGCCACCATCGCCGCGGGCGCGTACCTCGCCGCCTACGCGCTGTTCATGGATCGCGCCGCGTGGCTTCGGAGGTGGGCCGCGTTGATGCCGTACCTCGCCATCGTGGCGCTGTGGAAACTGCTCTACGACGCGCTCGGCTACGGGGTCGCGGGGACGCTCCTCTATACCGACCCAATCCACGCCCCGGTGCAGTTCGCGTTCGACCTGATTCGCGGGATTCCCGTCATGTTGTTCTGCCAGTTCGGGGCTACCGATCCCGTCGTGTTCGCATTCTTGCCCGGACGGGGACAACTCATGTATCTGGCCATCGCGCTGGTGTTTCTCGCCTGTGTTGCGTGGGCGATAGCGCCGCTTCTGCGCCGTGATGCCGGCGTGCGGTTCTGGTTGACCGGCACGGTACTCTCGATGGTTCCCGTGCTCACCACGTTTCCGCAAGGCCGTGAACTCATGAACCCCGGAATCGGCGCGATGGCGGTCGTCGCGCAATTCATCGCGTGGCGTTGGACGTGCGGGACCGTCGAGGGCGAGTCGCGCGCGTATCGTCGGATGGCGCGAACGCTCGTAGCCGTGTGGATCGTCCTGCATCTCTTCGTATCGGCCATCGCGTTGCCCATTGCCAGCGGGACCACCGCTCCGCAAGCCGAACGGGTCGCCAAACGGCTCAACGCCGGCGCGCCCTCCGACCCTGGCATTGTCAACGACACGCTCGTAGTCGCGTATCTGCCCGCCGATCTCCTAGGCGCGACGCTTCCGATCATGCGCGCCGCGGACGGCGAACCCGTCCCGAAGCATTACCGGCAGCTCTGCGCGGGCGTTCAATCGCTCGATATCGAGCGCAAGGACGAGAGGACACTCGTCTACCGGTTTGACGACACGTTCATGACGCGGCCCTTCTCGCAGATCTTCCGCGACCCAGAGGCATGTCCCATGCGCGCGGGCGACACCATCAGCCTAACCGGCATGACGGCACGCGTCCTCACGGCAAGCCACGATGGGCGGCCGAAAGAAGTCGAGTTCCGGTTCGACAAACCTCTCGAAGATCCATCGTTGCGCTGGGTCATCTGCACAGGCGGGGTCTATGTGCCGTTCACGCCTCCGGCCGTCGGAACCACGCTGCATATCGAGGGGCCGTCCCTTTTGGAGATCGCGCGCATCCTCGCAGGATAAGCAGTGGAGGAACGTGTCAATGCGAGCGGAGCGAAGCAATCCCCTGACGTTACAACACATGACGCCGCGTGAGATTGCTTCGCTACGCTCGCAATGACACGGAGTAGTCTAGTACTCTAGCATATAGCCTTGTTTTGGAACCCACGAAATGGAGAGCCGGCATTTTGGACTGCGGCGATCCTTCGCCGCTTTGGCTGAGACCAACGAGATGGACCCTGAAACCCAGCCAAAGCGCCGAGGACTCAGCGCAGTCCAAAGAGCGAGTCAGGCCGGATGGCTCGCGTGTGGACAGCCGCAGATCGCGCCATTAAGGACGGTGTGTCTTAGCGTAGTCACACAACGCTTGCAGATTCTCGATTGGCGTATCGCGGACGATCTCGCATCCCGCGCCGACAATGAAGCGCGGCCCGGCCTGGCGATGACATTCGGCTACAGCCGCGCGCACGTCATCCGCAGTACCGTTGCGTAGCACCGCCACCGGGTCGAGATTCCCCAGCAACACTTGGTCCGCCCCCATTGCGGCGCGCGCCTCGTCCAATGGCGCCATCCAGTCGAGATCGACAATCTCGCACCCGAGCTTGCCCATACCGTCGAGGATTGGACGCGTGTTGCCGCAGATGTGCAGGCGCACGAGCGCGCCCATGCCGTGCAGCGCGTCGACCAATCGCTGTTCGTAGGGCCAGACAAATTCGTTGTACAGTTGCGGCCCGACGAGCGAGGCGGCGGCATCCCCCACTCCGATCAGTTCGGCTCCGGCCTCGACTTGGGCGCGCGCGAACCGCACCTCCATGTCGAGCGCGAACTCGAATAGATCCCGGACGAACGCCGGGTCTTCGTAGAAATCCATCATGAGCGTGTTGATGCCGCGCAGGTCCGCCGCCTCCGCGCACGGCCCTTCGATCCAGCCCTCGATCAGCCGCTCCTTGCCCACCCGCTCCCTGAACGCCGCGGCGGCGCGCACACGGTCCAGCATGCGCGGCGTCTGCAACGGGTCGGGGATAGCGAGCGCCGACAAAGCGCCTTTGTCCGCGAGCAACGCCCGGCTTTCGTCGATGGCCGGCGGCTGATTGTCGAAGTATTCGATGACCGCGCCGCAATCCGCCGCCTCGCGCGCGGGGTCCGAAATAGACGACACGTAATCGAAGTCGAATTCCTCGGCCGTCCGCATCTGGCCTTCGACCAGCACCCGGTAATCCGTCGCGTAGTACCGGTACTGCACTCCGATGCGATCCCCGGCGAACATCATCGTGATCGGCATCAGCGGCAGACAGTCCACCGGCCGTCCTTCAATCATGGCCAGAATGCGTTCACGCCCCGTCATTACGAACTCCTTTCCCTGCGTCCTCTTTGTGCTTGCCATCTTAGCATGACACGCCGAGATTGATCCCTCCTGCCGCGTTCGGCGAAAATACCACGCGTGTTGCGCTCGAAACACGACGCAGAAATCGAGGAGACGGACATGGCGGACGATTGTATCTTCTGCAAGATTGCGGCGGGCGACATCCCCGCGACGATAGTGTATCAGGACGACGAGTTTGTCGCGTTTCGCGACATTCACCCGCTGGCGCCGACGCACATCCTCGTGATACCGCGGCATCACATCGCAATGATCACTGACGCCAAGGACGGCGACGCGCTCCTGCTCGGCAAACTCATGCTCGCGGCCAACAAAGTCGTCGAGCAGGAAGGCCTGATGCCGAACGGGTTCCGCTATGTCATCAATTGCGGTCCGTGGGGCGGGCAGGCGGTGTTCCACATTCACCTGCACATTCTCGGAGGACGCAAGCTGGCCGACTCGGCGGGGTGACCTATTTCCCGCATGCTCAAGGAGGCTAACGTGCCCATGCAGCGTATCGACACCGCGACGCAGGTGTGCGCCGTAATCGGCAATCCCGTCGAGCATTCGCTCTCGCCGCTCATCCACAACGCCGCCATCGACGCCACCGGCATCAACTACGTCTACGTCGCCTTCCGCGTCGAAGACGTGCGCGGCTGTATCGAGGGCATGCGCGCGTTGCAGGGGTTCCGAGGCCTGAGCGTGACGATTCCGCACAAGGTCGCGGTCATACCGTATCTCGACGAGATCGATCCGATCGCGCGACACGTCGGCGCGGTGAACACGATTCTGCACGACGCGGGCAAACTCATCGGCTCGACAACGGACGGCCCGGGAACCCTTCGGGCATTTCACGATGCGGGAGTGTCGCTTGCGGGAAAGAGCATCCTTTTCGTAGGGGCTGGCGGCGCGGTTAGGTCCGTCGCGTTCGCCATGGCCGAGCAGGCCGGCGTCGCGCGCATTACGATTCTCGGGCGCACCGCGAGCCGCGTGGCGGCGCTCGCCGACGACTTGCGCGCGGCGCAATCCGAAACGGGAATACGCAACGGCGGGCTTGCCGACAATCTCGCCGAGGCGATGGCCACGCACGAGGTCGTCATTCAAGGCACCCCGATGGGAATGTATCCGCACGGGATGGACGAGACTCCCGTACCCAAGGCCCTGTTCCGCGCGGGCCAGGTGGCGTTCGATATGGTGTACCGCCCGCTACGCACGCGCTTCATGCAAGAAGCCGAAGCCGCGGGCTGCCTGACCATCCCCGGGCTCGAGATGCTCGTGAACCAGGCGGCCCTGCAATTCGAAACATGGACGGGAACCCCCGCCCCGGTCGAAGTGATGCGAAACGTCCTGAAATCGTCGCTTACCGAGGACCCATCCTGATTTCTCGTTTGTGATCGAAATCGTACCTGCAATAATCGGGCGGTCTTACGTGTTATTTCGATTGCTTTGCAGAACGCTTTCGGGTATACCCATATGGACGGTGCAATCCGCGCGAGATCAAGGGAGGAAGAGGCCATGCGTGTGCAGACCTTTATGGGCAAGGTGGGTATCGAGACGCTTCGGCAGATGGACGATCACATCAATGACTGGCTTCAGAAGAATCAAGTGGAGCCGAAGATCATCACGCAGACGTTTGGAAGCGAACGCCATTCGCATCATCACGAACTCGAACCCGTGATCATTACGTGCATCTGGTACTAGCCTCGGAAAAGACCATACGGGCTCGTGTCAGGCGTCGACGCCTTCTTGTTTCTTCAGGAACGTAATCGCCTCGACGATATCCGCCACGGGATCGTCGCCGCACTCGCGTTCGATCGTCAGGTACCCGTCAAATCCCACCTCACGCAGCACGGACAGATACTTCGGGAAGTCCACGTCGCCCTTGCCCAATGCCACTTCGCGCGGCTGGCCTTTGAGGCCGTCCTTCGCGTGCGTGTGGACGATGAACTCGCGCAACGCTCGCACGTCGCCGATCTGATCGAATCCGGCCATGCAGAGATTCGCCGGATCGTAGTTGACCTTCGCGCCGTCGCTTCGGACCGCGCGCAAGAACACGGCCAGCGCCTCGCCCGATTCAGGGCCGGTTTCGGTCGCGAAACAACAATCGCGTTCGGCGGCATACTCGGCGACTTCACGCACCGCCGCGACCAGATCCGCGTAGGCGCGCGAATCGGTATCCGCGGGCACGTGGCCGATATGCGTCGTGAGGATGCGCGTGCGCAGGTCGACGCAGAGGTCGAACATCTCTTTCGTATGCTGGATGCGCGCGTCGACGGTCGCCGGGTCCGCAAAGCCGCCGATGTCGCCGCATAGGGCCGATCGTTCGAGGCCTAGCGACGCCATGTAGTTGATCAAGTCGGCGCGTCCGCTTCGCGAGAGATTGCGCGGATCGAGTTCGTTGTTCGCCACCCACAACTGCACGCCGTGCGCGCCGATGTCCTTCGCTTTCCGCAATGCCGCTTTGAGTTCCATCGGCAACGACGCCGAAATGATCCCGACTTTCATGGTGGGTTCCTCCTTCGCCCGCACTGTACCACGATTGCACTCGGCGGCGCGAGGCCGATATACTCGCCCCCATGAATGCCGCCATGTTCCAATTCATCAACCATGCCTTGCAGAACGCATGGTTCGACCGCATTGCCCCGGTCTTCTCGGACAAGGATGCCGCCATTATTCCAGGCGTAGTGTTGTGGGGATTGCTGCTCTACTTCGGAAAACGACGAGCGCGCATCGGCGCGGTCGCGCTTCTGCTTGCGCTTGCCTGGACCAACTTCAGTTCCGAGAAGATCGTCAAGAACGCGTTTCGCGAACCGCGCCCCTACTCGACGATCGACCAAGTCCATCTTTACCGCAGCGACGCTTGGACCGTGTACGATTCGAGCCAGTACGCCAGCGATCCGCGCAAAAGCAACTCGTTTCCTTCGAGCCACGCAGCCAATGCCGCGGCCATCGCGACGGTGCTCGCGTTTATCTCGTTGCGCAGCTTGTGGGCTACGGTCCCCCTAGCCCTGCTCGCGGGCTTCTTCCGCATCTATACAGGCAATCATTATCCGCTTGACGTGCTGGCGGGGTTCGTCTGGGGCGTCTTGTGTGGCGCTGTCGTCGCCGGATTGTGCTTTACGATCGCGCGCAAAGCTCTGGGCGAACCGGAGCCCCCCGCACCGAGTCTGCCGATGGCGCGCGAACGCAAGCAGTTCCTGTGGATTCTGGGCATCTGGACCGTTCTCAATTTCAGCTTTGTCTGCATCAACCATTTCAATCTCGCGGGCGACGAAGCGCAGTATTGGGACTGGTCGCGACGGCTGGCGCTCGGCTACTACAGCAAGCCGCCGATGATCGCATACATCATCCGACTGCTTACGAAAGCCGGGGGCCACAGCGAATGGGCGATCCGGTCCGGCGCGGTCCTGTTCTCCTCCGGCGCGATCGCGCTCACCTATGCGATGACGTTGCGCCTGTTCACGCCGGGCCATCCCAAGGCGGAGCGGACGGCCTTGCTCGCGGCGTGCGCGACGATCGCCATGCCCTTCACCTGGGCCGGCTCGGTGCTCCTCACCATCGATCCGCCCATCGTGTTCTTCTGGGCGCTGGCCATGTACGCGTTTCACCGCGCGGTCAACGGCGAACCGGCGATGTGGTGGCTGGTAGGTCTCGCGCTGGGCCTCGGCATGCTGACGAAGTACACCATCCTGGTGCTGGTCATCGCGTTCGCGCTGTACCTGGCAACGGTCGACCGCAAGCCGCTCAAGACCTTCGGCCCCTACGGCGCGGTCCTGCTCATGCTGCTGTGCATGAGCGGCGTGCTCTACTGGAATGCAACCCACGACTGGGTATCCGTGCGCCACACGGCAAGCATCGGCGCGGGCAGCGCCAAGACCTTTCTCAAGACGGTCCGCCACGTGTTCGAGTACTTCGGAGCGCAGGCCGGCCTGGTCTCCCCCATTCTCTTTGGATTCTTCGCATGGGCCATGGTGGTGTGCTCACGCCGGTTCCGCGAGAACCGCGACGCCGCGTACCTGTTTCTGTGCACGATGGTGCTGTTCGGGTTCTACGCGGCGGTCGCTTTCACACGGCCGCCACAGGCCAACTGGCCCGTCTGTTCGTACGTCGCCGCGGCCCCGGCCTTCGCGTGGATTTGGACCGAGCGCATACGCGGCCCCCGCTTGCGGAAGCTCCTCGTGGCGGGCGTCATCCTCGGATGCGCCGTGGGCATGTTGACGCGCTCCACCAACATCCTCTACGTCATCGCGGATCGGTCGGTGGATGCGTCGAGCCACCCTGACCGCATCCATCTCGGTTCGATGTCGATCGACCCCGACCGCGACCCGACCAACAAGTTGCTGGGTGGACGCGAGATCGGCGTGGCCCTTGCCAAGTACGTCGGTCACGACAGGGCCCACGACCCGTTCATCTTCTCGAATCGCTACCAACTCACGGCATGGGCGGGGTTCTACACCCCCGGCCATCCGCGCGCGCTCTACGCCAACCCCGAGGATCGCTTCAACCAATACGACCTCTGGAGCGGGTGGGAACAGTTGAAGGGCCGCGATGGCATCTTCGTTACGGGAGGCGATCCGTCCAAGTCGAAGATCTTCTTGGACCGCATGGTGCAGGGCGGATTTTTCGATCGCGCCGAGGTCATCGAGACGGTTCCCGTTTACCGCGGCAAGACCTGCATCAAGACCTTCACCCTGAGCCGGCTCTACAACTACTCCGGCATGGAATGGACCAAAGCAGTCAGGAAGTTCTGATCCCCCACCACACGGTCGTGATGGTGATCGTGGTCGTAATCGATCGTTCGACTGGCTCCCAAGCTGTGCTTGGGAACCCACTTGAGCGCGAAGCTGTGCTTCGCGGGCCTCGAAGCACAGCTTCGTGTCCAATAACGTTCCCAAGCACAGCTTGGAAACGAGGTGAACGAGACTACGATTACGACCACGATCACGATAACGAGGTCCCACTACGGGAGACTTACTTCACCTCGATCGCGATGTTGTCCAGATAATAGGCCGCTTCCGCTTTCGCGGGGGACATAAACCAACACCGCTCGACGGAACGGAAGCGCTTGTACATGCATTCGAGGCCGTCGAAGCGCTGCGTGTCTTTCCCGGGCGCGGTGACCGCCAGCGAATACGTGGCAGGAACCGCCGCCGCCTTGCCGAGATCACACGCGATCTCGACATGAACCCATTCGCTCAGCGGCACGGTCATCAGCGGCTTCTCGTCGTTGCCGACGCTGACCTCGCCCTTGTCGTTGAACTTCACGCGCGGTCCGACGCGCCTGCCGGTCCAGTCCGAACGCCAGTCGGTCTGGAAGATGGCGCCGGGTTCGAGACGCAGGTCGAAACTGCACACCGCGTGGCCTTCTTTGAACTGCGGCGCAAAACACATCTCAGGCTGCCACTCTTGCTGCGCGGTGCTCGAATCGGTGACCTTGAGACTCTTCTGTCCCGACGCCGCCGTCTCATCCGTGACCTGGATCTTCGCCGTACTGTCCGTGCCGAAAAGATAGGCATTGGGCGGAAGGTCCTTGACCGCGAGCGCTTCGAAATCCTCATGCACGGGCCGGACTTCGAGGGCCTCGGACATCGCGACCGCGGCTTGGTCCAGTTTGCCTGGCCCGGCAACCCACGCGGCGTCGCCACGCAGGCCCGCCGACATATCGATCGGATGGAACCCGAGCGCCAGGGCCGGCGAATCCGCCTTGAGCCGGAAATCGAACGCTTTCACGTCCTCGAACAGCGGATCGGCCACGATCGAATGCACGTCCTTCCCGTGCCCCTGCCATTCCTTGAACGTGTCTCCGCAGAAGTCCATCTCCCAGCCCGCGGTATCCCAGTAGCAGTTGCCGTCGTGCCAGATGTTGCCGAAATCCCAATTGACGCCGAACGGCAGGCCGTTGTTGGTGGCCAAGATATTCCGCTCGAACAGGACCGGCTGCAAATCCTGCGCCTTCGTAAGGCAGACCATGGCGTCGCCGCTGAAGGCGAAGATATTGTTCTGGACTCGGTTCAGATTGCCGTAGTTCTGGTCATAGCCTGCCGAGGTCGTGTTGTATACGACGTTGTTCTCGATGTCGAGATTGGAACTGCCCTCGTCCGCGTGAATGCCCCATCCGCCGTAGAGATACGCGTACACGTCATGGACGGCGTTGTTCCGCACCACGCTGTTCCACGATCCGCCCAGCACGTACACACCGGCCATGTTGCTGAACTCGCCCTTACCGAGGTGGTGCAAGCAGTTGAACTCGATCAGATTATTGTTGGAGAACCCTTGATCCGCCGTCCACGCCCAGCCCACCGTGATAGCCGAGTTCGACAAGTTCGACACGTCGTTGTGCGCGATGGTGTTCAAGGGGCTCTGGCCGACCCAGATGCCCACGCCCGAGCGGAACACGTGCCCAAGATCATGAATGAAATTGTTCTCGACAATATTGTGCAGCACATCGAGGTTCTCGCCCGCGCGCTGCTGCTCGCCCAGACGAATCCCGCCCGCGCCGAGGTCGTACAATTCGTTATGCGTGAGGGCGTTCGCGAAACTGCCCGCGCGAACCCAGATGCCGTACGTGTCGGCACGGTCAATCGAGCAGTTCGCCACGGTACAGAACTGCGCGCCGATCAGGTGCACCGCCGCGGAAACGCCCACGGCGCCTTGCGGATCCGCGTGGCCGTCCATGCCGATTGGAAAACTGGCATGCTGAAATTCGAGGCCGTCGATCCGCACGTACTGGACATACTGGTTCGAAGCGGGGTTGCCTTCCAGCGATACCAAGTACGTCAGGAATGGCGCAACCACCTCGGCCTTGCTCAGATCCTCGCCGGGCTCGGGCATGTACGATATCACGCCACTCGGCCGATCCGCGTACCATTCGCCCGGCGCATCGAGTCCCTCAAGGGTGTTCAACACGTAGTAGCGCTGCCCCGGCCCCCATTCCTCGAACGGCCACAAGGACGCGTTACGAAACGTCACCACATGGCTCTCGTCGTCGATCGACGAGATGCGATGAAACGAGGTCTCCCACGCGTGCAAGGCCACGACAAGCGCATCGTCCAAGTTGTTCCAACGGACGATGTCGCCCGGCTTGAACTTGAACGCGTTGGCTACGCGCACGATCTTCTCCCCTGTCGAAGGGATTTCGGAAGGCGGCGCTTTTCCCGCGGTCCGAAAGAACCCTTCGTTGGGCGTGCGCGCCACGCAACGCCGCGCGCCGTCGATCCAGATCGAGTTGAAGCGCCACTCGCTCGCGGCGATGTCCGGCACATCCAGCTTCCAAAGCGATCCATCCTGCTTCCAGCCTGCCAGGACTTTGCCACCGCTCAATACAGGCCGTTCACCCGGATACGCGCCGTACACCACTTCTTCGTTCGCGCGGCCCGAGTCCCGCGGTTCGAGCACGAAAGGCTGCGCAAGACGGTACACGCCACCGCGCACGAGTATCTTGGTGGAGCCTTCGATCGTGGTGGTTTCCCGCAACGCGCGAAGCGCGTCGCGCGCCGCCTCGAGTGTGGCGAACGGGCCATCGGACTTGTCCGCGTTGGGTTCGGCGAGCGTGCCCGACCAGGCGTCGTTGCCGGTCGGCGAAACGTAGTACGCGGGCGCCGGGACTGACTTCTTCGGTTCCGGCGGCGCAGGCGTTGCCTCGGCGGGCGCGGCGGCATTGGTCGGCTGAGCCACATCCCCGGCAGGCTGGCTCGGGGCTTGCGGGGCCGCCTCCGGCGCGGCCTGGGCAGCGTCAACAGGTTGGGCGGGGGCCTGCGCCTCGGCGTGGATCGGAAGCAGCATGACAGTAGCCACGACGACGGCCAGTATAGAAATTCCTTTCGAGAAAGGCATAACGTTCTCCTTGGCGAGGATTCAACGCCCTGATGCAGCCCGCACACATGAGAGTGGCAACCAGAACGCAACACTGAAGCTTAGCATGTTTGCCTGCCCAAAAGACAGCCAACGCTCACGCGATCTTCGCAATACGGTCAGGCAAGGCAGCAATGGTGGGGATACGAAAGTCGGGAACGTGATCGGGGCCGTCGTGGATACGGTGGTGATGCCGGCTGTCCACGAGGACTGCCGTCATGCCCGCGCCGTGCGCGCCGCAAACATCGCGCTGGGGCTTGTCGCCGACGTACCAGGCTTCTTCAGGGCGCAGCCGCATGGCATCCAAGGCATGGCGAAACAGGGCTGGATCGGGCTTATTGACGCCGTATTCCGCCGAGAAGACCGTGAACTCGAACAAGTCCAGGATGCCCGCGTCGCGGAAGCGCTCGCGAATGTACTTGGCGGGCATGAGGGTGTTTGAAATGACGCCGAGGCGGATGCCCATCGACGCAAGCGCGCGCAATGGCGCAGGCACGAACGGGTAGACAGGCGACGCTTCCCATCGCATCAAGACGTCGAACCAGCGTTCGACCGTTTCGGAATCGGCTTCGATGCTCCGCTTCCGCAGCCACGCGGCAATCAGAGGCCGCACGTCCATGGCGGGACGCGGCGGAGGCAGCGCCACGAAGGTCTCCATGATGTCGGAGGACATGGCCAGGAACCACTCGAGAGGAGCCGGTTCGGGCAAGCCATTGGGAAACGAAACCGGAAACTGCGCGGCGTCCCAACGGTCCGCGGCGTCGAGCAGCACACCGCCCATGTCGAACAACACTGCCTTGGGCGCCGGCGCCCGCGCCTCGGTCAACTCACTACGGGCGGCGCCGCCGTTTCCTTCTCCCAATCGAACGACTCCAAGGTAACCCGCAGTTGGCCCGTTTCATATTCAAGGTCGTCGAACAGCAGATGCGCCGCGTGGATACTGCCGCGCTTCACGCAGCGTTCCAGATCATGAGCGACCTTGCTCAACTTCGTCGCGCCGATGCTCGCCGCGGCGCCCTTGATCGAATGGGCCAGCCGCCGGACTTCTTCCTGTTCTCCTCCGGAGAGCGCTTCCTGAATCTCCGTCAGTTGGCTCGGGATATTCGTTAAGAACACGCCGATCAAACGCCGAAGCATTTCCACCTTGCCGCCGGTGACCCACAGCGCCTGGCGCAGATCAAATACATGCAGTGGCGCCGCTGGTTCCTCTTCCGCGACCTTCGCGGGCAGCCAGCGTTTCAGAGTCTTCTTGATGGTCTCGGGATCGATCGGCTTGCTGACGTAGTCATCCATTCCCGCGTCAATGCAGCGCTCGCGGTCGCCCTTCATGGCGTGCGCGGTCATGGCAATAATGGGGGTACGCCGGCTCTCGCCTTCGTTGGCGCGAATGGCGCGCGTCGCGTCGAACCCGGTCATCCGCGGCATTTCGCAGTCCATGAATACCAGGTCGAACGCGACACTTTCGAGCAGCGTTACCGCCTCGGTCCCGTCCCCCACAACCTGCACCGTGCACCCCAGTTCCTTCAAGATTTCGATCGCCACCTGTTGATTCACGTAGTTGTCTTCGGCCACAAGGATGTGCGCACGAACCGGCGCCTCGTCGAATTCCGGAACGATCTGGGAAGGCTCCCGGCTCTCCGCCAGCGTGTGGCGCGTAATAAGCCCGAGAGGTTCGCCGGTGGCATGCGCTTTCCACAGTATCGAAAGCGCTTCTTTCAGTTCGACCTGGCGTATGGGCCGGCTCAGGAAGGCGGCGAAGCCTTGATCGGCCATACGGCGCGCGTCGCCCCGCTGGCCGAACGAGGTCAGAAGGACGAGAATCGTCTCGCTCGTCAAGTCGGATTCCTTAATCGCCTTGGCGATGGCCTCCATATGCGGATTCGGGTTCATAAAATCGAACAACGCAAACGCGTAGGGCGCCTTATCACGCGCGGCGTCTCGCAGTTCGACGAGCGCTTCTTGGCTCGAAGCCACCGCCGTGCATTCCATACCCCACGACGAGACTTGCTCCATGAGCACGCGCCGTTGGATCGGATGTTCGCCCACCACCAGCATCCGGATACCGTCGAGATTGACCGCCTCGGGCATGGCCGGGGCCGGCGCCTGCAAGTCCACCGGCAGCGGCAGCGTGCAGGTGAACGTCGAGCCGGAGCCTTCACGGCTTTCGGCGGTGATGTTCCCATTCATCAAGCGCGCCAACTCTCTCGATATCGCCAGTCCAAGCCCGGTGCCGCCGTACGTCCGCGAGGTCGAGGCGCCGGCCTGCTCGAACTTGCCAAAGATATCCTCGATCTTCGCCTTGGGAATGCCGATACCCGTATCCGTAACGCTGATGCGCATGGTTGCGGTATCGCCCTGTCGCTCGCGGCACGCGACGTTAACGAAGACATGGCCCGTCTGGGTGAACTTCAGCGCGTTGCCCACGAGATTCGTCACGATCTGGCGGATGCGCCCCGCGTCGCCAACCACGCGCCGCGGCGCATCGGGCGCGTAGCGCATGACCAGCGCAAGGTCTTTCTCTTCGGCTTTAGGGGCGAACAACTCGATCACGTCTTCGACCGCGATCTCGAGGTCGAAGGGAATCGGGTCGATGGTCAGGCGTCCCGCCTCTACTTTCGAGTAGTCGAGGATATCGCCAATGACCTTGAGCAACGCGCGGCCCGACCTGCGTACCGTCTCAGCGTACTTGCGCTGATTGGGCGACAGGTCCGTATTGAGGAGGAGTTCCGTCATGCCGATGACGCCGTTCATCGGCGTGCGGATCTCGTGACTCATGCTCGCCAGGAATTCGCTCTTCGCGCGGCTCGCGGACTCGGCCTGTTCCTTGGCATGTTGCAGCTTCACTTCGGCGCGTTTGCGTTCCTGGATCTCAACCTGCAACTCGCGGGTCCGGTCAAGCACGCGCTGCTCGAGCAGATCGTGCGCCTGTTGCAGCGCCTTGTCGCGCTGCTGGATTTGCGACAGCATCTCGTTAAACTCGTCGACGACAAGGCCGATCTCGTCCTGGCTTTCCTTGACCGCGCGAACCGAGAAGTCGTGCTTTTCGGAAACCAGCTTGGCCACGTCCGCGAGATGCGATAGCGGGCTCGATATCAAACGCTGGAGATTGGAGGATAGCAGGTACGCCACAACGATCGACAACGCCATGAGCGTGAAGCCGCCCAGCAGATACCCACGGACCCGCGACCACACGTCACGCAGTTCCGACTTGAGAAACACGGTGCCCGCGCGCTGGCCGCGCACCATAATCGGATGAAACACCAGCAGGTACGCCCCTTTCGGAAAGATATACGGACGGGTCTGAGGGCTTTCGGGAGGCGCTTCGACCTCGCGGTCGCGGAAGTAGCGCGCAACGACATGGTCCTGCGAATCGAAAATGAAGGCCGACACAATCCGCTGATTGACCTTCAGCATGGACAGCGCTTCGGTCGCGTCGCGCAGCTTGATCTTGGCGAGTTCGTCCGGGTCTTCACCCGCGTGCGCCGGTTCCCACCAGACGGCGTTCGCGCAATGGAAACCCACGAGGGCGGCCGTGCTGCTCAGTTCGTTGCGCACCGACTGCCCCATTTCCATCACGTCGAATATCACCATCGCCACCCAGAGGAGCAACAAGGCGCCTGTGCTGGCGGCCATGGTGACCAACATCAGCTTCTGGCGGATCGACAGGGCGCGGAAACGGAGCAGCGGGATTTCGCGGCGGCCAATCCGAAAAACAACATCGGACGCGCCCGCCGTCTCCGGGCTTCGTGACGCGCCAGCAGGACTGGCATCCCGTTCTGGAGGCTGCGCTTGCATGGATTACTCGATGGCCCTCCTGCACAAGAGGGCCTGCTCGCCAAGATTCCGGCACTATCTTACGTGCCGCAACGGCTCCGGTCAACCTTCGAGTCCGGGGAGCGTCAAAGTATCGCGGACTTCACGGCATCGGTCTCTCGCCCGAGTACGGCGGCAAGGTCGACTTGGGGAAACGCGGGTGTCGCCGTGACGATTTCCTTCGTTCCGTCCGGAAGCATAAGGAATGTGTCCTCGGATTTCACGCCGGGCGCGGATGGATTCCACGCAAAGGCCTGGCCGAACGCGACCTCCTCGCCCAGGGGTTCCGAGACCCGCTTCTGCCATCGCGTATCGAGAATGGGAAAGGACTCGCCCGGAATCGGCTTGCAGGTGCGGCCGGCATACCCGGTCGTGCCGCCTTGATGATGCCGATGCCATTCGTCGTCCGCGAACCCGAGGCGCGGATACGCCTGCCGGCTTGCGGCCAACACGTCGCCCAAGGTCCGCCCCGGCTCGCTGGCCTCCTGCATCGACGCGTCCACGCCGCAGACCCGCGCATGGGCATCGAGGATTCCGCTGGGCAATTCGCCGACACGTTTGAACCGCGTGATCGACGCGACCAATCCCTCGCGCAGGAATCCGCCAACAATCATGACGTACCCACGAACGGCCTTCTCACTCAAACCGCCGCCCAGCAACGACGCCATCGTCGGCAGTGGATGGCGATGCGCCGCGATGCGTTCGTCCGCCGCGATCAATGCAACCGGCACGTAACAGCGGCGTTTCGCGCCTTCCGCGATCAGCATCGCCGCGATATCCGCTTCGGTTTGGCCCGGGGCCACCGCTTCAGCGACCGCGGTCACTGCCTCCGCCGCGAGCCGGCCCAGCCTGCGGTATCTCTCCAACTCGTAGTCGGTCAGCAACGAGCGCACGTACGCAAGCGCTCCGTTGACGTTTGCGCCCAGCGAGCCGTCGTCCGAGACAAGCGCTCCCGAAAACTCCTTGTGGATGCACCCGGCGGCCGAACCTTCGAACCAAAGGAAATCGCGCACGCCGCAACCGAGATCCGCAAGTTCCTCCGCCACGACGCGGGTCCGTTCGATGTTGTTCCCGACAAAGTACGACGCGCCGTCGCGCGTTACGAACAGAGAACTCGCCCCGAGATCCGACGCGATAGACACATAGTTACGCTTGCCGCCCGTCGCCATCGCGAAGTTGTCCGCGCGCGACAGCAGGATGCCGTCGTAGCCGTGTTCAATCAGGAATGCCTGCACCAGCGCGATGCGCACACGAAACAGACGCGCGTCGTCCATGGAATGTCCTCCTTTCAGAGCATTGTACAAAGACGCTCCGCTCGGATGCACGAACCGTCAAGTAAGTCTTCCGGTCTTCACGAGAGCGGCAAGAAATCCGACGGAGAAGATCAGCCCGGTAGCCGATAGATATAGGCCATGGCGCAGACTCGATGGAGTGAACCGGAACTCGATCACGCTCGTTCCCGGCGGAACCAGGCATCCCATGAAATCGCCATAGACAGGCACAATCGGAAGCGAGGCTCCATTCAAGGTGGCATGCCAGCCCTCGTGCCAGCGCTCGGCGAGCACCAGCAACTGGGACTCGGAAGCGGATGTCTTCACATCGATGCGGCCAGGGCGGTCGACGACGATGGAGGCTTCGCCGGGCGCCCCGCCTGACAATGCGACGGGCTGGCTTACGAGCGCGGTTGTGGCCATGTCGATTCGCTCGATGTCGCGCCGGGGATCGGCGCTGACCTCCGCATGCGAAACAAGCCGTGCGCGCGGCATCGGATCAGGCACTTCGAGCCATGCTACGCCCCGGTCGGCGGCTTGCGCCAATTCCGGCGGGCCACCGTGTCGCGTCTTGCGCCAGCGCACCCCGGCCACGCGCAGCGCCGCCAGTTGCCGGCCCGAATAGTCTAGGTCGCTGAACGGTATCATCGCCGCATACCCGTGGACGACCTTGTAGCCTTTCATCGTCGGGCCGGTGTAGGCGTAGACGGGGCGATAGTCTGGGTCGATCCGGAACCCTTCGGCATCGGCGGGCACTTCGATCGCGTCTATGAAGACTTGAAGGTCGGCGCTCGGCTTGTGGCGCAACCCGTAGAGCGACACGTCGGCGATCACGAAGAGTATCAGCACAAACGGGGCTGAAGGATGGCCGCGCGCCGCGCCGAGCGCCAGAATCGTAGCGGCCGCCATGAGAATCACGCCGAGCCATGCGTTGCGTGTGGGCGCGAGATGATCGTCCACGGCCCGGAACCACGTTGCGTCCGGATGCCATCGGACCCACACTACCGCCAGCGCGGCGACCAGGCTCAGCGCGAGCGGCAGGCCAAGGGGCCAGAGCCGACGCCATGCCATGCGTTCGGTTCTCCGCGCGACCCCCGTGAGGTCGGCGAACGCCAGCGCGACGACGCATGACGCGGCAAGGTGAAACAGCAGCAAATGCCGCGATGCGTTGCGGAACTTGTTCAACAGAGGCGCCCAGGCCGCGAGGCGATACAGATACCCGTACTTGCCCATCGCGAGGACAATGCCCAGGAGCGCCAGAACGCCGCACGCGGCAATCAGCTTCCTCGTGTCCAGCCGGTCGCGGTAACGGATGGCCGCCCATACGAATGCGAGCGGCGCGATTGCGCCGAAATAGGGCGGGTCCCACAATTGGTCGAGGCCGGGCGTCCAGCCGTGGCGATTGAAGACGTAGGGGCTGAAGATCTGCACGAGATTCAGCGGATGCAACGACCCCGACATGATGAACTCGAACGACGGATCGAGCCGGATCGAATGGCGCGCCGCTTCAAGCTGGGGCAGGATCTGTAGCCCGCCCAACAACACGGACAACGCTTTCGCGATACCGAGAGCGACGAGGGCCGGAACGTTTCGCGTCAGATACAACAGCCAGAGCGCGTACAAACCCTCAATGAGCGAGGAAAGGTATACGCATTGCGGAAACCCCAGAAGCCACTGCGACGCCGTCAGCACCATGACGCCCGCGCACGCCGCCGCAACGGTCTTTTCCTCCCGCGACCGCATCGCCACATCGACGCATAACAGCAGCCACGGCATGTGCGCAATCACCGACGGCATCATGATGTGAAGATAGTTCGACATGCCGAACCCGCAGCACGCGAAGAGGAACGCGCCCAGCAAGCTCGCCTCATTCGGAATGCGCCATCGCCGCAACAGCAGCCATGTGCCCAGGAACAGCGCGGGGTAGTCGAGAAGGAGTTCAAGATTGAAGGCCGCGCCCAGAGGCAGCCATCGGTACAACGCGTAATGCAGCGGATGAAACAATCCCGCTTGCCCCTCGCCATGCAGGTAATATCCGCAGAACATCGAGGGCATCCACAACGGGCTGTCGCCGCGAACCAGGCACTGCTGGTAGAAATAGCGAAGCGGCAGGTTGAATGCCGAGAGGTCGTCCTCGATATACACGCGCCCTGTGGCCAGCGGATACCCGAACACTGCGAGGAACACAAGGAACCCGGCGCATGCCACCGCGCCGAGCGTCTTGGACGATGTAAGGAGTTTGGCCATAGCTGTCCGCGGATACGAAAACGGAGACCGTGCATGATACCAGCGATACGCCGGCTTCGCAAAAGCCCAAATCCCATCGTCTTATGGTTGAGATGCCCGGAGGAGCTTGTTAGGATGTGTGCGTCTGCAAAGTCCCATTCTTCGATCGTCTGCAATGGTGTGGCGCCTATTCGATAGGGTCGTCTGGCATGAAACGCCGTTGGATACTTAGTGTCGTACTTCTTGTTGCGGTAACCTTCGTGTCGCTTCTCGGCATTAGTTACTATCTCGACCTGCGTTTGAAGAATAACTATCACAAGATACTCTTTGGCAATACCTATGGAATCTATAGCGCCATCGTCGGACAGTTTCAGTGGGCCTCGCACGACTTCCACCCCACTCGAGGCTGGACCCCGAAACGCAATCTAGACGCCGCCGACGGCGGGCTGGTTTGGACCAACGATCGCGGCTATCGCTCGCGGGACCCCTATGTCTATCAGCCTGACAAGTTCACGGTGCTCGTGGTCGGCGATTCGTTCACGTTCGGCGACGAAGTCTCGAATAACGACGCTTGGCCTCAGATAATGGCGGACTTGGATTCGCGGCTTCATGTGATCAATCTCGGCGTTTCGGGGTACGGCATTGACCAAATGCTCATCACCGAACAGGAGACGATTTCGGGCTATCGTCCTCAATTGGTCGTGTTCGCTTTCGTGAGTCCCGATTTGGACCGGGCCATGTGGTCGTACTTTGCGGCGGCGAAGCCTCGATTCGTCTTGAATCCATCGGGACAGTTGGCGCTCCAAAACGTTCCTCTCGACGATCCCGAGACAACCGCGGCCCGCCTGAAATCGCAGTACGCATTTCCTTTCGGGGCAATCAAATTGCATCTAGAGGAGATTAGCGAAGAGGTCCGCGAGATGCTGCCTAGTTACGCCAAGTCCAGAGATCGGCTCGCATCACGCATCGTCGAAGAAGCAGAGGCCTGCGCCAAAACGAACGCTTCGGACTTCCTCCTGGTGCAACTGCATTGTACCCAGGGCGAAGGTCTGGACGATGGATTGGAGTTCCTTGCCGAGTTCGAGAAACGCCATCCCAAGACGCATTGCCTTCAAACGAAGAACGCGTTCAAAGGATCGGGCAAGGTCTGGCCCAACGGACATTACCGGCGGGAAGGGGCGGAACTCGCCGCGAAAACTGTGCTCGAAACGATCTACACGCTGGACTCATGGAAGGCATATGAGGGGCGATCCGGGGAGCGTTCTCGCTAAGTAGCTGACTGTTCCGAACGGTTTCAAGCAGCACCGGGCGGGCGTATCTAAAACGCCGAAAACGGGCGAAAAAGAGCAACGCAAATGTTTCACGCCTGAATAACTTTCTCTTATTTCTCGAAAACGGCAAATAATGGAGGTTTTTGTCCCTAATTTCACAAGTTATTGTAATGACAAGTATTACGAGGATTTCGGCGTATCTCTGATTGTATGGCACGATCTTTGCTTATATCTCAGATGTTATGGCTGCGACAAACGGGCTGCGGCGCAGCTTGAATTTAGAGGAAGTAGATTATGAAACGCGGGATGAAAGTCGGCGCTGCAAGTGCGCGGGACTTTACCGCGGGAAGGGTGTCACCAGACTAGCTCTCCGACGCCTGCACAGGGCGTAAACTGCACAGTTACCAATCAGTCAGTCAGAATGGCGGGGTTGTCCAATCCCGCCATTCCGGCTTTTTGGAGGGGTGTATGAGCGGCTGGCATGGTGTGATCGGGATACAAGTCTGACGAGGTGGTGTTTGCCATGCGCATCACGTCATTGAAGGCGGCGGCCGTGACGCCTTTGCAGACCACGGCCAAGGCATTCGGGAACGGCGCGCCCCCCGGATCGCTGCAACTCTCCCCCCAGGAACAGGCTGAGGTCCAGCGCCTTCAACGTATCGACCAGGAAGTCCGCCAGCACGAACAGGCGCACCTCGCCGCGGCGGGCGCCTATGCCCGAGGCGGCGCCCGTTTCTCCTATACCACAGGTCCCGACGGCAAGCGGTATGCGACAGGCGGCGAGGTCTCGATTGACACCGGTTCCGCGTCCACGCCCGAGGCGACCGTTCGAAAGATGGAAGCGGTCAAGCGGGCGGCGATGGCGCCCGCCAATCCGTCGGGGCAGGATCGCGAAGTCTATGCGCAGGCGGCCCAAGCCGAGTTGCGCGCCCAACAGGAACTGGCCAAGGACCAGGCAAACGGGGGTCAAAGCGACGCCACTCTTAGAAGCGCCTATGGCGCGACCGATGCCTCCGAGCCGCCCGGCGCCCTATTCGACCACCGCGCCTGACGCACCGCCCTATCCGTGCGCGTCCGTACGACTACTGTTGTTTTCCATCAACTTCTCGAAGAAATACCGTGCAAGTTGACTGGTCAGAAGCATTGATACCGGACTGCGGGCGAAGAAGTTCATCCTTCATCCCTCATTCTTTAGCCTTTTGCTGCTTATCATTTGTCGTTAAGACTTTAGACTTTCGTCTCTTTCCACATCCTTGGTTGCGGCTTTGCCTCGCTGTGCCCGTCCGTGTCAGCCCTTCACGCACTCGACCAGCTTGGGGAGCGTCTCGCCCGCGGGACCTTTGAGGAACGCGTGCGTGACGCCCGCGGTGAAGTCAGTCTCTTCGATGTTCGCCTCGATGATGAATGCGCCGTTCTGGCGCGCGAGGACCGGCAAGCGCGCGGCGGGATAGACCTGCGCCGAGGTGCCCACCACAAGCAGCACTTGGCAGGTCTCGGCAAGCCGCGCGGATTCGACGAGAGCGTTCGAGGGAATGGCTTCGCCGAACATCACGACGTCGGGTTTCATCAGCGTGCCGCAGAAACAATACGGCGGCGAGTCGGAATGCTGGCTGAGGTCAAGGGGGTCGCGGTGTTTGCATCTCGGACACACAAGCCAGCGCGCGTTGCCGTGGTACTCGATAACGTTCTTGCTTCCGGCCGCTTCGTGCAGGTTGTCGACGTTCTGCGTCACGACAGCCTGGATACGCCCGAGTTGCTCGAGTTCGGCCACGGCGTAGTGGGCCGGGTTGGGCTTGCAGTCGGCGAGCGTCGTGGCGAGTTCGCACCAGAACTTCCAGACTTTGTCGGGATTCTGCTCATAGGCGTCGATCGTCGCGTATTCGTCCGGCGGGTACTTCTCCCAGATGCCGTCCGCGCCGCGGAACGTGGGAATACCGCTCTCGGCGGAGATCCCCGCGCCCGTCACGGCGATGGCAAGCGATGCGCTCTTCAAAGCTTCGGCAGCTTGACGATACGGGTCCATTACTTCACGGCCTCCAATCGTTCGATGCCGTGCATGAACGGGCGCAACGCCGCCGGCACGATCACCGAACCGTCTTCCTGCTGGTAATTCTCGAGCACGGCAACCACCGTCCGGCCCACGGCGAGGCCCGAGCCGTTGAGCGTGTGCACAAACTCCGGCTTCTTCTCGCGGCGGAACCGGATGTTCGCGCGCCGCGCCTGGAAGTCGGTGAAATTCGAGCACGAGCTAATCTCGCGGTACTGGTTCTGCCCCGGCAACCACACTTCGATGTCGTACGTCTTGGCTGAAGAGAAGCCCATGTCGCCGGTCGACAACGTGATGACGCGGTACGCCAGGCCAAGTTTCTGCAAGATCGTCTCGGCGTTGTTCGTCAGCGCTTCGAGTTCCTCCCAGGACTGCTCGGGTGTGGTGAACTTCACGAGTTCGACCTTGTTGAACTGATGCTGGCGGATCATGCCGCGCGTGTCCTTGCCATACGAGCCTGCTTCGCTTCGGAAACACGGCGAATACGCGCAGTACTTGATCGGGAGTTGCGCCGCGTCGAGGATCTCGTCGCGGTGGATGTTCGTAACAGGGACCTCGGCCGTCGGGATAAGCCACAGGTCGAAGTTCTGCAAGCGGAACAGGTCCTCGGCAAACTTCGGAAGCTGGCCGGTGCCGCGCATCGAATCGGAGTTTACCGCGAACGGCGGCAGAATTTCGGTATAGCCGTGTTCGCGCGTGTGCGTGTCGAGCATCAGGTTGATGATCGCGCGTTCGAGCAGCGCGCCCGCGCCGCGCGACAGGCAGAACCGCGCGCCCGAGATCTTCGAGGCCCGTTCGAAATCGAGGATACCGAGCCCCTGGCCGATATCGACGTGATCCTTTGCTTCGAAGCCGAGCACAGGCGGCGTGCCCCAAAGCCGTTCGACGCGGTTGGCGGCCTCGTCGCTCCCGACCGGGACGCTCGCATCGGGGATATTGGGAATGAGCAGCATTTGCGCGGCGAGTTCCGCGTCCACCTGCTTGACCTGCTCGTCGAGCGCCTTGACCTTCTCGCTTACCGCCTTCATCGCGGCAATCTGCTCGGACGCGTCCTGCTTGGCCTTCTTCAGTTTGGCGATTTCCTCGGAGGCCTTGTTCTGTTCCGCCTTAAGCGTTTCAGCCTCGTGGAGCACCTGCCTGCGCCGTGCGTCGAGCTGCAACACCGCTTCGAGATCGAACGGATTGCGCCTGTTCTCGAGGGCTTTCCGCACTACCTCGGGCGTTTCGCGAAGAAGTTTGATATCCAGCATACAGCATTATCCCTTCCACGAGAGACTTCGGTATCCCTCTTTCACTCGATTCTATGCATAGGCCGCGGCCCGGTCAGCGCGCGCCGCGCACCACCCCGAGGATGCGCTCGAAGTCGTCGAGATTGTAATACTCGATCTCAATCTTGCCGCGGTTATTCTTCTTGTTATGCACCGTGACCTTCGTGCCCAGAGCGCGCCGCAGGTCTTCCTCGACCTGGGCGATATTGGGGTCCTTCGAGGCCGGGGTCTTCTTCGGTTTCGGCTCTGCGGGTGCGGCGAGCTTCTCGGTCTGCCGCACCGATAGTCCTTCGGCGATGATCTTCCGCGCGGCGCGGCGCTGGGCTTCGGCGCTCGACAGCGCCAGCAGCGCACGCGCGTGGCCCATGCTTAACGTGCCGTCAACAACGTAGCCTTGAATATCTTCCGGCAAATGGAGCAGACGAAGCGTATTCGTCACGGTCACGCGTTTCTTGCCGACCTCGTCCGCAAGCTGTTCCTGCGTGACATGGAATTCTTCAAGCAGGGCCTGGTACGCCTGCGCAAGCTCGATCGGGTTGAGGTCCTCGCGCTGGATGTTCTCGATGAGGCCTAGTTTGAGCATGTCCGTGTCGGACACGTCGCGGCAGATCGCAGGCACGGCCTTCAAGCCGGCCATGATCGAAGCGCGCACGCGCCGCTCGCCGCTGACCAACTCGTACACGCCGTCCTTCTTGCGGACGATCACGGGTTCCTGAACGCCCTCGCGCTTGATCGATTCCGCCAGTTCCTGAAGGGCTTCCTCTTGGAACGCCTTGCGCGGCTGTTTGGGATTCGGCGTGATGGCGCGCGGGTCCAGGTCGAGAATGCGCGCCTCCTCCGGGATCGCGGAGTGCGAAGCCGCTCGCGCCGGTTCCGTCTCGGGATTGACCGAGATCAGCGCCCCCAGGCCCCGGCCAAGTCCTTTCTTCTTGATATCAACCACGGGACAGCACCTCCCGCGCCAGGGCCAGATACGCCCGCGCCCCGGGCGATTTCAGATCGTAGAGGATCACCGGCTTGCCGTAGCTCGGCGCCTCGCTCAACGTTACATTGCGCGGAATCACTGTGTCGTACACCTTCTGCCCGAGGTGGGCGCGCACGTCTTCGATGACTTGCTTCGACAGGTTGGTATGCTGGTACATCGTCAGCAGCACGCCCTGCAAGCGCAACGAAGGATTCAGACTGTCGCGCACCAGCACGATCGTGTGGAGCAACTCGCTCAACCCTTCGAGCGCGTAGTACTCGCATTGCAGCGTAATCAGCACGCTGTCCGCCGCGACCAATCCATTCAAGGTCAACAAGCCCAGCGATGGCGGGCAATCGATGAAGATGTACTCGAACTCCTCGCGCGCGGCTTCGACTCGCTCGCGCAGCCGGTACTCGCGTTGCGGCGCATTGACGAGTTCCACTTCCGCGCCGACCAGTTCCTTGTTCGCCGGAACGATGGAAAGGCCGTCCATGGGCGTGGGCTGCATCGCCTCGGTTAGCGGCACGTTGTCCGTAATGACGTCGTACACCGAACGTTCGAGAGCGGCCTTGTCCACACCGAGGCCGCTGGTCGAGTTGCCCTGGGGATCCAGATCGATAAGCAGCGAGCGGCGTCCCGCGGCGGCAAGGCACGCCGAGAGATTGATCGCCGTGGTGGTTTTGCCCACACCGCCTTTCTGATTGGCAACTACGATGACGCGTCCCATAACCCCTTCCCGCTACCGCAAACCCATGGCAGAACGAAAGACGTATGATACGGTCCGAACGCCGCCAAGTCAAAAGATCTTCGCAAAACACTCGGTACTTCCGGGTTGCATTAAGCGCCACGGATTACCGGACTTCACGTCGCTCGTGCTCGTGCTCGTATTTGTAATCGAACAAAGAACGAAAGACGAAAGCCGTCTCCAAACGGAAGAGCCCTCTTGCCGCAAGTCCGGTCACTGGCAACACGTGGATACAATTAGGACGATTACGAACACGATTACGAATACGAGTCGTCATTAAGCGCGGCTTCACTCGGGAGGATGAAAATGTAGCGCGTCGTGTGTGACTCCGATGCATAGAGGAACGCTGGACCTCCTGTCATTCTGAGCAACGCGAAGAATCTCCTGGCAGGTGAGGCCCTTATCGCGAGTGAGATTCTTCGCGTTGCTCAGAATGACAGGAGGTCGGGTTTCTGTTTTGAGGTAGCACGAGCACGAGCCGGAACTGTGCAGAGACTGGACACTCGTGAGTGCACAACAGCGCGGCCTTTTGCGAAGAACCGGGGCGGATATGCTATCGTTTCGGCGCCCGGCGAATACACGACGCGGTTTCGGTGTTATCCATGTGGGAAGGCACGCGCCACGGACTATGGACGCAAGGAGACCTGGTTTGAACGATGTAGCGGACGATCTCATCTGGATGCGGGTACGGGCGGAGGCCGAAGAGGATGCCACGCGCGAGCCCATGCTGGCGAGCTTCCTGTATTCGGTCGTGCTCAATCACAAGCGGCTCGAGGACGCGCTGAGTTTCATTCTGGCCAGCAAGCTGGGCAGCCCGACGGTGCCCGCGGTCACGTTGCGCGACCTGATTGACGAGGCCTTCAACAACGACCCGTACATCGGCGAGGCCATCCGCGCGGACATCGAAGCGGTGGTCACGCGCGACCCTGCGTGCCGCGGCTACTCCGTGCCGCTGCTATATTTCAAGGGATTCCATTCCATCCAGGCGTACCGCGTCGCCCACTATTACTGGGAGAATGAGCGGATGCCGCTGGCCCTGTATCTGCAGAGCCGCATCTCCGAGGCGCTCGCGGTGGACATTCATCCCGGGGCGAGGTTGGGCAAGGGCCTCTTCTTCGACCACGCGACGAGCATCGTCATCGGTGAGACCGCGGTCGTGGAAGACGACTTCTCGATGCTGCACGAAGTGACGCTCGGCGGAACGGGCAAACAGGGCGGAGATCGCCACCCCAAGGTGCGCAAAGGCGTCATGATCGGCGCGGGCGCGAAAGTGCTCGGCAATGTCATCATTGGCGAAGGCGCAAAGATCGGCGCGGGCAGCGTGGTCCTCGAGGATGTCCCCGCACACTGCACCGTTGCAGGCGTTCCCGCAAAGCCCGTGGGCTACCCGGCGCACGCCTTGCCGGCCCTCGAAATGGACCAACATCTCGAGCAGGAAACGGCGGCGCAATCCGCGTCATGAAACGCGCTTCACGCGCGACGGTTCCGGATCACACGAAGTCAAGCTCGAACAGATACACGTCTTCGTGCAACTGGCTCTTCACCTTGCAGCCGCTGGTATGGAAGACGTGCTGCATCGACTTGTTCTCGCGCAGCACTTCTGCCGTGAACCCCGCGATGCCGTTGCGCTTGGCAATCGTGATCAGGTGCTTGAGCAGGAAGCGGCCGATACCCCGGTTCTGCCAATGGTCGTCGACGATAAAGGCGACCTCGGCGCGGTTCGTTTTCGGGTCGAGGATGTAGTTCCCCGCGGCGATAATGTCTTCGCCGAACGCTTCGGGCAGCGTTCCTACAATGCCCACTTGCGTGCGATGGTCCACGTACACCATGTCCTGCACGTGCGCGTGCGACACCCATTTCATGCGGCTCATGAACCGCCGGTACAGCGTGTCGGCCGACACGCCATAGAACAGATCGCGCACGCGCGGTTCGTCGGTGGGATGGATGGGCCGGAACAAGATGAGGGTGCCGTCGTCGGCGAGGAAGGTGGTCTTGATCTCCGCCGGAGCAACGACGAATGCGTCGATTTCGGCAAGCTCCGGACGCACGTACTTGGCCTTGACGGCCTCTTGCAGGAGCTGTTCGCGGAACTTCGGATGGGCAATGCTGATCAACGCGAGCGCCCGCTCCTGGACGTTCTTGCCGTGCAGGTACGCTACGCCGTATTCCGTGACGACGTAGTGGACATCGCCGCGCGTGGTGACGACGCCCGCGCCTGGGGTCAGGAAGGACACGATGCGCGACACGCTATCGTCTCGCGCGGTGGATTGGAGGGCGATGATGGCCTTGCCGCCGTCGCACCGCGCCGCGCCGCGGTTGAAGTCCACCTGCCCGCCGATGCCGGAGTAGAACTTCGTGCCGAGCGAATCCGCGCAGACCTGGCCCGTGAGATCGACCTCGAGCGCGACATTGACCGCGACCATCTTGTGCTGGCGGCTGATCACAAACGGGTCGTTGACGTATTCCGTCGGGTAGAACGCGAAATCGGGGTTGTTGTCGATGTAATCGTACAGGCGTTGCGTGCCCATGCAGAAACTCGCCACGACCTTGCCCCGGTCCATCGACTTCAGGGAACCGTCGACCACGCCGGCTTCCATCATGTCGACGATTGCGTCCGTGAACATCTCGGTGTGAATACCGAGGTTCTTCTTCGAGCGCAATGCGTGCAAGACGGCATGCGGCACCCGCCCGATGCCAAGTTCCACGGTCGAGCCGTCTTCGACCAGCGCCGCGACGTGTTCGCCGATGCGCTGAGTCACTTCGGTGGGTTCAGCCCAGTGCACTTCGATCAGCGGCGCGTCCACCGGCACGAGGTAATCGATATCGTGAACGTGAATGAACGAATCGCCCAGCGTGCGCGGCATCCTGGGGTTGACCTGCGCGATGACAAGCTTCGCGTTTGCAGCGGCGCTCTTCACGATGTCGACGGAGATGCCGAAACTGCACATACCACGTTCGTCCGGCGGAGACACCTGGATGAGCGCGGCGTCGAGCGGAAGCTGGCCCGAACTAAAGAGACGCGGGATGTCCGACAGAAAGATCGGGGTGTAATCGCCGACGCCTTCCTGAATGACGTTGCGCACGTTTTCGGAAATGAAGAAGCTGTTGACGCTGAAATGCTGCGAGAGTTGCTTGTCGGCGTAGGGCGCTTCGCCCAGGGTCAGCAGATGCGTGATCTGCACATCGGCCAGCGTCGCCGACCGTGCGGCCAGCGCGTGAGCCAATGCCTGCGGCTGGGCGCAGCCGGTGCCAATAAAGACGCGGTTGCCCGGGCGAATGTGCGCTACGGCTTCTTCCGCCGTCACGACCATATCGTCATATTTGGATTGCCATTCGGGATCGTAGCTGAGGTTCTCTGTACTGCTCATGATTCGTTCATACTCCGGAAAGGGACATGCGGGCATCGGCCACAACGGGCTCGGTCCCGGGCTGGCCCACGATAAAGGGATTGATGTCGAGTTCGGCGATCTGGGGGAAATCTGTGACAAGCTGGCTGATGCGCTGGAGGCCGTTCGCGATGCCGGCCAGGTCGACGGCCGCCTGCCCGCGCGCGCCCTTGAGCAACGCGTACGACCGCGTGCCGACGAGCATCTGCATGGCCTCTTCGGCGGTGATCGGCGCGAGATAGAACGTCACGTCCTTCATCACCTCGACGAAGATGCCGCCCAAACCGAACATCAGCATCGGGCCGAACTGCGGATCGCGGCTCATCCCGATGATTACTTCGCGTCCGCGCGACGCCATCTTCTCGACGTACACGCCTTCGAGCTTGGCCTCCGGCGCACGCCGTCCGATGCGCAGCATCATCAGGTCGAAACTGTCACGCACCTGTTCGGCGTTGGAGAGCGCCAGACGCACGCCGCCCAAGTCGGACTTGTGGAGAATATCCGGCGAACTAATCTTCATGGCCACGGGATACCCGACGTGCTCCGCGACCCCCACGGCTTCCTCCGCCGTGGTCGCGAGGCGCCCGTCCGGCACGAAGAAATCGTAGGCCTGCAAGATCTCCTTCGCCTCGACTTCGCCGATTTCGGGACGGCCGGTCTTCATGTGCCGTGATATGACGCGCTCGACGCGGCGCCGGTTGACCGGGAACCGAGTGACGACGCGCGGCGGGCGGTTCCGCCATTGGGCGTAGTCGCACATAGCCTGCAACGAGTAGACCGCGCGATGTGGCGCGGGATAGTCGGGAATGCCGTTCTTGAGAAGTTCTTCGCGCGCTTCTTTGACGTCCGCGCCGCCCATAAAGGACGTGACCAGCGGCTTGCCCCCCTTAGCCACGCTTGCGATGGCGCGCGCCGTGCCGATCGGGTCGGTCATGGCCTGCGGCGTCAGGATGACGACGATGCAGTCGATCGTCGGATCGTCCTGCGCGGCCTGGACGGCCTCCGCATAGCGTTCCGGCGGCGCGTCGCCGAGCACGTCGATGGGATTGCCCACGCTTGCGGCCGCGGGAAGCTTGGCCCGGAGCGGAGTCGCGATGGAAGGCGACAAGGGCTGGATCTGCATGCCGGACAACTCGGCGGCATCGGCCGCAATGATGCCCGGGCCGCCCGCGTTCGTAATGATCGCGAGGCGGTTGCCCTTCGGAACGGGCTGCGTGGCAAACGCGACCGACGTGTCGAACAGCGCCTCAAAGTTGTGCGCCCTAATCACGCCGGCCCGTTTGAACGCCGCGCCATAGGCGATGTCGGCGCCCGCGAGGCTGCCCGTGTGCGACGAGGCGGCTTTCTTGCCTGCGGAAGAAGTGCCGACTTTGAGGACGATGACCGGCTTGACGTTGGCTGCGGCCTCGGCCGCCTTCAGAAATTCGTCGCCCTGCGAAATACTCTCGAGGTAGCAGGCGATGACTTTGGTCTGTGGATCGTCCGCGAGCGCGGAGATGAAATCCGTTTCGTCGAGATCGGCCTTGTTGCCGATGCTGATCAGTTTCGCCAAGCCGACCTTCTGGGCCACGGCCCAGTCGAGGATCGCCGTGCAGAGCGCGCCGGACTGCGACACCACCGAGACGCCGCCTGGAAGCGGCATCTGCTTGGCGAACGACGCGTTCATGCCGTGTTCCGTGTTGATCACGCCCAGGCAGTTAGGGCCGACCATGCGCACGCCCGACGACGCGCACAGGTCCGCGATGTCTTTTTCCATGGCGGCGCCGTCGTGGCCGACTTCTTTGAAGCCCGCGGTGATCACCGTCAGCGACTGGGCGCCCGCGTTGATCGAACTCTCGACCGCCTCGCGCACTTTCGTGTTGGGCACGGCGATAACGCTGGTGTCGATCGTTCGTCCGTAATGTTTGAGGTTCTTGTAACACTTGAGGCCGAGGATTTCGTCGCACGTGGGATTGATCGGGACCAATTCGCCTTTGAATCCAGAACGGACCAGGTTAGCGAGGATTTCGTGGCCGACTTTGCCGGGCGTCTTCGACGCGCCGATGACGGCAATCGTCTTGGGATAGAGCAGAGAGGAAAGCATAAACAACCACCTACATGTTACCAGCTACAACTACCACGCCGTCGAATGGACTTGGCCGCTCGGTAAATACACGCGTCCCGCGACACGGGATCGAGTAAGTCGATGAAGGCTTCCGCTATCCAGGCCGCTCTGCCTCCACAGCCTAGACTGCGGCGCAGGCGAACGTCGTGTACTTCGCGGCCTCGCACATCCGCAAGGCTCAGCGCATTCTACCATTCCCTCACGAGACGTTCAAATGCGACGCGCACCCCAATTCTGCGATTGGCCCCGTCCGACCAGGTTATACAATCGTGGTCGTACTCGTGATCGTGATCGTGATCGTGATCGTAATCGTAATCGTAATCGATCATGTCGTTCCCGAGCTGTGCCTGGGAACGCACCTGTCCCCGATCGCAACTGCAATCACGATCGCGATTACGAGTCGTCACGAAGCCCGGCTTCACTCGGGAGAATGGGAATTCAGCGCGTCGTGTGTGGCTCCGACGCAAAGAGGAACGTTGGACCTCCTGTCATTTTGAGCAACGCGAAGAATCTCCTGGCAGGTGAGGCCTTTATCGTGGGCGAGATTCTTCGCGTTGCTCAGAGCTTGTGAAGAAATTGTGAAACGCGGGCGCTTTGCCTCTTGACTACGTATTACCTGTCATCCTGAGCGCAGC
>CAYOCT010000018.1:21344-108526 GCA_964402555.1 uncultured Nitrospiraceae bacterium | reverse complement strand
CGCAAATGGCGCGACGAGGACCCTCCCGGTAAGATTAGCAAATGGCTTGACAGGGGGATCCTCCTATCGGGCCGTCGACATCTGCCGGAACAACCGAAATCGAACCCGACAAGGAGTCCATGGTACGATGGTGGGGGAGGGCGCACTCGATGAACAACATCTTCTTGATTGCCACAATGTTTGCCGTGGGAACGTTGACCATGGCCGCACATGCCGGGAGCGCGACGGAGGACTTGGGTAATGGGTTCGCTCATCACGGTGTTGCCACGCCGGTCAGTAACCATCGCGGGACGGTCGCTACGGTGGATGGCGATGGGCGCGACGTGGTCCTGGCTTGGTTGTTCGATCATCGAGGCGGCTATGCGCTGCTCATGATCGATGCCGACACGGGCAAGAGCGAACAGATCGCGATGCCGTTTCCTCCGGGCGGGGACTGCCCTTATTCGTCCATCTTGTCGACCCGAAACAAGTTCTATACGCATTTCAACAGCTATTTCACGGAGTTTGACCCGAGCAAAAGGGCCTTTACCTTCTTCGAGAAGACGACCCCGCAGATGGCGATGGGCATGACCGAAGATGACCGCGGCGTCATCTGGTCTGTCTCCTACCCGAACAGCGGCGTTGTGTCGTTTGACCCGGCAACGCGCGCATTCAAAGACTATGGCCCTGTTCACAAGGAGAACTGGGCCCAATACCAGCGGTATGTAGCCACCGACGACGCGGGCTGGCTGTATTTCGGGATCGGCAGCACCGCCAGCCAGATAATCGCTTTCAATCCGGCCACTGCGGAAGCCAAGGCCATGCTGCCCGAGTCGGAACGCATCACGGCAAGCGGGGTAGTCTTCCGTGCCACAAACGGCAAGGTATACGGACATGGCGGCGACAACGCCGCCGCTGGCTGGTACGAGTTCTACACGGGCGAAGGGAAGAAGATCCCCGGTGCGGAAAAGATGGCCGCGCCGCCCGATGTCGAAAAGAAATCCTACATCACCGAGAGTCAATCGTTGTTCCATCGCGACTTCCCGGACGGAAAACGCGTCCAGTCGTGCGACCTCGTGGAACGGGTGCTAGTGGTCGAGAATCCGAAGACCGGCGAATCCAAAAAGCTGAAGTTCGACTATACCAGCGAAGGCGCCCATATCATGGGTGTCGCCGCGGCATCCGACGGGACCATTTGCGGTGGGACCGCGTTTCCGATGCGCTTTTTCATATACAACCCCAAGACGGATGCATGGACTAACCGAGCCGCGTACGGGCAGTCCAACACCGTGGCGCGGCAAGGCGACCACTTTTTTGTTGGCGGCTATGGCGGCGGCTATTTGCTTGATTGGGACCCCGCCAAACCTTGGGTTGCCACTGAGAAAGGCAAACCCGGCTGCAACCCTCAGTTCCTGATAGACTGCACACCCACAATCCACCGCCCCCATGACTTGCTGGCGCATCCCGATGGAAAGACGCTGGTATTGGCGGGCACGCCGGGCTACGGATATACGGGTGGCGGTCTGCTCTTCTGGGATCGCGAAACCGGCGAACACGTGTTGATCGAGCACACGAAGATCCTCCCGGAGCACTCGACGTTGAGTTTGGCCGCTCTGCCGGAGGGCAAGATTATCGGAGGGACGACCACCAGTCCTGGCACCGGAGGGGAGACCAAGGCCAAACAAGCGGAACTGTATATCATGGATTTGGCCGGCAAGAACGTCGAATGGCATGAAGCCGTGTTCCCGGGGGTACAAGGCTATACCGATTTGTACGCCACGCCGAAAGGCATTGTTTACGGCGTCGCCGACAGAACGAAGTTCTTCGTGTTCGATGCGGCCCAGCGCAAGGTTGTCCATGAACAGGATCTAAGCGAATCGTTTGGCCCGACCATCAGCCACCAAGGACCGCGAGTGTTCGTGGCGGCCCCGGACGGAACCGTCTACATGGTGTTCGTCCATTGCATTGCCCGCATCGATGCGGACACGTACACGATCACGAAACTGGCGGATTCGCCCATCGATATCGATTTCGGCGGCGATATCCTCGATGGCCGGATCTACTTTGGCAGCGGGTCTCATCTGTACAGCTACAAGGTCCCGCCGCAGTGAGAGGGCGCCCGGTTGGCCAGCATCCAGATGGACGCTAGACGGCATCGAAGTGGGGGAGAAGGCTAGCCCGCATTGTTCGCAAGCCCGTGGTGTCATTGCGAGGAGGGCCTTCAGCCCGACGAAGCAATCCCCTGATCTTCTGCACATAACAGGTCGGGAGATTGCTTCGTCGGGCTGAAAGCCCTCCTCGCAATGACACGAAACAGGATGCTATCGAGTCTACGCCAAGACCTGAGACACAAGCCTTCCTGGTTCAAGCGTTAGGTTCTTCTTCTCAAGACCTGGTGTGAACAGTCCGGGCTAGCGGCTCTTCGCGGGCGTGCTTTGGCGGATCAGAGATGCGCTTGCGAATGTGATCAAGAATACCACTGCCAGAGGCAATGCCTTGGAGAAGGGCAGGGCTTCGGTTACCAGAATGAGATGGGGCTTGGTGACGAAGCCTATCCTACCGTCGGAAGAGATCACGGTCAGACTCACCGAATACTGGCCTTCGGTCGCGTAGCTATGCGATGCGGTGGGGAAATCTCCCGCGAGGGTCGTTCCGTCGCCGAAATCCCAGCGCCATTCGGTGATCCCTTTGAGTGTGCTGGTTATCGTTCCTGTGAATCGAAGCGGCGCGAACGGCCTGCACCACGTGGTGTCGACAGCGATATCCACCGCAATGGGTTCGGACTCGCAATTCGGGCATCCTCCACCGTCGGAGGTGGCAATCGGATCTAGGGCCGCAGCGACAAAGACGTCGAAACTCGGCAGCGCGGCACGGTATTCGCCCATGTTGCAGACTTCGTCGATATCCGCGTCGCCCAGTTCGCCCAGATAGGTTTCCATCGAGTAATCATAAGCGTCGACATTGAATGGCGGAATGCTCGCATTCAGCAGTTGGACCAACGTGACGATGTTCTGGATCGTCGTCTTGTCGCCCAGCGTGGTCAGCCCTGAAAGGAAGGCGACCATGGTCGGTTTTGCAATGACACCGCTTAGGGTCGGATAGATAAGGTAGACCTGGTCGCAGTAGGCTTGGGTGATGGCGCGATTCGACTGGTAGGCCGCCAGCACGCAGCAGTGAATGGGCAACTCGGGCGAGGCCAGTACGGTATCAAGCAGGCGGGCTTGGGCCGCGTCGACCATGCCGTTGGCATTCCAATCCATTGTGTCCGGATTGAACCGCAGGTACTTGTTCGCGTAGACGACCCGCAGTGCGGCCTCAAACCCGGCGCTCGTCCCGGTGCTGTCGCACAATGCGTCGCAGATTGGGGGTGGCACGCAGTCTTCACCTTCTCCTTCTCCCTCCCCTTCGCCTTCACCCTCGCCCTCGCCCTCGCCTTCGCCACCCACAAGGGTCCCGTCCGGCCACGTTCGGCAAACGACGCTCAGGGGATAGTCGGCGCAGGCTTCATAGTGCGTCGCGTCGGTCGTCGTTAGTCCCGGTTCTTCAAAGTAAAGAACGCTTCTGACGGACAGGTCGTGGTGTTCACCCATGGCCGGATCCGTATTGGGAATCGCTGAAATCACCCAATTCCCACTGGATCCATACGCATGGCTGTCGCCGGTGCATTGCGTGACGGTAGGCGTCGTCGAATCTAGGTAATACGTCACCACTGAGAACGGCGTTACGTTCGTTTCGAACGCATGCGCAATGACCAGCGATCCCGGATTCCCTGTAACGAGTTCCCACGTGACCAGGCCCGAAGTCACCAAGTCGTCGACGCCGTCGATGGTGACGCCCGCCGGATTGTTGTTGTTGGAATACGTCATTCCCAACGCGGCGCTGCTGTAGTCATGAAAGTCCATGATGCCGGGGATCTCATGGACCCGCAGATACGTCACGCAGTCTTCACGCTGCGCATAGTAGAAATGTTCTCGTTGCGTTCTCGGGCCGCTGTTCGCCCCGACGTATCCGCGGATAGCGCGGACAGGTCCGTTCTTGTTGATGATGAACGCTCCCTCTCCACTCGAGAACGTGTTCTCCGAACGACCGCAGACGCCGGGGGCGAACAAGTTCTTGTGGCGGTCGAGAATGTCCACGTTCGACGCCGTTCCCGCGCTGATCCACAGGCCGTCATCCTTCCAGCGGTCCGAGAAATGGCGTTTGTAGAACGGCGTGGTAATCGATGAGTTCTCGGGGTTCGGTCCCGCGTTGATCTTGTAGGTGGTCTTGTAGTCGCCTGACAGCAGGTTAAAGTCATACGTTACGTACGGGGCGCCCGCCGACGGATCGGGCGTGCCATCCTGTTCGAAGAGATAGACGTAGCCGGTGGTTCCACCCAGTGGATCGGTCACGGCCAATTCGACCGCGTTGTCCGCGAAAACGTGTAAGGGAGCCGCGGTGGCTGCGTCGCATCGCGGTCCCGCGTCCTTCGCCATGAAGACAATTTCGTCGTCGGCGTCAAGCAACGGATTAGGGTCTGGTCCGGTGAAGGTTCCCGCGTCCGTGTAATCCAGGCGGTTGAGGTTGCCGTAGGTGGTGTTGCCGTGGTAGACGTTCGTGAAGCTGATGACCGCCCGCTCGTCCACCTGCACAGGGATTTGCACCCATTGCGTATCGTAGCGAAACGCGACCAATGATTCGGGCGGTATCCCGATCAACGGAGCCGCCTGGCCGCCGGTCAACACCACCGGGTCCAGGGGGCGGTCCAAGGCAGCGGCAGGCCCGATCCCGATCGCCATCATGCCAGCAAAGATCGCCGTGGCGGCACACGCAGTACCGTTCCGGACCAGATACTTCACCGGATTGCCCTTTCCTCGCTTGGATTGCATCACTTACCGCCTCAGTGCACCGTCTAGTCTAACCCCGGGCGCTCTCTTCGGTTCCTCCTTGATCGGGACATTTTGTCAGGGGCATGGATTCGGTATGATAGGCGGCGTCCGCGTCCGTCGCGCCGAGAAAGGAATCCCGAGGTGGACCGTCCCCCGAATATCCTGTTGATCACGAGCGATCAGCAACATTACGACACGCTGGAATGCACGAATTCCCGCATCAAGACGCCTTCATTGGCGCGTCTCGCCCGGGAGGGCGTTCGCTTCACGCGGGCATACACGTGTAACCCGGTGTGTTCGCCCTCGCGATCGAGCATCATCACGGGGCTGTATCCGGCGTGGCACCACTGCTGGACCATCGGCGTCAAGCTGCCGGAAGATGTGCCTACGGTTGGCGAGGTTTTCCAACGCCACGGTTACGCGACCGCCCTGGTGGGGAAGGCGCATTTCCAGCCGCTGGCATCGCAGCCGGGTTCAGAGTCGCTCGAGTGCCAGCCCCTCCTGCGCGACCTCGATTTCTGGCGCGGCTTCCACGGTCCGTGGTACGGCTTCGAGCACGTCGAGGTGGCGCGCAACCACGCGGATGAATCGCACGCCGGGCAGCATTATGCGATATGGATGGAGGAGAACGGGCTGCCGAACTGGCGCGATTACTTTCGAGAATGGCGCGGGCGGGACATCGCTTCCGGGCGCTGGGGCTCGTGGGAACTGCCCGAGCGATACCATTACACGCGCTGGACCGCGGAGCGGACCATTGCGAATATCCAGGCGTGCGCCGAACGGAATCAGCCGTTCTTCGTATGGTCCAGCTTCCATGACCCGCACCCGCCGTATCTCGTCTCCGAGCCATGGGCGTCGCTCTATCGGCCCGAAGACATGGAACCGGGGCGTCTCGTGCCGGGCGAACTCGACAGGATGCCGCCGCATTTCAGGAAGACGCAGGAGCAGAACCCCGACTACTCGATGTACGAGGAGACGTACGGAAACCACGGGTTCCATTCGCACCTGTATGACGAGGAGCAACTGCGCAAGGACATGGCCATCTACTACGGCATGGTCTCGTTCATGGATGACGCTATCGGCCAGATCCTCGATGCGCTGGACCGGCTTGGCCTGTCGGATAACACGCTGGTGGTCTTCAGCACCGACCACGGGCATTTCCTCGGCCAGCACGGGTTGAACGCCAAGGGCGCGTTCCACTATGAAGACCTGGTCCGCGTGCCCTTCATTGTGCGATATCCCGGTCGCGTGCCAGCCGGGCAGACCTCCGAGGCGCTCCAATCCCTGGTCGACCTGCCGTCGACGTTCCTGGCCTCAGCGGGAGTTTCGATTCCTGGCGCGATGCAAGGCGTCAATCAGCTTGGCGTGTGGCGCGGGGAGGAGCAGTCTGCGCGCGACTGCGCGATTGTGGAGAATCGCCACCAGCCCACGAAAGTGCACCTCCGCACCTACATCGACGAACGATATAAGATCACCGTCTATCGCGATCACGACTATGGCGAGTTGTTTGACCTTGAGGAAGATCCCGGCGAGCTTCGGAACCTGTGGGATGAGCCTTCCGCCAGCGCTCTCAGGTCGCGGCTCCTCTTGAAGTTCATGCAAGCGGAAATCCAGCGCGAGCCTACGCGAATGCCGCGCATCGCCGGAGCCTAAGCCTGCGCGCCTCGTGCATGAAGCGCGGATATCCCTGTAGTCCGGCTGCGTTTCCCAGCGTCCATCTCAATCGTCTATTGACCAAACGGGGCGAACGCGGTATAACAACTTTGGGCCTGCTCCTGGCGACTTCCTGAGCGACTCACGGTCTTGCACTGGCGTGGCTGCTATCCTCTATAAGGAGATTGGCGATGTTCCGAGAAGAACGGTCTGAACCGCAATTTCAGTGGACCATGTTGGGGAACGTGGCTGAAGGGCGTCCGCACCTGGGTCCGAAAGCCGACGTTGCCGTATATCGCCTGATGCAGTTCACCCTTCGGGACACCCTCATCAAGGAGTACGGCGTCGAGGCCGCCGACCGAATCTTCTACGAAGCCGGCCTGACGGCCGGAGGCCACTTCTATCGCCAGCTCATTACGCGGCGTGGCGAATTCCACGAGTTCGTGGAGGACTTGCAGGAGAACTTGCAGGCGGTCGGCGTCGGGATCCTCCGGATCGAGAAAGCGGATCTCGATGCTCTGGAGTTCACGATGACCGTGGCCGAGGACCTCGATTGCTCCGGGCTTCCCGTTTGCGACGAAGTTATCTGCACGTACGACGAAGGATTCATCGCGGGACTGTTGGCGGCGCACACCGGCCGCGAGTTCACGGTGAAGGAAATTGATTGCTGGTGTTCGGGGGATCGGGTCTGCCGTTTTGACGCAAAGGCCGTTCGGTAACGCACGCCTCCTATGCTGACCGTACGCGAAGAGGATATCGATCGGATTACCGAGGCCGTTTACCACGTGCTTCAGGGGCGGCTGCCTGAGCCTATTGTCCTTCCCGACGGATACCCCGATGATGAAGTCAAGCAATTGGCGAAGTACGTGAACGCCTTGTTCTCCGAATACAGCGCCGTTTCCCAGTCCTTGTTCGATCTCTCTCGGGGAGAACTGGACGCGCCTTTGCCTCGGGGCAAGATGTACGCGCTTCAGTCGCTGAAGAATCTCCAGGCCAATCTTCGCCATCTCGCGTGGAAGACCCAGCAAATCGCCAAGGGCGACTTCTCGCAGAAAGTCGATTTCATGGGCGAATTGAGCGCCGCGTTCAACACCATGGCCATCCAGTTGCGCGATGCGTTCGAGCGAATCGAAGAACAGAACCGTGCGCTGGCCGAGGCCAATCGGATCATTCAGGACGAGAAAGAGAAGTCGGAACGGCTGCTCCTGAACGTTCTTCCCGCGAGCGTTGCCGATGAACTCAAGCGCACCGGCAAGACGGCGCCTGAACTGTTCGAGCACGTGACCGTGCTGTTTTCGGACCTCGTGGGATTCACGCAGATGTCGTCGAGCCTCAGCCCCGCGATCCTGATCGAGGAGTTGAACGATATCTTCACCGAGTTCGACGGGATCGCGGAAGCGAACGGATGCGAACGCATCAAGACGATCGGCGACGCCTACCTCGCCGTCTGCGGGATGCCAAGGCCGGACCCTAACCATGCGCTGAACATCGTTCGCGCCGCCGACAGCATGGTCCGGTGGCTGCGCGAACGCAATGCCACCGCTCCACGCGAGTGGCTCGTGCGCATCGGCATCCATTCCGGCCCCGTGGTCGGCTCCGTCGTCGGCGTGAAGAAGTACATCTATGATGTTTTCGGCGATACCGTGAATACGGCGAGCCGCATGGAGAGCCACTCGGCCCCGATGCGCATCAATGTCTCGGGGCGAACGCACGCGCTCTTGGAGTCGCAATGCCGATTCTCAAGCCGGTCTGAGCAAGAGGTCAAAGGGAAGGGGGTAATTCCCATGTATTTCCTGGAGGAGATATTGGTTCAGTAGACCGGATGAAATTCGACGGGGATTAGTTTAGCTCACATCGAGCGCACATCTTTCGAGTACGAGCACGGGCGCGGAAGCCCAATGCTCCTTCCCGTTCGACTCAAGCGCTCCGCCGATCAACGCATCAGATAACGAACGCAGTTCTCAAGAAGATCCAGGCCGGGAACCGACAGAAGGTCGAAGTGGCCCGAGAATCCCCACACCATGAACCGGTCGTCTTCCATGATAAGACTCGCGTAGTTAATGCTGGGCACTGTGTATGCCAAGACGGTCACGTTCGCCGTGTCGGGGATATGTCCGAGATACATCCCCGGCGTGCTTACCGTGGTTTCGGGCGTGTATAGGTCCACTTGATCTCCGTCCGCCACGTCGAGGTCGTTGGGAGCGTTGAATACCGCATGGGCCGCCTCGGCGACTTTGAGGCCGCGCCCTGAGGATGTGGCCGCCTCGGCAATGTGCAGGCCCATTTCGCCAAAGACGTGGTAGGAGGCGCCCGTAGCCAGAATCTGCGCGCCTGAGAATGCCAAGTAGTTCCTCTCGCTCGAATCGAGCGAGAGGACGTCGCTGCACAGGATGACCATGCCAGGCAGGCTCAAGTCAAGAGACGTGAGGAGTTTGTCGGAAGACCTGTAGAAGATGCGCGAGGTGAGTCCGCGGCTTTCGAGGACCGTCGCGAGTTGAGCCGCCTCAATTTGCGAAGCGCTTCGATGGACAATCAGCACATCCACGTCGGGGTCTCGGACGGTGATCCAGTCGTTCTGCGTGAGGGTGTTGGCGCCTGCGTCCGAACTTACGGTTAAGGACACCGAATATACGCCGGGCGCCGTGTAGACGTGCGACGGATGCTGGGACGGACTCGATGCGCCGTCGCCGAAGGTCCATGACCAGGTTAGGATTTCGTCCGAGCCGGCGAGCGACTGGTCGGTAAAGTCGACCAAGAGCGAGGCGTACCCGTCCTGGGTGGATGCCGCAAATGCCGCGATGGGCGGCGTGGATGGAGGACAGCCCGCCAGACACAAGACCAGTCCAAAAAGACCAATAGAGAGAGCGACGTGGGATAACGCGATTCCATGACGCATGTCGAATCCTCCCTTAAGCCGGCACGGAGACCGTACGAGGCCGCGCCAAGCACCCCAGTTACGTAGCGCCATCGCATCCAAAGTACCTCTAATGCCCGGGTATGTCAACCCCCGTTCAGGATTACGTGGAGACGGGGCAGGCGTTCTGAGTCTCACGCTACGCACGGATTCGCGGAGTGCGCCAAAGAGACGCCGCGCTCCGGATGATCGTCACTTCATTTCCCGCGCCCATTGAATCGCTCCAGGGATTGGGCCTAGGATGGGACTTGAAGGTGGAGTTCAAACGAAGAGGGAGTAGTGCAATGAGAAGTTGGAGGGTGGGCCTGTTCTTTGTGGGTGTATGCCTGGCGTTTGTGTCGTCGTGGGCTTTTGCCGAACCGCTTCATACGTACCTGACGTATTCGGGCGATCCGAGTACCTCGATCGACATCAACCTGTGGATCGAGGAGAAGGTTCCGGGAGTCGAAGTGTTTCTCGACACGGTTTCGCATGGCGGGGAAAAGGGCAAGTACGCGCAGCATGTTATGGCGCCGTACCGCCAGACGATCCTGGAAATTCTCGACCGGCGAGCTTTGTATGTCGCAGACCTCAAGGACCTGAAACCGGGCACGATGTATTACTTCATGGCCGGTGACGAGAAGCACGGGTACACGAAGGAGCGCTCGTTCAGGACTTTGCAGGGAGGCGCGGCGCCACTCCGTTTCGTGAATGGCGGCGATATGGGCACGGATCGCCGAACCGAGAAGCTGTTGAAACTGGCCGGAAAACAAGACCCGGACTTCGGCGTAATCGGCGGTGACATTCCGTATTCGAATGGCCTGTTGGCCGAGTATGGCGATTGGACGCAGTGGTTCGCCAATTGGGACAAGTACATGGTTACCAGCGACGGGCGGATGATTCCTATCGTGGCGGCCATCGGCAATCACGAGGTGAACGGCTACGAGACCGACAACCAGGAACTCCGGTCGCCGGACTACATGAGCCTCTTCGGCGGGCAGGGCCCGGCCGCTTATTACTCGCGACGCTTCGGCGACAACGTGATCTTCCTCCTACTCGACAGCGGCCATCTCAATCCGCATGCCGGCGCGCAGACGCAGTGGATCGAGCAGGAACTGGCGAAGTACAAGGACGTGAAATGCAAGTTCGCGGCATACCATGTGCCGCTTTATCCCACGCACCGGCCTTATGACGGTCAAGGTTCCGTCAACGGGCGGACATACTGGGGGCCGCTCTTCGACACGTACGGCTTAACCGTGGGATTCGAGCATCATGACCACGTCTTCAAGCGCTCGAAGCCGCTTCGCGGCAACCGCGTTGTCGAGCACGGCACGGTGTATGTGGGGGACGGCGCGTTCGGCGTGGATCCTCGCGAGACCGATCCCCAGCCGCGCTGGTACAACGAAAAGGAAGGCAGTATCGCGCACTTCTGGGTGGTCGACGTGCGTTCCGACGGCGTTTCGCTGAAAGCGATCGACGAAGACGGCGTGACGGTGGACGCATTCACCTTGCCCTGATAGGCCTGCAATTCGTTACTCTCAACTTGTGTCCTGAGTGAAGAGTCTGTGTTGTAAGTCTGGGCAGTGGAAGAGAAGGGGATACGGAGATTAGGGAGATATTGGAGAAGCCGGCGCGGCCCCAGGAGCACGATGTATCAAGGTTCTCCGCCCGCGCGGAATCGCCATCATCCCCACTATCGCCGTATCCCCCTTGCTTACACAAAAAGGCCTGTCAGTTCTACAGCGGATTTGAACATCGCCACACTAGGCGGGAGGTGTGAAATGAAGATCAGCGTGTGGCTGTCGCTTGTTGTCGCAGTAATGGCCTTGTTCGCCGGCGCAGGCCCCGCATCGGGAGAAGCGGGGCCGATGACGGCGCTGCAACAGACTCGGTGGATGGTGGACGGGAAGCCGATCCTGGGGACCTACGGGGCCGAGCGCCTGGAGGACCTCGAACGCGTGCGCGACATGGGGATGAACGTCGTCTTGTCGAGTCCGAAGTTGCTCGATACTGAGACGCCGGAAGGCGCGTTCTGTCTTAAGAACGGCATCAAGGCCCTGCCTCACGTGACCTCATTCATCTACCGCGGCATCCGGTTGCGGGAGCCGATCTCCGCGGAGCAAACGAATATCCCACTTTACTTCTCCAGCGGCCGCTCCGACCCGGACACCCATGTCATCCAACTGGATGACGAACGCATCCGCTACGAGAAGATGACGGATACGGAGCTTGTGAACTGCGAACGCGGGGCGGACGGCACCCAACCCGCTACGCATCGCGAGGGCATCATTCTGTTTTGGCCGGAGGCTTGCAGAGCGGAGATTGAACGCATCAAGGATTCGCCGAACTTGTTCGGGTACTACGTGCTGGACGACAGCCCCGGCGACGCCGTGTCCGCATTGCGCGCTATGAACTCGGTAATCCGCCAAGTCGATCCGAATCCGGCCCACCCGATCTGCGCCGGGTACGGCGACGCGGGTTCCGTCATCAATTTCGCGCCCGGCGTGTGCGACATCATGTTCATCTATTGGTACCCCGTGAGCTCGAAGGGGAACTACGAACGCGAACGGACGTCGCAGGAGGTGCAGCACATGCTCGCCGCCGCGCGAACCCGCGTTCCGGGGGTTCCGTTTGTGGGCATCTATCAGGCTTTCGACGCCGATGTCGCCAAGAGCGGCCACGGCGTGCCCACGGCGGTACAACTGCGCGAGGAAATGGAGGACTTCGTGCGCGAGGGGGCCTGCGGCCTGGTTGCCTTCGTGTGTAACGCAAGCCCGACGCTTACAGGCTGGGCGGATCTCGACGTCCTGGGCGGCGAGATCAAGCGCACCATGGGAGAAATCCGCGACACCGGTGGCCTGCGTGTCCGGCCCGAGACGCCACTCATGCGGGAGCTCCGGATTCAGCCCGAGGGGATCTGGAAAGACCCCCGCCCGTTGCCGGGCGTCGTGCCGGCCTGGTATGTCGTTGCGCCGTTCGAGGACGCGAACGGCCAAGGACTCGATGCGCCGTTTCCTCCGGACGATGTTGTCGACCTGACATCGCCCTATCCGGTCAAGCCGGGCACGGCAGGGTGGCGCGTTCGAGAGACGACGGCCGGGGTCTTGGGCTTGTCCAACACTTACGGGACGATGAAACGCGCCATCGCCTACGCCGTCTGCGACGTGACCAGCCCCAAAGAACAGACCGTTCAAATGCGCCTCTGCACGGACGACGACGCGTGGGTCCGCCTCAACGGCAAGGAGGTGTACCGATTTGCGGACACGCGCGGACTCGACTACGACAAAGATGCAGTCCCCGTGACATTACCGCAAGGCACGTCGCGCATCGAGATGAAGGTCTATAACCGCGCGGGCCAATGGGCCGCCTTCTTGCGGTTCACCGACGCCGATGGACGCCCGCTGGATGGACTGGAGTTCTCGCCGAAGGGGCCATGACCAGTGACGTGTGGCCTGATGAGCCGCGGATCAGCCTTCTTCCGTTACAAGCGCCTATATCCTAACGCGATACTGAAGAGGCTCAGTGGGAGGCGGTGATTTGCCAGTCTTGGTAGAATTAGTCGGTCTACTTTCGCATGGCGTTGGGAGGATGGGTCTGTGAACCGGCGTTCGTTCCTAAGCTGGCGATTCGTCTACTTGAGCATCTTCTTTGCGGCGTTCACTTGGATTGCCTACCAGAGACTCTTCCAAGGGAGCGAGGGGATCACGTTCATGCGCGTCGTGGAAGCATTGTTTCTTCCGGCGCTGTTCATGATCTTTATCGTAGCCGAACTTCGTAGCCGACGGATGAAGTTTCGCATCGGCGGCAAGGAGTGATGCGGACCAGATCGCCTCGTAGCGCGTTGCCTCTATCGGCGCTTCCAGATTAACGGCCTCGCGACAAAGCACAGCACACCGAGACTCAGCAACACAATCGTGCCGGGTTCCGGAACGTTCGGTTCGTGCGGCGGAGGATCGAAGGCCGGCGCGCCACGATGCCAGCTTGTCGCACTGTAGGCCGGAAATCCGTTCGGCGTGACATTCCCGCCGGGATCGGCCAGCAGGAGCGGAATCGAAGCGCCGGCGCCTCCCAGGGGAATGACGGGAATGAAGAACATGCCGGCGACTCCGGGCGTAAGCGCCACTCGAAATCCATACTCGTTCGAAGCGGTCACTGGCACGGCCTGATTGCGAGACGCCGTTCGGGAAACGGCGGGCCTATCTTTCCAGGCGCCTCCGCGCAACACGCGAAGCGTGCCCTCATCCGGTCCGACCGGGTCTTTCCATGCGGGATCGTCCTTGTCGTAGTAGTCCGCCTTGTACCAGTCGTGCACCCACTCGAACACGTTGCCCGCCATGTCGTAGCAGCCCGCCGGGCTTCGTCCGCGCACCGTTGCCACGTTGGTGACGGGACTCACGTTCGAACCGTCAAACCAGCCTACTGGCGATGTCCATGCCGCCGTCACGAGACCGAAGGGGTTCGCCGGTTCGGGAGACGCCTGGTTGCTTTGATTCGCGACCGCCGGGACATCGGATTTGACGCCGTAAATCCAATGCTTCGTGCCGGACCACGCGGCGGCGCGTTCCCACTCCGCCTCCGTCGGAAGCCGGAATCCGGCGTGATGCGGAGGTCCGGTTTCCAGGCTCCAAGCTGACAGGTCGTAACAGCGCGGCAAGTGTTTCCACTCGCTCAGCCAATTGCAGAACGCCACCGCGCCAAACCACGTCACGCAGACCATGGGGTGATGGTCCATGGAATAGACGGTCGAGCCGGCGAGGCCGGGCCGTTCGCGGGGCACGAACTTTCTGTCCACGCACACGATGTCGCAGGTGGGGTCCGACAGCTTGACCAGGAGTTGCACGGGCGGTCCGCCGCCATAGATGTCGCCCGAGCCTTTCCACCCGCCGCCCTGTGCGTCTTTGAGGTAATCCTTCTCTCGCGCCCAATTCAGAACGGCGGCGTACTGCTCGTTGGTGATCTCGTATTCGCCGATGCGATACTTGCTCAAGTGGACTTTGTGCACCGGGAGTTCATCGGGTTTTCCAAACGTGGCGTCGTCGCCATCGTCACGGCGGCCCATGTCGAACTTGCCCGCCGAGACCTTCAGCATCTTGATGTCGGGCGCGTCTCCCGTTGTGCGTGTCACCTCGCCCTCTTCAGGCGAGGCTTTAGCATACGCCAGTTGCGTCTGCCCCAAGCTCCACCACGCCAACCCGACCACAGCCCCTGCAACCCACCACGTCTTCATGATTACTGCTCTCACTTCAATGGGAGTGCCGCCACCGCACCACTGGATCGCAGCCTGCAGCCCAGCGCACGACGCGACCCACGGCGCGACTTTCTCCCCTCCAACTTCACTTCGGTGAGGCGATTAAAAACACTTCCCTACAACTCAATCATACCTTAGAATTCTCTTTTTAGCAAGCTCAAAATGCCAATTTTTCATATTTTTGTGTGATTTATAAACTACCGTCCCATTTTGAGGTGGTCGCGGTACGGAGACAGGACGATTGGAAACGGGGAATACAGTCGAGCGTATTAGCACGCTCTGGCGCGTCACGCCTCCTCGCCTGAACCCGTTTACACCGTCCTCCCTATACGCGAACAAGAAAGATGCCGTCTCCACGTAGGAGACGGCGAGGAATGTGCCACACATCGTCTTGTCAGCAATCGTCCTGTCTTACAGCCGTTCTGTACTCGCGGCCCTACGGCGAGGACGGGCTGGCGCAACGATGTCGTAGGTCAGCCACCGTACTTGGCGTTCAGCTTGTCGATGGCCTGCTTGCAGTCCGCGGTGACGACCCATGCGTCGGGCCAGAAGCACAGGTCGATGGTCCACCAGTCGTGCTTGATGCCTGAGCGATTCAATTCCGGCAGGAGCGCGTCGAAGTCGAGGATGCCATCGCCGAACGGCGCATGCGTGCTCGTCTCGTCGTCGTGGAGCGTGCCGTCGGAATCGATCAGATGCACGTGATTGATCTTCCCGCGCAGTTTCTGGGCCAGTTCGAGCGCGCCGCCGGGCAGCGTTTCTTTCGTTCCGGGCTGCCGCGCGCCCACTGCCGCGACCATGTGCGCATGGCATGTATCGAACTGCACGCCGAAGTTGTCGTCGCCGACCTCGTCCACGATGCGGACGATATCGGACGGCTTGTTGAACGCGAACCCAGGCTCGAATTCCCACGTCACGTAGATGCCCTTGTCCGCCGCTTCGCGCGCGCACCGCTTCCACGTCGAGACGACGCGCTTGCGCGCGGTGTCTTCGTCGACCTCGTCGAAGATCGTCGGCGGCTGGACGCAATCCACGCGGATGCCCGGGATCCCGAGGTCCACGCAGAAATCGAGGTTCTTGCTGAACTCGCTGAGGTAGTGCGAGTTGTCATCGGTGTTGATCAGCTTCTCGCCCCACAGGTTCGCCGCCAGCCCTGAAAATGCCAGCCCCGCGTCCGCGACGCCCTGCTTGCACTTCGCGCGCGATTCCTTGTCCGGCATGATGTCCGGATTCGGATGAATGCCGAACCCGCCCAGTTCGAGCCCGTCGAACCCGAGGGCCGCGAGCTTCGTCACGATTTCGTCCCACGGTACCGGATTGTCCGCGTACGGCCCAATCGAGTAACACCAGGTGCCAATGGAAATGCGTTTCACGGTCATTCCTCCTTCTGCCTTTGGGGGACGAAGCCTAGCGCTCCGGCCCTACCAGATTGTCTCAATATTCGCGGCCTGAATCCGCCGGTCCCGCGTGATCAACGGCACACCCAAATACAAAGCGGTTGCCGCGATGATGCGGTCCGGCATATCCGGTACTTGTTCCCTTGGAATACGACGGGCTTTTGTCGCGATTTGGTTGTCAAAGGGTATACAGACGATGGTTGGCTTTGGTCTTGACAGTTCGTCTTGCAGGCGCGACAGTACGATTTCCTCGACTTTCCCCTTTTCAATCAGGTAGATCAACTCCAGGACAGAAACCGCCGAGATCAATACGCGGCTGCCACGTTGAACGCTGTTACGAATCGCGGTCAAAGAGCCTTCCGTAAGTCGAGAAGGCTCGAACAAATACCAGATTACTGCGTGAGTGTCGAGTAGCATGCTGTCACGATATGTCGCGCGGGAAGTTCTTCCATGCCTCCCGGCGCATTTCGGCAATGTCTTCTTCCGTAATGTGAACGTTCAAGTCCGCCCATGCCCCTTCCAGATCTTTCAGCGGGCCGTTCGAGGCCTCTCGTGAAGCAAGGAACTCTGCGAAATCGAGCACCTCTCCCTGCTTGTCAGGCGGAAGGTGCTCGATCTTTTCCAGTATCTTCTCGGCTACCGTCATCGTCGTTTCCTGGCGAGTTGTCTCCAAGCAAGTCTAGGCGCGCCGCGTTCTCCGATTCAAGCACGGCCGCATCGACGAAATCAGGACACCGATCGCCTCTCTTCCTATTGGATGGGCGCTACTACTTCCTGTAGTCGCCCACCTCGGGCGCATTCGGGTTTACGTCCGGACCGAAATACCGCAGCAGGACCAGCGGGCAGGTTTTCGCCAGGTTCTCGATGACCACGCCTTCCTGCGCGGCCTTTGCGGTAATGAACACTTCGTCTTCCGTCTGCTCGCCGAAGCGGATCATCGCCGGGCATTCGAGCGGCAGGCCGCCGATACGCCCGCGTCCTTGCGTCACGATCACGCCAGACGCGCCGTTGTCCTTGAGGGTCATCTTCACACCCGGCTGGACCGTCAGTTCCTTGGCCGAGAAATACTGCTTACCGCCCACCTTGCCGTAATCGACCCAGCGGTCGACGTAGCCTTCGCTTTCCGTGTCGCCGTCGGGGATCGGTTCTAGGAAGTGATGGTCCTTGAAATGCGTGTCGACGTTCGCTTCCCAGTCGATCTGGTCGACGATATAGTCGATGTCTTGTTGCTTGTCCTCGGGGATATCCTTGACGAGTAGCGACCACGGCACCGCGCGGCCTTCGACCAGCGATTGATACATGCCGAACACATCGCTGCCCCATTGCGGCTCGTACGTCAGCAGCGAACCCGGCGCGTGGAGGATGCACGGCCCGACCAGCCACCCCGTCCCCGGCTTCAGGCGATACGCCTTCGAGAGATCAAGGATGCCGTTGTCGCCATCGTTCCAGTGCTCGATGCAGCGCCGCACGTCTTCGCGCGTCGTGCCCGGTTCGAGTCCGAAAAACGTATACGGGAAGTTGTCCCCGATCGGGTTCAATTGCGGCGGGAAGTAATACGATTCCGGTTTGCCTTCGCGTCCGAGCAACGCCGCCTGCTCGGAATTGTGATGCAGGTGGTGGGGGATAGGCCCCATGTTGTCGAAGAACTTGCTGTACACCGGCCAGCGCTTGTACTTGTTCCAGATGTCCGGGCCGATGAGGTCCGCGCCCAGCGCACCCACGGCGTCGCGCAACGTGAAGCGCGCGCCATCGCTCACCACATAGCTCAGCCCTTCGTCGTCCGGCGCGCCCTCGTTGTCCGCATGCGTCGTCGACGCGAACCAGCGCTCGTCGATGCCGCCGCGATGCGTGCCCAGCGCATAGTAATCGTCGGGGTGCAGCTTTAGCCGCCGCCCCGGCTGCAAGAACGACCTCGGCACCCACGTCGGCGCCAGCCGCAAAATCCCTTGACCCGCTTCTAACGCGGCCCGAGCCGCCTTCGCTACGCTATCGCCACACACTGTCTTCATGATCCACTCCTTCACCTGATTGGGCGTTTCTTATAGCACCACGCCCCGTCAAGCGCAAGTTGGCGCAAAGCTGAGGGCGCATAGCGTGTTAGAAGGACGGAATCGACTTAATACCCGTCGCGTCCTGACCTGTCGACATGTGGCGGAGCACCGTTAGGGCGTCTTTCGCGTCTGAGACGCCGTTCACATGCTCCTGTCAGCAGTTGGTTAGCGTCTTGAAGGGCAACTACCTATAGAAAGAGGCTTCCTCCAACGCAGAGATGCAGAGGCCACGGAGGGACGCCGAGTCTCTGCGGTCCTCGGCGTTCTCCGCATCTCTGCGTTGAGGTGGCTCTTCAGGAGTGCTGTATCGCTCCTGTGGCCGGGTCGTGAACAGATGCCCACATCAGAGGTGACGAGCCTTAGAACTCATGTGGCAAGAGGGTCGCTCGGATCACTCCTCAGGACTGGAGCACCGAGTCGCGCGTGGCGGGTTTGGGGACGAACTCACGCAGGCGGACTTTGCCGAATTGCTCTTCGCAGAGGCGGCGGTAAAGGCTGTCGTTGCGGATGAGTTGCGGGTGCGAGCCCTGTTCGACGATGCGCCCATCGTCGAGGACCAGCACGAAATCGCAGTCCACAATCGTCGAGAGGCGGTGGGCGATGACGAGCGTCGTGCGTCCGCGCATGAGTTCGCGGAGCGCTTCCTGAATGACGAGTTCCGCGTGCGAGTCGAGGCTCGATGTGGCTTCGTCGAGGATGAGGATGCGCGGGTCGCACAGGAAAGCGCGGGCGATACTGATGCGCTGTTTCTGGCCGCCGCTGAGCGTGACGCCGCGTTCGCCGACGAGGGTGTCGTACCCATCGGGCAGCGTCTCGACGAACTCGTCCGCATGGGCCATGCGCGCCGCGCGCAGCATCTCCTCTTCGGTCGCGCCACTCTTGCCGTAGAGTATGTTCTCGCGAATCGTGCCCGTGAACAGGATCGAGTCCTGGAGCACCATGCCGATGTTCTGGCGCAAGGACTGCGCTTTGACGTCGCGCACGTCGTGGCCGTCCACGTACACGGCGCCGTCGAGCGCGTCGTAGAAGCGCGGGACAAGATTGACCAGCGTGGTCTTTCCCGCGCCGCTGCGTCCGACAATCGCGGCGGCCTGGCCGGGATTGACCTCGAACGAGATGTCCTCGAGCACGCGCTTGTCGCCGGAATAGCCGAAGCTGACGTGGTCGAAACGGATGTGGCCCTGGACACGGCCCAAGGCCGTGGCGTCAGGGGCGTCCTGTATGTCGGGCTCGCTATCGAGGATCTCGAAGACGCGGTCGACGGCGGCCAGTTTCTCCTGGATGATTGCCGAACAGTCGGCCAGTCGGCGCGTCGGCAGGTAGAGGTGCTGGATGAATCCGTAGAAGACAATCAGCTTCGGCAGGAAGGTCGGATCGTGAATGGCGCGATAGCCGCCGTAACAGATGACGACGACCGGGCCGAACGCCTGGAGGAACTCAGCCCACGAGGTGAGCGTGGTGCGCAGATGCACGCGCTTGAGCACCTTTGTGTAGTACTGAAACTGGCGGCTCGAAAAACTCTCGGCTTCCGACTCCTCGCGTACGAAGGACTTCACGACCTGGATCGCGCCGAGTTTCTCGGTGACTTCCCCGGACATCTCCTCCATTTGCTTCTGGACCTGCGTCGCCACGTGGCGGAGGCGCGGGTTGATGGAGCGGAAGACGATGCCGTAGATGGGCAGCGTGAAGAGGCTCACGACGGCGAGTTTCCAGTCGAGGACCAACAGGAACGCCGCGATGCCGACAAGGAAAAGCGTGTCCATGCCGACGTCGATGACGCCCTCGCTCAGGATGCCCTGGGCGTCGTTGAGATCGCCGATGAGGCGCGCGGTAAGCGAGCCTGTCCGGCGGCGGTGGTGGAACGCGAGGCTGAGACGCTGCACGTGGCGGAATACGTCCATGCGGATGTCGCACACGGTCTGGTAGCACGCTTTCGCGGCAAGATAAGAGCGTAGGTACGTGACGGGTGTGCGAAGCGCGAGCGCCAGCGTCAATCCGCCGAGGAGCATGAACAGGCGCATCGCCTTCTCGTGAAGCGAAAGAGTGTCCAGCATCACGTACTTGGTGACGAGGCCCAGGCTTGCGGGCAGGAACAGGGCCATCGTGAACTTCAGCACGCCGAAGACGATGGCCGAAATCGATAGCCGCCAGTACGGGCGCGAGTAATGCAGAAACCTCCAGAAGGACTTGGAACCCATGAACGAAGTATAACACGGGGGCCTTGCGCATGGGAACTGATCCCGGCATATTTTAGAGACGCCGCGTGTTATTATGCTGGGAACCAATTCGTGACGGTATAATAGACGCCGTTCGCGCAGCGGAAAGGAGCAGTACCATGGCTACGAAGATTCAGGTCGTGTTCTACAGTATGTATGGGCACGTGTATCGTTTGGCGGAAGCGGTGACGGAGGGCGCGCGAAGCGTCGACGGCACGAGCATCGAGCTGCTGCAGGTCCCTGAACTGATGCCGGAAGAGGCGCTCGAACGTTCGGGCGCCAAGGCGGCGCGGGCGGCGTTCGCCCAAGTCCCGGTCGCGGATCCGGCGCATCTCTCCGAGGCCGATGCGGTTATCTTTGGCACACCCACGCGGTTCGGCATGATGTGCGCACAGATGCGCAATTTCCTAGATCAAACCGGGCGGCTGTGGATGGAAGGCAAGCTGATCGGCAAGGTGGGCAGCGTCTTCACTAGCACGGGAACGCAACACGGTGGACAGGAGACGACCATCACGAGCTTTCATACGACGTTGCTGCATCACGGTATGATCGTCGTCGGGGTCCCCTATTCGGAGCAAGGCCTGGTAAACATGAACGAGATTACGGGCGGAACGCCGTACGGCGCGTCCACGCTCGCGGCCGGAGACGGGTCGCGGACACCTTCGGAGAATGAACTGACGATCGCCCGTTTCCAGGGCAAGCACGTCGCCGAGATCGCCAAGAGGCTCGCCGCAAGATAGCCGGTTCGGGGCTATTCTTCAGCGTGCAATATGGGCGGCGTGGTCCACGGTTGCGCCGGACGATTCTGCATCAGTTCGAGATACGAGCCTTCAATCAAATCCGCGGGATCGAGCGCAAAGGACTCCCGGAGATACTCAACTTTGCGCGAGCCGTCATCGTCGTCGTAATCGTCCGAAAGCACGGCCTCGAACTCGATGAACTCGCCCAAGCCGCGGACGCGATCCAGGTGAATGCGCACGTTTTCCCAAACGAACAGCGTGCGCGTCTTCTCGACAACCGCGACGGTCCCGAGCGCCTCGCGCAGGAGTGGCGCGACTGAGCGGTCGATGGTTTGAATCAGATAGTCGCAACCTTTCGGGCCCGCGAGGTCGGGGCGGCGATAGAATACAAGATAGTCCTCGCCCGGCTCGCTTTCGCGTAGCTTGAGGCGGCCTTCCTTGACCGGGTAGTACGTGTCGCGCTGGTGGATGACGCCCTGGTATGCGGCCCCGAGATCGCGGCACGCGGTTAACGCCTGCTGGCGGTCGCGAAGGTGGGCTTTCAGTTCAATGTTTCGCATGTATGTGCTCCTGGTATATTAGCACATCCGTGTCATTGCGAGCGTAGCGAAGCAACCTCCCTCGGGGCCGTGTATTGGTATGTTGCGAGATTGCCTCGCTACGCTCGCAATGACACGGAGCCCGCCCGGTCTTCCGTGGAGCGAATGCCATCAGGGTTGCTTCCTCCACTAGACCAGGGCGCGTTCGCGCGCGACGGCTTCTTTGAACTCGTGCAACGCCGGCCCGAGCGGGCCGCCCTTGAAGATGCTTGCCGTGCCGAGGACGAAGATCTGCGCCCCAGCCCTCGACAGTAGCGCGGCGTTATGGACACTGATGTTTCCGTCGACTTCGATCTTCACGTTGACACCGCGGAAATCGATCACTTCTTTGAGAATGCGCACGCGATCGAACGCGCTCTTGATCAAGGTCTGGCCCGCGTAGCCTGGGTCGACGGTCATGACCAGGACGCGGTCGACGTAGTCCAGCAAGTAGTCGAGCTTCGTCAGAGGTGTTGCGGGATTCAACGCCACTCCCGGCGAAGCGCCTGCGTCGCGGATACGGGTCAGGAGGCGCTGCATGTGGAGGCAGGTCTCGACATGGACGACGATGACGCCGCACCCGGCCTCGATGAAGCGGTCGACGTAGTCCTCCGGGTGCGTGATCATCAGGTGCGCCGCGCACGGCAGCCCGCAGCCCCGGCGCGTCGCTTTGATCATGTCGAACCCGAGCGTGAAATTCGGCACGAACATGCCGTCCATGATGTCGAAGTGCAATTCGTCGCACCCGGCTTCTTCAAGCGCTTTCAGGTCGTCCTCCAGACGGAGAAGGTTCGCGCACATCACCGAGGCCGCACAAATCATCTTACTCACAACCCCATCCTCCTCGTTCCTTCAGGAAAGCCAGCACGGCGTCACGCGACGGCATCGAAGGCTGCGCGCCCGATACGGTCGTTGCGAGAGCGCCCACGGCGTTGGCAAACCGCAACGCTTCCGCACGCGGAGCGCTCTTCCACACGCAGCCGATCGCAGCCGTGAACGCATCGCCCGCGGCGGTTGTATCGACCGGCGACACCTCGAACGCGGGCGCGTAGACCTCTCCGTCGCCCAGATAGAACGCGCCTTGTGCGCCCAGCTTGATGAGGGCTTCTTGGGCGCCCATGGCCAGAAGCGTCTTCGCCGCGCGCCGGGCATCGTCGACGGACTGCACGGCGATGCCGGTCATCGTTTCCGTCTCCGTTTCGTTGGGCGAGACGAGATCCGCTTTGCGCACGATCGACTCGGGGACTTTTTGCGCGGGTCCGGCGTCGAGGATCGACAGGACGCCGCAACGCCGCGCGAGATCGAGCGTGGCCTCGACGGTCGCGAGCGGGATTTCGAGTTGCAGCAGCACGGCATCGAGCGTGGCGAACAACGGTTCCAGCTTTGTGATGTCTTCCGGCGCGATACCGTGGTTCGCCGCGGGGATGACCACGATGGAATTCTGACCCGTCTCCGCGACCAGAATCACGGCGGTGCCCGTGGGTTCGGAGGGATGCGTCTTCAGATGCGCGATATCGATTCCGTCTTGCGACAAGGTCGCGCGCTGCATCGCGCCGAACGCGTCGTCCCCGACGCATCCGGCGAAACTCGTCCGGGCGCCGAGCCGCGCCGCGGCCACGGCCTGGTTGGCGCCTTTGCCGCCTGCTACGGTCTGGAACGACGAGCCGATCAGAGACTCGCCCGGCTTGGGGCATCGCGGCACGCCGGCCACGAGGTCGACGTTCGCGCTGCCTACGACGAGTACGGACACGGGGTTCATACGTGCGATTCCTTTCTTAACCTCGGTACGACAGAAAACAGCAGCCGGCGCAGGGCGGATAGAGATGCGCGCGAGTCTTTCGGCGAAACGCTTGCATCGCCGGGCCGTTCCACAACTCCTTCAACGACGACTCGCGGACGTTGCCCGCGCGCGTGAGCCAGCACGGGAAGACATCGCCTTTCGCGCCGACGATAATGTTGGTCCAAAGACTGTTGCAGCGGAACGTTTCGAGACGCATCTCGCCGTCGTAGTATTTCGCGATAACATCGTCCGGCATGTCGGGCATGCGCACCTCGATCCCGGCGCGGACCGCGGCCTCGCGCGTATCGCGCAGCGCTTTCAGCAAGCGTTGCGAGTCGATTCGCGGATAGACCATGTCTGACGGTTTGAACGTTGCCGGGTCAACGCTGCCTATGCCCTCGATCTCCCAGTTCCGCACTTCGAGCGTGAAGTTCAGCACGTTACCGCCGGCGCTCGCGACAATCTCGGGCATGCGCGCAAGTGTGTCGACATTGGCCGCCTGGATTACCGTTGTGACGTGGACCATTGGGCATGCCTTGCGCGCGCTGTCGCGCAGTGCAGTGACGGCCTTGATGCCCGCGATGCTGCGCTCGTACGCGCCACGCATGCCGCGGATGGCGTCGTGCACGTCGGGCGGGCCTTCGATCGAGACGCCCATGAAGTTGAAGCCGAGTCCGCCCGCGCGGCGAGGCGCAAGATCGAGGCACCGCCGCGCGCGCTCTGCGGTCAGCAAGACCGCGTTGGATATGAGGTGCGTCCGGCATCGCGCGCTCGCGCGTTCGAGCAGTTCCATAAAGTCGTCGCGCACAAACGGCTCGCCGCCGGTAAACGTTACTAGACTGAGCCGCTGAACTTGGTCAATAACGTCGAGCCACTCCGCGGTCGTCAGTTCGCCCTCTCGCTGGACCGGGACAGGCGTGTCGCGCAGCCAGTTCACGTACTGGCACATCGCGCAACGCAGGTTGCAGCGGCGCGTGACCTCGAAATAGTAGTGACGCGGAGGAAACGCATAGCCGTTACGGGCGAAGACATACGGGAGCCACGTGTACAGCTTGCCCGCCACGCGGTACATCTTCGCGGCGCTTATGAGGGCCTCTCGTGAATTCGTCGCCATGGCGCTCCTACCGAGACGAGCGGCGGCAATTGTAGCCTGATTCGCAACGGTTCGTATTCATATTCGTCTTCTTGCTCTTGCTCTTGCTCTTGCTCTTAATCGTAATCGAAGGCAGGCAGGGAAGTCGATTCACCGGGTGCGGCTACCAAGACCAGATCAACTACACGAACAGAACGCATAGAAAGCGAGGATAGACGCTGAAACGATTCAGACTGCAAGGACGATTACGAGTCGTCATGAAGTGTGGCTTCACTCGGGAGAATGTAAGTGCTATACGTCGTGTGTGGCGCCGATGCTTAGAGGAACGCTGGACCTCCTGTCATTCTGAGCGAAGCGAAGAATCTCCTGGCAGGCGAGGCTTCTACCGCGGGTGAGATTCTTCGCTTCGCTCAGAATGACAGGAGGTTGTGATTCGATTCATGAGGTAGCAAGAGCAAGAGCAAGAGCAAGAAGGTATGCTCGGTGTCAAGCCAACAAGATGCCGCGGCGTATTGGTGGTGGGAGGCGAACACACGCGGGTCAGTCGAAGAGCAGCGGGGCGCCCTTGAGCAGGGGTTTCAGCGGGCACGCTTCGCACTTGGGATTCCGGCGGCAGAAGTCCTTGCCGGTCCAGACAATCAGGCCGTGATATTCCTTGTACCGGTGCAGGTTGGGCTGGACGTGTTTCTCGAAGAACGCGCGCAGGGGTTCGTAGGCGATATCGTGCGGGACGACGCCGTGGCGGCTGAAGATGCGGCGCGTGTAGGCGTCGACGACAAACACGATCTTGCCGCAGGCGTACAGCAGGATGTCGTCCGCAGTTTCGGGTCCAATCCCATTGACGCCTAGGAGTTCCGTACGGAGCGATTCCAGTGGCTGCGCGGCCATGCGCCCGATGTCGCCCTCATAGTGTTCGACGAGATGCGCGCAGAAGCTGCGCAGTCGCACCGTCTTCACGCGGAAATACCCCGAGGGGGTCAGCGCCTTTTCCAACCGTTTCGTTGGGCAATCGAGGATCGCGCGCGCATCGAGCAGGCGTTCTTGCTTCAGGTTGGCAATCGCCTTCTCGACATTCGTCCAGGCGGTGTTCTGCGTCAGGATCGCGCCGACGGCGATCTCGAAAGGCGTATCCCCGGGCCACCAGTGCGTCTGGCCGTAGTGCGCCGCCATGCGGTCGTAGTATGTTCCCAGCGTCCTTTTCATGAAGTTCTGCCGCCAAGTTGTTACCATGGAGCGCAAAGAGTACCACGCAGGAAGTGAAGAAGAAAACGTGGAGTGCGGTGGCTCGACACCGCCTTAATGAGGCGCAGTTTCACGCGCCGGACGATAGGTCGCGATGCTTGCTCTTGTCTTTGTTGTTCTTGCGCTGCTGGGCGCGGAACACGAGTCCGTGCCGCCGCTGTCGATACCTCCTTTCGGGGCGTCGCTGGATGCGCGGCCGGGTTCGCCGCTCTGGTCCGATACTTTCGATTCCGCGTTTATCGCGAAATGGCCCGAAGCCTCGAAGGCGCCGGAGAAATCAGAACCCCTTGCGTATGACCAGTGGTCGTCGCCGTACAAGAACCCAGCGGGCGAGCGATGGGTCGCGCGGGTTAATGTGTGGTATCGGGAGGGAGGCGCCGCCGGACTGACGCAGGACACGTTCCGCAGCTTCGACAATGGGCACTCGAGTCTGCGTCCGTCGTGCTTCCCGCAGCTCAAGTTTGAGTCGCCCGTGCGCACCTTCGGATCGTCGGGCGAGCATATCTTTCCCGCGCGCGTGACGATGGGCGTGCAGTCCTACGGGGACGGCGAAATGAGCGTCGTCGAGGGCACGTCGCGCAAATTCCTGCGTGCCTACTACGAGACACGCCCGGAGAAGCCTGCCTTCCAACGGAAATTTCGCACGTTCTACGAGAACAACTTCCTTTTCATAGGTCCCGCGCTACGCTCGTGCGTGCCCGATGCTGACGCCTTCTCGTTCCTGAGTCCGTTCTACCTGCATTCGATTGGCGCATCGGGAACGGACGCGGCCCTGCTCAAACCGATTGCGTACGCCTCGGCCGCGCTGCCCCCCGAGCTCAAGACGCGCATGCTGCGAAGCGGACTCTACGTGCCCACGTTGATGTATCTGTTCAAAAGCCGGATCGCGGGCGGCATCAAGGAACCCGCCGCGCATGTCCCCGCCTACACGTTGCCCGAAGAGGCCGCCGATAACGCGCATGGCGAATCGCCCTTTCTCGACGGTCTCATCAACGCGGCCCACGAGTTGAAGCATATCCCGCCGGTATGCCGCATGCGTGTCGATTCCGTGGAAGTGAAAAGCGACGCCGCCGCGAACCACGGCGGCGAGGCCTACTGCGAGGACACCGCCTATGCGTTCTTCGCCGCGATCCGCGAAGGCCAGACGCTCGTGCTGAAAGAGGATCTTCGTTATAGTTGGGCGGATACCGGGCAGTCGATTGCCTCGTACTATGCGTCCGTCCTGCGCGGCAACGCCACCATCGAGCCGGCAAACGAGGCCAAGTCCATTCTGACGATCACGATTCCCTGGATGCCCACCGACAAACAACGCAACCTGCGGACCGATATCCTGCTCCTCGTCAACGACGGCGCATACGATTCCGCCCCCGCATACATTTCCGTCCGCCACATTCACAAACTCGACCCGATTGTCTTGGGTATCAAGGCGCGCTGACAAGCAATGCGATTGCGACTGTAAGTCCTTATCCGGATTTTCCCTTTGGGTTGAGTCATTTGGAGACCCGCCGGAATCGTTTGCCCGTATGAATTGGGAGGATTCTCAAGATCATGACACAAGAGAGCAGGAAATCCGATGGGTAAAGTCAAGAAAGCCGTGTTACGGATCGCCTTTGACCGCAGTCTGAAGCGCCAGTCTCATGGTTCCAAGGTTCCGAGCGATTCGGGATTGTTGGCCTGTGGAGAGTTGGATGATGGCCTCGGAATGACTGCTATGGCGGAAGACTTCTTCGACGATTGGCGGCCGGGACAGAAACCCGTCATACGGTAACGGCCTTGTTGCTCCAGTCCGTGTTCAGTCATTTCGCCGATTATGAGGACACGATCGATGCCGAGCGGTTTTATGTTGATCTGGCCATGCGTTTTGTCGTGGGTGGAAGAGCCATAACTTGCGGCGCACCATTGAGCGTTTTCTGACCCGTCCGGTAGGATGGCCATACAAGGCGCCAATGGTCTTTTTTGCAGGAGCCTCACCTATCAGGCCATGAGCTAGGCCCAACTCCGTCGGGTCGTGGCTTTGGCGGCATGGCACGAGGGCGAACTGTTTCCTCGGGTCGGTTTCATCGTGACGAACCAAAGTCGGGCAATAAGGCGGCAGGGAAGTACGACGGAAGACGCGGCACGGCCGAGCGGGGGATCGACGCAGGCAGGAATGCCGTGAAATGGATTCGACTCTCATAGCGCATAAATATGGACAAATAGATGCTATAACTATTTGTATGAGCACACGACCTGGGCAATTTCTTTCGCCGGCTTGTGCTCCTGCGGCGTGTGAACCATTGGCCCTTGACAGCATTAAGAGCAGCACTGGTTGAGATAGGCGTCAGGGTCGAGGCCCACGCCCGTTACGTTACGTTTTAGATGGCCGAGGCGACAATGCCCCGGCGAGTGTTCGCAGCTATACACTATCGGATCCCGGCGACCTTGGGTCACTGATTTCGGCGCCGACATGACCGTGATGGCGTTCGCAGAAACAGAAACCCCCGAACATCTGATGGTGAGCTGCGTCCGAATTCGTGGCACCAACGGTGAGAAGCTTCATCAGTCGCTGGAACCGAAAAGCAAGTGGCCCAAGAAGCGGCGATGACAGAAGAATTCGCCGCATTGACGACATCAGCAAGAATGACTAAAATGAACGGCGGATGACGAGCGCGGATCGCAGGTTGGCTCATAGGGAAATCTCAGATAAAGCGATAATGCGGATTTGCGGGATAACATGGAGGGAAGAGGTATGGGTGCGTCGACGCGTGCGGCAGTCTTCACCGTATTCTGTCTCGTCGCGGGACAGGCTTGGGCCGTGACGGAGATGGTAATACCAGCGGGCACACCCGATGGTTTCGCGCTACCGACGGAACCGTCAGCGCCCAACTCCCACTTGATGTCTGTTATCGTTTCCGACCGGGGTTTCCACGACTTTGACGAGGAGAAAGATCTGGTCCCGGGTAGTTCGATCGAAGTCAACTCGTATCTGCTTCACCGTTTTTCCGGCCTTCCGAACGATATTATTGAGGCGAAGCTTGAGTTTCGAATTCGTGTGATTCCCAACGGCGCGTTAGGATTGTCCGATCAGATAGCGATCTTCTTTGATGACGGGACGGTGACTGGCTTTGACGACAACGTTTGGTTTCGTTTCTTTGGAGATTGCTGTCCCGGTCAGTTCTATGGCACGGGCTTTGTCGAGCCCGGTGGAGAATGGTTAGCCCCGGATGATGAGACAGTATTGGTCGACCTTGCGGAACTCCCTCTGGATCCGGCCTTCGGCGGAGGCACGCTTGACCTCATCCCGCAGCTCAATGAGCACGGTTTCCTTGACGTCATGATCGGAGATGAAACCTCCACGGATTACATGGTACTTCGGCTAACCTTGGCTCATGACGTGCCCCTCTTCACGGTGTGGGGTGGATTGGTCACATCCGTTGGGCTGGCACTGAGCGCATACACGTTACTGAAGCGCCCTCAGCGTTCCAACCTTGACAAGCCCTGACACCTGGCGGCATGAAAATCACATCGGCAGGCGGGATTGTGAAATTTGGAAAGTCATGTTGATGACAATCGCAGGACTGCCGAATCTCGATTAGCTTTGGCCGAGAATCCATGGTCGCCTGGTAGTCTTCCTCTCACTTCCGATACACGTGGGTGCTGCTGCCGAAGATGATCTCGGCGGATTCCATGAGGGTTTCGCCGAGCGTGGGGTGGGGGTGGATGGTGAGATGGATGTCGCTGGCGAGCGCGCCCATCTCGATGGCCAAAGCGCCTTCGGAGATGAGTTCGCCCGCGCCGGAACCCGCGATGCCTACGCCGAGCACGACGTCGGTCTCGGGGTCGGCAATGATTTTGGTCAGTCCGGCCGTTGCGTGCAGGGTTGCGGCGCGGCCCGAAGCGTTCCACGGGAACGTGGCCACTTTGATGTCGCGGCCTTGTTTCGCGGCGTCGGATTCGGTCAGGCCGCACCAGGCGATCTCGGGGTCGGTAAAGACCACGGCGGGGATCGCACGGGGCGCGAAGGCGACGTTGCGGCCGGCGATGGCTTCGGCGGCGACCCGGCCTTCGTGCGAGGCCTTGTGGGCGAGCATCGGGTTGCCGACGATATCGCCGATGGCGTAGATGGAGGGATCGGTCGTGCGCCGCTGCTCGTCGACAACCACGAATCCCTTGGCGTCTTCTTCGACTTTCGTGCTGACGAGGCTGATCCCGCTCGAATTGGGTTTGCGGCCAATGCAGATCAGGACCTTCTCGAACACTTCGACCGGTTGTTCCAGGTCCTCGCCCTCGAAGGTCACTTGAACGCCGCTGCCGATGTCTTTCATGGCGGCGACTTTGGTGTTCAGAAGGATGCGGTTCATGATGGCGTTCATGCGTTCCGCAAGCGGCGCCACGAGGTCTTGGTCGGCGCCGGGCAGAAGCGAGGGCAGCGCTTCGACGACCGTCACGCGCGTGCCCAGCGTGGCGTAGACGGAACCGAGTTCGAGGCCGATGTAGCCGCCGCCGATGATGAGCAGCGATTTCGGGAGGTCCGTCATTTGAAGCGCGGTGGTCGAGTTCATCACGCGCGGCGAATCGATTAACAGATTCTCCATTATCGCCGGGCGCGAGCCCGCCGCAAGGATAGCCTTGTCGTAGCGCAGCATTTCTTCGGCGCCCGACTCGTGGACGATCTTGAGCGAATTGGAATCCGCGAAGCTGGCGCGTCCTTGGACGAAACGGATCTTGCGTGCCTTGCACAACTGTCCCAAGCCGCTGGTAAGTTTCTGCACGATCTCGCGCACACTCTCGCGGAGCCGTTCGAGATTGATCGTGGGTTGCGCGAAGGTGATGCCGTAGTGTTCCGCCTCACGCGCGTCGGCGATGACTTTGGCTACGTGCAAGAGCGCCTTTGACGGAATGCACCCGCGATACAAGCATGTGCCGCCCGGATTCGGGTCCAGGTCGATCAACGTCACTTCCAGGCCGAGGTCGGCCGCCATGAATGCCGCGGCATATCCGCCAGGTCCGCCGCCCACGATGGCAACTTGGGTCTGCATGGCGCTACTGCTCATAGTCTCCCCTTCAGGATTCTTCCAGCCACATTACCATGGGTTGTTCGATTGCCTCGGCGACCCAGCGCAGGAAACGCGCGGCATCGGCGCCGTCGATCACGCGGTGGTCGTAGGACAGCGCCAGCGGCAGCATCATACGCGGCGCGAACGCGCCGTTGCTGAACACCGGTTCGACGCGCGACCGCGACATGCCGAGGATGGCCACTTCGGGTGCGTTGATGATCGGCGTGAAATTCTTCCCGCCCAGTCCGCCCAGATTCGTTACCGTGAACGTGCCGCCCTGCATTTCATCGAGCGTGAGCTTGCGGCTCCTCGCTTTCTCGGCGAGCTGGACGATCTCCGTCGAGAGCGCAACCAGGCTTTTCGTATCCGCATTCTTGACGACGGGCACGAGCAGCCCATTCTCGGTGTCGACCGCGACGCCGATGTTGACAGCGTCCTTGAAAACGATCTCCTGGTTTTCCATATCGACGCTCGCGTTGAACTTCGGGAACTTGCGCAAGGCGGCGGCGAGTATCTTCACGAGGATGGTCGTCGCGGTCAGGCGTCCGCCCGCCGCTTCGACCTGCTTGCCGTACTGCTTTCGAAACGCCTCCAAAGTGGTGATGTCCGCGCAGTCGAAATGCGTCACGTGCGGGATCGTCTGCCACGAGGTCGTCATGTGCGCGGCGGTCTTGCGGCGAATCGTGCTCATCGCGACGCGTTCGACTCCGCCCGCACGTCCGGATTCTGATGGGTGCGCCGCCGGAGGTTCCGGAGGGGCAGAGGATGTCGTTACGCCACCCGATGCGAAAGCGCGCACGTCCTCGGCCGAGACGCGCCCGCCGGGGCCGCTGCCCGGAACAGCGTCGACTTCGACGCCAAGTTCGCGCGCCAAACGCCGCACCGAGGGCGCGGCAAGAGCGGTACGGCCCGCCACAGGTATTGTCGGCGCCGGACGCTCGACGGGAGGCGGTGGGGGAGGGGGCGCGGGCGCAGCCTTAGGCGGCGCCGGCTTCGGTGGTTCGGGCGGAGGCGCGGGACGTTGCTGCTGCGCGTCCGTACTGCCGGACACCACGAAGATGACGTCGCCCACGGCCAGGCTCTTGCCCACGGCGGCGCGCACTTCGGATACCGTGCCGCTGATCGTGGAAGGGATCTCGACCACTGCCTTGTCGGTTTCGAGTTCGACTACGGCCTGGTCCACCGCCACGGTGTCGCCAACCTTGATGAGCACTTTACTGACGGTGCCGGAAACAATGTTTTCGCCGAGTTCCGGAAGTCTGAATTCAATGGCCATTGGATTGCTCCCCATTCGCGCTCGTATTACCGATACAACGGGTTCGCCTTCTCCGGATCGATGCCGAATTCCTTCATCGCTCCGGCAACCACGTCCGGCGCGATTTGCTTTTCGCGCAAGAGCGCGTACAACGCGCCCACGACAATAAACCGCGCATCCACCTCGAAAAAGTCCCGCAAAGCGCTACGCGACTCGCTGCGTCCGAATCCGTCCGTGCCCAGCGCGACCAAAGGCCTCGGGAACCAGCGGCTGATGCCGTCCGGCAGGGCCTTCACGTTATCGGAGGCCGCGACGAACACACCGGGTTCATTCTCGATGCACTGCGTGATGTACGCCACCTTGGGCGCTTCGCCCGGATGCAGCATGTTCCAGCGCTCGATGTCCAGTCCGTCGCGGCGCAGCTCCTTGTAGCTCGTCACGCTCCACACGTCCGCGGCGACGCCATAGCGTTCTTCGAGGATCTGCTGCGCCTTGAGGCACTCGTTGAGGATCGCGCCGCTGCCGAACAGATGCGCTCGCAGCGGGAGACCCGCACGCGCCGACGCCTGGAACTTATACATGCCCTTCAGAATGCCTTCGCGCACGCCCTCGGGCATCTTCGGCATCGGGTAGTTTTCGTTCGTCACCGTGAGATAGTAGAAGACGCTTTCCTGCTCTTCGTACATGCGCCGGATGCCGTCCTGCAGAATGACCGCGAGTTCGTAGGCCCATGCAGGGTCGTACGCAACCAGGTTCGGAACGGCGGTCGCAAGCAGGTGGCTGTGGCCGTCTTGATGCTGGAGGCCCTCGCCCGCAAGCGTCGTTCTCCCTGCCGTGCCTCCGATGAGGAAACCACGGCATCGCAAATCGCCCGCGGCCCATACGAGATCGCCCATGCGTTGCAGGCCGAACATCGAGTAATAGATGAAGAAGGGGATTGTGTTAATCGCGTGCGTGGCATACGCGGTGCCCGCCGCGATGAACGACGACATCGAGCCAGCCTCGGTGATACCTTCCTCAAGGATCTGGCCGTCGCGCGCTTCCTTGTAGTACAGGAAGTTGTCCGCGTCGACCGGTTCGTAGAGTTGGCCGCTATGGGCGTAGATGCCGACCTGGCGGAACAGCGCTTCCATGCCGAAGGTCCGCGCTTCGTCCGGCACGATGGGCACGATGAGCTTGCCCATTTCGGGATCGCGCAGGAGTTTCGATAGCATTCGTACAAAGGCCATCGTCGTCGACACGGCGCGGCCCTGTGTGCCGTCGTAGAATTCCTTGAAGGTCGTGTCCTCGGGGGGCTTCATAGGCACGCTGACGGAGCAACGCCGCGGCACATATCCTCCGAGGGCCTCGCGCCGTTCGCGCAAATACACCATTTCGGGGCTGTCGTCCGCAGGCTTGAAGAACGGCGCGAATGCGACCTCCTCATCGGAGATCGGAATGCCGAACCGTGTGCGGAAATCGCGGAGTTCGTCTTCGTTCAGTTTCTTTTGCGAATGCGTGATGTTCTTGCCTTCGCCGCTTTCGCCGAGACCGTAGCCCTTGACGGTCTTGGCAAGGATGACCGTCGGCGATCCGCGATGATTTACGGCCGCGCGAAACGCCGCGTAGACCTTGCGCGGGTCGTGTCCGCCGCGGCTGAGCTTGCGGATTTGCTCGTCCGTCAAGCTCCGGGCGAGTTCGGCAAGGCGCGGCTGGCCTCCGAAGAAATGCTGGCGGATGTACGCGCCGGTCTCGACGCTGTACTTCTGGAAATCGCCGTCCACCAGTTCGTCGAGGCGCTTGACCAGCAGTCCTTCGGTGTCGCGCTCGAACAACGGGTCCCAGTCGCTGCCCCACACCACTTTGATCACGTTCCAGCCCGCGCCGCGAAACGCCGCTTCGAGTTCCTGGATGATCTTGCCGTTGCCGCGCACCGGTCCGTCGAGACGCTGCAAGTTGCAGTTGATAACGAAGATCAGGTTGTCCAGTTTCTCGCGCGAGGCCAGCGTGATCGCGCCGAGCGATTCGGGTTCGTCGGTTTCGCCATCGCCGAGAAAGGCCCACACCTTGGACCCTGTGTCAGGTTTCAGGCCGCGGTCTTCGAGATAGCGATTGAAGCGCGCCTGGTAGATTGCCATGATCGGACCGAGGCCCATCGAGACGGTCGGGAACTCCCAAAAGTCCGGCATCAACCATGGGTGGGGATACGAAGAAAGGCCTCCGCCCGGGTGAAGCTCCGCGCGGAAATTCTCGAGCTGCTCCTGCGAAAGGCGGCCTTCGAGAAACGCGCGCGCGTAGATACCGGGCGCCGCGTGGCCCTGGAAATAGATCTGGTCGCCTTCAAACCGCTCGCCTTTGCCGCGGAAGAAATAGTTGAAGCCGACCTCGTACAACGTGGCCGCCGAAGCGTACGTCGAGATGTGGCCGCCGATGCCGTGCTCTTCGCGATTCGCCCGCACCACCATGGCCATGGCATTCCAACGGATGATGCTCTTGATGCGGCGCTCGATTGCATGGTCGCCCGGCATCGCGGGCTGTTCGTCGACGGGGATGGTGTTGACGTAAGGTGTATTTGCGGTGAAGGGCAGGCGGATGCCCTGGGCCTCCGCACGCAACTGAAGCCTGCGCAACAGGTCCTTGGCGCGATCGTGGCCTTCGTCGCGGATGACCGCGTCCAGCGAATCGATCCATTCGATCGCCTCGATATCGCGCGACTCGTGATCGAGAGAGTTTGTGTCCATGCGGGTATTCTACCCATAACGGCGCGGAAGATCCCACTGCGGCGGGGGAGGAGGAACAAACAGCGAAGAGGAAGGCGATGGAAGCGATGCGCGAACGCTCTCCCCAAATAGCGAGAAGTGACGGCTGTACAGTGCGAAGTTCTGTTTCCTCTGCCCAGGGCGTCGCCGCGGTTTGCGTCCTTGTCAGATTTAGGATTGACGTGTATACTGACTATGCAGGATGGACTGGGAGCATCAAGGGGAGGGGCTGAGATGCCTAGATCGATTTCTGTCTTTCGAGTGGTCACACTTGGAGTGCTTCTGATTGGGTTGGGGGCGTGCAATAAGACGGGTTCGCTCCAGGTAAGCCTTTCGCCGCAGGCCGCTGTTGAGGCCGGGGCGCAATGGTCCGTGGACGGCGGGGCGTGGCAGGACAGCGGCGCCACGGTCTCTAATCTCACTGAAGGCGCGCATCCGGTTGCATTCAAAAACATCGTAGGCTGGACTACGCCCGCTGCCCAGAGCGCGCTTATCACGGCAAATGAAACCCAGACTCTCACCGCCCTCTATATTGTGAGCGGCGAAGGCGAGGGCGAAGGCGAAGGCGAGGGCGAAGGCGAAGGCGAAGGCGAAGGCGAAGGCGAGGGCGAGGGTGAAGGCGAAGGTGAAGGCGAAGGTGAAGGCGAAGGCGAAGGCGAGGGTGAAGGCGAAGGTGAGGGTGAGGGTGAGGGCGAAGGCGAGGGCGAGGGCGAGGGCGAGGGTGAAGGCGAGGGTGAAGGCGAAGGTGAGGGTGAGGGTGAAGGTGAGGGTGAGGGTGAGGGTGAGGGCGAAGGCGAAGGCGAAGGCGAGACAGTGACCGTACCGAACTTGGCGGGGATGACGCAGGCTTCGGCGGAGAATGCGCTGCGAGAAGCCGGCCTGCTAGTGGGCATTCGATCCAGCGAACACAGTGACACTATCGCCGTCGGCTCGATTGTGAGTCAGAATCCGTCAGAGGGCACCGAGGTTGCTCCGGGAGCAACTGTGGACCTCGTGATTTCCCTGGGGGTCGACACGGCGCAGTTGCCGCCCGACCCCGCAGACGTCGCGACTCCATTGGACCCGACGGTTCCAGGTGACATGGCGCGCGACACCCGTTTTCTTTACGACGGCCCGGCGCCAATCCAGACAGGCATGGATCCGGCCACTATCGAGGCGCGGCGCGTGGCCGTTTTGAGAGGCAAGGTGCTCACGCGCGATGGCGCCCCCTTGTCAGGCGTGGCTGTGGCCGTGCTGAATCGTCCCGAATTCGGCCATACGTCGACGCGCGAAGACGGGATGTTCGATATGGCGGTCAACGGCGGCGGCGAACTTACCGTGAATCTCGAAAAGGACGGGTACGCGCCCGCGCAGCGCAGTCTTGACGTGCCGTGGCGCGACTACGTCTGGATGCCTGACGTGGTGATGATTCCCTACGACACGCAGGTCACGCCCATCGATTTCTCGGAGCCGATGCAGGTCGCCCGCGGCAGCGTAGTGACCGACGACGACGGGTCGCGCCAGGTCACAATTCTGTTCCCGCAAGCCGCAAAAGCCAAGATGACGTTGCGGGGCGGACAGAAGGCCTCGCTCGACCGGATGAATGTCCGTCTCACCGAATACACGGCGGGCGCGACATGGCAATCGGCCATGCCGGCGGACCTGCCTGCGTACTGCGGTCCCACATTCTGTTTCGAAGCGACGGCGGACGAGGCCTTGAAGGCCGGCGCGAAGAGCGTCGAGTTTGCCGAGCCGGTTCTGATGTACGTCGAGAACTTCGTGGGATTTCCCGTGGGGAGCATCGTACCTACGGGACTTTACGATCGAGCAAGAGGCGCGTGGGAGTCTTCCGAAGACGGCCGCGTCATCAAGATCATGAGCGAATCGGACGGCATGGCGAATATCGACATCGACGGGGACGACGCGGCCGACACCACCGAAGCGCTGGCGGCGCTAGGCTTCTCCGATGCGGAGCGGCAACGCGTGGCGGAACTCTACGAACCGGGCCAGACGCTATGGCGTTCGAGGCTGCTCCACTTCACGCCATGCGATCCGAACTGGCCTTACATCCCTGACGGCGCCGAGTGGCCTCTTCGCCGCCACCCGACCATATTCGACTGGTTCAACGGCCGGATGTGCCGCAGGGGCGGTTCGGTCCTCGATATGCAAAATCAAACGCTGGGCGAGGTGCTGCCCGTCGCAGGGACAAGGTTTACCTTGAATTACTGGACTTCTCGGGTGCCCTCGCCGCGCGACTACACCGTGGTAATTCCCGTTAGCGACGCGACGTATCCTACCGGCGCGCTTCGCATGAAGCTCCGCGTGGATGTAGCGGGCCAGAACTTTGCGGCGAACTTCACACCTGCCGCCAACATCAACTACACCTACGTCTGGGATGGGCTGGATGCGTATGAGCGGCCCGTGCAAGGGCGCGCGCGGATCACGGTCCGAGTCGGCTACGAGTTTCCCGTCGAATACGTTTCCTCCGAGGATCCGCGGTATCGCACGGGGTCGTTCGGCACGATGTCCGCGGCGGGCGGATCGGGAGGCTCGGGAGGAAGAACCTTTGCGCCGGGACGTAACCCGGGTGGCGGCGGCGGCCAAACGACGATGACGGCCTGGACAACTTGGCAAGGCACGATAGGGCCGTGGGACGCGAGAGCCCAAGAGTTGGGTGGCTGGTCGCTTGACGTGGTGCATACGTACGACCGTGACCGCCAGGTCCTGTACAAAGGTGACGGCAACATCCTCGAGGCCAAGAGCATGGCCAGCGCGGTGACGACCTGCGGGGGATGGTTCCCAAGGGGAGATTTCCTGATTCCCACAGCCGAAGGCGTGCCTGCAGACCAGGCCTTGCTGCATAACGTGAGCGACATGGCGCTCGCGCCCGATGGCAGCTTCTATATCCTCGAACGTTCCTATGGGGCCTATTTTGAAGACGAATGGCAGATATTCGGGCGTTGGCTGCTTCGCATGTCGCCGGACGGCGTGATGCGGCGTATTGCCGGTACGGGCACGCAGGGGGGCGGCGGCGACGGCGGTCCCGCGCTCGATGCGCAATTCGATATCCCCGTCGCGCTGGCGCTGGGTCCCGATGGGAGCATCTTTGTCAGCGACTACGGGAACCATGTTATCCGGCGGATCAGTCCGAGTGGGATTATCACCCCATTTGCGGGAACGGGCGATCGGCCTGCGTCTATCCCGGCGGGAGAGGATGGCGACCTGGCGCTCGATACGCCCATCCACGGGGCCAGCTCTATGACCGTCGGTCCCGATGGCACGCTCTATTTTGTCGAAGCCGGTTCGAGTGGCGCAGACACTACGAGTTCCGTGATTCGTTGTGTCACTCCGGACGGACGCATATCCAGGATTACGGGCGGCAGGACGACGGGATTTGCCGGGGACGGTGACCCGGCGGGCGATGCAAGCTATAACGGTATATCTGATATTGTCCTGCATCCAGACGGCTCGCTCTATATTGCCGATACATATAACCATAGATTGCGCCGGGTTCGGACGGACGGGAACGTTGAGACGGTTGCAGGCACGGGCGGAACCGGCAACTATACGGAAGGCGAAGCCGCGACTGACTCGCCCTTGTTCCGTCCGCATGGCCTTGCCGTTACAAGCTCCGGGCAGATCCTTGTCGATCAGCAAATGGGGACAAGCCAGTTTATTACGAAGATCACTGCGGGCGGGAGCATCCTCCGCGAAGTGGGCCGCACCGGAGGCTACACGTCGACCTGCAACGCCGAGGGGTCGCCTGCCCGGGAGTGGTGCCTGAACCGCGATGTCGTGGGGCTGTGTTGCGCGCCGGACGGGACGTTCTACTTTGCCTATCCGCAGGAGGGACTGGCAGGGATATTCTTGATAAAGAAAGTCGCGCCCGCAATGCCCGATTACACGACCGCGGAGTTCTTCGTGCCCGACGCCTCCGGCGGGCTGCTCTATCATTTCGATGAACTGGGCCGCCATATCGAGACCTTGGACACGATGCTCGGGAACGTGCTGTACACGTTCGCGTACGACGCTTTCGGGCGGGTCGTCCGCATTACCGATGGCGACGGCAACCGGACCGAGATCGAGCGCGACGGACGGGGCGAAGCCCGCGCCATCGTCGGGCCGTACGGGCATCGCACCGAGCTGCTCGTACGCGACGGGTATCTGGAGGCAATGACGGATCCGGGCGGCTCGACGTACAGCATGACGTATGACCATGGGTTGATGAATGCCTTTACCGATCCCATGGGCAATGTCACCGAGTTCGCTTTCGACGAAGAGGGCTATCTGACACAAGAGCGCGACCCCCTTGGCGGCTCGACCACGCTCAGCCGCTGGCAGGAAGACCAGCAATGTATCGTTACGCGAACCAGCGGCCTCGGCAGAACCTGGACCTACGAGGTAAACCGCCTAGAAAACGGGGACGTCGAGTCGCGCAACACGGAGCCAAGCGGCGCGAGCATGGAGGCCATTGTGGACCCGTCTGGCCTGACCACCATATCGTATCCGGACGGCACGCGGGTTACGCAACGAACCAGGCCTGACCCGCGTTTTGGAACGAGCGTTCCGATCCTCGATTCGCAAACCGTTGTCACGCCGCTCGGGCTTACCGCGACGACTAGCCTGACGCGCGGCGCGGTGTTATCGGATCCCGAGGACGCACTGAGCCTGTTGACCCAGGACGACACGCTCGCAATCAACGGAACGTACACGTACCTCGGCTTCACCGCCGAGGACCGGCAGTATGCGATATCCACGCCAATGGGACGCCGCGTTCAGTATTTCTACGACGAGCAAGGGCGGCTGATCCAGGAGAAGTTCCCGTCCTCCGGGGTGTCGCCAATCCAATACGAGTACGACGCCCGCGGGCGTTTGGCGGCGATGACGCAAGGCAGCGAGCATTGGACTTTCGGGCTCGACGCCCAGGGCCGCCTTGCCACGCTGGACGACGCAGAGGGCCGCCGGGTCGTCTTCGAGTACGACAGCGCCGACCGGCGGACGCGGCTGGTCCTGCCGAGCGGGCGCGTCTACCGTTTCGCCTACAATGCGAACGGCGACCTCGTTCAGTTGACCATGCCGAATGGCGCGATCCACCAATTCGACCGGACGCCGTCCGGGTCGTTTCTCTCGTACCTCATGCCCGACGGAAATATGTACAGCACCTTGTACAACCTCGACCAGCAACGCGAATCGGTCCTGTTGCCGATGGCGCAGACGGAACTCTTCGGCTACGACGTGACCGGCAATGTCCAGACGATCACCTATCCGGAAGCGACCGTGGCATTCACGTACAGCGGTACCGCGTCGTCATGCTGCGTCTGCGGCGACGGCCAGATGACGGTAACCAGGACGCCCGTGTCCGGCGCGGCGCAGTCGGCCGACCTGGCCTACGATGGCCACCTGCTTACGGAGATCGGTTTCACCGGCGTAGCCAACGCGCGCTATGCTATCGCGTACGACAACGACTTCAGTCCCGTTTCCATTACCCTTGACGGAAGCGAGACGACGGCGGTGGCCTACGACGACGACGGCGAACTTACGACGTATGGCCCGTTCACGTTCCGGCGGAACGGCCCCATGGGAAGCGTCGACCGGATTTCGGACTCGGCCCTCGCGTTGAGCCACACGTATGACGCCTACGGGCGCATCGCGACGCGCACGCACGTGGTCAACGGCGTGACGGTGTACCACCTGTCGACGACCTACGATTTGGTCGACAACGTCTCTCAGAAGACCGAAACCAAAGCGGGCGCCGCCGAGACCATCCAGTATGCCTACAACCTCGACGGGGAACTGCTTACGGTGACCCGCGGCGGGGCGGCGGCCGAGGCGTACGAGTACGACCTCAACCGCAATCGATCGAGCGCGAGCCGGAACGGCGGCGCGGCCGAGTTGGCGTCGTATGACACCCTCGACCGCTTGATGTCGCGAGGCAGCGTCAACTATATCTTCGACGATAACGGGCGGCTCGTCACGCGCGGTTCGGATGCCTTCACGTACAGCACGCGCGGCGAGTTGTTGGAGGCGCGCCTTGGCAGCGGCAAGACGATTACGTACACCTACGACGGGTTCGGCCGCATGGTCGCGCGCACTGACACCGGCGGCACGCAACAGTACCTGTACGGCGGCCTCGGGTCGATGTTCCGCGTCAGCGAAATCCGCGACGCGGCGGGCGAACTGACGCGGTTCTTCTACGACAACGGTGGCATCCTGTTCGCAATGCGCCGGGGCGCTGTGTGGTACTACATCGCCTGCGACCAAGCAGGAACGCCGCAAGTTATCGCCGACGCTACCGGGACCGTGGTCAAGCAAATGGCATGGGATAGTTACGGCAGCCTGCTCAACGACAGCAACCCGGCGTTCCTCATGCCGCTTGGTTTTGCGGGGGGCATCATGGACGCCGACACCGGCCTCGTGCGCTTCGGGCTTCGTGACTACGAGCCCGCTTCCGGGCGGTGGATGACGCGCGATCCCGCGCTGTTCCAGGGCGGGAGCAACCTGTATGCCTACGCCTTCAACGATCCCGTCAACCGCCGCGATCCCAGCGGGTTGTTTTGCGTGGCCTACAGCGCCTTTGAAGGAATTGGTATGGAAGTTGGAATCTGCGTAACAGACGAAGGCATGTCGCTATGCGCCGAGGCGGGCCTTGGGCTTGGCGGCGGCATTTCCGTCGATCCCTTCGGCGGTCTTGCCACCGAGGAGTTCTTCGTGAACGGGGAAGTCACGGCCAACGTGGGCGTGGCGAGCGCCGGATATGCAGGGCACTGGGGCACGTGCGGGTCCAATCATGGCCCACGCTGCCAGTTGGGAGGCATGAACTTCTGCGAGCGCAAAGCGAACCTCGACCAGGGCAACTTTAACCGGACCGCGCGCGACGCTATCCGGAATGACTATGGCGAAACGCGCGACGCGTTCAGGCAGATTGGCCGCAACATCCGAAACCGCAATACCCAAGGCTTGTTTGGTGTTAGAAAAGGCGCCATTCGCGCGCAAGCCAAGTTGACCGGCGGCTCCTGCGGACAAATCCATTGGTAGCGCCGCGTTAATGCAGCCCGTTCGATCGGCAAACGACTGGCCCCGCTGCAATACGGCGCATGTATACAGACGCCCCCGGTCTCAATCACCTTCTTGAAAGAATCTTTGGCCGGAACGTGGGGCGTGGGGATATAGGGGTGACACAATTGACGCTATTCCCTCAACAGCGCAGTGAGTCTCTGCGCTACGCATGACTCGGGGGGGCGAGCGACGATGGTTCCTCGCACCCCCATCCCACGAGTCATCGCGTACCTGAGTATATCGAGCTTCGCTGTTGACACCATAAGCGGGGTCGCTCCGTGAGTGTGCGCCGTGCCACGAGTTCGGCCGTGACGTGGGCCATGTATACGCGTGAGGGGTCGTAGCGCGATAAGACCGGAACGGACACGAAGGCGGTGGCACGCGCGGGCGCGGTGCGATGCCCTCGTTCGCGTTGCGCTTCTTCATGGCATACAGCCTCCCGAGCGTAGCACCGTTCGGAACGTATTAGACGCGCTCTCGCCCCTTCAAGCGATCGGTGCTATGATGCGTTGGCGGGACGGAAGGAGGCGGGACGTGGACGCGCTGAAAATCGTGCTTGACGCGGGCGCAATGCTGGCATCGTTTTACAGAGAGACGCCGAGATTCTGCGAAAAGGCCCGGTTCGATCTGGTATCGGAGGCCGACCGCGAGATCGAGCGCTTCGTGACCGACCGATTGCGTGACGCGACTGGAGCGACGGGCATCTTCTCGGAAGAGGGAGGGACACTTGCCGACGGCGGAAATGGCCGCTGGATCCTCGATCCTATCGACGGCACGGCGAACTTCATTGCGGGGGTGCCGTATTTCGCCGTGGCGCTCGCGCGCGAAGCCGAAGGGGCGATTGTCGAAGGCTATGTCTACAACCCGGTCGCCGGTGAGTGTTACGAAGCGAGCGCTTCGGGAGAGGCTACGCTCAATGGACAGCCGATCCACGTTTCCGATTGCGACTGCGTAGCCTCGGCGCTGGTCGGATTCGGATTCAGCGCGCGCATGGACAACATCCGGCGCTATCACGCCGAGTGGCTCCACGTTTTCGAGGGGTGCCGCAAGGGGATGCCTCTGATTGTGCCGTCGCTGACGCTGTGCAACGTGGCACGCGGCCGCCTCGACGCGTTCATCGATTTCGGGTGCAGTATGGAAGGCCAGGCCGCGGCGTCGCTGATCCTCGCCAACGCGGGCGGGGCGCTGTTCGACTACGGCATGGGCGCGTTCGATCACCGAACGCAGGGCGTGGTTGCCTGCGCTCCGGGACTGGCGAATGCGTTGCGCGCAAGGGGCTAATGCGTAAGGAACTGGCTACTTCTGCGGGGTTGCGAAGCGTTCGTGGGCGATGACGGTCAGCCGCCAGCTTGTGTAGGCCATGAAGGGGGCGACGAAGACGTCGGCGCTGTAGTGCACGTGTTGCAGCAGCACGCAGAGCGCGACGCCAATCGTGCCCACGAGAAACAGCCGGCGAAGAAAGCGGGTGCGCGCCGAAAGGCATAGCAGGAACATGATCGAGGTGTGGCCCGAGAAGAAGAGGTCTTTGATGACCAGTTCGCCGGTGGCGAGGCGAATGACCAGCGGGTCGGCGAGCGGGATGATCATGGGGCTGGCTTCAAGGGGGACGAGATAGAGCGTAACCGTGCGGAACAGCATGAGGAGCGCCGCGGCCTGAAAGCCTATGAGCAGCGTCTCGGGATAGCGCGCCAGGTTGGCCAGGGCAATTGCGAGTCCGCCCCAGATGAGCGCGAACGTCAGCCAGGTCAGATGATACGGCCCTATCACCTGGAGAATCGGATCGGGCAAGACCACGCCTGGACGCTTGTGGATGAACTGCGTCACAAACGAGCAGACCTTGATCGAGATGACGAATAACAGGATGGTGAGCGCCAGTTCCGCGACAAATGTCCGGTCGCGCAGCTTGGCCTTCCAGATAGTTCCCAGCGGTTCCATCGGCGTTCAGTTACCGCGCCGCGCGCGTGGGGATTCCGCGGAGGCGCAACCACCGATAGAGCGAGAATGACAGGTCATTTCATTGTACTTCCGAAATCGTTCTTACTCATTAGTCCGTGCATGTACGGTAGCAGCGCGGCAGGCGAGTTGTCAATCGCGGCACATTGTAGAGGCGCCGGAGGCGATGGTATGCTGCCGCCCGTGAGTTCGTTTGTCCGGAGCAGATGCTTGATATGAAGCGGTTTCTGAAAGGGCTGGCTTTGGTGGCCATAGTGTTGCTATGGCTGCCTGTCTTGGCCCTCGCGCTGGAGTGGGGGGCGCGCATCCAAATGAAATGGATCGAGCGTTCGAATCCGTACATTCTGGCGACCACGGGCGCGCGGCCTTGGCCCGATGCGCAAGAGCACGATTTCAAGCCGCCGCCTGCGAAACAGGCGCCGCCTCGGACATCCCAGCCCGAGCCTGCATCCGCGGGGCCGGACGAGTATCGGCGGTCGCACGAAGCGTGGCGGCTGCCGCTGTTCGCGGATTTGAACGACGAAGAACGCTGTATGTTCGCCCAGACGTTCAGCGAATATGTGGCGGTCTTCGAGCGTGACGGAACGACTTCGCTCTGTTACGGCGCGCCGCCGGCAGGGGGGATCGATGCGAAACAGGGGGCGCGTGTGGCGGGTGAGGTCTTTCCCGAGGCGGCGAACGACGCTGACAACACCGGGCCCAAGGTTATCGAACGCGTCTTCGCAACGGGGAGCACCGAGCACCTTGACCTGCCGTGGCGTACGCCCAATGGACCGGTAGTCTACCCCACCATCTTCTTTCCCATCCGCGACGCCAATGGCGCGACCGCCCATGTCGCCGCTGCTGTTGAGCGCCCGTTCGAGCCGTTGCCCGGCGGGTCCAACTGGGTGATTCCGTTCTTTGTCTTTCGGGACAACACGGGCAAGACGACGCGCGTATTCAATGGCATGGATTCGTTCATGAACAACAAGGGGTTTCGCGATGACGATGTCGTGCTTCCCAAACCCGAAGGCGTCTTTCGCATCGTCTGTATCGGGGCGTCCACGACGTTTGAGGGCAACACGAACGCGTCCACGTATCCCAACCTTCTCGAGGAGCGGCTGAACGAGGCCTTGCCGGAGCGGAAGTTCGATGTGGTCAACTGCGGCGTGGTTGGGATTACCTCGCTCGGGGAATGGCTGCGGTTTCAAGATTACCTCGATCTCGACCCGGACTTGATCGTCTATTACGACGGCGTAAACGACTTGTGCCATTGGTTGTTTCAGAACTGGGTGTTCGAGGCCGCGCCCTGGCAGAAACGCGCGCGCGAATCGCAGTTTATCAACCTGTATCTCAATCGCTGGCTGCTGCCTCCGCCCGCCGTGATGAAGCTGAAGATCGAACAAAAAGTGTTCAAGAGCCTGCGCGGGATGGCCAAGGTCGCGCATGACCGGCAAATTCCCATGGCGTTCTGCAGTTTTGCGTACCCCAACCCTTCGTATCTGTCCCGTGCCGAACGGCAGTTTTACGACTTCAACATGCGCAGGGATTGGGGCGGTAAGTACGTCACGTTTAGTTCGTACTGCCGCGCGATGGGGTTGTTCAACGAATGCGTCCGAACGCTCTGTTCGGACACCGGAGCGCTCTATGTGCCCGTGGCCGAGAATATCCGCGGGGGCGGCAAGTGTTTCGGCGATATTTGCCACATGAAAGACGATGGCATTGTGCTGAAGACGGATATCATCGCGCGGACTCTCCTGGAATACTTGCGGACACGCCTGAACAGCCCGAAACCGTGACAGCCTGTGAGACGCGAAGGTCTCACAGGCTGCCGAAATGCCGCGTGCCGTCCGGCGCTAGGCTATTGAACGATGTTGACGCTCACCGAGTCGTTCAATGTGACCGCATACTGAATAGGCGTTCCTGCCGTCGGTTGCTCGAACAGGGGAATCGAGACGCTGCCGTCTCCCGTCACCTTGGCACGCCCAATGGGGACAAGCAGTCCGTTCGTGGGGTTCTGTTGGAGCGCCGTGATCGTCGCCCCGGAGGCCAGCGCATCGTATTGAATGTCCACAGTAGCCTTGTTCAGTATCGCGGAGGCGAAGACGCTCGGGAGGATCAGGTGATAGGGGAATCCTGTCCAAATCTCGAGCGTCGGGTCGCCGAGGCAGTGCCACATCTTGAATTCGTCGCCCACGTCGCCCCAGGGCACCGGTCCACTGGTGCTGCCTTGGGTAAACAGATAGAACTTGGCGTGGTTGAGAATGTCTCCGAGGCGTCGGTGGGAAACGGGATCGCCGAAGGTCGGAATGGCGTTGGGCCAGATCGCGTCGATGAACCCACGCAACAGCGCCGAGTTTGCTGAACTGGGGCTGTTCCGTGTATCGCCCAGCACGCCGACCGCGCCGCCGTTCGGATTGATAAGCAAACGCTCCGCGAAGTAGACGTAACCGTTGCCGGGGTTCGTGCCGATGGCGCCGCCCGCGGTCTCGTTGTCGAACAAGCCGCTGGCGCAATTCACACTGAACACGACAGGCAACAGACTGCCATTGGTTGCGCTGGACGCGTTGTTCCAATCGAAGGGCGGATTGCCCCAGCCGCCCGGCCAGCCGTGGTCGCGGTGGATAAAGAGGAACTTGCCGGCGTTGAACGAGTTGACGATATCCGTGTTGTTGCCGTTCCATCCGAAACCGCTTCCGGCGCCGAGATCGCCCGGCAACAACGTGCCGTCGAAGTACCGCCGCGGCGTCGTGTCGCCCATGTACGCGCCATCGATGGTTCTGGTGTAGATGCGCTGGACATCGTAGCCGGCGTTTTCGAGCGTATTCCGCACGAACTCGGACGTCGCGATGAACGTGCGCTGGTCGGTGCCGGGCGAGGCGCCGCCCGTAGCGCAGCATTGGAATTGAGAGGCGATCGCGGCGTTCGTATAGAACGCCATGCTGCCAAAGCCCGGAGGGCTCTTCTCGTAGTTGACGATCTTATTGACGACGGTATTGGCGTCCGCGAGCGTCTTGACGGGGATTCGACCCAAGGCCACGCTCGGGAAGATGTGGAAGATGCCTTCGAACGCGGCATAGGGATAGTCGGTGCCGATCATATCGCTGCCGACATCCCCGTTGGGCGTCTCGTAAAACGGCGGGATCAGATTGGCATCGCCCAGGAGCAACACGTACGACGGCCGGACAATCGCGTTCTCGAATTCGCGTTTGATGATCGACTGGATCGACGTGTTGGTGGTGTAGTCGGTTCCGCTCCCAACGCGAAACACGTGCGTCAAGATCCCTTTCTGATTCTTCCAGGTCGCGAGTGTGTTTGCCGCGTCAAGCAGGTCGCCCGTCGTGAGGATCATAAACTCTTCGCCGATGGAAATGGGGCGGAAGGGGATGTGTGCGACGTACTTGCCGATGCTTGAGTGATTGAGAACCAGCCCGGCATAGAGGTTCGGGTTGCTCTCGAACGGCGATTGTGTCCGATCGGAGATGAACGCGCCCGTGCCTCCCTTGAACTTGACCGCGACATCGACTTTGTCGAAGAGCTTCAACGCATTGGCTTTGGCGTTGTACTGTCCGCCTGCAATGTCGATCGCGAAGACGCGAAGATCGCGGACCTTGTCGACTTCCGTGATGGTTACGACATCGGAAGGAAACGCGCTATCGTTCTGATAGGCCTGGTCGTTTCGTGCGAAGGGCGGATCCGCGAACGTGCCGGGATCCGGCGCAGGGCCCGGGTCTTCGTCGACCGCCTGCTGCTGGGCTGGGAACAGATTCAGGTGGACCGTTTCAGCCTCGTGCGCCGAGAATTCCCATGAGACTTCGGCGCCGTCGGGCACGCCGACCATGCGGCGGAACATCGGTACCGCCGGGTCGCCTGGGCTTTGGGTAGCGGCATCGGCGCCGGGGACCATGACCTCGGTGTACACGTCGTCGCCTTCGTTCCTCGTGACCATCTTCGGCTCCCCGAAGTGGGCCGAAGCGATGACTTGCGTGTTGTCCGTCATGCCTTCGTCGACCGCGGCTTCGGCGACTTCGCCGACGCGTTCTTCGCCCGCGCAGAGATCCTTATTCGAGGTGCCCTCGATCATGTCGTAGCGCAAGCGCCGGCCGAGGTTATACAAGGTTTCCAGCGCCCGGACGATGTCCGCCTGATCCGCGGCTTCCCGGTCGGTCTGTGCGAGTGACTCGTATTGCTTCAGGGCCGATGCCGATCCGCAGGTGTCGCCGCCGCGATACAACTCCTCCGCCTGGGTCAAGAGATCGTCCAGCGGGCCTCGTTGTACGGCGGGAAGCAATTCCCCCGGCGATCCTTCAATGTGCGTCCGCGCCTCGCCGAATCCCGTGATTACCGACAGCAAGGCCGCGGCTACGGTGGGAGTGCCCATGGCCTGAACGCCCGACGCGAGGTTGTCGGACGAATCGAACGCGAACGCGGCGTAGTAGTAAGGCGTGCCGTTAACGAGACCTGTGTCCGTGAACGTCGTTCCGGCGCCGTGGTACACGGTGGCGCCGTCCGTGGGTCCTGCAGGATACCCGCCCTGCTTGCGCTGAATCTGGACGCCGGCGAAGTCTGCGTCGCTGGGATTGGTCCACGATAGTTGCAGCTTGGTGTCGCCGGTGCCGGCGGCAAACCCGGTTACATTGCCTGGCGGGGTGGTGTCCTTAGGACAACCTGCCGCGGCGATGACGACTATCGCAAGCAGAGAGAGCACGAACCGGTAACTGTAGAGCCGATGGCTGGGTAGTACTTTCATGGTACGTCCACTCCTTGTGTCTGAGACGTTTCAAAAGAATCTGGCGGCGGGACGTTTCCCGCCGCCAGTAGAGGTGTTCGAAAGGCTATTTGCTGTACCGGACTCCGTGAACGCCGGTTGCGTAATTGGGCACACCGTCGTGGGCGAAGGCCGTGTAGTAGTAGTTGGGCAATGGCGTGGCATCGGGGGTGTCGACTACAAACTCGCCTGAACCGTCATAGACGGTGTCCCCGTCCGTGGGCGAAGTCGGATACGATCCCACTTTCCGCTGAACACGCACTCCGGCGAAATCGGCATCGCCGGGATTGGTCCACGACAGACTGTAGAGAATCGGCGTCGCGCGGACCGTGAATTCGGTTACCGGTCCCGGCGCCGACACGTCGGAGGCGTCGGCGAGCACGCTCGTGGTCGTTTCGCTAACCGAATCGGGCAGCGACACCGAGACCTGAAGATCCTGGCCGAACTCCAGTCCTGCGATAGCGTCCAGTGGCGCAACGCCGTCCTGGACTACTCCGCGGGCCACAGGGATGGGCGGGCCCATGTTGGGGTCGGGACGGAACACGGTGATCGTGGCGCCCTCGACGCCGAACTGCGCCCGCAATGAACCGGCAATCGAACTGATTGAGACCGGCCACCCGAGGTGAATCTTGTACGGATACGAGGTCCACATTTCGAGCGTGGGATCGCCGAAGACGTGGTACATGTGGATCTGATCGCCGGCATGCGCGGCATCGACGGTCAGGTTGATTTGCGTCAGCATGTAGAGGCCGCCGTGAATCAAGATGTCGCCCAGGCGATGGTACGAGGTGTTATCGCCAAAGCTCGGCACGGTGTTCGGGAAGACCGCGTCGACAAACCCGTTGACGTGATAGGCGTTCGGCCAAATCCAGCTTGTGCGCGTCGACGAAATCACGCCCACCGCGCGTCCGGGATACCGGATCAACATTTCGGTGAAATAGACCTGATTGTAATCTTTCGGATCGCCGACGATCTCGTTGTCGTAGTAGCCGCTGCTGCAATTGATACTGAACAGCACGGGCAACAGGTCGTTGCTCAGGTCGTAGTACACGTGGTTCCAGTTGAACGCTGGCGTGCCCCAGCCTCCAGGGAAGCCGTGGTCCACATGGATGATAAGGAAGCGGCCCTCGTTCCACGCGTCCACCACGTCGTCTGCCGTGCCGTTCCATGCGAACCCGCTGCCCGGCCCTAAGTCGCCCGGGATCGCGGTGCCGTCCCAGTAGTACCTGGGCGTCGTGTCACCCGTATAGGCAGGCACCGGCGGATGGGCGCTCGGGTCGCCGCCATCGACGGTTTCGCCATAAATCCGCTGCACGTTGTACCCCTTCGCGACCATCGCATTGCGCGCGACCTCGCAAGGCCAGATAAACAGCGACTGATCGGAGCCTCGGTGCGCGTAATCGGTGTCCTTGCGGCAACACTGGAACTGGGACGCCACGGTGGCGTTCTGATAGAAGGCGCGATTCAGGGGCGGCGTCTTCTCATAGTTGATGACCTTATCGACATACGTATTCGCTTCGGCGAGCGTGTCGACCGGGATGCGGCCCGTGCCCAGGTCGGGGAAGATATCGAAGAACGCCGCCGGGATGTTCGAGTACGGCCAATCCGACGCAATCGTCGCGCTCGGGTCGAGGTTCGATGTCAGATAGAACGTCGGGATGTACTCCGCGTCGCCGATGAGGAGCAGGTACGACGGACGAATCTTGGCGGTGTTGAAGTGGTTTTCGATGAACTTGTCGATGTCTTCCGCCGTGTCGGGCGCAGGCCCGTCGCCATCGTTGACGATGTACACGCGCGTCGAGATGCCCTTCTTATTCTTCCAGTCGGCTAGCTTGTTGGCCGCGTCAAGGAACTTGGGATGCGTGAGAATCATGAACTCCTCGCCCCAGTTAATGTACCGCCCGACTGGACTGCGGAACTTGCTGATTGCGCGCTTGTTCAACACGGAGCTGTAGATGTGGGCCGATGCGGTTTCAAACGGACTTACCGTAGCTTCGGTGACGAACGAGCCGGTATTCGTCTCTCCGGAAAATGTGACCTTGACATTGACGTGCTTGAACAAGGTCAACGCTTGCGTCTTCGGGTTGTACTGGCCCGCGGGCACTTCGAGTTCGTAGAGCCGCAGGTCGCGGAACTGGCCGGCCGGGACAAGTTGCGCCGGGCTCGGCGGGAACAAGGCATCCTGCTGGTACGAAGCGTCGTTCTTCGTGAAGGGCGGACGGTCATCCACCAAGTACTGAGGCGGAGGGCTGCCCGGCGCCGCCGCAATGCCATGTTCCTGGTAAGGGAACAGGTTCATCTGGATGGTCTCGGCGTTCTCGACCGAGGCTTCAATGCTCACGTCAGCGCCCTGCGGCACGCCCACGAACCGGCGATAGACGGGAATGGCCGGCTCGCCCGGCTCGCCGCTCTCTGCGTTGGCGCCAGGAACTTCGACTTGCGTAAAGGTCTCGCCGTCTTCGATCGCGGTGTGTAGCCTTGGTTCGCCGAACGAGGCCATGGCCTGCATTTCGGTGTTATCCGAATGCGTCTCGTCGGGGTCGGCGGCGGCTTCCTCGCCGACGCGTTCCTCGCCCGGACACAGGTCCTTGGCCGACGATCCGGCGATCATGTCGAAGCGAATCGAACGTCCTAGGTTGTATAAATTTTCAAGTCCGCCTTGTACTATCAGGCCAGAGGCTTCGCCACGGAACTGTTGGGCGAGGGCTTCGTACTCGCGCAACGCGGCGGCCGCGCCGCAGATATCGCCGCCGCGGTAGTCGGCCTCGGCCAGCGCAAGCTTGTCGCCCAGCGCAGAGGCCTGTTCCGCGGGCAGCGTGTTGCCGGGGGCGCCGGCGATGCTGCCTGCGGTCTCCTCGAAAAGCATCGTGACATCGCGGGACGCGGTAGCTATGGTGGGCACGGCGTCGGCCGATACGCCCGAGGCGTAGTTCGGCGTGCCGTCGTACGTGTAGGCCGTATAGTAGTAGTGGTTGCCGTTGGTCAGGCCCGTGTCCACGAACGACGTCCCGCCGCCGTCATAAATCGTGTTGCCGTCGGAAACGGACGTGGGGGCCGATCCTTGTTTCCGCTGGATCCTGATGCCCGCAAAATCGCTGTCGGACGGATTGGTCCAGGCCAGCATGATCTTGGCGTCACCGGCGGTTGCGGTGAACCCTGCCGCGTTTCCCGGAGGCGTGTTGTCCTTGGGGCAGCCGTTCAGCAGAAGCAATGGCAGACATAAGAGTGTTAGAGCTATCGAGGTAGAGACATATTTGGTTATTTTCATATTCTTATCGTATATTGCATCAGACATAACCATGGTCGAAACCCTCAATCGGTTACGCACAGACTTTCTTCCACACGTCCAATGATCTTCCTGCACAATCCAAAAGACTCTCGAAAGAGCAAAGAGATGACTTCACATCCATCTAAATCCCGCCCGCGTGCCATGCTGCCGATAGGTTTATCAACTCCAAACGCTTCGCTGTCGAAGTTCGTTCCATCTACGCTATGTGCAACATATCTACATTCAAGGGTATTCCGCCTTTCCACAATTTGCGGGGGCGGACGGTTTCTTGACCACGGGTGGAGATCCGGCGATACTGTAATTTTGGGATCAAGGCGAGAAATGTATTATGAGTAGGAACACGGACGCCCTTGCGGGCGCGGGTAGTGTCCTGGGGCCGCTGGCAAAACTCTGGCGCGTGATAGCGCCTCAGCCGGGAGAGGGGAGCGCCTCTGGGGCTAGCCGTCTCCAGACCGCGACCTGCGCCTTGTTGCTTGAAGTGGCCTGGGCGGATGACGAGTTCACCGAGGAGGAGCGCGCACTCGTTACGAAGACGATGCGCGAACGATTCTCGCTGTCGGAGGAGTTGGGGAAAGCGCTCGTCGAATCGGCGATGGCGGAGCGGATCAAGCGGCCGGACCTCTGGCATTTCACGCATGAAATCAATGATGCCTGCACGCGCGAGGAGAAGATGGAAATCGTGCGGGAACTATGGCGCATCGTGTTCTCGGATGGATCGCTCGATGCGCACGAGGACTATCTCATGCACCGCCTCGCAAAGCTGCTCAACCTGAGCCATCCGGAACTCATCGAAGCGAAGCTTGCCGCAAAGCTGCTCGCCGACTCCTAATGGAGTGAGTATGCCGTTGGCAATGCGTCCACCAAACCCTCGGCGCTGCCGACGCGCCCTCACTTGAGATCGACAAGGAGCCACGTGTTTCCATGTGCGGGCACGGACACCTCGACCTCCACGTTGAACGCGCGGTCGAGCGTGTACTCGCGTGGCGGCCCGTCCTTTTCGGCGATGAGGGCCGTGTCCGTCAGACCCGTGAAGTACAGAGGCAACGCCAGCCGCTCGGTTACGTCGTGGTCAAGCGGGTTGAAGACCATCGCGAGGCCGCGCGGGCGCGCTTGCGGGTTCGCATGTAACAGACAATCGAGGCCGCGTCCGTCCGGCCGGCGCACGTGGATCACGTCGGATTCGAGAATGGCGCGGTATTTCTTGAACCAGTCGATCCATTGCGTGACCACCGCGCGCGTGGCGTCGGTGTCATACCAGCGCGGGCCGCGATAGCAGGCCTGCACGCCCGCGCCGAAGTTCTGTGCGAGGTGCGCCCCGTACGCGTCGAGATGTTCCGAAAGCGGCTCGAGCGTGGCCGCCGCGCCGCCGCCCTGATACTCGACCAGCGGGCAGAACATCCAGCCCATCGTGGGCGTCTTGTACCACGTGCCATCGAAGATGTTCTGCCGACCGAGAATGATCTGACGGTCGCGCGGCAGTGACCAGTTCACTTCGCGATATCCCATCCCGGTCTTGTTGGAACCGCTCAGCATGTACCAGTCCGGCACGTTCAGAAAGATGCCCTGCGCGCGGCACCAATGGTAGAAATCCGAGGTCGTCTTCCATTGCGTCCAGAGCGAATCGTTCAATCCCTTGTGGCCTGGGTGCGAGGTCGATGCGCACAGGTCGCCGGGATACGAACCGTCATGTTCGAGCAGGTCCATGCCCGTCGCCTCGAAGAAATGCCGGAGCTTCCGAAAATACTCCTGTCCCCAGCGGCTGCCGACGCACGGCGAGTTCCCGAAGATTGCGCCGCCGGGTTTGCCGGTGTCTTTGTTGATGACATCGTTCTCGTCGTCGATATGGCGGCTCGCGAGCAGCGAGTATCCGCCGAGTTGGACGCCTTTCGCATGCGCGTAATCGACCAGTTCCTTAATCTGCGCAAGGTACGCGGGGTCCTCGTTCTCCATGTCGAGCCCGCTGCCGAAACTGAGGATGCCAAACTCCGCGCCCACGTCCGCGCATTGATCGATTGCCAGCCGCACCGCCGAAGGCTCGGCGTTGCGGATGTGGAGCATGATGGGGTTCTCCGTGACCCATGGCGCGATCACGCGATACATCGTGCGCAAGGCCAGCCCGCGGCGTTCCCGTTCCGTCGTATCGGGGACCAGCTCGAAAGTACGGAACGATTCGAAACACTCGCCGGGCGGAATTGCCATGTCGGGACCGATCGGCAGCCGGCAGTTCAGAAGCACGGGGCTCTTGCGCTCGTAATTAACCTGTGTCGTGTACTGCGGGTCGGGTTCCCAATAGACCGTGCGCCGCGCCGAAGCGGGAGTCTGTTCCGCATAGCCAAAGTCGCTCTCGACGTGCAGATTCGGATACTCCCATGCCGCCGGCGAATCCACCGACGAACTGAACTCGACCGCGGCGAGTATCTCGCTCGTGAACGTGTTCAACTGGACGGCCTCATTACTCGTATTCTGAACCGAGATCCATTTCGCGAGCAGGGGAATGCCATCGTACATCTCATAATGGACGAGCACCGCGATTCCGGGCAGCTTGCTCTCCGGCGCTTCGTAACGGAAGGTCAGCGATGCGCCCGGCGGAGGCCATGGCAAATCCGCCGCATGCCGCACGCGCTTCCACGGGAACCGCTCGATGGTCGCGCCGGCCTCGACGGCCATGCACTGAAACGCCTTGGGGTCGGTCGTGAGCGTTTCGACCCATTCCGGCTTCAGGTACGCGTAGTCCGGTTGGCCAAGAAGGCCGCCCACGTCGAACTTCTCGCCATTCAGTTCGACTTGGGCTTCCGATTTGACTCCGCGCAGGAGCGACGCGCCGGTAACCAGGCTACCGAACGCAACCGTCGCGGCATTCGGTTCGACGCGGAAGACACGGCGTATCAGACCATTCGTCAAGACGATCTCGTGTTCGCCTGCGCCTCGATACACGCCGGCCTTGGCTTCCGGCGCGCCGATCAGCCAATCGGCTTCGATGCGTTTCGGGGCTTTGTCCAACGACGGCAACTCCGGCATCGCGACCTCGGCGCGTGCGCCGGCCGAAATGCCCATCGCCAACACGATTCCAGCAATGGTCCACGCGTTCATAATCGTCCTCTCCGATGCAGTTCAGCCTTGCGGGTAGCGCGCCTTGCGGTATTCGACGGCAAAGGCCGCCCCGTCGTAGCCGGGATCATCTTCGCCAAGTTCCTCGAACGAGACTTCGCGATCGCCCTCCATCCACGACCGCCGCGCGGCCAGTGCGCAATATTCCGCTTCGAGCAAATCGTCGATGGGCGTGGGAGGGGAGTCCGTCTCGCCCGCGAGATACGGCAACACGCATTCGAGCAGCGCTTGATAGAGTCTTCCAGCATCGGCCTGGAACTGCGTGACGGTCTTCTCGGTCACGACCGTTGCATGAAAAGGCAACCAGTTGCCGGGATTCCCAATCACTAGGAATCCCTGCCGTCCGTCGTGCCACGCCACTTGGAGGCGCCGCTGCGCGCCTTGATTCAGATGCCGCACGCTGCGGATGCCGGGGCCCATGATGCCGCACAACAATGAGTAGGCGTGGATGCCGTAGTTGAATTCATCGACGCCGCAACCGCATACCGCCGTGTGCGGCGTCCCGCGTTCCTCGACCGGACGCGCGAGCCAGTCGCGCGTTTCACAACAATACCGGAGCGACGACCCGCCCGCGATACTCGCGCCCGCCATTGCCCACGCCTTGATTTGGCGCAGATCCCGCACGTTGCCCGCGACGGGCTTGTCGAGCAGGACCGACTTGCCCGCCTCGACGAACGGACGCGCCTTCGCCACATGCGTATCCCAATCGCAGCCGTGGATAATGGCGCAATCGACCTCGGCAGCCATCGCCTCGATCGAGTCGAAGCGCTTTGGTAACCCGTGGTCCTTTACGAAAGCGTCCACATACGCGCTCGGGTGCACCGCCCCGCCGTCCCACACGCCGACGACCTCGTGGCCGAGCGATCGTTCGATCGGTATCCAGTTCTGCGGGTGCGACGTGTCAAGATCCACAACTCCAATACGCATGGTGTTGTCCTTTCAGCTTCGTTGACGAACAAAGTTAAGGGCTTTCACTGCTCCCTCGTGCTGTCCTGCAATTCGGACCTCAACCTCCTGTCATTCTGAGCGAAGCGAAGAATCTCAAGGTAGTCCAGTCTTCTGCCCGGTGTGAGATTCTTCGCTTCGCTCAGAATGACAGATAGAACGCAGCCAAGAGGCAAACCGCCCGTTTGCGGGATTGCGCACACGAAACCCGACGCCATTGGCTGCGTCACTCCATTACCTGCGAATCCGCTCCGCGACCTCGGCGACGATCTTCGCGGCGAGTTCACAATGCTCCTCTTGATACTTCTCGCAGAACGTCGACCATCGGATGAACGTGTCCAGAAAGCGCACTGCGTTTGGATACTGTCCGATGTCGTAGGTATACGAGCGCGATGCGGGCGGCATACTGTATGGGTAGCGCCGCTCGACCGCGTTTCGTTGCAAGTAGGTGACCGCTTCGGGCATGAGATAATAGCTCCCCGTGCCCGCTCCGGGAATGCCGGCCTCGGCAAGCTGTATCCCGAACTCCTCCGCACTGCAACGGAACATCGCGGGATCGAACGTGAAGCCTGCCATCCAGCACGAGTACACGTTCATGGCCTCGGGGATATCGAGAGCGGCGATCCCTGGGATCGCGTCGAGCAGGCTGTATAGATAGCGCGCCATGCGGTCGCGATGGGCGACTTGCTCGCGGATGACTTCGAGTTGTGCGAGACAGATCGCCGCCGTGCAATGGGGCATGCGATACGCGTAGCCCGGGTCCGCGTGAAGGCGTCCGTAGTGCGGCTTCATGACCGCGCCACGGCTCTGGCCCATATAGCGCGCGCGTTCCGCAAGCGCATCGTCGTTCGTCGTCATGCATCCGCCGATATCGGACCCCATCGTCTTTTCGGAGTCGAACGAGAACCCGGCCACGTCACCGAGCGTTCCCGCAAGGCGGCCTTTGTACTCGCCGAAGACCGCCTGGCACACGTCCTCGATGACGAGAAGCCCGTGCCGCTTCGCGAGCGTGTTGATAGCGTCCATGTCGTTGATCGTGCCGGTCATGTGGACGCAAAGAATTCCGCGCGTGCGGTCCGTGATGCACGGCGCGATGGTCTCCGGACTGAAGTTGATGCTGCCGGGCGCAGCATCGGGAAACACGGGGATCAGTTGTTCGGCCACGAACCCATGCAGGGTGCCGTAATCCGTGATGGGGCTGACGATGATCTCGTCGCCGGGATTCCAGCCGAGCGCCAGGGCCAGGACATGCAGGGCCGGCGTGCAGCCCGGTGTCGCGATGCAATGACGGACGCCCAGGGCTTCCGCGAACGCCTTCTCGAAGCGGCCGATCATGTCGCAGGTCAGACCGGAATCGAGCACTTCCTGCACGTACTTCCACGCGTTCGGCCCCAACGTCCGCGGAAACGCCGTTGGGAGCTTGCCCACTTCATCCGCGTGCGCCTGCGCGCCCCACTTGGCGCGCTGGATTTTCTCGCTCACTTCCGCCTCCTTCACGTCAACGTGCAGTGTGCCCGCAAATTGTTGCTATTTCCTAGGCAGCATCGGCTCGTGCTCGTGCTACCTCGAGAATCGAAACCCGACCACCTGCCATTCTGAGCGCAGCGAAGAATCTCACCTGCGATAGAGGCCTCGCCTGCCAGGAGATTCTTCGCTGCGCTCAGAATGACAGATGGTCCAGCGTTCCTTGATGTATCGGTGCGCCACGCGAGACGCGCTGCATTTTCATCCTCCCGGTGAAGCCACGCTTCATGATAACTCGCAATCGTAATCGTAATCGTGATCGTAATCGAAGCGCGACATCATTTGTCGAATATGTGTCGCGATTTCTCCACGGCAACGATGCGGTGGTTTCAGTTTGAGTCAAACTACCTCTCTATCAATCATCGATTACGAGCAAGAGCAAGAGCAAGAAAGAGCAGTACGATAGCCGCTACGTAAGTCTTGATTCGTCAAGCCACCATGCGACCACCTCGTTCGGCTCGGCGAGCCACACCTCGTTGCCACCGAGTTCGCGCACCGTCGCGAACCGCCGCTCCAACTCCTCCGTCGTGCAGTCCTTAGCGGGGTGGATCGGCTTGCCGGGCATCGGACAGTGGCAATAATCGACTATCCATCCTTCGAGATCCATCGCCTGATGGATTCGTTTGTACGCGTCGAAGACCGAGTAAAACGGCGCCGGGTACTCCGTGTGTAACGGCACGCGTCCGAGGTCGAGCGGGTTCGTGTCCTGCGTGTTAACGCGGTCGTAAATCGTCAAGATCGAGCGGAAGCCGGCTTCGGGCGCGAACTGGCGTGCCGCCGGATGGCCCGTGTTATCGCCCGGCACGCAGAACATGCGCACATCGATGCCAAGCGCTTCCTCGATCACGCGCCGCGCGAGCGTGACCTCGACATCCGCGTTCTCGAAGGTCACGCCGCAGTGCGTCATGCTATGGCACGACACGCCCCAGCCTTCCTGCATCAGATCGTGGATTTGTTCCTTCGACAGGATCATCATGCCGTGATAGCTGCTGCCGGGTAGGTCACGCGCGACGCCTATCTGGCTCGAAACGAGCGCGACATGGCCCGGGATGCCATACTTGCGATGCAGCGGAAGCGCGTGGCGCAAGAGTTCCTCGCATCCCTCGTCATAGGTGATCGAGTAGACCCAGCGCTTGCCGTCTTTCCAGGGCATACAATCCACATCCCTTCGCGTGTCGCCATCGGCGCCTGATAAATTGGGTCAATCGCTTCCCATTCCCAGTCGTGATCGCAGTCGTAATCGAAGGGATCTTGGCCGATTACGACTACGATCACGATCACGATCACAACCAGGATTGAGCTACCGCAAAATGGTAACAGCCCACCGGGGTCGTTTCAATGGTTGGGCCTGCGCTACATCACCGAAGGCGCTTCGCGCAGAATGTCGCGATCCGCCATGACCGGCGGGGTCTCGCGAAACGCCCCCGCGCGATCATAGGGATAATAGATGAACTTCACCTTGCCGATGATCGCGCTAACCGGCTGCGCCTTGTCTTTCCAGAGGTGGCTGTCTTCGCTGTCATTGCGATTGTCGCCGAACAGGAGCACGTGGCCCTCCGGGACCTTGAAGGGGTCGAACTCGTACATCGCGGGCGCCATCGTGTACGGCTCGGAAACATAGGAACCATTAACAAACATCGCGCCGCCGAACATCGCGATGGTGTCGCCGCCGACGCCCATCACGCGTTTCACGATGTACGACTTAGGTTCCTCCGGATCGTTGAGAACGACCACGTCGCCGCGTCCGTACGTCGAGGCCTTGAGCGTAAGAATGTAGTCGCCACGCAAGAGCGTGGGCTCCATGCTGCCGGATGGCACGAGGAAGAAACGCATGCCTCGGAAGGCGAAGAAATACAGGCCGATGAGCGAGAGGATGAGCAACGCCACCTCGCCGCCTTGGCGTCCCATGACCTTCTGAAGGACGGCCCGACCTCGCGTCATGGCGCGGGCGTTCCCATAAACTTCTTGGAGGCAGGTTTCTCTTGCTTGCCCTTGCCAAGCTCTTCGAGCAACTGCCGGGCCACGGGGCTGGTCGGGTTCAGTTTGAGGGCTTCGCTCAGGCAGGCGCGCGCCGAGGTCTCGTCGCCCTTGCGAATCCACGCCCGCGCCTCGTACAACCAGGCGTTGAATCGCTCGTCGTCCGTTCGCGCCGCTTCCCGCGCCTTCTGCCAAGCGCGCGCGGCGTCCTTCCAATTGCCATCCACGTCGAAGTTGTCGCACGCGAAAAAGTTAAGCGCGTAGTCGCGCACGAGATCGAAATCGTTCGGCGCAATCCGCGCGGCTTTCTTGCTGAGTTTCATCGCCTCGCGATAGAGCTTGGGCTTCTCCCACTTGCGCAGCTTCAACACGTCAGGAACGTTGAGGAGATACATCTGTGCCAAGTTGAAGAGATAGTCGGGCTGATCGGGCTCGATCGCGAGAGCCTTGTCATAGCAGTCCAGCGCGCGTTCGTAATTGCCCTCGTGACTGTAATGGATGCCGAGATCGTTCCACGCTACGCCGCACTTGGGATCCAGCGATACCGCAAGATTCCACGCCTTCAACGCATTTTCGGCTTGGCCAAACCGGTCGTACAGCACCTCTCCATAGTAGGTCTGCGCGCGCGCGTTGTTTGGGTAGCGCTGCAGCACAAACTCGTAGCCCTGCTTGATCATTTCGAACCGGTGCGCTACCTGTTTCTCCAGTTCCTTCGCGGCCTCCTTGTCGCCAGCCTTCGCCTTGGCCTTGGCTTCGGCGAATTCCCCTTCGGCCAGCAACGTCTGCGCCCGGTCAAAGGCGCGTGCCGCATCGACCAGCTTGGTCTCGTCCGCGGCGAGTGGCGCGAGGTGCGAGAGTTCCTCCGGTAACGCGGAAGGGGTGTCGGCTGCGACGGCAGCCGCCACAAGAAGCACGCTCATCAGCCATTCCATATGCAATCCTCAAATGTTGAACCTGCGGCAACGGGGCTTTCGCTCCCGCGAGCCTCTATGTCACCACACCATGTGGGGCAGGCGCAAGATCTCGCGGGCATAGATCCGCATGAGTTCGCCGAGCGCGCTCGACGAGGCGAGGCAGTCGCAAGGCGTATGCGGGGCGTCGCCCGAGAACGCGCCCGAGATCTGGCCGTACCCGCGGCGGTTCAGCTCGGCCTCAAAAGGCTTCAACCATTCTGTTCCTTCAAGCGTAACGCCCGTCCGGCGTAGCGCATCGCAATAACACCCGAACCAGGTGGCGTCGACCGAGCCGGACCATATCTTGGGCATGGCGCTGATGTCTTCAGCTTTGCCAAGATAGCGCGAGTCCGCCTTCGAGAGCGTTCGCAGTCCGTAGGGCGTCGCCAGTTCCCGGGTAATCGATTCGACAACGGGAGCCGCGTTGTCGACGGGGAGGAAGGGGAGGCCCAGAGCGAGCACCTGGCCGGCGCGAAGGCTTTCATCGCGCCAGAACGGTTCGAGCCGGACCGCGTCGGCAAAGCCCGGGCGCCCTTCGCATGGAAACGTCTCCGCGATTCCGGCCGCGGTCCGTGCCGCGCGTTCGCGCCACCGCGCGGCCTTGCCATCGCCGCGCATATCGAACAACTCGGCCAGGATGGCCTGCGCGTTATGCCACAGGGCATTGGTTCCGAGGGGAAGCGTCGGCGCGTAGCCGGCATTGCGTTCGTACCCGACCTCGATTAGACCGCTCAAGGTGCAGCGGACTTCCTGCATTCCCACGTAGTAATTCGCGATCGATTCCAACGTTGGCAGCAACACGTCCCCTACGAAGATCGAGTCGTCCGAGGCCTTCCAGTAGCGCCACACCGCGACGAAGAACCACAGCGGAACATCCGCGGGATGCATCTGGCCCGCGAGTGTATACGGTTCGAACCGGCTGGGCGCCTGCGTGACTTGCCAGGCGCGCGCTACGCCTTCGAGATATTGCCGGGCCGTGTCGAAGCGTTTCCTCGGCAGGAGCAGCCCTGCGAAACCGATCAGGCCGCGCCATCGCGCGCCTTCGCCCCAGGGCAGGCCCGGGTACACGTCGATCCAGCCATCGATCGTCTCGTAGGTGAGCACGTCCGCCGCGCGCAGAAGCCGCCTGAAGAAGGGGTCGTCCTCCGCATCGGGGATGCGCGAAATGGCGGCGCGCCGGCTACGTTCGGTGGCGAGGTATTCCTCCGCAAGCGAGATCGGGCGCGGGCTGGGTGTCGAGAACAGCAGCGGGCGAGGCTGGTCCGGTTCGAGCGTCATCGCGATGTAACCGGGATGGTATAAGTCCTCGGCGCACTCGACGTGCGATTCGCGGTCCCGTTCGTACATGAAGCCCCGGTACCACAGGCTGATGGTCTCGACCGTGGCTTCGGGATGGGCGATATACAGGGCTGGCCCTTCCGCAAACGGCATGCACTCGATGCACTCGCGGCTGACCGCCCACGGTTTGGCCGGACTGAGGCGTTCCGAACGAAGCCGGTGTTGATCGCGGAATGCGAGGAGCGGGCGCACTTCGATGGACACGGGACGATCCGTGCCAACCACGGTGTACACCACGATCACCGTGTTCTCGCCATTCACATGCACGACTTGTTTGATAATGGAGAGGCCGTCAAAGTCGTAGCGCCACGTGGGCCAGGGATCGTCCGTGAACGACTCCAGGGCGAGATACCCTTCCGGGTGGATAGTCCCGAAGTAGGCGTTGGTTGCGAGGTCGAACGATCGCGCGCCATCGACAACGGTTTCCTGAAGGCTCGCGACGAGGACCACGCGTCGATCCTGATCGTCGAGCACTGAAAGCAGCGCGTGTTGTTTGCGCGTGTTGGCGTTGAGGACCGAGGACGCCGAAATGCCCCCGGCGCCATCCGCGTCGATCCACTCGACCGCGCTTGCGGCCGCATAGTCGCGGAGCATCGGAGCCTTCAGGCTTTCCATAGAGCGGCGTCCACCTCGTCCACTTTGTCCACTGGAAATAGTCTTTTCAGCTCCCAGGGCCCTCGAAACGCTCGACCACCACAATCCCGCTATTGGTGACGCGGAATCGTTTCGCGTCCTCGCGCAGGTCATAGCCGATGACCGCATGCTCCGGGATGTGCACGTTCTTCTCGACAATCGCGCGCCGAATGTGCGAGTAACGTCCCACGCTGCAACCGTGCATCAGGATCGACTCCTCGACGTGCGTATAGCTGTGGACTCGTACCCACGGCGACAGGACGGAGCGCTTGACGATTCCGCCGCTGACGATGGTCCCAGGGCTTACGATCGAATCCAGGGCAACCCCGAAGCGACGGCCTTCCTGCGCGAACACGAACTTTGCCGGCGGCGCGACGGGCATATCGGTGCGCACCGGCCACACGCGGTCGTAGAGGTTGAACAAGGGGTCGATCGATACCAGGTCCATGTTCGCTTCCCAGTACGCGTCGATGGTCCCGACGTCGCGCCAGTACTGGACTTCCTTGTGGGTGCCCTCCTTGTTTTCGTCGAGGAAACGATACGCGAAGACGCGGTGGGTGTCGATAATCTGCGGGATGATGTCCTTGCCGAAATCGTGCGAACTGCTCGATCGTTCCGCGTCGCGCATCACGACCTGTTTCAAGACCTCGGTGTTGAAGACGTAGATGCCCATCGACACGTACGCCGTGTCCGGCTTCTGAGGCAAAGGCTTCGGATTCTCCGGCTTTTCCTCGAATCCCACGACTCGGCCGGTGTTGTCGGCGGCCAGCACACCGAAGCGGCTGGCTTCGCCTATCGGCGTTTCGATCGCTGCGATCGTGAGTCCGGCCTCCATCTCGCGATGGAAGTTCAGCATCTTCATGTAGTCCATCTTGTAGATGTGATCGCCGGAGAGAATCAGTACTTCCGAGGGGTCTTCGTTCTCGATGAAGTACAAATTCTGATAGATGGCATCGGCCGTGCCGAGATACCAATTGCTGTTCACGCGCTGTTGCGGCGGGATCACGTCGATGAACTCGCCCAGTTCGGCGTGGAAGATCGGATTCCAGGCGACTTGCATGTGGCGTGCCAGCGAGTGCGACTTATACTGGACCAGCACCAGGATGCGCCGGCATTTCGAGTTCAGACAATTGGACAAGGTGACGTCGACAATGCGATACATGCCTCCGAACGGTACCGCCGGTTTGGCGCGATTGCGCGTCAGCGGATGCAGGCGTTCTCCCGCGCCTCCCGCAAGACACACGGCCAACACGTTCTTCATGCGTTTGATTCCTCCATGCCTAGGAACGCCCTGCACGGCGCCCCGTCCGCTCCGGCCAAGGGCAGCGGGAGCACGACAAACGAATACGTCCCTTCGCGGAACAGGTACAAGCACAGCCCTTCAACCACGAGCACGTTGTTGCGCAGCAGAATGTGATGCGTCGGCTGGCCCGGCTGCTTGAACGGCGCTACCGACAAGTAATCGACGCCGACCAGCTTCACGCCTTCGTCCACAAGCCGTTGGGCGGCGTCTTCCGCGACCGCGACGTAATCCTCAAGAAACGGGCCGTTGACGCGATGCGTCGAGTTGCGTGTCTTGAGAAGGATGCGCTGCGGCAGCGGTCCCGGTCCGAGATCTTCGGCGTGAATCGCGTCGACTCCCGGAATTTCCATCAGCACCGCATCGCCGAAGAATAACGAAACATCCATTTCGTCGAGACGCGCGCCGGTGTCTTCGAAATGCCACGGGGCGTCCACGTGCGTGCCCGTATGCGTCGCAATCGTCAGGAGCGACGTGTTGCAGGACGAACCGTTCGCGATACGTTCGAGCGGGGCGAAACGGAACTCGGGATCGCCGGGCCACACCGTCATGCCCTCGCGAATCGGGATACTCACGTCATGCCATTGAAGCGCCATCATCCGCTCCTGGCGGCTCGTTCGAGCGCAAGCGCATCCAATACCATCACGCGCCGGTTGGCGATGTCCAAGATGCCCTCGTCGCGCAGCGTATGGAGGACGGCCGTCGTGGTTTCGCGCGTCGACCCGATGAGGTTCGCGAGTTCCTGATGGGTCACATGCAGCGCGCCATGCGAACCCTCGGGCGCGCGCTGATACAAGCGGACCAGGCCCGAGGCCACGCGGCTCCGCACCGTCTTGAACACCGTTTCGGTGAGGACTTGCTCCATCTCGATGGCGCGATGGCACAGGCGTTTCGCGAGGATGAGGCTGACTTCCGGTTCTTCGCGCGCGACGCGGCGGAAATCGCTCGCGCGCATCAGGCATAGGATGGTCTGCGTCATGGCCTCGGCCTGCGCTTCGCGCTTCGGCTTCTCCACGAGACATTCCTCGCCGAACATGTCGCCCGAGAACACGTGCCGGAACGTCAATTCGCGGCCGTCCGGCGAAGTCCGCGTAATCTTGACGCGCCCCTCGCGCACCCAATACGCGCAGTCGCACGGGTCGTCGGGAAAGTAGACGATCTGGCGCGGTTCAAACTCGCGATGATAAGCGTACTCCTCGATCCGGGCCAGCGCGGCGTCGCTTACGGAGCGAAAGAACGGCTCGTCGCGCAACGAAAGAGAGAGTTTCAATCGTTTCTTCATTACAACTCCAAATCCGCACAATACCCGTGGCTACTATACCACATCCCAAGGCCGGTCATTGGCGCCACCGCGCCATCAACGCATCGACGGCCGGCTTGTTCGCATAGTAGAAGATGGTCGAGAACCGAATGAAGAAGAAGGCCATTCCACCGAAGATCCATAAGGCAGCAAGCACGTTGCCCGCGAATCTGAGGAAGTCCCTCAGTGGATGCAGCGTCTCTTGCCGCGATAGTTGTTCAGTCGTCATGGGGATTGAGGCGCTCCTCCACGGCTTCCACCCGTTGCGCAAGCAGCGCGACTTCCTGGGCGAGTTCACGGTTCTGTTCCGACAGGCGCGAGATGACCACGCTGAAGCTCAGCACAAGTCCGAGCAGGAACACGAAAGCCAAAACAAAGAAGACGGTCAGGAACTGCACGTGCACGAGCGTCGAGATGCGGACGATGATCCCGGGGAACACGCCGACACCCACGCCGCATAACGCCGTGCCCAGCCAGAGCAGCGCATAGCGTTCCTTGAACTGCCGCCTTCGCACCAATTCGAGGACGAGAAGGAACAGCAGAACGCTCAGCACGAACAAGGCTATGCGGTGCGGCAACTGAAACCCCGCTTGCGGGATGTCCACGTTCAGAGCATCGGGCGTCATGGCGTTGCACGCTCCAGAGGCGTTTCGGCCTTGCGGAATACGTTCATCAAGATCGCGAGACCCACTTTGATCATGTAGTACACGGCGCTCTTCGGACTTATCGAGGTGCGGCCGCCCTGGCGCGTGTTCATTTCGACGGCCAGTTCAGCCGCGCGCAGCCCCGCCTTGTGGACCAGCACTAGCGCCTCCGGCTCGGGATAGTCGTCGGGGTACTGGCGCGCGAACAGCGCGAGCACCTTGCGGTTCATCGCGCGAAAGCCGCTCGTCGTGTCGGTAATGCCGCCGCCGATGATCGCATCCACGAGGCGCGACAAGATCGATTTGCCCACGCGGCGGCCCATCGAGGGCGTGTAATGCGAATCGCCCACGTAACGCGATCCAATGATGATGTCGGCGTCGCCGGCCTCGACATGCGCCACAAGGTCCTTGATGCGGTCGACCGGGTGTTGGCCATCGGCGTCGCATTGGACGGCGATGTCGTAGCCTTTTCGCAACGCGTACTTGAATCCGGTCTGCATGGCGCCGCCGATGCCAAGGTTGAACGGGAGCGCGATCACCGCGGCCCGCCCGGACGCGCGCGCGAGGGACGCCGTAGCGTCGCGCGAACCATCGTCGATCACGGCCACGTCGTACTCGGGCGCTTGCGAGCGCAAGGCTTCGAGCACCCGCGCGATCGTTGCCGCTTCGTTGTAAGCGGGCAGGATCACCAGGACGCGTGACACGAACCGTTTCTCCTAATCAGTCCAAAGAACCGCACCAAGCCGGCCGCCATACCCAGCATGCGTGCCACGTCGCGCAGTACGGCCACGCCCATAAACAGCGCCATGCGTCCCAACGCCCCCCTGTCGACCACGCGTGACACAAGCGCAACGCGCGTGGCGGCGTACGCCAGCGCGATGACTAACCATACACCAAGCGCCGCGCGATACGCCACCCGATCTACGCACGCGGCGGCCACCACGCTCACGCCGATAAGAACGGTTGCGGCCGCCAGCACGGGGGCAAGCAGATCGGAAGGACCGGCGTACCGATCTCCGCGGCGCGCGCGATGCACATGCTTCGCATAGAGCTTCATGCGCCAGTAGCCGTGTCCCATCTGCGTGCGAAGATACGGCAACAGGCGCTCCGGGTGATAGTGGTCCACGAGCGCTTCGGGGACGAATCGGAGCTTCCCGCCCGCGTCCTGAAGCCGGTACGCCAGATCGTTGTCTTCGGCCGATGCCGCGCGGAACGCGTCGTCGAATCCACCCGCCGCCTCGAATGCGTCGCGGCGATACATCGCGTTGAAGGACCCCAGGAAATCGACCTCCGAGCCGAATCGCGCATGGCGCGCGATAATCTCGTCATGTACCAGGCGGGCCAGCACGTGGTCCGGGTTGGCGATGCCGTAGCTGCCGCCTACCGCAACCACGCCCTCCTCGAAACCTTCAAGCAGACGTTCGATCCAATCCGGATGCGGCACGCAGTCGGCATCGGTAAACGCAAGGAACTCTCCTCTTGCAGCCGACGCGCCCAGGTTGCGGGCCGCGGCCGGGCCCTGGTTGTCCTGGCGAACACAATGCAACGGCACGTCCGAGGCCGCTGCCGTCCGCGCAATCTCCGGCGTGCGATCCGTCGATCCGTCATCAGCGACCACGATCTCGATGGTGCGGCAGGTTTGCCGCTGGCACGCGGCGAGACATGCTTCGAGAGTCGACGAAGCGTTGTACGCGGGAATGACAATCGATACTAACATGGCCTGCCCGAGGCGCGCTGCGCGACATGGCGGGCGGTGTCGTCTACGAAGGCCCGGACGGCGGCTATGAGCGGCGCGCGCGCGGGACTGTAGGTTTGGGGCGGCGGAGGCGGCGAAGCGCATGCCGCCGTGAGATCGTCGATATCCTGGATCGTGCGTCCCCAGCCTCGGCGCTCGACGGCCTCGGCAATCTCGATCTGGTGGTCGTTCATGTGTTCCCCGAAACGTTTGAGCCGTGGCACAACCAGAAACGGACGCCGCACCTGTAGCGCATCCATGACGGCCCCAATCCCCGCGTGGCACACGATAACCCGAGCCTCGCGTTGTAGGTCGAGGACCTCCTCGCGCGGTCTGAACGCAAACGACTCGCAATGAACGGGCACGGTCGCGCCCATGCCGATCTGTACGACGACCCGCTCGCCCGTACTATCGGCAAGGGCATCCATCTTCTTAATCAGCCTCGGGAAATCGAGGAACATCGTTCCCACCGTGACGTAGATCATCGCGCGCCCCCCGAATCCACGGGCGTCTCGTCGATCAGGCTGCCGCGATACGCCGCACGCGGACCGTAGGCCGTGAGCAGTTCGGGCCATTGGACGAAAAGCGCGTCCGCCAGCCAGTACATCACGCGCCCCGTGACCGAGGGATGGACGACCTGCGCGCCGCATTCGATGTGCAGCGCCTTCGCGCGAAAGAGCTTGCCGACAAGCACGACGGGTATGGCAATCTCCGCTCCTGTCGATACAATAAGATGCGGGCGCTCCTTGCGAAAGATCTGCCACACTCGAGCAAGGTTCTTCAAAAACTCGATGGGATTCCGCGCCATGTTCGGCACAAGATACGCGCGGGGAAGCACGCGCGTCGTCTCGGCTTCATAACAGAAGTAGAACGTGTCGTGCCCCTCGAAGGCTTCCGACAATGCGAGTATCTCGGCCAGATGGCCCCCGTGCGAGCACGTCAGGCAGATCCTCAAACGGGGCAGGCACTCGGCTTCAGCCGTCTCTATACCATGGGTCATGCCGACACTATAGGATAGGCGCGGCGCACGCGCAAGAGGCCACGTTGCATCCCGCCTCACCCGCGGCTAAACTGAGTCAAGGCTGAAACCTCAATCCATGAACCAGGTCCAATACGCGCCCAGGAATCCCAGATGATACGTCCGAAGAGACCGAATGACCGACCGCGACAAGAACTGCCGCGCATCCGCTGGAGCGGGTTCCGCCCGATGAACGATTTCTGGGGGCAGGAAATCAAGCGGTTCTATCAACTCGAGACGCTCGCGAGCGCGACGGAATGGATGGTGCGGACGCGCGACCGTTTTCTCGTGCAAAGTCTTCAGGACGCGATGGGTCCCGCGCCGATCATGGCATTGCATTTCGAGTTGTTTCAGGAAGGTAAGTATCAACTGATCTTTCGCCTGGATGCATCGAACGCCAAGCGCAAGCGAGGCCAGTTCGCCTACGTCGTCGCAAAGCATCACGAGGAATACAGCAAGGTCGCGCGCGCCGAGCACACGAACCTGCGCGTGCTGAACCAGCGCGCGCCCGGCTCGATCGTCAAGCCTTTCCGCGGCGGAACCGTCTTCCTGCCTGACCGGCATCACCGCGCTTCGCACGGGCGCGAGGTCTACGCCTACCTGACGCAATGGCTGGGCGGCTATCACGAACTTGGCGTCAATCGGAATCTCCAGTTCTTCATGAACGTGCCGAAGCCTCACACCTTCACCATCGACCAGACCGAGTTGATCAAGGGCCAGATGGTGGAGATTGTCCTGCGCACCTACGACCCCGCCAAGAAGGACTGCATGGACATGCCGCAGATCGCGTCCGGCGATTTCGTGGTCACGCCGGCCGGACGCAGCCAGCCGAAGGTCAAGCTGATCGCGTGCCGGCGCATGTTGACGCATGCAACTCCGGTGAAGATTATGCAGCGGATCTTTCAAGCCTCGTGGGAATGGGACGGCAAGGAACTGCGTCTGCCGCCCTCCGATCCCGCCGTGTTGCGCCAGGCTTTTGTGCGCGCCCTTGGCAAGGAGCAAGCCGCCGCGTGGTTCGGCGACTACGCCAAAGCCGTGAGGTCGGGGCGTATCGCCGAGAATGAAGCCTTTCCCGTAAGCCTGATGGAGGTCTGATCCGATGCGCGTTGCTCGTGTAGCACTCTTCCTGTCGTTGGTTGCCAGCGTTGCGTGTTTTGCCGAGACCGGCACGGTGCTCATCCTTCACACCAATGATATGCACGATCATGTCCGGCCGGGATACGATGGCGTGGGCGGCGTGCCGTATGTGGCCGGCTACATCGAATCGGTGAAGGCGGAACGGAAAGACGCGATCGTTCTCGATGCTGGCGACGTGATGGAAAAGGGAGACATGCTCTCGTTCGAGACCGAAAGTGGCGTGATGTACGAGGCCATGGGGAAGATCGGTTACACGGCCGCCACGGTGGGCAATCACGATCTGGATCTCTTGGCGGCCCGCATGAAGCTCGCGATCGAGGCGCACGCCATTCGGTAGCCAATCTCTCCTGTTGGAAGGACAGATCCAACGCAGAGTCGCAGAGCACGCGGAAGATCGCGAAGGAAGAGACTCGGCAATCATTGCAGATGAAATACATTCCAAGGTGTTCTAGAGATCGCTATCCGCTCTTCTCTCTCTCGCTGCCTGGAAGTGGCGGCGTCCAACAAGAACCCCTTCAGAATCTCTCTGCGATCCTCTGCACACTCTGCGTCTGCGTTGTGCTACACCCATTACGCCAGGAGAGACGACGTAAGAATGAGTCCTAATGCTAATGGTGTTCCTTGTGGTCCTTCCCAACGGTGTGAGCGTGATCCACGCCGGACTCGTGCAGCCGGTTATGAAGGCGGCGATGGGCGGCCGTCAAAGTCATGCGCATCCGCTTGTACACGGCGGTCTCGGCGCGCGTGCCGACCGTGTCGAGATAGGCCAGCGCGCCCTCGATTTGGTCGAGGATGCTCATCGCGTCGGCGGCGGCGATGAAGCGCGATCCGTCCACCGCGACCATCACAGGCGACGAGTGCGCCGCGATCATCTCGGGTTTGCCGGCGTAGTGGCCGCGCACGAGGATGGCTAACCAGGAACTCTTCTCGACGCGTACCTTCCAGTGTCCGCTGTCCTGCCATGGCTTGACGGCCTTGCTCTCGCGCACTTCGCCGTTGACCACGAGATCGACGCGGCTCATTGGAATCGTGACGCTGGCAAGGTTCCATACGACATCGAGCGTGCCGCCGTTGTGCGGCAGCGAAATCCACGATCCTGGTCTGCACCCTTCGACCTGGAACTCCATCAGCGGACCGTATGTGACGAACGTATCGCCGGAACGAACCGCGTCCTTCCACGAAGCATACGTGAACGGGTCGCCTTCGCGGATGCGCGCGTACGTGCGGATCGTGCCCACGGCGGTGTCCGCCGACATCTTATCCGTGCCTGCGACGGCGGGGAGTAGATAACCGCAGTTCAGGTAACGGTACCAATCGGAAATCGAGTAGGGATTGATCCCGAAATAGAGGTCGCCCCAAGAGGCCATCTCGATAGCGTCGATGGCGCCCTCCACGATGGCCGCGGCGTGTTCCGCGCGCGGGTTCGGGAAATGGGACAACACGGCCAGCCCGTCTTGCGACCGGCATTGGCGCGCCCATTCGGTCAGCAGCATCCCCACCGGATCGCCGATGGCCGCCTCGTCCGCGCCGCCATAGCACATCGGCGCGATGATGTTGCCGTCGTAACCGAGCAACGAAATATGCCCGAGCACGTGCTGCCGGTTCTCCGTGCCGACGCGCACGAGCCATTCGCCGTCGCCGCCGGACTCTTTCGATCCGAACGTGGTCTTCCCGTCGAAATCGCCGACGTTGGTCATCAACTCGCCCCACTGGCTCGCGAGCAGATTGACCACGTTGACGCCCTCGGCCGCGCCTTCGAGTTGGGCGGTGGCGGGGGAGAGGAAATGCACGTGCGTGTCCGCGGTGACCCAGCCGCGTTCGCGCCACGGCAGCACCTTCTCGACTTCAATCGTGATCGTGTCCGTGCCGGGCTTGACCGCGACCGCCTTTCGGATCGGACGAATTTCGAACCCTTTGCTGACTTCGATATAGACGCGGCCCAGAGGCAGATCGAGTTGCGTGTCTCCGCGAACGTAGGCGCACCAGTGCTTGCGCTGGTTCAGAAACTCGGCGCCGTAGTCTTCGAACCAGAACGGATTCGGCAACCGGTGGCGATCGACCGGCGCGAGGTATTCACCCGCTTCTCCGTGCACGTGCAGTTTCACGGCGACGGGCTTTCCGCTTCCCTTCTCGATGACGCGCAGGCGAACGCGTTGCGTCGCCGGAGCAATGGGTGTGAGCGGCCCGGCCTTCTGCATCGTTTCGAGTTTGGACGCAGGGATAGTCTTGCCGCCGGGCAAATGAAATTGCGCGTCAGGATGCGCCGCGTACTCGATGACAACCTCCGATTCCGAGACCTCGGGCATCTGATTGTTGTAGGTCTTGGCCCATGTCGCGTTGGGATAGAGGCGGCGCGGTACGGCCGAAATGACCTGGCCCATATCCAGTTGAAGATGCGTCAGCCATCCCCAGCCCGTGAGCGCGGGATCGAACGCCGTCCCCTTCGGCAGCGTCAACACGGCCTTCCGCCGCGTATCCCAGCGCAGCGGATTGCGCGACGCTTTGCCCGCCGAAATGGCCGAAATGACGATGGCGGTAGACACGGGTTCGACGCGCATTGCCACGAGTTGCTTTGTCGGATGCGGATTCTCCCACGCCCAAAGCCAATTGACCCACGGACCGCCGTCCCAATTCATCACGCGCGTCTGGCTCTGTCCCCACACGACGTCGGGATACTGCCGCTGTTCCGATAGCGTGCGCAGCGGCGACTGTTTGAGCAGCGGCACGGCCTCGAAACAATTCTCGCCCCAGGGGCGCATTACCGAACCGACCTGCCGCCGCCGTTGGATGGCAACGCGCGCTTCGGTTCCGTCCGCGTACACGAAGACGTAATCCGCCGCATGCTCGCCGACATGTCCCTCTCCACGGAACTCCGGCACGATGCCGTCCTTGCCTGGTTTGGGCGGATCGCAATCCGTCGTATGTGCGAACACCAGCCATGCCGCTTTGATCTTGCCCAGCGGAATCGTTACGGGCGCATGACGCGCAACCGCGACCCGCCCTATGCGGAACGGGATGCCCCAGCCGATGCACGCGCCCGTGGGCGCATGCAGGCCCTGTCGCCGCAGAAGTTCCGAGGATTCCTCAATAGGCAAGTCTTTGAGTGATGCGTTGCCTCGGATGCGAACAGGGGAAAACAGGGAAGTCGCCGGACCATCGACGAATTGCTTCATGGCATGGGTTCCTCATGAAATGTGGCAGCGCGCCGAGTCAGCATGCCGAATCGTTGTTCGGATTGCAATACGCTTTTCCCGAGCGTGAAACGTGGAAAGGGGCCTTCCTCCGGGAAACTGGGGGCCACTGAGGCGCACGATCAGCGCGCTTGGAATGCGGATACGAGTCTGATATCTTTCTGATCGTGGGGTGAAATACTTTGAAAAGATCGATTGTTAGGTAATGAAAAGTAGGTGTTTCCAACAACATGGCGGGAGGGATGGATGACATGGCATCCACCGAGATTCAAAGCGAAGTTGAGATTGTGGGGAAGCTTTCCCCCGCACATGAAGCGATCCTGACCCCGGAGGCGCTGAGTTTTCTGGTTGCGCTTCAACGGGAGTTCAACCCGGTACGGAAGGAGCGGCTGGCCGCCCGGAAGGTCTTTCAGAAGCAACTGGACGAAGGGGCGAGCTTCCACTTCCCGCCCGAGACCCAATGGGTGCGCGACGAGGACTGGGCCGTCGACCCGGTGCCGGCGGACATGCAAGACCGCCGCGTCGAGATCACAGGGCCGGTTGACCGGAAGATGGTCATCAACGCGCTCAACTCGGGCGCGAAGACCTTCATGGCGGACTTTGAAGATGCGCACGCGCCCACGTGGGAGGGCACGCTCGATGGCCAGATTAATGTCCGCGACGCGGTTCGTGGCACGATCGAGTATACGAGTCCCGAAGGCAAACGCTACGCGCTGAATGAGAAGACGGCGACGTTGATCGTGCGCCCGCGCGGATGGCATCTGGACGAGAAGCACGTCCTGGTGGACGGCGAACGGATGTCGGGCAGCTTGTTCGATTTCGGACTGTACTTCTTCCACAATGCGCGTTACCGGCTTGAGCACGGCTCGGGCACGTATCTGTACTTGCCGAAGCTCGAACATTACCTCGAAGCCGCGCTCTGGAACGAGGTCTTCGTGTTTGCCCAAGAGACGCTCGGCCTGCCTCAAGGCACGGTCAAGGCGACCGTCTTGATCGAGACGCTCCCCGGAGCGTTTCAGATGGAGGAAATTCTGTACGAGTTGCGCCATCACAGCGCCGGACTCAATTGCGGGCGCTGGGATTACCTGTTCAGTTTCATCAAGAAGCTCGGCAAGCGCGACGAGTACATTGTGCCGGACCGCGGCCAGGTGACTATGACCGCGCCGTTCATGCGCGCGTACACGCTGAGCTGCATCAAGGCGTGCCACAAACGCGGCGCGCACGCGATGGGCGGCATGGCGGCGCAGGTGCCGATCAAGAACGATCCCGAGGCGAACGAACGGGCAATCGAGAAGGTCCGGCAGGACAAACGGCGCGAGGCGACCGACGGACACGACGGAACGTGGGTGGCTCATCCCGGCCTCGTGGCCGTGGCCATGGAAGAGTTCGACAAGGTGCTCGGCGCCAATCCGAACCAGGTTAACCGGCAGCGCCCCGACGTCAAAGCGAGTGCGGCAGATTTCGTCGAGCCGCCCACGGGTACCTTGACGGAGGCCGGATTGCGGCAGAACATCAGCGTCGGCATCCAGTACCTCGAAGCGTGGCTGCGTGGAACGGGCTGCGTGCCTTTGTATAATCTTATGGAAGACGCGGCCACGGCGGAGATCTCGCGGACGCAGGTCTGGCAATGGGTCCACAACCCTCGCGGCGTGCTCGAAGACGGGCGGCGCGTGACGAAGGAGTTGGTCGCTCAGACGACGGCCGAGGAACTCAAGAAGATCGAATCGGAAGTCGGCGCCGCGCGCTTCGCTTCAGGCAAGTTCGCGGAGGCATCGGAGTTGTTCCATTCATTGGTTGCGGACGATACCCTGGCGGAGTTCTTGACGCTAGGCGCGTACGAACGGTTGTCTTGAATCGCGGGGCGTTCGGCGTGGATTAGAACGCATGGACAGGTGGCGTGAACCGATCTGCTGCTACGGGTGGGTCTATCTGACAGAAGGTCAGAGCTAGGAGGTAATGTGTTATTCATTGAACGGCGAACCATTGAAGAGCGGGCCGTTGAGTTGGCGAGGTTGATTCAGACGCATGATATCGACGAGGTCCGCCTTGAAGTGTTGAAGCGGCTTTGGGCGACCGACCCGCGGTGGGCCGGGATCACGCGCCCTTACAAAGCGGAAGACGTGTTGCTCGCGCGCGGGACGCTCAAGATCGAGTACACGCTGGCGAGCGCGGGCGCCGAACGCCTGTGGTATCTGCTCAAGCACGAGCCGTACATTCCCGCGCTGGGCGCGCTGACCGGCAACCAGGCCGTGCAGCAGGTCGAGGCGGGGTTGAAGGCAATCTACTTGAGCGGGTGGCAGGTGGCGGCGGACGCGAACCTCGCCGAAGAGATGTATCCCGATCAGAGCCTGTATCCGTCGAACAGCGTGCCGGCGGTCGTGCGCCGCATCAACAACGCCCTGCGCCGCGCGGACCAGATCCAGGTGCTCGATCGGAGGAAGAACGGGCCGTATTGGTTTGCGCCGATCGTGGCGGATGCCGAAGCCGGCTTCGGCGGGCCGCTGAACGTCTTCGAGTTGATGAAGCAGATGATCGATGCGGGCGCCGCGGGCGTTCATTTTGAAGATCAGCTTGCGTCGGCAAAGAAATGCGGCCACATGGGCGGCAAGGTGCTCGTGCCGATGTCGGAGTTCGTGACCAAGCTCATTGCCGCGCGCCTTGCGGCGGATATCTGCGGCGTGCCCACCGTGCTAATCGCGCGCACGGACGCCGAAGCGGGCAAGTACATCACGAGCGACATCGACGAGCACGACCACGCGTTCATCACCTCGCGCGAACGGTCCGCGGAAGGGTTCTATCCGTATCAGAACGGCGTCGAGGCCGCGATTGCGCGCGGCCTGGCCTATGCGCCGTACGCCGATATGGTCTGGTGCGAGACATCGCGTCCGGATATCGAACAGGCGAAGCAGTTCGCGGAAGGCATCCGCAGCGTCTATCCGGACAAACTGCTCAGCTACAATTGCTCGCCGTCGTTCAACTGGAAACGGAATCTTACCGAAACGGACATCGCGAAGTTCCAGCGCGAACTCGGGGCGATGGGCTACAAGTTCCAGTTCGTCACGCTGGCCGGATTCCACGCGCTCAACATGGGCATGTTCAACCTCGCGCGCGCGTATCGTGACCGCGGCATGGCGGCCTACGCCGATTTCCAGGAAGAGGAGTTCGCGTACGGGACGTCGGAAGGCTACATGGCGACCAGCCATCAGAAATTCGTGGGCACGGGCTATTTCGACCGGATCATGAACGACATCACCGGCGGCCAGACGGTCGTCCAAGCCCTCAAAGGCTCGACCGAAGAAGAGCAGTTCCACGACAAGCCAGCGAAGAAGTAGGTTCAGGAAGCGGCCCGTTGGGCGGTGTTCCTGAGTAATTCAATATAACGTTCGGCAAGCGTGCGGCGGTCGAAATGAGTTTCGACGCGCCGCCGCGCTTTTTCTCCCAGTTCGCGGACCCGGTCCGGCGAGGCCAGCAGATCTTCAAAGGCTTTGCGCAAAGCGTCGACGCGGTGGGGAGGTACGACGTATCCCGCGTCGGCGATGGTCTCGCGGCATCCCGATCCGTCGGATGTGACAATGGCCATGCCGGCGGACATCGCTTCGAGCAGCGATACAGGCGCATTCTCGCGTTCGGACGGCAGCGAGAAGATCGAACAGGTCTCGTAGAGGCGCTGGAGTTCGGGGCTGCCGCTGTTCAACCATCCGTGGAAGATCACGCGTTGAGGCATGCCCGCCGCGATGCGTTCCATGTCGGCGCGCATCGGCCCATCGCCTGCGACATGGACTTCATAATCGCCGGGGACCTGCGAGAGCGCTTCGAGCGTTTCGACGAATCCCTTCGGTTTCAGCAACCGCCCGCTCATCAGAATCGCCGTCTTGCGCTCGGGATCTGCAAACGAGAATCGCTGGTACTCAATCCCGTTCGGGATGACTTCCACGTCGTACGGCCCGGCCACGTTTTGCAGGTGCGTCGCAAGGAAATGCGACGGGGAGACGATGCGCGACGCGTTGTCGAATACGCGCCGCAGGATAGGCCGCGTAAAACGGTGCGCAAGCGTGAATCGCGCGGAGTTGTGCCCGGGCAGATCGGAGCCGTGCACGGTGACGATGTACGGGACGCCGGTGGCGCGCTGGACCATCCATGCAAGCAGGCCCGTGGGCACCGCGAAATGGCAATGGATCGCGTCGGGGCGTAGCGACCGGCAGAGCCGCACGGCAGGTATGAACGCCGACATCACGTAGGTGAGCATCTCGGGCGTTTCGCACGTTTCCATGCGTTTGCGCCGGCACCACACGCGGTGAAGCTTCACGCCGTCGCGCACTTCCTCGGAGGGCTGGCCACGGAACCGCATGGTCACCACGTCGACGGAATGGCCAAAGCCGGCGTACTCCTTTGCCAAGTTTTCGGCGACGGGCCCGCCGCCTCCGCCGAGCGGGGGCCATTCATAGTTGAGAATGAGAATCTTCATACTGGAAACGTCCGTGCCGAGCGCGGGTTCAAACGTTCTTCGATGGCGGCGCCTCGCCGGCGTCCGTCTTGCCAAGGCGTTCCCGCACCGTGTACACGGGTTTATGCTGGCTTTCGTAATAGGTGCGCACGTTAATCTCGCCGAGGATGCCCATGCCGATCAGTTGCAGGCCGCCGAGCGTAAAGAAGATGCATACGAAGGTCCACCCGTTGCGGTTCACGCTCTGGTTCTCGAAGATCTTCATGGCCGCGGTGAACGCGCCCGCGAGGAATCCGAGAAACAACGACACGAAGCCCCAGAATCCGAACACCTGCATCGGCTTCGTCGAATACGACAAGAGGAACTTGATGGTGATCAAGTCGAGTACGACGCGGATTGTACGGCCGATCCCGTACTTGGTCTTTCCGAACTGGCGCGCGCGATGATTGACCTTGACCTCGGTTACGCCGGCGCCTGCCCAACTTGCCAGGGCCGGGAGGAAACGATGCAACTCGCCGTACAGGCGCATATGCTCAATCACTTCGCGTTTGTAGATCTTGAGCGTGCACCCGTAGTCATGCAGCCGGACGCGCGTGATGCTCGAGATGAGGAAGTTGGCGGTGATCGAAGGCAAGCGGCGCGACACGAACTTGTCCTTGCGGTCGGCGCGCCAGCCGCTCACGACGTCGTATCCCTCGTCGATCAACGCGACCATGCGGGGGATGTCCGCCGGGTCGTTCTGGAGGTCCGCGTCCATGGGCGCGATGAGGTCGCCAGTCGCGGCATCGAATCCTGCGGCCATCGCGGCGGTCTGGCCGAAATTGCGGCGTAGCTGGATGGCGCGGACATGAGCGGGATCGCTCTCGTAGAGGGAACGCATCACTTCATACGAGCGGTCCTTGCTGCCGTCGTCGACGAGAATCAGTTCGTACTCGAGATGGGGATGGTTGGCGAACGCCGCCGAGACTTCGCGATGCAGTTGCGGCAGCGACTCTTCCTCATTAAACACCGGTACCACTACGGAAACGCGATGCGCGGCTGCCACCGACATGAACTGGCCTCCCTGTTTCTGAATGTCCCCGGAGAGAATACTTCAAGCGCGTGCTCCGGCACAACGCGCGGAGGACCTTTCTTTTGGTTGGGGGACTCTGCCCCGAACCCGGCGGGCGGTTCGCCTCCACAGCGTGAGGCACCGGCGAGAGTTGCGGCGCGGGAATTTTCGGTAACGTTCGCGAGTCAAGGTTGTAGAGATAGCCAGAGCGCCATTAGGCGGCACAAAGAGGAGGTATCCACCCATGAAGCACTTGAAGACTGTAACGGCGGCAAAAGCGGCTTCGAACCACACAGAAGACATCAACGCGGTGTTGGACCGGATTTTCGGGTTCGTTCTGGACCTTGTAGACATCAAAGGCAAGAGCGCCCAGCAGCCCGCTTCGTAAGGCACGACAACCACTTCCGTGGCGGAGAGGTTGCGCTACTTGGCCTCTCCGTCACGTACCGTAAAGCCGTCCGAATTTCCGTTCCAGATGCGCGAGGAACGGCTCCGGCGAGGGGGACGAACCGGAGATATCCTGCACGAATTCTCGCGCCAGTTTGCGCCGTCCATATTGATGAATCCGTTCCCGCAACCACGCGCGTAACGCGCTGAAATCGCCCGAGCCGATCTGATCCCACAGGTCTGAAATCTCCGTCTCGATGGTTTCGAAGATCTGCGAGGCGTAAAGGTTTCCGAGGGCGTACGTGGGGAAATACCCGAACGCGCCGTGCGACCAATGGATGTCCTGGAGGCAGCCCTGCGCATCGTCGGGCACCTCGATTCCGAGGTACTCGCGCACCTTCGCGTTCCAGGCTTTGGGCACATCGCGCACCGCGAGGCGTCCTTCGATAAGCGCCCGCTCGATGTCGAACCGCAAGACGATATGGAGGTTGTAGGTGCACTCGTCGGCCTCGACGCGTATCAGCGACGGCTCGACGAGATTGACGGCGGCGTAGACCTGCTCGGCGGAAACCGAGTCGAGTTGGCTCGGAAAGCACTGGCGCAACACCGGCATGTAGTGCCGCCAGAAGGGCAGGCTTCGGCCGACCAGGTTTTCCCACAGGCGCGATTGCGACTCATGCATGCCGAGCGAGGGTTCGTGGGCAAGCGTCGTCCGCGCGTCCTCTTCGCGGAATCCCTGTTCGTATAGCGCGTGCCCGCCTTCGTGTAGCGACGCGAGAATGGATGAGAACAGGTTGCCGGTATTCGTGCGGGTCGTCACGCGGACGTCTTGAATGGCCATGCTCGTTGTGAACGGATGAATGCTGCGATCCTGCCGGCCCGCATCGAGATCAAACCCCATGTCGCCGAGCACGCGCATGGTGAACGCCCATTGCCGTGCCTCGTGCCACGGCTGGTCGAGCCACCCGAGATCCGGCTGCTTGCCCGACGCGGCAATCCGTTTGACCAAATCGCTCTGGCGCGACGCCAGCACGCCGAACACGCCGTCCAGAGCGGAGGCCGTCATGCCACGCTCGAACTCTTCGAGTAGCGCGTCGTACGGCGATTCTTCATAGCCAAACAGGTCCGCCTTCTGGCGCAACAGATCCACTATGCGCTGAAGATTGGGTTCAAAGAGACTGAAGTTGGACTCGGCGCGCGCCTGCACCCACGCGTGGTACGCCTTGCTCTGCTCTTCGGCGAACTGCTGCACGAAGGCCTCGGGCAAGCGCGTCGCGCGGTCGAAATCGTAGCGCGTTTCCTCGACGAGACGGCGGTCGTCATAACTCAATGCGTCTGCGCCGCCGCTCAGGTTGTCGAGCAACGCCCCCATCGCCTCCGAAGTGAAGAGCCGATGGGCGAGGGCTGCGAGCGTGGCGAGTTGCTGGCCGCGGGCCGCGTGGGCCTTGGGCGGCATATACGTTTCCTGATCCCATTCGAGCAACGCAATCGCGCTGCGTACGTCCGCCACTTCGCCCAGCCGTTCCCGCAATTGCTTGAGTAACGATTCCATCTCGCTGCCGCCTCCGTATCGAGTGTATTGGTCCTAGCCATGGCAACCCACGTGGGCCCTATTCCCGCTCCCGCTCGTGCTACCTCCAAAAATCGAAACCCGACCACCTGTCATTCTGAGCGAAGCGAAGAATCTCGCCTGCGATAGGGGCCTCGCCTGCCAGGAGATTCTTCGCTTCGCTCAGAATGACAGGTGGTCCAGCATTCCTTGATGTATCGCTGCGCCACACGAGACGCGCTGCATTTTCACCCTTCCGAGTGAGGCCACGCTTCATGATGACTCGTAATCGTAATCGTAATCGAACGTTTGAACAAATCGATCTATCAGGCCATAGGTGAATTCGCTATATTTAGTATATAAATAGTATATAGGTATATGGAATATACCAGCGATTACGATTACGATTACGAGCACGAGCAAGAGCAAGAGCGGACGGCAAGTTCCCCGAGTTGGGCCATTCGGCAGGCGATGCTCTATAATCGGATGCGCATACCATGGGCTACGTACGCAAAGGAGCGCCTCATGAAGTATTCCGCTCTCTCGATCATGCTGGTCTTGGCGTGGGGCGCGGCGGCGCAGGAAGCCGCGCTGGAACGGCCTCCCGAGCAGGCCATCATGCATCCTGCCAACAATCTCGCGCTTTCGGCGCCCTACACGATGGACCCGGCCCCAAGCTACAAGCAGTGCTCCGACCCGGCCGACGTGCGCCAATTGACCGACGGAGTGTGCACGCAGGGCTATTTCTGGGTGCAGAAGTCGACGGTCGGCTGGCAGAATGCCAAGCCGGTCATCGTCACGATCGATCTCGGCGGAGACAAACCGATACGTGGGGTATCGTATCGTACCGCGGCGGGTACGGCGGGCGTCGAATGGCCCAGCGCGATATTGGTCTTCGTGGGTGGCGAGGACAAACAATTCCACGCCCTCGGAGATCTCGTGGCGTTGAGTGCAAAGCATGGGCTGCCGTCCGCGCAGGGGTACGCAACGCATCAGTATTGGACCGACGCGCTGCAAACGCATGGGCGGTACGTGGCGCTGGCCGTCTGGGATCCGCCGTACACGTTTGTCGACGAGATCGAGATCTTCGAGGGCGGTCCGGAGTGTCTTCAAGCGGCGCTGCCAGGAGAACCGATTGCGGATATCAAGGCGTTCGGCGCGATGATTGAGGTGCATCAAGGTGTCGCGCGGCGTCTTCGTGACGACCTGAAGGTCTTGCGCGAGTCCATTGCTTCGCGGGACGTGCCCGACGCGGCGCGACAGGGCTTGTTCGACGAGGCAGGCAAGCTGGAAAAGGAAGCGCGTGACCTGCCCATCGAGAGCGATGCTGGCTTCCGTGCAGTGCTTCCGTTGAACTCGGTTCATGCGCGCCTGTTCGGCGAGTTGGCGGCGGTGTGGCGCGCGAAGGGGTATGCGCCGGTAACGGTGTGGCAATCGCCCCTTTGGGACCCGATCTCCCATATGGCCGATCCGCCCCAGCAGACACAACCGGAAGTCCGCGTGGCGATAATGGCGAACGAATTCCGCGCCGGCGCGTTCAACGTGAGCAATGCCACGGAACAGCCATTGACCATGGATCTCCGTATCGAAGGAATACCGGGCGGTGTCAACCCGAAATACGTGACGGTGCACGAAGTCGCGTGGACGGATACGCAGACGGGGAAGCCGGTTGCCGCGGCGTTGCCGGAGGCCGGACGCAAGGACGATGGGTTCACGATTTCTATCCCGTCCGGCATGACGCGGCAGGTCTGGCTTACGTTCCATCCGATCGACGTCGAGCCGGGAGAGTATCGCGGGACGATCCATGTGCAAGGCGCGCCGGGTTCGTTCGAGGTCCCGCTGTCGCTGAAGATCGTTCCGCTACGATTCCCGGATCGGCCGCGCCTGCATTTCGGCGGCTGGGATTACACCGACGCGCCATCGATGTACGGCACGACGCCGGAGAACCGCGCGAAGCTGGTGGCGATGTTGCGTGACCACTTCGTGGATTCGCCGTGGGGAACGTCGGCGGCGCTGCCGCATGGCAAACACAACGCGTCCGGCGCGATGACCGAGCCGCCGGATACGGCGCGTTTCGACGCGTGGCTCGAGCTATGGCCGGGCGCGAGCCGGTACTGCGTGTTCGCGGCGGTGCACGACCGATTCGAACAACTGGCGATGGGGACGCCCGAGTTCGAGCGCGCGGTAAAGGACTGGGCCACGTTCTGGGCGGAGCATGCGAAAGCGAAGGGTCTGAATCCGGACCAGATCGCGTTGCTACTCGTCGACGAACCGCATGAGGTCAAGCAGGACGCGGTCATTATCGCGTGGGCAAAAGCCCTTCATGCGGCGGGCACGGGCATGCGTGTTTGGGAAGACCCGACCTACAAGGATATGAGCGAATCCGATCCGGCTATGGCGACCGAGTGCGACGTGCTGTGTCCGAACCGCGTGATCTTCCTGTCGGCGCCGGACGCGTATCGCGATTTCTACAAGGACCAGCAACGGCGCGGCGCGGCGCTGGAATTCTATTCGTGCAGCGGCCCGGTGCGACTGCTCGACCCTTACGTGTACCACCGATTGCAGGCGTGGGTCTGCTGGCGGTACGGCGCGGAGGCTACGTATTTCTGGGCGTTCGGCGATACGGGCGGCGGCGTGTCCTGGAACGAGTATGCGCAGAAGGGGACTTCGTACACGCCGCTCTTTCTCGACGCGACGACGGTCACCTCGGGCAAGCACCTCGAAGCGTGCCGCGAAGGCATCGAGGACTACGAGTGCCTGGCGATGCTCCGCGACGCCATCGACGTAGCGCCTGCCAAGGGCGTGCCGACAGAGGCGGTGGAAGCTGCGAAGAAGGCGCTCGACGAGTGGACGGAGAAGGTAGGCGATGCGGGCAAGTCGCTCCTGTATCGGTGGCACGCCGACGGCGTCGATCGCACTTTGGCCGATACGGCGCGCGAGGATATTCTCAACCACCTTGTGGCGCTCCAAGGCGATTTCAAGCGCTGATGGCGTTCTATCTCGTTCCCAAGCTGAGCTTGGGAACGTTATTGGACCAGAAGCTGTGCTTCGTGACCCGTGAAGCGTAGCTTCACGTCCAAGTGGGTTCCCAAGCACAGCTTGGGAACCAGTCGATTACGATTACGATTACGACTACGATCACGATCGCGAGCGCAGCCTTGGCATGCCTTCGTTGGTTAGTCGCGGATTGCAGCTTCGTATCAATCGATCACGCGATAGATTCGGAATCGATCGATTGCCACTGCTCCGCGTCCATGCGCGCTCAGGAACACGCTGTAGTCGTCGAAGCCTTGCGGCGCGAACGTGACAACGCGGCGGCCCAGACTGCCCACGCGGCCCGTCCAGAACCGCGCTTCGCCGATGTCGTGATCGATGCCCGCCGTATCCGAACGCGCGGCCACGGCAAAGGGGCCTTCAGGATAGTCGATGCCTTCGGCGATAACGCGGTAGTCGAAGGAAATCTGATAACGCTGGCCCGCGCGCATCGGCACGGCGTCCGGCTTGCAGCGCACTCCCTGATGCCACTCGCCCGGCAAATCGCGCGTGTCGAAACGTAGCGAGTGCGCGCCTTGAATGGCTTCGCCGGGCGCCGTGGTCAGCGAGGCGTCGCCCCAGATCCAGTGCGTTTCGTCGCGCTTCTCGAAGTCGTCGGCGAAAACCAGTTCCAGTTTGTTCGGAGGCGCGGCGCGCAGTTCTTCCCAGAGTGGGAGAGAGGCATGGTCCGGCCCTTGGGCAAAGGCCTCGCGCACGAGTTCGAGTTCGCGCCGGAACGGTTCGAGTTGGCCGCGCCAATGGCCTTTCACGTTGGTGTAAGCGTTCCAAAGCTGGTTCTGCGTCCAGGGCGGCGCGGAACTCAGGTCCGACTTCCAATAAGGAACGTCCTCCGGGAACAGGCGATTGGCCACGTCGACCACGCGCTCCCACGCGCGCACGGAATCGTCAAGCCGCGCGACGCAATCCTTGCCCGTATCTTCGCCGCGCTCGAAACGCGCCCACGCCACGGCTGCGCGAATCTTCGCGCAGTAGTGATCTCCGAGCGACGCGTTGAGACGGAGGCGGTCAAACAAGCGACTCAACTCGGGATGCGCCGCCGCTTCGCCGCTGTCCAGAAAGGTCTCGACAGCCTTTGCATTCGCCTCCATATCCTGCGCGATCGACTCGGGCGTGGTCGCTCCCGGATGCTCCTTACCGTCGGCGGCCTCTCGAACCGAGAGGACGTGTTCGCCCCAGTCGGGATTCGGCCAGCAAAGGCCCAGGTTTGGACGAAGGAATCCCTTCGCGTCGGTGGTCTGGACGTTCTCGAAGATGTAGCTCGAAAGCGTGGGCATTTCGAGGTAGTACACGAGCGGGAGTCCGAACTGCGGCATGTAATGGTCCGTCTGGCTGTGCACGAGTTTCAGGAACGACGGCACGATCCGGCTCGCGCGCGACATGGCTTCGAGAAGGGCCGCGCCGGATTCCGGACAGTGGTAATGCTCGCCGACGCGCGTAGCCCACGCGGCGCGATCGTAGCGATCTTCAAGCGCGTATGCGTACCGTGCGAAGGCCTCGTGCGCAAGCCACGGTTCCTCGCAGTACGTTTCGATGAAAAGTCCCGTTCCATGCTGCGTGCGCAAGTCGGCGACGGTCTCGCGCGCCCATTCGGGGTCGCCCCAGAAGAGATAGCCGTGCGCCGATTTCGGGCCGCCCAGCGCCACCATCGGCGCGCGGCCGCACGCTTTGCTAAAACGTCCGATGCGCGGGTCGGCGCGCGGAAGAAAGAACTGTTCGTATTGCAGATAGTGGAGCAATCGCGTGCGCGGATACGCCTTGAGAATGCGCGCCGAATCTTCCGGATATGAACACCATGACCAAAAGATCAGTTCGGGCTGCGTGCCACTTTCTTGCATGCCGCCGCAGATGGCGTCGGCGACGAAGTCCACGCAACCGGGCGGTGTTTCGGCAGCCATGGTGATCAGTCCGCCAAGTTTCGGATACGTACGGAACAGTGCCGCGATGGTTTCGCGCGTATAGGCTCGCGTCAGATCCGTATCCGCGCCGAATTCGGGCAGGCCGCGCTTCGACGCGAATTGCGGCGGCAGGCAGATGTTCCAGGTCAGAAAGTACAGCCGCACGCTGTGTGCGACACCTTCGTCGACGATCCAGCGGAACTGCTCCTGGTAACGGCGCACCGTATCGGCATCAAAGTAACGCGCGTCGGGATAGGCTTCGAGATCGACGAATGCGGGGAACGGATGCGGATGGGTGAAGGCGAGCGCGTTGAGATGAAGCCGCTCCATCGACTCGAATTTCTCGCGCCACACGTCTTTGTCGAACCACCACCAGTCGGTCCGCGATTCATTCGCGCGGTTGCCGTCCCACATGCCGCCGTACATCGTCGTGCCAAGCGAAAATGGAAACGATTCCGCGCTGCCGCGCAATTCGAGCGCTGGGGTCTCCTGCGCTTGCGCGCAAGCAGCGAGTAGCAGCAGCGAAAGGACAGTCCATAGCGCTGCCCGGTCACGCATTCAGGCAGTCCTCCGGGATCTCGCCACGTAGCATTGCCGCCATGTTCGACGCGGCGCGCCGCTGCAACTCGCGATGCGCAGCGTCGGAGTACCATGCGTAATGGCCCGTTGCCACGACGTGCGGATGCGCGATAAGGGCCTCGCGATTGGCGAGCGGCGGCTCGTCCCAATACACGTCGAGGCCTGCCGCGTGCAGCTTGCCCGAATCGAGCGCGGCCGTCACGGCGTCCTCGTCGAGCACCGGACCGCGCGCCGTGTTGACGAGCGTCGCGCAGTCGCGCATGGCGGCAATCGCTTTGGCATCAATCAGGTTGCGCGTTTCGTCCGTGAGGTTGCAGTGGACGCTGATCACATCACTCTCGGCCAGCAGACGTTCGAGCGAACAGGGTACCGCCCCGAGCGTCGCGAAGCGCTCTTGAGGAATGTACGGATCGCAGGCGAGAACTCGCCGAAACAGAGACTGCGCTTTGACACACAAGGCGCTGCCGATCCGTCCGAGGCCGATGATCCCCAGCGTGAGGTCTTTGAGTTCGGGCATCGTTCTGCGCGGCGGCGCGCCGAAATTCGAACGAAGCTGGCCCATGGCCATCGGCAATGCGCGCACGCATGCGAGGATGAGCGCAAGCGCGTGGTCGGATACGGCGTGCGTAGCATATCCCTGAACATTGCACACGCGGATGCCGCGGGCGGCCGCCGCTTCCAGATCGATGTTGTCGTAGCCGATTCCGTACCGGACGAGACACCGCAGCGCCGGGACGCGGTCGAATGCCGCGCCGTCCATTTCGCTCCATCGGACGAACATGCCCGCGGCGTCGCGCGCAAAGGCCAGTTTCGCGTCAAGGTCGTGGCGTCCCCCGTCGAACACGTCGAGTGAGTAGCCGGCCTCGCCTAGGATCTCGCGCTCAAGCGTATACGAAGCATACCCGCCATCTATGACCACGACCTTGTCTGTTCCCATCACCAAAGTTTCTCCCTGCGATTCCTTCCAAGGAAGAACAGAGTGACTCGTACCTGTGTCATTGCGAGGAGTGGCTTCAGCCCGACGAAGCAATCCCCTCGTGCCTGGAGTGAGGCACTCGGTCCAAGAGGGCAAATCGCTATTGCGACATCCCCGTGAGTCTCAATGACGCTCACGCCTCGGTCAATCCAATAGAAACAGGTCAGGACTTAGGTCCTCCCATGCAGGGTTTGAATCATTCACGAGATCGATCTTCTTCTTCCGCGATCCCGCCTTGATCTGTTTCTCGCGACGAATCGCGTCGTTTACTTCGTGATAGATTTCAACGTGAATGAGTTTATTGACTTGGTACTTACTGGTGAAACTCCCGGCGTGCCCTTCAACGTGCTGCCGAACTCTCTGTGCGAGATGGCCCGTTACGCCGGTGTACAACACGGTGTGATTCTGATTGGTCATGATATAGACGAAATAGCGCTTATCCATGGCAAAGGCATTCGCTTCTCGAATCAAGATTCGGAGCATGCTAGGGGGATTGCTTCGTCGGGCTGAAGCCCTCCTCGCAATGACACAAGGACGATGGATACACGTATACCGTGTCATTGCGAGCGAAGCGAAGCAATCTCCCCTGGTAAGTGGCGGGGGATTGCTTCGTCGGGCTGAAGCCCTCCTCGCAATGACACAAGGACGATGGA
>CAYOCT010000018.1:0-21244 GCA_964402555.1 uncultured Nitrospiraceae bacterium | reverse complement strand
TACACGTATACCGTATCATTGCGAGCGAAGCGAAGTAATCTCCCCTGGTAAGTGGCGGGGGATTGCTTCGTCGGGCTGAAGCCGCTCCTCGCAATGACACATGGGGTCAGGCGATTTGGTGAATATACTCTACCCATGCACGACCTTTTCCTTCTTCGCATCCCAGAGTAATGTCTTGTTGGTGCGGAAGGAATCGACGGCCATCTTAATCGCGACCATGGTCGCCGCGCCGAGTTCGACATTGCAGCAAACCTTATCGATGCCGCGGATCGCGTCGATAAAGTTGCCCTCCATGTCGCGGCGTTCCTTGGCCTCGATGTGGACTTTTGTTTCGCCCGCGTTGGCCGCCTTGAACTCTTCGGTGAAATCGCCGTTCGGAACCATCCTCACGTCCCCGCCGAGCTCCATCGTTCCGTACTTGCCGAAGATCTTATCCGGCACTTGCGTATCGTTCGTCAGCACGCTCACGAGGAACACGGTGTGTTCGCTCGGATAATCCACGGTCATCAGGAAGACGTCGGGGATTTCGCGCTCGTCCTTCTCGACGTACAATCCGCCGCAGGCATTGACCCTTTTCGGGTATTCGCCGTTCGGACCGGCGAACGCGATGAGCAGCGGCGCGAGTTCGTGGTAGAGCAAATCCGTGGCCACACCGCCGCTGTAGTCCCAGTACTTGCGGAAACGGAAGAACCGGTCCGGCGTCCAGGGGCGTTTCGGGGCGAGTCCCCAGCGATGTCCGAGGAACATCTCCCAGTCCACGTAGTCCTCGCCCTGTTTGTCGGGTCCGGCGGCCGGGTCGATCTTCTGATGCTCGTTGAAGAGGCACACGCGCGCGTTGCGATTGTAACTCCCGTGCGCCCACGTCGGCTTGCCGATCTTCCCCGCCTGCAACGCATCGTGCGCCTTCCAGAAGACGTCCTGCCCGGTGGCCTGCGGGCCGACTTGGAGGACCTTGTTCGTCTTGCGGACCGTGTCGCGTAACGCGAGCGCCTGTTCGACCGTGTGCGTCATAGGCTTCTCGACGTAGACGTGCTTGCCCGCTTCCAGCGCGTCGATAGCAATCTTCCCGTGCCAATGATCGGGCGTCGCGATCAAGACTGCGTCAATATCGTTGCGTTCGAGGAGCTTGCGATAGTCGAGATAGCCGTCGCCGTTGCACACGCCTTTCGCGCGCGTCAGCCGGCGCTGATACACGTCGCACACCGCGGCGACATGGATGTTGTCGGCATCGCTCCGTTTGACGAGGCTGTCGAGATGTCCCGACCCCATGCCGCCTACGCCGATCACGCCGAAGGTGATGCGCTCGTTGGCGCCCGCCGCGGTCGAAGGCGCGAGCGCCCCCAAGGCCGTCGCGCTCGATGCCGCTGCTGTTCTCAGGAAGGTCCTTCGCGATACGCCGTGCGATGCCATGGTTAGCCTCCCGCCGTAAACGTGCCACTCGTGATCGTGATCGTAGTCGTGATCGTAGTCGCTCTCGTGTCATTGCGAGCGAAGCGAAGCAATCTCGCTTTCAACGAAGCGCCGATTTCTGGGGGATTGCTTCGCTTCGCTCGCAATGACACCTGACTGAGCGCGACTCGTTCGGTCACGATCACATTTACGATCATGACTACGACTACGATCACGATTACGATTACGATCACGATTACGATTACGACTACGACTACGACTACGATCACGATCACGATCACGACCACGACCACGATCACGAAACGCGCTGTTCAACGATTACTTCTTGAGTATCGCGCTTTCGTCGAACACCGCGTAATTCACCTGCGTCCTGACGAGCGACGTGAACACAATGTGGATCTTTTCGTCGCGCGTCTGGATGGCGTACGGATACGCGAAATCGTCGTTGCCTTCCACGATATTGCGCTTGTACGGGTAAGTCTTGCCGTCGTCGGTCGAGATCGCCACGGCGAGCGGCGTGCGGTCGTTCATGCTGTCGTTGTACACAAGCAGCAGATGGCCGTTCTTGAGGCGTACGACGTCCACTGCGGCGTTGGGATTGGGGAACGCGGTATCTTTGCCCTCGCTCCACATGTGGCCGCCGTCGTGCGATTCCGAAACCACGATGTAGCCGTCGGTGCGCGGCTCATACCCCCCGCCGCGGCGCATGTAGGCAATCAGGTAGTCGTCGGTGATCTGCGCGACTGCGGGCTGCAAACATCCGAGCCGCGACGTAATCCGAGTGGATTCGGTCCATGTCATGGTCTTGGGATCGCAACGCAGAAACAGCGAGGTCGTGTCCTCGCCCACGTGTTCGCGGTCGTGTCCGGTTTCGTGATAGATGGGGAGGAGGTAGTTGCCGTCGTTCAACACGATCGGTTTGCCCCGCACCATCATGCCGCGTTCATCGGCCAAGATGAACGCGTCCGACCAGGTCTCGGCCTTGTCCTTCGATATCTTGACGTGGATGCGCGAGTCGGACCACGTGTCGCCGTAGCGCACGACGTAGAAGAGCCAGACCACGTTGTCGGGCGCTTCCCAGACGACCGGATTGCCGTCGGAATGGAAGGGGGTATCGGCGATCACCTGCGGACGCGACCACTCGGTACTGCCCTTCTTGAGGCGCCCACCCCAGACGGCGGTGTCGAGTTCGTACTCGCCCGAGCCGCCATAGTAGGCGATGTAGAGGTCGCCGTTGTCGAGCTCCGCGATCGACGCAGGATGCTTATACTTGCCCGGCAGTTCCGAACCGTAGACCTTGGTAACCTCGATGTCCGCCGCCATAGCCGCTCCTTGCAGCACGATTCCTATTGCGAGTACCCAACGCATGCCTAGTTCTCCTGATGTGACCGCGATCAAGAGTACTCGCGCGGCGGCGCGGGATCAACGTGGCTCGGACTCGTTCGCGGGCTTCGAAGCGCACGTATGTTTGCGGAAGCGGTCGAGAGAGTACGGGTTGTCGCGCGAGGCGAGCCACAATGCGATGGCGGTCATGAAGACAAAGTTGAGGTTGTTGGCAACCGTCACATGGTCTTGTTTGATGGCCATGCCGAGGGCGAGCGAGAGCAGCAGGAAGCCACAGACTGTAAGCGCTTCCTTCGTGTAGATCCCAAGCACCAGGACGATTCCCAAGGGGACCTCGATGTAGGGGAGCACGTAGAGGTACGGCTTTACGAGCGCCAACGGAAGGATGGTGTCCTTGAATCCTTCGATCATCTTCTCCGACACGCCGGCCACGCCCATGGGCGCGAGGAACTTGCCGAGACCGGCAAAGAAGAAAAGCATGCCCAGGGAAAGGCGCAACAGTAGCGCCGCGGCGCCTTCCGCCGAGAACCCGCATGTCTTGCACTCGTTACTCATCGGTACGGTCTCCTTTTTCGCGCCAAGCGCGCTCTCATGGTCTAAGGCCCGAGGGGCGGTCCAAGAATGTCGCAGCCATACTCGGCTGCCATTTCCGTGAGTTCCTCCGGGGTCATGCCTCCCGATGCCGTGGCCTTGCCCACCGCCTGGAAAAACACCTCGAATCCCGCAGGCGAAACATGGACCAGCATTTCGGCGGGTTCTGCTCCCGCGTTTCGGTAGGTGTGGGGTACATTGCGCGCGCCAAATACGACATCGCCCGGGTGGACGCGGATCCGCTTGCCGTCCAGCGCGAACTCATATTCGCCTTTAAGAATGTAGAAGGTTTCGTCCTCACGATGATGTACATGCAGGGGCGGGCCTTCGTTCACGTTCGTGATGGCGTGAAGCAGTGCAAACGCTCCCTGCGTATCTTCTCCGTGCAACAATACCGCCATGCGGTCGCTCACGACCTGCACGTCATTGGAAGCAGGACGTTGCACAACCTTGGGCAGTAGTACCCTTTCGGCCATGTGCGACTCCTTGAGGTTGGTTTTCGCAATGCGTCACCGCGATTGTAATGAAGCAATCCCGCGCCGATTCACGGTTGAGATTGCTTCGTCGCAATGACGCACTTGTATCGCATAACACCGGTTCGTGCCGAAATATGTCCGCCTCGGGCGGATGGCTTCTACCCGCGCGAACGCGCCACCCACTTGTAGTAGCCAACGCTGATGGCGAGCAGGCCCGAACCGACAATTGCGAACGCGGCGACGCGCAGCAAGGGGTCCTGTTCCTTCATATCGATGAGGAACAGACGCGCCAGCGACAATAGGATTACCGCGAGTCCGGAGTAACGATAGAAGCGCTGCCGGAAGAGCAGGGAGGTAGCAAAGAGCAACGCGGCCAGCGCGAACCAACCAATGGTGATGCAGGCGGGGTTCGCCTGGGCGAGGCTCGGGATACGTTCGGCCATGAGCACAAGCAGTAGCGTCGCCAACCCGATTGGCGCAAGCACAGTCTCGGGTTTGCGCGGATCGTACGCCATGATCTGCGACGCCTTGTCGAGTGTCTCCGCGAAATGTGGCGCGTAGCGCGTGTACAGGCGTTCGATCAGCGTCCAATACGCGGCGATCAGAACGAAACCGGCAATCATACCTTCGTCAAGGCCGGACGCATGGTAGGCCTCCACGCTGTGTCGGCCGGACGCAAAGAGCATGAACGCCACGGAGACGGCTCCGGCGCTGGCCGAGCCGAATGCGCCTGCGTACAGAAGGAAGGCATAGCAAGCCGTGGCTACGGCAACCGTCCGCCACGCCGCGGGAACGGCGATTTCGAGGTAGCGTGCGATCACGAGCATGGCAAGGACTACGAACACCCAGCGGATCGCGCGAGCGATTCGCGGGCTTTGTTCCGCGGCGAGCGTCGCATAGTAACGGTCAGCCAGCAGACAGATCCCCGTTATGATCGCGGCGATTGCGAGAATATCGGGAGTGTTCGGCGTGCTTCCCAGCGTGCCTAGCGCGAACACGGCGCCCGCCCAAAGCGTAAGGACACACGAAGCGATCGCGAACGCGCCGGGATGCAATACCATGACGAGCGCCCCGGCGGCCACGGCCTCGATAGCGAGCGCGTACGCGCTGTGGACATTGGGGATCCACTGCATGACAAGCAGGCCCGAAAGCCAGACGCAGATGCCGTAGAGCACGTAAGGCGCGCCGTCCTTCTGATGAAACGCCAGTCCTTCGCGCGCGCCGATGCGCCCGCGTTCGGAAGCCAAGGCCACAAGCCACATCGCCGCCACCCCGACGGCAAGCAGAGGCAGAGGTGCGGCGTTGGGATTCATGAGGTCGATGGTCGCGTGGGGGAATGCGCCCCCCAGGAAGAGAACACCGGCGGCAAGCCCGAAGGGATTGGAGCGCAGCCAGGCCGCGGCCACGGTCAGAGCCAAGGCGCATCCCGCCAGGAATACGAATCGGTGCGGGGCGTGGACGAGTGGAAACGCGTACGCCAGCCACAAGACCACGCCTGCCACAGCGTAAAGGTAGGGGATGAGCGAGCGGCCGTACGGTGTTTCGTCCTGCTTGATCCAACTGGGGCGTTCCGAGAGCAAGTCGAGATTCCAGCACGCGCTTGCGAGGCTTGCGCTTTGGGGAATCGACGTCAACGACCGGAGGGTCCAGTCCGTACGCTGATACAACAGCGAGGCCACAAAGAACGCCGCGATACCTAACGCCGCCCGGACAGCCAGTCCCGGATAGCCGGCGCTGTCGTAAGGAGTGGCGATGAGATGGACCGACGTCATCGGCAGTGGACTGGTCAGTTCGACACCGAAGGCCAGCGTGTACACGGACGCCAGCGTTTGAAGGAACGCGACGCACGCGACGCCGTATGCCAGCAGGCGCATGACCACCAACCCGGATTGTCTCGCCGATACCAGCAGCAAGGCCATCTCGACCGCAAGGCAGACCGAGAGCGTGTTGCCGCCGTATCGCGTCGCGAGCGCGAGGGTCGCGAGCGCGATGGCTTTCACGTAGTAGACATTGTAGAGCGGGTCGCCCGCGCGGAAGCGCCGGTAGGCTGCGGCCATGCTCAAAAGCAATGCCGCCGCCGCAAACCGGAAGAGGTCCTGGTGGCCGCGCGAGAACGAGAAGTTGCTCATGATGACGGCGCCGAGGAAGAGGAAAGCAATCGTGTTGAGTGTGACGAACGCGTTACGGAACCAGCCCGGAATCGTCTTGCGCCGGAGTTCTTCCGGGGCGAATAGTTCGGCGAGCGCAAACATCAGAAAGAAGAGCGTCACCACGCTTAGCGACGCCACAAAATCCGTATGCGGATCGCCCCCGCGGCTGTGCGCCATGGCCGCCGCGTCGTTGATGTAACTGCCCACCATGCCCAGCGCCCCAACGTAGTACCAGCGGTTGCGCAGTAGGAAGAACGCGCTGCCCGCGCTCAACGCCACGATGCCGATCACCGCGAACGGTCCCGGAGTCCGCAAGGTCAGGATCGAAAGCAGCACCGTGAGATGCCCCAGCGCGGTCACCAAGACCGCGATGATCTTCGATTGGCGTACTTGCGCCGCGACCGCCCACGCGACGACTACGGCCGCGAGCAGCAGCAGCGTGGGCACAGGCGACGCGAACACTTGCGCGAACCGGACGTAGTGCGTCGCGAACGTGACGAAATACATCACCGCGAATCCGCCGCCGTACAAGACGCGCGATAGTCCTGTGTATTTGCTCTCGGCGCGCCACGCCATGCCGAGCAGTCCGGCGCACACGGCATATCCGATCGCGACGCGAAGGTGCGGCATCCAGGCCGCGCCCCAGCGCTCGATTGCGAGCGACAGGAAGAACACGACGGCGATGGCGATGCACACGACGGCCACGCGCGGCAGCCAGTACGTGCCCAACTGGGCCTCCCAGCCGATCTCGCGTGTGCGTGCGCGAAATTCCTCAATACGCGTGCGAACGAATTGTCCGGCCGAGCTTGCGGCGAGCCAGCCCCACAAGTCTATGGGCGCCGCAGGTTCGAGAACGGGCGCCGGTCTCGGACTTGGGGAGGCCACGACCGGCTCCGGCGTAACTCCGAGGGTCTGTTCGAGAAACGCGGCAATCGCGTCGTGCCTCAAGTAATGCGCTCTGCGGATGTCGCTCCATCCGAACAGGCCGTGTTCAATCTTCGCGCCGCGCGCCACGAGCATCTTGACCATCTCGAATTGCCCAGCCTCGATAGCGAGCCGGAGCGCCGTATCGTCCTCGATCACGGTATCGAGCGCGACGCCCTCGTCGATGCAGCGTTCCGCCGCCGCGAGGTTGCCCCGCTTCACTGCCTCGCGAAACGCAGCCGTGAGGCTTTTGGCCGGCTCTCGTTGCGGTTCCTCGACTGAGAGCACGCGTCGAACCATCTCGGCTCGCGATGCGCGCGCGGCCTCCAGCTTGTCCAGCCGTTGCGAGATACTCGTCGTGCGATGAATGACCTCGTCGAGGTCCTGGCGCAGGCGTCGGACTTCATCGTCGGATGACATGGTGGCGGGCCTCCCTGTCGAAATCATAGCATGTTCCCTCCCTCGTCGGAGCCACTTTCTACAGCAGATTTCCCGAGGCGTACAGCACCCCTCTGCCGCCCACAACCCGCTCCATATCCAAGCTCGAGACGATAGGCGCGGCGGCTTCGTGTACGCGGTCAACTAAGTGGGTGGCCAGCGTCCCGACCGTCTCGGAGACCGAGACGTAACCGTGTCCCGGATGGAGGCCGTGAAACCAGACCAGACCGGCCATCGCGCCGAGGACCACCAGGCAAACGATCCCCGAGGCCACCTTGCTGTCGACATCCCCTTTCATGACCTAACCCTCCCTCAGTTGGGCTCTCTGAGCCTCTTGATCTTTTCTCAACTGACTTCGGCAGGCAAAAAGCAACGGGCGTGCCAATAGGGTGGCTGATCATAAAGCATTGCAATACAGTTGGTTGCGAATATAGATGTGGACTGAGAGTGGAGAAGATAAGAGATGACAGGCATGCTGTGTACATGCCATGACCGCGAAATGTACAGGGCTGTCGCCTGGCGGCGAATTACTACTGCAGTTCCTGCCCTTTCGTCTCAGGAGCGCGCCAGATTACGATGACGCCCAAAGCATAGACCAGACCCGTGATCGCGCCGACTTTGGCATAGTCGCCGTGGAACCAATGGATAAGCAGGCCCGCTGCCATCACGCCAGCCGCGGTCAGGAAGCGCCCCGAGTTGTACGAAATGCCCGTGCCCGTGGCGCGGACGCGCGTCGGGAAGATCTCGGGCAGGTACAGAGGCAGCCAGCCGAAGAACATGGTGCTGATCGCGCCTTGAACCAACACCGCCGGAAGGAAGGCCGGTTCGAGCGGTCTCAGAATGGTGTAGATGAGAAGATTCATCCCGCAGGCGCAGAGGCTGATCGCGATGTACGAGAGCCGCCTGCCCAGCGCCTGGCCCACGTAGCCTCCCACCAAGCCGCCGAGCGTCGCGCCGATCGACCAGCACGCGAGCGCGGTGGCTTTGTAGCCCGGATTCGCGGGACCGGCAACGTGGTCGGCCCATGGCAGCATCCATTTGCTCGAGGCCCACGCGCCGAGAAGAGGGATCGTGCCGAGACTGATGCCGATGAGCGTGCGCGTCAGCAGCGGCGGCCGGAAGAGTTCGAGGAGACCGCTGCCCTGCGGCGAGGTCTTTGCGGCCTTGCGACTCTCGATCCATTTCGGAGACTCCGGCAGCAGCCAGAGGGCCAGCAATCCCAGGACGATGGGACTGCCCGTCATCAACATCAATGGCCGCCACGTCTCCGGCGTCACCACGTACATCTTGCCCAACAGCGACAACAGGAGAATGCCGAGGTTCGCGGCTGCGCCCATGAGTCCCGCGAGGGCAGGCCGCGACACGTTCGCCCAGAATTCGGAAAGCAGTGAAACGCCGTTGGGCCATGTGCCGCCGATTCCAAGGCCGGCAAGGAACCGCAGCGCGAGCAATTCGGTCTGCGTTCTGACGAAGTAGCCCGCCAGGCCGAAGAACGTGAAGCACAAGATGCTTAACGCCAGCCCTCTCGCGCGCCCGAACCGGTCGCCGAATTGGCCGAACAGGATGCCACCGAGCGCCGCGCCGAGCATGGTGATGGCCGAGTATCCCGCGAACCACGCCCCCGCGCCCGCGCTGGTGAACGACGCGCCCATCAGGTCTTTCGAGATCGTGAGCGCGGCGAATGGCATGAGGGCCAACTGCACGCCCGCGAAGAGCCACCCCAACACGCTGCATCCGAGCACGAGCCATCGGTCGAGCGATTTCATCTGATGCCTCCCCACGTTTCTGGAGAACGTCTCGCGGAGATTATAGAATGCGTTCCAATGATTTTGAAATCGTTGCGTTGTTCTCGTGAGAAGGAGGGTATGCCATGAACAAGCTAAGCCGCCGCGCGTTTATGCGTTCCACGGGCCGAAGTGTGATCGCCGGTGTGGTGCTGCCCGGGGTGGCGGGCGGGATTGCGAAGGCTGCCGCAAGCGATCGCGTACGCCATGCCGTGATTGGCGTTGGCGGACAGGGGAAGCGTCACGCGCAAGTGTTCGCTTCGTTTCCCGACTGCGAAGTCGCCGCGCTGTGCGATCTCGATCCGGAACAACTCGCGAACGCGCTCAAGAAGACGCCCGCATTGGAGAAGGCCGCGCAGATCGCAGATTTTCGGCGCGTGCTCGATGACACGAGTATCGACACGGTCAGCATCGCGACGCCGGACCACTGGCACACGCCCGTGGCCTTGGCGGCGTTGAAGGCGGGCAAGCATGTCTACGTGGAGAAGCCCTGTTCGCACAACATCCGCGAAGCGATGCTGCTGAAAGCCGCGGCTGCCAAGACCGGCAAATGCGTTCAGCAAGGCACCCAGGGGCGGAGCGGCGAGGCGCTCATGCAGGGGATAGCGTTCCTGCGCGACGGCGGCCTTGGAAAGGTGCGGATGGCGAAGGCGATCAACCACCAACTGCGCAAACCGATCGGCCGCGAACCGGAATGCGATCCGCCCAAAGGCGTTGACTACGACCTGTGGCTGGGTCCCGCGCCGAAGCATGCGTTCACGAAGAATCGCTGGCACTATCAATGGCACTGGTTCTGGGATTACGGCTGCGGGGACATCGGCAACGACGGGATTCATCAGATCGACCAGGCGCGCTGGGGCCTCGGCGTCGGTATGCCCAAGGCGGTCAGCGCTTCCGGCGGACAGCTCTTCTACGAAGACGATCACGAGACGCCCGACACGCAGGTGGTCACGTACGAGTACGACCATTGCTACTTGCTGTACGAGATGCGGCTCTGGACGGACTACGATCTCGAAGGCCACGACAACGGCGTAGTGTTCTACGGCGATAAGGGCAAGCTCGAAATTGGACGGAACGGCGTGGATGTCACGCTCATCGGCGAGGAGAAGAAGCATCTCGGGCCGTATGCCAGTATCGAGGCCCACGTCCGCAACTTCCTGGATTGCGTCAAGGCTGGCAACCCGTCGGGGCTTGCCGCGCCAATCGAGGATGGCGCCGTGTCGACCGCGCTGTGCCACCTCGGCAACATCGCGACACGCGTGAATCGGAAGCTCCAGGTCAATCCGGAAAAATGGGAATGCGTTGGCGATTCGGAAGCCCAGAAGATGTTCGCGCGCGAGTACCGCAAGGGATACGAACTGCCCGAAGTCACATGACGCGGCCTACTGCGGAACCCCCGCGCGTGCCGGGTCGTATTGCGGGTTGCGCGCCATCTCTTGTGCTTTGACGGCCCTCCGCCATGCGCGCAATTTCTCGTAAAGGCGCACGGCCTCGTCATGCATCGCGGGGGCGAGGTTATGCCGTTCTCCGGGATCGGACTCGAGATCGAACAAGGCCAGCGCGCCTTCCGTATCGGGCCCGTCAACGCTCTTCTCGAACCATTCGATCAGCTTGTAGTTCCCTTCTCGTATCGCCCCGGAAGGCGCGATACCCAACTGATGGTAATGGGGATAATGCCAGTAGATAGCATCGCGCGCGGGCATGGACTCGGCCTTCAGCACGGGCAGGAAACTGACGCCGTCCACCGTAGGGTCCGAGACCTTCACGCCGGCGATCGCCGCGAAGGTCGGGAAGAAATCGACGCTTGATATCATGTGGGTGGACGTCGAGCCGGGCTTGGCAACTCCGGGCCAGCGAATGATCAGCGGCATGCGGATGCCGCCTTCGTATAGGTCGGCCTTGGCCCCGTAGAAAGGCTTTAATCCTTCGCGTCCGTACAAATCGCCGTTGTCGGAGAAGAAGACGACTATCGTGTTTTCCGCCACGCCCAACTCGTCCAGCGTGTCGAGTACACGGCCCACTTGCGTATCGAGCGTCTCGACCATGGCCGCAAGCACGGGATTGTTGCCCATCGTGTTCGAGGCCTCGGGCTTGCGCGCAAACTTGACGATCTCCGGCCCGTATTCCATCTCGGGTCGATGCACGAGGTGATGGGCCACGTAGCAGAAGAACGGCTTTTCCTTGTTGTGTTTCATGAATTCGATGGCGCGATCGGTAATCTGGCGCGCATGATGCGCATCGTATTCGGGGTCGGCGGTCGAGCGCGGTGTTTCTTCCGATTTGGGTTTGGTAGTGACCAGCACATCCGAGAACCCCTGCGTGTCCGGTTCGCCAGGACGTCCAGGCGCGGGCTCCGAGTCGAGGCCCAAGTGCCATTTCCCGAAGTGTCCCGAGACATAACCCGCCTCACGCAGCATCTCCGCAAGCGTGACTTCTTCGAGCGGCAACTGCTTGGACCAGTCCGGCGTTTTCAGCATCGCGTACGGATAGGCGTTGCCTGGGATGTAGTCGGTGATATGCAGGCGCGCGGGATACTTGCCCGTCATGATGCTCGCGCGTGTGGGCGAGCATACGGGACACGCGGCGTAGGCATCGGTAAACTTGACGCTTTCATTCGCGAGCGCGTCGATACGGGGCGTCTCATAGAACGCATTGCCATACCAGCGCAACTGGTGCCTTCCCAAGTCGTCCGCGAGGATGAACACGATGTTGGGTTTCGCGCCGCGCTTGGCGAATGCGGGAGCGCTCATCGCGCACGCGGCGCCCGCGCCCAGCGCCGCCAGGAAGGTCCTGCGATCAATCGTATTCATAAAGTATGTCCTATATAGAAGTAATCCAAAATTAAACCATCAGTGATCTATATACACAACAGAGCGAAAAACAGGGACTGACTCGCTTTTCGGCAGTTTGAAAAGCGTGTCTGTCCCTGCTTTTCGCGGCACTGGCGCCCAAAAAAACATAAGATCCCCTCGTCATGACTCCCTACGCGCGATAGCGATGAAGCGCCTCGACAAACGCCTTCATCCAGACCGAACACTCGCGTTTGAAGCGGCAACAATACAGATTTCCGGAGACGACCAGCGGCGCTTCGACGTAACGCGCGCCGACCACCTCGACGTCGAACCGGCACCGCGGGATCGTCGTGACGTCCAATCCGCGTATCACATCGGCTGTTGCGAGAATCTCGACGCCGTGGCAGATCGAGGCGACCGGCTTCCGTTCGGCGAAGAAGTGTTTCACGATCCGGATCAACTCTTGGTCGTAACGCAGAAATTCGGGCGCGCGCCCGCCGGGAAGCACGAGTCCGAGATACGCCGCGGGGTCGACGTCGCGAAAGGCGATGTCGGACTTGAACGTGTAGCCGGGCATCTCGACAGTGATGTCCCAGTTCGGGTCGTGCTCGTGTTGCACCAGATGATAGGCCCGCCGTTCAGGCGCTGCGACAACGGCCTCAAAATCCTCTCCGAGACGATAGTAGGGGACAAGCGTATCGATGACCTCCGCGCCGTCGCCGATAACCACAAGGACTTTGTTCACGGTACCGCCTCCCATCACGCCTCGTAGGCCTTGAAGATCGCCGCATTGTCCAGATCGCCAAACCCCTGCGCGACCACCTCGTCGATGATGAGCGCGTGCGCTTCGCTGATGGGTGTGCGCGCGGACACTCGTTGGGCGTACTCGAGGATCAAGTGCACGTCTTTGGCGTGCTGGCCCAGGCGCGCCACCGCGGGTTCATACACGCCCGAGATCATCTTCGGCCCTTTGGTGTCCATGGCCACGCTATAGGTCTCGCCATTCTTCAGGATCTCGAGTGCCTGCGCGAGATCGAATCCGCCACGCTTGGCGAGGCCGAGCGCTTCGGCGAGGACCAGCCGGTTGAGGCCGAACACGAGATTGACGATCAGTTTCATGCGGCTGCCTTGGCCGGGCGTGTCGAAGTAGTACTGCGCCTTGGACAGCGCCTTGAGAACGGCATCGTACCGCGCGTCCGCTTTGCCCCCGACGAGCGCGAGCGCGCGGCCTTCCGCCATGACTTGGCTCGAACCCGACAGGCAGACATCCACCAGCGTGACGTCCTGCCGCGCAAGCCGCCGCGCATCTTCTTCAATGTCCTCCGGGCGTCCGGTGGTCGTGTCCAACAGGACGCTCCCCGGTTGCAGGGCGTCGGCCAGCGCCTGGGTTCCCCAACACAATTCGCGGCGATTCTCGGAACTGAACAGACTCAGAACGATCGACCGCATGCGGCACGCGACCTCACGCGCATCCGGAAGCACATGAACGCCGACTTTCGCGGCGTGCGCGCACGCTTCCTCGCTCAGGTCGTACCCGAGGACCTCGAATCCTGCCGCGAGGAGCCGCGAACTCATTGCGCGTCCCATCAGCCCGAGGCCGATTATCCCGATGCGGTCGCCCATGCGGCTCACTTGTCCTCCGTGGGCTTTGGGGAATCAGGGTACAGAACATTGAAATCGGGCGATGCGCCCCTGGCGTCCTCGAACACGGAGACGCGCCATCCGAACGTGAACGTGTCTCCCTGCTTCACAAGGGTGGAATCAGGGAGGACCGAGGCATCTTTGGGTCCGGTCATGGACTTCTTACCGAACGGATTGGCGACGATCAGCCCGTAGTCGCGCGTGTGGAACCACGAAGGCCGGAAGTTGTCCGGCGCGGGCATGAGGACGATTCCCGCTTCCTTGCCATCGACCCTTCCATACGCGGCGCACCACTGCGCTTGCTGGCCCCACGTGCCCTTTTCGTTGACGCCTCCTTCGCTGTTGCGGATCTTGCCTTCGCCGAACTTCACCGTGAGCGGCGTGTTCATGCGCACGCCGAGACCCATTTCCTCCTGATCGCCGAAGGCAAAGTCCGCACGGTCAGAGCGAAAGTCGCTCTTGCCGGACAGCGAATACGCATTCGGGGTGTCGCACTGGACGCGGTACACGCAGGTTTCATGGCACACGATGGTTCCGTCCTCGCCGACGTACTCATTCTCGACGGAGAACTCGCCCCGTTCCGGTTGTTCGAGAAACGGTTCGACGAAGCGCACGTGGCGGACGCGCGCCTTGTTGCGCCAGAAATCCTGCCCGTTGATGTCGCCGAACGCGAGCCAGATGCCGGGGTGAAACGTGGGATGGTCGTCATTGCCCTTGTTCGCTTCAGGATCGGGCGGGTTGGGGCGCGTGATGGGGATGCCATGCAGTGTCTTCACTTGCTGAAAGAAAGGCCGGGGAATGGCGGTGTCCTCGTAGACATAGGTGGCGACCGTCTGGCCGCCGATGACGATATCGAGGCGTCCCGCGTCCCGCTTGAAGGATACGGGCGGACGCACGGCGTGGGGGCCGGGCTTGCTTTCCTCAGCAGTAGACGACAACGACGCCAACATGATGACGATCGCTCCCATCCCGCAAAGCGAAGAACGGGGACTGACTCGCTTTTCGGCAGTTAGAAGAGCGTGTCTGTACCCGCTTTTCGCGTCCCCGCTTCCCGCGAGACTTCGTGCGTGGAATAAGATACCGTCAAGACAAATCACTCTGCTAACCTCCTTGACTGCGTGTTAAGGCCTTGCCCCGCGCCATCCGGCTTCCCATTGTTTCCGGAGCTGGCTGACCAGCCGTGTGTTCTTGGGATTGGCGGCGATATTGACGTTCTCCTGCGGATCGGTATCGTGGTCGTAGAGTTCGACGGCGTCGACGGTCGAGGGATGTTCGCGCACGACCCATTGGGTGAAGCGATAGCGCTTCATCCGCATCGAATAGCCCATCAGGTGTTTCTGATGGGCATCCCGCGGATATTGGCTGAAGGCCGCTGTCTTCCAAGGAAGGTCGGGGTTGAGCAGAAGGGGCGCCGCGCTGGAACCTTCAAGATGCCCCGGTTTCGGCAACCCAGCCAGATCGGCGAGCGTCGGATAGATGTCGACGAATTCGACCAGCGCATCCGTCTTTTCGCCGCGATGTTTCATACCTGGAACGGACATGATCAGCGGGGCATTGGTGTCGTTCTCGACGTTGCTGTGTTTGCACCAGCGGTCGTGCTCGCCCAGCTTCCATCCGTGATCGCCCCACAAGACAATGATCGTGTTGTCGCGCAGGCCGAGCCGATCCAGGGCCTCCAGCACGCGGCCAAGCTGGGCGTCCATGTAACTCGCCGCGGCGTAATAGCCGTGCTTGAGCTGGCGGGCGTAATCGTCCGGCAGATGCGCGTCGTTAGGAACACCGTCGTAGCTCCAGAGTTCATTGCGTTCCAGGAGCGCGTAGTCCGGCGCGTCTTTCGGCAGAAATCGGTTTGGGGCCATCGGGATGCGCTGCGGGTCATAGAGGTCCCAGTATTTCTTCGGCGCAACGAACGGCAAGTGCGGCTTGATAAAGCCCACGGCCAGGAAGAACGGCTGCTCCTTCGATTTGACCTGTTCCAGCGCTTCAATGGCCATATCCGCCAGCGCGCCATCGTGCAACGCGTTGTCGGGACCGTCGAACGCTTCGAAGGCCGGTCCCCGTCCGCCCTGCCCGCGGAGAGCCCCTTTCTTGGAGCGACGAGGCAGAGGCTTGGCGTCGGGGTCCGCGCCCGGCGTTGGCCGCGCTCCTCCCTTGGGGGTGGTCCAAGGGACCGACCACGACTCGGGGTCGTTATAGCCGCCGTGATAGATCTTCCCCATGCCCTGGACAAAGTAGCCGTTGTTCTTGAACAGTTGCGGCAGCGTGACCACATCCGGTATGGCCGTCCGAAAATGCGTTCTGAGATCCCACACCTTGGTCGTGTCGGGCCGCGCGCCTGTCAACAGACTCGATCGTGACGGCGAACAGACGGCCTGCTGGCAATACGCGTGCGTGAACACGAGACCTTGGCTTGCAAGAGCGTCGATGTTGGGCGACTGGAGGATCGGGTTTCCGTAGCAGCCCAATTCCGGCCGGAGATCGTCGACCGCGACGAAGAGCACGTTCGGTTGTTTCAGACCGAATGACGGAGCCTCGGCCGGTTCGCCAGAGGGTTTGGATGCAAGGTGGGCGCATCCCGGTCCACCGAGCGCAAGCGCTCCCGCGCCTAACATCGCCAAGAATTCGCGCCGTTCCATCCTAGATTCCTCCTTTCACGCCCCGAGGGCCAGGGTTGTCGCCCAGAAAGAATGCCGTCGCACGAACTCTACGCCTCTTCATGCCCTGATGCGTAGCCTGTCATGTGCCCCGCGCCTCGATTATAATGACTGAACGTCCGATTGGCTAGTGTGGCGATGTGAAATGCGGAGGAGGCGGTTTGCGTGACGTTCCTATCGTTATTACTTTCGGTGTGTATTTCGGCGGATAGCGGACCGGACGCTCGTCCGCTGCTGTTGGTCTGCAACAAACACGAGGACACAATGTCCTTCGTCGATCCCAGTTCGCTCGCGCCGATTGCGAAGATTCCTACAGGGCCGAACCCGCATGAGATTGTGTTGTCGAAGGACCGGAGATACGCCTATCTCTCCAACTATGCGCCGCCCGGAAACACGATTTCCGTCATCGATCTCGTTGCGCGCAAGCACATCAAGCAGATACCCACCGGCGAGTATGCGCGCATTCATGGGGCCGCGATCGCGCCCGACGGCCTTCACGCTTATTTCACGGCAGGGCAGAGCGGCTATGTGGTCGAGGTCGACACGCGGACCAGCGCGGTGACGCGCGGCATCCCGACGCGCGGCAAGATCTCGCATATGGTGCTCGTGTCGCCCGACGGGACGCGGCTGTATACCGCCAACATCGAAACCCAGAACGTCTCGGTGATCGACCGCGCCTCCGGCAATCTCATCGCGCAGGTTCTGTGCGGCAAAGGCGCCGAAGGCATGTGTTTTACGCCAGACGGCGCGCGCCTCTGGGTCGGCAACCAGGAGGCTGGGTCGATCACCATCGTCGATTGCGCCACGAACACCGCCCTCGATACCTTCCCATGTCCCGGCATGCCGGTCCGGATCCGATTCGCGCGCGACGGAAAGCTGGCTCTCGTGGCAAGTTGGACCGATCCTGGCGAATTGGTCTTCCTCGACGCCGCCACGCTCAAAGAGATCAAACGGGTCGCCGTAGGGCGGCAGGCGATCGGACTCGAGATCGCGCCCGACGGCAAGCGCGCGTTCGTGGGCTGCGAACACACCGACGGCGTGCACGTCATCGACCTCGACACTCTCGCGGTAGTGGCCACGATCATGACCGGCGACGGGTCGGACGCCATGGCGTGGTGGACGCCGCCCGGTTCGAGACCGTAGCGCGCTCCTCCAAAGCTTGACGTTGCTGCCCATTCAGGCTAGACTGGCTTCAACGACTTTGTAGTGGCAGTACGCAGGAGGGCGCGTGGCTAAGGGGTTGCCAGTGCCGTCAGTAGTGACGAAGGTCAGCCCGTCGCATAGACAGGGGGCGTATTCCGTATTCCTCTTGAATTGCGCCGCGATGCGCAGCGATCACGCGGCGCTTCCCCTGTGCATCGATAGATCACGCCAGCCTGTGCGCCTGCCAAGGTGACGGATCCTGCGCCCGTTGGGGAGGTCCGTCAAAGGAGGAGGTCCGTATGCGTTTTTACCCGTCCGTCTTGCCGTGTCTATCTCGGAATCTCAAGGAAGCATCGATGGTTATGGCGCTCGCGCTCACCTGTCTGAGCCTGGGAGCCATGGCTGCCGAGACCCCATTGCCCGAGGCGGAAATTGCGTCCGGGGTCGCGCTTTCGGCGGACTTGGAAAGAGCGATGGAAACCATTCAGGCCGGGCCGGAGAACCAGGCGCCTCCCGCGGCGGAATCGGTCTCGGCGGGGGACGGCGAGAAGGTCTTCTATGGCGACTACGACGTAGTGGACCAGTATCAAGTCCGCAATCCGACTCAAGGCAGTTGGGGCGACGCGGTATGCGTGTTCATTCCCAAGAACGCGATGGAAGTATCGGCGGACGGTAAGACGTACACGCTGGTGCGGGTTGACGACTATATGTCGGTAGCCGATGTGTATGAGCCCAATTCCATGGCCTACAAGCCGGAGGCCATTCCGGCGTGTTCGCGCGAGCCATTTTCGGACCAAGTAACCATCCCCCTGATACCCTCCCGGCTGAACCCGAAAACCGAACTGTGCACAGGATTTCTTGTGGGGACCCAACTGCTGGCTAGCGCAGGCCACTGTCTCGAGAAGGAGGCTGACCTTTCGATGTACTGGCTCGTGTTCGGTTTCGTGCAGGAAGGGCCGGGCCATGACAACTATCGAAAGGTCTTTCCATCGACGCATGTGTACGAGGGCGTCTCGCTCAAACGGAGGGCTTACGAACCGGTGGCAGGGAACGACTTTGCGCTTATCGAGCTTGATCGCCCCATCGAAATGCCGTGCGTATGGCCGCTCAGCATTCGGCGCGAAGGGCAGGTTTCAGTGGGCGCCAGTGTGGGCGCCGTCGGCCATCCGCAGGGGCTTCCTCGGAAGTACTCGTTTGGACCGAACACCGCCGTCAAGGACATAGGCGACAAGAAGCTGTACTTCAGCGCTAACATCGACTGCTATAAGGGCAACAGCGGGTCGCCGGTGATCAATACGGCCACCGGCGAGGTCGAAGGCATCTTGATATCGGGACCGGATATCGAGTTCAACTACTCTTCCGAGGTGCCTCCGCCAACCGCCCCGCCCTTCGATTCGTGCGACAACGACGTGACGCCTCCTGTGATGACCCTGATCGGCGAAGCGGCGATAACGCTGACGCTCTGCGCCAGCGATCCCGTTCCGACGCTGCCAGGGGTATCCGCGTGGGACGCCTGCGAGGGCGAACTGACCTCTGAGGTCGTGGTCACGGGAGACGTGTCTTCCGCGCCTGGGGTCTATTCGCTTGTCTACAACGTCGCGGACGGCAAAGGCAATGCCGCGCCGTCTCTGACGCGCACGGTCACGGTGCGCGCGCCCTCGGGGCCGTACATTTACGTCCCCAGCTTGATCACGATTAATCCTTGCGCAAGCGGAGCGCAGGCTCCGCCGCCGGGCGAAGTGCGCAACGGGTGCGGTGGCGGCGCGGCCGGTACGGCCTACGGAGCATGGTCGGCCAGCACCCAGCCCGGCGTGTTCTACGTGAACTACACATACGAGGGCGCCACCGGCGCTACGGGGTACCTATCGGCGTTGCCGAGCACCGCGCCGGTTATTCATGTCCTTGATGTCGCTCCGGGAGCCTACGGGCCGCGAAGCGTGATTCGGATGGAAAACACAGCCTTCTCGGAGAACTTCGCCGCCGGTCTGGACGGGTGCGGCAACCCGCCGGTTATGCTGCGTCATTCGTCGCCCGGCAATCCGGGGAGTTCCGACGCCGATTTCTCGCGCGTAGACCCATCGCGCCCCGGCTCGTATCCCGTCATCTACAACTTCATCGATCAGTATGGGATTCCCGCGAAGCCTTACGTGTACTGGACGCATGTAGATGCGTGTTTTGTTTCGCGTTCGTTTGCCGATGACACGCCCGATCTCGGTACCCTCATCAGGGTCTTCAAGATCGGCAACATCAAGCGATTCATTCCCAAGATTCCTCCCGAACGCCTCTCCAACGATGCGGAACTGGCTGTGAAAAGGGGGATTTGTTATCTGACCGAACATCAGCGCTCGGACGGAAGCTGGATTCGGAGCGACGTTCCTGTACAGGATCAGTTGCCCGTGGCTACGACCGCGCTGGCGGCGCTCGCCATGATGAAGTCGGGGATCAAATCGAGCGACAGTCAAGTCAAAAACGCGCTCGCGTATCTGGCCGCCCAGCAGCTCGATTCCGGGCAGTTTGCGGGAAATAGCGTTCTGCTTCCCGAATTCAGCGCGTACGCCACTACGTGGACTCAAGAAACCGCGCTGGCCATGCTGGCCCTGATCGCCGGCAAAGACCCGGCGTACCTCGAGAATATCGCGAAGGGGGCTTCGTATCTATTGTCGACGCAACGGACGCACGAGAACTATCCCGATCTCGTGTTTCCGGACCGGAACGACGAACTGTGGGCGACGATACTCGGCGGCTGGGGTTTTCCCATCAGCACTCGGCGGAGCGAGGTGAACATGACGTCCACGATGTGGGCGCTTGTCGCCTTGGATGAGGCCTATCGCGCGCTGGGAGTCGGCGTTACCGAAGGCAAGGACCCCTCCGCGTGGGCGCCTCCCGCGCTGAACATGCTGGACGAAAACCAGCGATGGTTCGGTCCCGGTTTTTTCGAAAGCACGGACCTTGTGAATCCGTTTGGGCCGCTCTTCCTGACCGACCATGGCAGCCCCACGGCCGCGGGGCTGTTGATGAATCTCCTGTGCGGGCGCACCAAAGACGCTTCGCAAGTCCAGTCCGCCCTGTCGTGGTTAGGCGACAAGGCCAATCAGGCGGGACACCCGCAGAGCGATTTCGGATGCATTGCCACCGGGTGTTTCCGGACGCTTGGGATGGATCGATATTATGCCTACGCACTGAACCTGGCCATTGCCATGACGGTCGCGGGAATGCCTGCGCTTCCCAGAGATGACCTCCCGATCCTGTGGCACGAGAAGCTGCTCCGCGACCTGGTGTCGCTGCAAAATCCCGAAGGCTACTGGCTGAATACCGAGGCGAAGAACGGGGCGGAACGGCATTTCCCGGCGTTGGTGACTTCGATGGCGGTCCTTGCCATGCTCGCGCCCAAGTGGCCCGAGGACACCGAGGCCTCGCTCAGCGCACTATTGGGTGGAGGCGGCAAGGCGGCATCTCCGCTCAACCTGCACGTGTACGATCCTCAAGGCCGCCATCTGGGCATGAACTCGAAGACCGGCACGGTCGACTCAGAAATCCCCGGTGCGACGCTGACCTTGGAGGGCGACGGTTCGCAGCGGGCCTCGCTGCCGCAGCTCGAATCCGGATCGTATCGGATTGAGTTGACGGGCGCTGTTTCGTCGCCGTACTCCCTGCAAGTCAAGGGCAAGACCGATGGCGTCGCCTTGCTAAGCCAGGAACTTTCCGGCAGTTTCGATCCTGCGGAAGGTTTCTCGAAAGAAGTGGTGGTGGCAGCCCCATTCGTTGGAGTGCGTTTCTATACGCATGGCACGCTGGTGACGGGCGGCGAAGGCGAAGGCGAAGGCGAAGGTGAGGGTGAGGGTGAAGGGGAAGGGGAAGGGGAAGGGGAAGGGGAAGGGGAAGGGGAAGGGGAAGGGG
>CAYOCT010000017.1:0-108632 GCA_964402555.1 uncultured Nitrospiraceae bacterium | reverse complement strand
ATATCAATACCCAATGCCAACGAAAAGTTGCATTAATTATGACTCAATACACTAGGATGCTCAGCGCTTCCCAGTTTCTAAGTGGCTCAGTCCTTTCTTGCTCTTGCTCTTGCTCTTGCTATTGCTCGTAATCGTGATCGAGCTACTCGCTGCAGAGTGTTGGCAGTGGTCATTGCCTCCGGGAGAAGGCTGTTCTGCTAAGGCTACGGTCTTTCAATCTTCGGTCGATTATGATTACGAGTCGTCATGAAGCGCGGCTTCACTCGGGAGGATGAGAATGCAGCGCGTCGTGCGTGGCTCCGATACATAGAGGAAGGCTGGACCTCCTGTCATTCTGAGAGCTTGTGAAGAAATGACAAGGTCCCGCGATTTCGTTTGTCGGCTCCGTCCTTCCTGTCATCCTGAGCGCAGCGAAGGATCTCACTATGTGCATAGGCCTCTGATGCTTATGAGATCCTTCGCTGCGCTCAGGATGACAGGCAATACGTAGTTAAGAGGCAAAGCGCCCGCGTTTCACAATTTCTTCACACGCTCTGAGCGAAGCGAAGAATCTCCTGGCAGGCAAGGCCACTACCGCAGGTGAGATTCTTCGCTTCGCTCAGAATGACAGGAGGTTGGGATTCGATTTACGAGGTGGCACGATTGCGAGCACGGGCGCCAAACTTCGTGAAGCATGGCTCTTCACAGAACTAGAAAGCACTGAGGCTAGGATGGGCAGAGCGATTGCGCCCCAATCCTGATTAAGCCCCCCTTCCCCGGTCTCCACGCCCCAACTGCTCACGCCAGTGGAAGATGTCTGCTACGAATTCGCCGAAAGGAACCCTGGCCGCATTGAAACGGGCCAGAACGGGCCTACCCACGGCTTGCGCGGGCTGGGAAGCGAACAAACGGCACTATGGCCTGCGGCGACAAACCGCCGCAGGCCAAGAAGAGCGTGTCTCGCGAACGCTGATTTCTACACACTTTGGCCTGAGCACTAACGCTGGTTGACGTAGGGCAAGACGCTTTCGTTCCAATAGTCGCTCCGGAGATAGGCAACGTGGCCATCGAGGTACAGGACGTTGCGTCCCGCACTGGGCCCCGGGAACTCCGTTCGGTTCGTCAGTATGGGAATCTGCGATTCGTAGATCGGTTTGGCGGCGGGGTTGTTAGGATCGTCGGAGGCCGCGACGGCCTCGCGCTCCTCTTCCTCGAAGTTGTGCGCGGGGAAGAGATACAGATACGAATCCGTCCCTGGCGCGTCTTTAGGGCTTGTCAGAATGCTCGGATCCGTTAAGAATTCGGGAATGCAGGAAAGCCACCCCGGCGGCGTGTATTCCCAGTGCTCGTTCATGAACATCTTGATGACCAGGCCGAGTTGTTTGAGGTTGTTCTGGTCCCCCGCGCGCTGGGTTGCGAACCGCGCTTCGGCGGCCGCTGAATTCTCCGAGCCGCCCGAGAGCGCCGACGGATCGTTGTACAGGCTGACTTCCCCCGTTATAGACGCCTGGATCTTCATGGCCGGATCTTTATAGTCCACGACGAGCAAGGGAAGGTACGTCTTTGCGAGACTGTCGTACCCCTCGGCCTTCAGTCGCCGTTCCCATTCGAGGAGGCGCTCCGACGTATCAAGCGAGGGGTCGATATCTTCGAGGCGCGGCTTACGGCTGAACCCCTTCGAGAACGGTGGGTGATAGTTGACGGTGCGCGTGCCGTTGTTGGCGAACGCATCCAGGTTCTCCGCATACATCGGCACAAGTTCGCTCAGTGCTTTCGGGAATGTGTCGTTGTGCGCCGACGAGTAGCGGCGCAGGATTTGCCACATGGCCCGGACTTCCTTGAGGCGTTGCTCAAGAACTTCCTTTGAGGCGATGGCTTCTTCCGACACGCGTGTCGCCTGGAAGGTAAGCTGGCCGGGAGTATCCGGATCGAGGTCGAGTGCCTCGCGTGGGAGCGCTCCCTGGAGCAAGGTCCATTCGCGATTGAACTCGCCTTCGATGGGAATCGGATCCGACCCTGCGCTGGCAACGATAGCCCGAAGGCGCTGGCCGCTCAACGTTCCTTCCGCCGTGAACGCGTCGCCGGCCCTGGCGGTCATCGTAACGCCTTCCTGGATGACAACGGCCTCTTGAGCGCTTCCGTACCGCTGCCCGTCAAGCATGGTTTCGATCAGCCACCGCCCGTTAAGATTGATGCCCGAGCCTTGCGATTCGGTCGACTGAGAAAGGGTCGCGGGCGTGCCGTGGCTGTCGAGCAGGACTTTGCCCGGTTCGACTCCGGTAACGGTGACTCCCTCGATTACGGTATCGCCAACGCCGTAGGTGTCGGTCTTCGAGGTCCCGTCCTTTTCGACCGTAATCACGGCGCTCGGCGCGGGACCGGTGGTGGTACCAAGCAGCTTGAACGGCAATCGCGTCGTTTCCATCGGTTGTGTTGCCGGGGGCAGCGCGCCTTTGGCCTCGTCCGTGGAAACGGGTTCGGCGGGGGCGACGATGGCGCCGGAAGTCCCAGGCGAAGGCGGCGGCGCGATTGGCGGCTGTATCGCCGTCTCCGCGCGTCGCTCCGGCGCCACGACGGTGTAGACGACTCCGGCGGCTATGAGCAACAGCGCGGCGGCGGCCGCCATGGCCGTATAATGGCGGAAGCGGTTGCTTCCCGAGAGACGCTGTTCTTCGTGTTGCACACGTTCCATCAGCCGGGCATGGAATCCCGGGCGTTCGATACATTGAGCCATCATGGTGTGGACCCTCTTGAGGCGTTCGTATTCGCGTGCGTAGTCCGCATCGCGGACCAGCCGCCGTTCGACGGCATGGCGTTCCGCTGGGGCGAGTTCGCCGTCCAGGTATGCGGACAGTTCCGCGAAATCATCCGCCATGGTGTTGTTCTCCTACGTATTGGCCATCCTGATCGAGCACTTCGGCCAACCGTTTCCGGGCGCGATAGATCCAGACTTTCACCTGTTCGATCGATGCATCGAGGGTCTCGGCGATTTCGTCGTAACGCAGGCCGCCGAACTCGCGAAGCATCAGCGCGGAACGTTGTGATGCCGGCAGCGTGGCGAGGGCCTTGTCAATCTGCTCGCGAAGCAGGGCTCGTTCGGCCGGCCGCTCGGCGTGCGCGGCCGGCGTCCACGGGACGATGACCGAACCGTCAAGCGGCGCGGCGCGGCGTGTCCGGCGCGCGGCGTCCATGGCGAGGTTATGGGCCACGCTGAACACGTAGGGCCGCAACGCGCCCTTGATCCGGCCCGCGCGCAAGGCCTGGTACGCGCGGAACAGGGCTTCCTGGGCGATCTCCTCGGCTTCCGAGGTGTTGCCGTCAAGCATCTTCGCGGCGTAACCGAGTAGCGGCGCTTCGATCTGTGCGCACAACGCCTCAAACTCCGTGATGTCGCCGCGTTTCACTGCGTCCCTCGCTCCGCCACGCCTGGCGTTCACCTACGTTCCACCGAGTAGACGGTTTTGCGCGCAGAAAGTTACGGTCCCGGCGCAGGCGGGGTCGATGTCGAGAAGGTGAGGTCGGACATCGCCACGCCGCGGTCGTCGGTGATGCGGAACACGAACCCCCAGTCATGAACGCCGTTGGAGACTTTGATGAGTAGGGGCGTCACGCCTTTCGGCAGCGTCACCCAAACCGTGTCGCGGTCAAGAATCGCGGCGCCCTCCGTGGAATGATCGTACGCGAGCTTGCCGCCCACCCAGAGCTTACCTGCGTCGTTCGTACCGATACGGATCTGAACATCTCGTTCCGATGGACAACTGACATAACATAAGGCGTACGCCGTGACGTGTTCTGACGGGGCAAGCACTTTGGCCAGATCGACCGACGCCAGCGGGCCTTCCTGATTGAGTTCGGTCCATTTGACCGGTCCACTTACTCCGTCATAGGTTGCGTTCAAGTCGATACCTTGTTCCGGCGGATACGCCGCGTTGTGCCCCTCGAAGTTCCCGGGATTCGGGAACGGGCCGATGATCATCCAGTGGGTCTGCGTTCCGAAAGCCTTGTGAAAGTCGACGACATGGCCAAGGTAGTAGTCAAGCGCGGGCTGCCACATCTCGTGTTCCCATTCAGACGAGAACGTCGAGGCCGGTACCAGGACGAACGACGGCGTATCGTAGGGGCCTTTGATCTGGGCTATCGGAACGACGCCAAGATCGCCCGAGTAATCGCGCAAGGTCATCGAGCGCAGTTCGCGGGCCAGCGCCACGTACTTCGGGTTGGTGGCCATTTCCTTTGCGGGCACGACCCCGAGGTAGGCCTTGTAATCCATGCGGCCCTTGTACGAGTCGAGGTCGCGGCCGATCAATTGAGCTGCGGAGTTATGGCTGTAGACCCAGTTGTAGCAACGCGAGACCATCAGCGAGGCGGCGTAGCCCTGGCGAAACTCGTCGTAGGTCATACCGGGATCGTGGTTCGATTCGTAGTTGAACCCGAGCGGCCAGACGCCTTCGGTAATCGAGCCGCGCTTGGTCCAGTACTCCCATGCCTCGGGACTCAGCAGGCGGTGGAACATTTCGTTGCACGCCCAGACGTGCCCGAACATGTAGCGGATGTTCGGGTTTCGATACGTGTATTCGGTGCAGTAGTGCACGCCGCCTGGAGCGTTGCGTCGTGCGGCCTCCTCGATCCACGCGACGTGAATGGCCGTGCCGAGGCGCAGTCCGCCTTCCGGGAACGTCAGGAACACCATATCCGGAAAGGTGTCGTACAAGACCCGGATGACATTCGTCATCCGCTCCTGCACTTTCCTCACGAGGTCGGCGCGCGTGTAGCCTTGATACGTGTAGCCGGGCCACTCGAATTGGTACTGGTCGCCGACGTATTCGATGTCTAGTGCTATGCCCGTACATCCCGTGTCGCGCGCGAACACGGCGAACTGGCGGAAGTTGTTGTCAATGCGGTTCCAGGCCGTGTCGCTGAACCAGTCGAAGAAGTGGTCGAACGCGATCTTCAGGAACGTCTCGGAACCGATGCGCCGGCACACGTCGTTCGCGAGCTTGGCCTTCTGGAACATTTCGTCCTCGGCGCCCAGCGTCCAGGGCTTGCCGTCCGCGGCCCAGATGTCGCTCGACCAATCGCGCGCAACGCGGTCCATGAAGAAGGCATCAATCCCGTGGCGCTTCCATTCCTCGGCGTCCGCGGCAATCTCCTCGGGCGTTGCCGAAAACAGGATGGTCTTGGGCAGGGGTAGATCGTCGACCTTGCCGTACTCGATCCCCGGTTCGGCATGGGAAGACGCCTCAGTGCTCTCCGCCATCGCACGCGGCGCACAGACTATCGCCAAGAGGACGAGGCACATTACGACACGACACATCATGACCAATCCTCCATAACAATGCTCTCGATTCGAACCTCTTCTTGCCGAGCTATGAGTTCATTCGGTTACATCTATTGATGTCGACAGGATAACAAGATGAACAGTGACGAACAGTGCCAATGAACTTGATTCAAACGCATCTGTACTGCTGTCTGTCATCTTCCATCAACGTTTCGAAGAAACAGTGTGCAAGTTCACGGGCCACAAGCATTAATGTTGGACTGCGGGCGAGTACGAGTTTCATCCTTCATCCCTCATCCTTCATCCTTTCCCTGTCTATCATTCATCACTTATCGTTCAGACTTTCACCTCTTTCCATCTCGTTGGTTGCGGCATCGCCGCCCCGTGTTCATCGGTGTGCATCGGTGGTTAGTCTCTTCTTGAACCACCGATGCACACCGATGAACGCCGATATGGGCATTGCACAGCGCCCAGAAAAGACATGACATCCGCCGCTTCCAAGCGCTATAGATACTCTCATTTCAGAGAACCGGAACCAGACGCGGCAGTCTTCGCTCCAAATCAATGCTTGAGATTCAGTTCATTACACAAGGTGTCGAAGAACCTCTTGTTGCTCTTTACAGAAGCTGGGGTTCAAGGCACTGAATGGGCCCATCGGCTCTACATCACGAGCCATCCAGCTCATCCTGTTATCCTGTCCGCATGAATGCCCAAAGTCCAGAATCATCATTGCACTCTTACTTATATCTTCCCAAATACCACACGAGCCAAGGCGTGTTCCAGTAACAATTCAGCGGCGAATCGAACGCCTTCTCGCGGGTCCAGCGTTCCCACTGCGCCTTGGCCGATTCGAGAAAGAACGGATCTTCGGTGAGTTCATACGCCGCGAAGATGATCGGAATGATCAATAGGTCGTACGTAGCCGATGCCCCGAAGTGGGGATTGTGCGAGTAGCCCGAGACCGTTCCGGGACGGTCCCAGTCCGTGTTCTCACAGACGATCGATTCGGCCAGCCCGACCAGCGCCTGCGCCGCCTGGACGTCGCCTGTCGCGCGGTACCATTGATAGAGCGGCCACCCGAGTTGCGCGATCATCCACGGGACGTTGCCCTTGTGCGTCATGCATCCGTGGGTCTCGGGCCAGGCGCCACGCCGGAAATCCATCCGCTCCAGGACGGCCTTCACGCGCGCGGCGCCGTCGTCGAGATACTTCACGTCGGCGGTGTCGAGGTAGGCCGTGCAGATTGCGTCGAACGGTCCGGCATGATCCCGGACACTCGGACTGTCGAGGCCGGCGTGGGAACGCAGACAGAACTCGGCAACGCCCAGGAACGCTTCGCGCGCGTCAGGATCTCCGGTAAGTTTCTGATACAAGGCCAAGCCCGCAATACGGAGGTTCGGGGACCAAGGCCCGCTGACGTGGTTGTCGCCGGGACCATGAATCGCGCCGAGCCAGTCGTGGCCGGGCACTTCGGAATGCACGATGGCGACATCCATCAGATGCCGCGATACGTCTTCCGCGAGGTCGTACCAGGCGCGGTCGCCGCTGAGAAACCACTCCGACCACAATCCGAGCATCCGCTCGTAGTAGTTATTGCACCACTTGGGCAGGCCGCCGTGATAGGCGGAATCGGGGAAGTCGCGCACGCCGAACTGCTGGCCGAAGTCCTCCCATTGCTTCTTGCCAAAATCGTTCACCATATGTTCGTCCAGGACCGGGACGCCCTTGTGCGGCGCGGCGAGCCCGAGGACACCCGTCGCGCAGAAGTACGCCGCGTTCTGCAGGATGGGCGGCTTGTTCACCGTAGCCGCAAGTTGAACGGGATCGACATCCCCCAGCGCAAGCCAAATCTCGTGGCTCTTGGCTTCGCCCGGCGTGAAGACAACCGGAGATTTGCCCGCGGCTACGAGGTCGAACACGATCTCGTTGTCTTTTACGGAAGCCTGTTTCGGGAACAGTTCGCGGAATTGGCGCACCGTGATGGCCCCGTCCTTCCACGCGACGAACATCGGGGGCGTCGCGTCGACGGGCGCGCCGTCGACTTCGCGAACCTTCTCCGACACTTGGCGGACTACGACGCCGTCTTGGGCTTCGCCGCTGGGAACGCGCAGACCTTCCGGCTTTGACGGCAGCGTGAAGCGCACCTTCAGTCCGGCGACGGGCAGGTCCTTCGCCGTGTCATTGAAGACGCGCAGCCAACACGCGACGTAAGGCATATTCAGGAACGAGGAACACAGCAGCCTGAAGGAGCCGAGGTGTCCGTTGAGGGAATCGAAGCGTCCGGCGAGTTCGAGCGTGTGGCGGAACGGACCATCCTCGACCACGGACACCGACTCGGTGGTCCCGACGGCCTCCTCCCCTTCGAGTTCGAGCAGCAGTCCTACAGACGCGACTTTTGCCGCGCCGTTCAGACGAATGTTCGACAGAAGCTCGCCCGACCTCGCCTCAAGCTGGACCGCCTTGGCGTCCACGGCAATCCCGTTTTCGAGTTCCTTGGAACTGGTCTTCGCGCCGAATGAAGGGCCTTCCGAATCGAGCGCGAGTCTCAACGCGGACATGCCCGGCTGGACGGGGAAATCGAACAGGACCCATTGTAGCGAGTCGTCGGGCCACGTGCCGAGCGCCGACTTCTGCGAGGCGACCGGCCCCTTCTCCCCCCGCAATGACAGCCGGTCCACGTTCTTGGCCTTGCCGGAAGCAAGCGGGACCCCGCAGCGCGCGGGAAAGCCTTGCTTCGGGATTCCCTCGGGGGCAGAGACTTCAAGTTCGATGGGCTTGTCCCACGAATCGCCAAACGGGGGAAGCGGCCAACGCTTCGTGTGGACCTCGCGCACCTCCTTCTCTGTAGGCCGCACGCCGTTCTTGACCTCCAATTCCGTATTGACGAGGCTGACATCGCCCCAGTACACGTGGGTTTGGAACTTCGCCGCGTCGGGATCGTCCTTGCGCTCCTTGGCGTTGTTCGAGGACTGATAGAAGTCCTTGTCGGTAAAGGTAGTCGAGGGAACCGCGTCGAAGACCAGCAGCGTCAGAAGCCCTTTGCCGCCGGGCTTCAGAGGCAGTTCGACCTTGACCGGTGGCGGCGTACCTTTCGGCACGGGGTCGCTGACATCGGAACTCCAGACTACCCGGTCGTCCAGGAGGACTTGTTTGAGCCGATGACCGATGAAGCCTTCGGCGGTAAGCCACGACCCATCCGGACGCCACAAGTCGGTGTGGTAATCGTCCGAGCAGTAGAAAGTAAGGAACACCGGGCCTTGCCAGTCGCCGGGCACGGTGATTTCTCGCGACACCGACGCAAAGTTCCCCTCGGCGCTGTCCTGCCAGGGGTGGAACATCGCCAACAGCGCGCGGTGGTCATAGCGTACGCGCCAGGGACCTTGGGTCTTGGCGCTCCAACCCTCCGCGAGGTCAAGTGGCACGGTCTGTGGGGCCGCCAAGCAAAGGATAGCGGCCACAATCGTGGTCATGGATGTCTAACGCTCCTCGAACATAGGCGGTTTAGGCTTGACAGCCGTGTTGGGGAAGAGTCTAATAGACCAACGGAATAAAGGCAATTCCGGTTGCCGCGGAAGGCGCCGGACGGCTGAGTTCCGAAATGAGCTTGGAGGAAGAAACCATGGCAACGAAAACTACGCTCCAGAAGATTCTCGACCTGGCGGGACAATTCATCATCGCGCAGAAAGCCACGTGGCAGCACGAGGACTGGGAACGGTTCCTGGGCCAGGTGGCGGCGCTCGGTGTGACGATAACGGACGAATCGAAGCGCAACCTCGGCAATCTGCTCGAATCCTCGAAGGCGTTCTATACGGACACGCCAGCCCCCACTCCCAAGAAAGCCCCCGCGCGCAAGGCCAAACCTAAGGCGTAAGAGGCAGCGCGACAGCGCCATTGACGGAAATCGGAGGGACGTTTCCCTTATGTTCAAACTCGGCATTCTCGGTTCGGATAACAGCCACGCCGAGGCCTTCTCGAAACTCGCGAATCTCGACGAGGGAATCAACGGACTGAAGATTGATGACGTCCGGGTTACTCATCTCTACGGCACCGATCCCAAGCGCACGCAGGAGGTCGCCGAGATCGGGAAGATTCCGCATATCGTCGCGTCGCCCGAGGCCATGTTGGGCGAAGTCGACGGCGTGATCTGCGTGTGGCGGCACGGCGGCAAACATCTCGCCGACACGCTCCCGTTTCTCGAAGCGGGCATCCCGGCCTTCGTCGACAAACCGCTCGCGTGCAGTGTCGCGGACGCCACCCGCCTGATCGATGCCGCCGAGAAGGCGGGCGTGGGATTCACGTCGTTCTCGACGCTTCGCTACGCACAGAATGTCGTCGAGTACGTCGAGACCCTCAAGGCCAGCGCCGGTCCGATCATGGCGGGCACATCGAGCGGCCCTGCTGATTTGAAAAGTGAGTACGGCGGCATCTTCTTCTACGGCATCCACGCCGTCGAGTTGATGAACGTCGTGTGGGGACTTGGCTGCCAATCGGTCCTGGCCACCGAACACAACGGCAACGTCGCCGCTGTGTGCAAGTTCGCGAACGGAGCCATCGCCACGCTCAACCTCATGGGCAACGCCACCTATGCGTTCCACCTCGCCGCCTTCGGCAAAGACGGATGGAAAGAGCATACCGTCGACAGCGGCACGTGCTACTACGATGGGATGAAAGTCTTCCTCGACACAATGCGAACGGGAAAATGGCCGCTGTCCCGAAGCGAACTCATCGAGCCGGTAGCTATTCTCGCCGCCCTCGAGCGCTCCCTCGCCGAACAGCGCGAAGTGGACATCGAGACAGAACGCTAGCGGTACAGCCAATGGAGACTGGCGGACTTATGTCGAGGAGAGCCAAAGTAGCGGCATCCGTTTTGCTGTCGATATCTCTTGTAGCAAGTGGTGAGGCCGCGGCGATCGAGGAGCAGACAGGGGATTGGTCAGAAGTTCACTGTGGCCTTAAGGCGCGTTTGCATCTGAGGCACCGCGTCGTGGCGGGCGAGTACTCCGAGGTCCTTGTCTATCTTGAATTGTGCAACAATTGCCCGCCAGAGGGTACGATCCGTCTTGAGTTTCCGTTCTCTTCGGTAGACAATCTGTCGTTCAAAGTCAAGGATTCTGAAGAAAACGATATCGCGCCCCGGCCAATCTTCTGCAGCACTCTATATGAACGTGCTCCTTTCAGTTTAGTGTTACCACCAGACTCTACGATGCGCTTCTGCATTTCCCAGAACGGAGGGGGTGCTGGTCGAGACAGCACGCTCCTCTATCTTGCGCCAGGGCAAGGCTGGAACTTTAGGCTTGGCGAGAGTAAGACGTACGAACTATCGGCCACGCTTACCGTTGACGAAACCAATCCCTGCAACACTCGTCGTTGGGCGGGGACCCTCAATCTGCCTCCCGTGCGCATTCCCCTGCCGGAAGCGGGCCAAGTCAAATCTACTGAGAGTCGAGAGAAGTCACGAGAGTAACCCAATGGCGAACTTGGTCATTTCGGACCTGGAACACGGGCTAGAACAATCCCGTCACCTTGCCAGTGGCCACATCGACATCCACCTTGCGGTACGCAGGATCGGACGCGGTACCGGGCATTAGGTTGATGTCGCCGGCGACGGGCACGATAACGCCGGCCCCGTGGTAGACGAGCACGTCGCGGATCGGCAGGGTCCAGCCTTTGGGCCGGCCTTTACGGTCCGGGTCGTGCGACAGGCTCAGGTGAGTCTTCACCATGCAGATGCCCAGGCGGCATTGGTCGTCTTCGGCCTGGATCTGCTTGATCTTGCTCTCCGCCGTATCCGAGAACTCGACGCCGCCCGCGCCGTAGACTTCCGTCGCGATACGCGAGATCTTGTCTTTGACCGGCGTGTCGTCTTCGTAGAGCAACCGGAACTTGGGTTCCGTTGTGCACGCGTCGAGCACGGCCTCGGCAAGCTCGATCGCGCCTTCGCCGCCCAGCGCCCAATGTTTGGACACGGCCGCCCGCGCCCCGGCGGATTCGGCGGCCTGTTTCACCAGCGCCACTTCGTCGTCGCTGTCGGTGTGGAAATGATTGATGCACACGACCGGGCTGACGCGGCTCTTGTTGATCGTTTCGAGATGCGCGATAAGGTTCGCGAGCCCCTTCTCCACCAGTCCCGGATTCGGTTCGAGATAGGTGCGGTCGAGCGGTTTGCCCGGCACGACGCGCGGGCCGCCGCCGTGCATCTTGAGCGCGCGAATGGTCGCGACGACGACGGCGCAATTGGGCACAAGTCCGCTGTAGCGGCACTTGAGATTCCAGAACTTCTCGAACCCGATGTCCGCGCCGAACCCGCTCTCGGTGACGTGGTAATCGCCAAGTTTCAGCGCGACGCGATCCGCCACGATCGACGACTGGCCGATGGCGATGTTGGCGAACGGTCCTGCGTGGACGAGGACAGGCTGGCCCTCGATAGTCTGCATCAGGTTCGGGTTGAGCGCGCGGTTCATCAAAGCCGCCATCGCGCCATCGACGTCGAGGTCCGCGGTGTAGATCGGGTTGCCCCACTTGTCGAACGCCACGACCATCTTCGCGATGCGTTGGCGCAAATCGGCGAGGTCGGTTGCGACGGCCAGGATAGCCATCAGTTCGGACGAGACCGTGATCTGGAATCCGCTGCGGACCATGAACCCGTCCATCTTGCCGCCGACGCCGATGATGATCTCGCGCAACGCCTGGGCGCAGAAATCGATGGTCCATTTGATCGCCAGGTTGCGCGGGTCGATGTTGAGGCGTTTCAGCTTCTTCTTCGACAGCGTCTCGTCGGTGTAATTGAACTCGTGCTGCAACCGGCTGGTCAGCGCCACCATGGCGAGATTATGCGCGTTGTTGACGGCATCGATATCGCCCGTCAGCCCGAGGCTGAACTCGGCCAGCGGGATGCATTGGCTCAGTCCGCCGCCCGCCGCCGACCCTTTGATGTTGAACGTCGGTCCGCTCGAAGGCTGCCGGATCGCGCCCGTCACCCGTTTGTTCAGCCGCCCGAGCCCTTGAATCAGGCCCATCGTCGTCGTCGATTTGCCTTCGCCGAGCGGCGTGGGCGTGATCGCGGTCACGTCGATGTATTTCCCGTTCGGCGCGTTCCGCAAGCGATCGAGGATGCTCATGTAATCCAGCTTCGCCACGAAATGCCCGTAGGGCAGCAGTTCCATCTTCTCGAGGCCCATCTCTTCGGCCAGTCGATAGACGGTCTTCATCTCGCGTTCGGCCGCTTCGGCGATCTGCCAATCAGCCATCTTCATGGGGTTCAAGGTCGACATAGAAAGCTCCGGGGTTGGAAGGATGAAGGATGAGGGATGAAGGATGAAATGGACTGTCGAAGTCCGATGTCCCTCGCCTTCGGCCTTGTTAGCACACGCGACAGAGTATGAGGAAGGTACGCGCTTTGTCCAGCAGCCCAAAGCCCGCCCCCTCTCGAAATCCACAGGTTTCGCAAACTGCTGTCAAAATGGTGAGGGCAGAGAGTGGTCATTGTGTCCTCCCTCCCTTTCCCTTGGTCTTCTTGACACAGGCGATGAAGATGGCCGTTAACTCGTCCGCCTCCTTCAACAACGCCTCCACACGTTTCTCCGAAAAGAGGGCCGAAGCAACGATCAGTTCGATCCAGTAGACGGTCTCCTCGATCTCCTGAAGACCCACTTCGAGTTTCGAGACGAACTCGGCATCCGAACGCGCCCGACAGGCCTCTCGATAGTGCGCGCCCACGGAAGTGCCAGCCCGTAAGAGTTGTTTGCCAAGCACTTGCGCGAGTGTCGACTTCGGCAACGCGCTGTACAGTGTAATAATCCGCAACGCAAAGTCTCTTGTGCGTGCTCTCAAATCCTTGGGCGCGTCCATCGATTCATCCTTCATCCCTCATCCTTCATCCTTCACGAGTAGTACTCCATCACCCGCATCACGCAGTCGTATCCTTCCAGTTTCAGGACGTCGTCGATGCAGGCCATGGCCGGATGATCGGGGGCGAGGAGTTGGTAGTTGCGCTTGACGCTGCCGATGACGAAGTCGAGGCCGAGCGGGACGGCACGGGTCAAGAACGCGCTTTCGAGCGGACTCTTGACGGGCGAACCGTCGGCGCGTTTCATGGGCAGCATGACGGTGAAGTTGCTCAGACCGACAGAACAATGCACGCCGTCGAACTCCGGGTCCTCGTGCATGAGGCGCAGGGACTCGATCACCATGCGCAGGATGCCGTCGGTATCGCTACCGATAGGCGCAATACCCGGATCCACGATACAGTGTTCCTTGGGAATGCCGTGTTCGCGCGCGAGCGCCAGCAGAGCCTTCGCGGCCTCGTAGTTCTCCACGCCCGTCCGGGTAGGCTTCGAGGCGCCGTCCACCTCGCGTTCGCACGACAGCAGCAGCGGCATGAACGGTTGTTCCGCGTAGAGATCGAACATGCTCGGCCGCATGAGCGAGATCGAATTGAGGATGGGCAACCGGCCCTCGGCGCGCGCGGCGTCGTATGCGCGCAGCCCGGCCGCCGCGAGATCATAGTCGGGCGTGTCGATCGAAAGCGGTTTTCCCGTCACACTCTGGACTTCACGCACCATCTGGGCCATAAACTCCGGGGGACGCAGCCCGACGTTCACGTCGATCCAGCCCGCGCCGCCCTCGTCCTGCGCCTTGGCAAGGGCCTTCAATCCTTCGATATCGCCAGCGTCGTACAGCTTCTTCGTCGAGGGCACCGAATCGTTGATGGATTCGCCGATGATGGTCAGTCCTTCGATTGCCATGTGACTCGCTCCTTCCCGGCTCGTGAGCCGTACTTGATGGTTCGCTTTCCTACAGTCTTCTCTACCGACTTCCAAGCCATGTCTTCTATTCGTGATCGTGATCGTGATCGTAGTCGTAATCGAAGCCAAAATAACGAACCGATGAATCGATTACGACTACGATCACGATCACGACCACGAAATGGCGTTACTCACGTTGGCAGCGAAGCGGCTTGGTTCGCTACCGCAACCCCTCGACAACCGGGGGTAATACTTTATGATCCATCCCAAATAGCATCAAGTGGACGCCCGACACGCCGGGGATCGTCCGGACTTCCTGTATCAATTCGCGCGCGAGTTGAATGCCTTCCTGGACGATATCCTCTGCTTTCGCAAGACGGTCCGCGGTGGCTTTCGGGATCGACAGGCCCGGTACGCCGGGCATCATCTCGAGGGCCTTTTTCGAGATAACGACAGGCAAACCGGCGATAAGGAACAGGTCGTGATCGAGGCCTTCGCTGCAAAAGATCCGCATGAACTCGCGAAACGCAGGCACGTCGAGAATCACTTGGGTCTGCACGAAATCCGCGCCTGCGGCAATCTTCTGCTTGAGCCGGCGTATAGGAACATTGATGGGCGTCGTGAACGGGTTGATCGCCCCGGCGATAAACGGTTTCGGAGGTTCCTTCATGGCCTCGCCGGTGAAATGGATGACCGATTTCTCGCGCAGGTACCGCGCCTCGTAGATCATCAAGGCCGAATCCATCGCATACGATTGTTTCACCGCGGGCTTGCCCTGGTAGTAGTCGCCCGTGATGCACAGCGTGTTGACAACACCGTTCATCTTGTTGGTGATCAGTTCGGAGATGAACGAAGTCATCGTGTGGTCGCGGCACGTACACTGGCAGATCGGCTCGACGCCCAGCTTGACCATTTCCGCCGAAGCCATCGGCGATGGCAAGGAGGGTTTCCCGTTGAGATAGGCCGTGGCGTTGACCGCGTCGAAGTGGTCTTTGAGGATGAGCGCCTGCTTCTGTACGCGTTCCGGCTGCGCCTCGCGCGGGGCGCGAATCTCCGACGTGAACACAAACTGCCCGGCGCGAAGCTTTTGTTCCAACGTCGAGGCCGTCTGCTGCGGAAGGGCTTTCCGGTTCGTTCCGAGATCGAGATATTCGATCGGCGTCCGGGCAAGCTTGTCGGCCCCAGTCAGGTAGTTGACATACGAAGACGTGTTGAACAGCGTCGGGTCCGGCGACCGCAACAGGCTCGGACAAGAGAACCCGCCTTTGTCGACGCGATTATGCACGCGCACCCAGACGCATTTCCGGTCCGGGAAGACTTCGCAATGCCCATCCATCGAACCGCCGCAGGGGCCGTTGCGAATCTGACGCGGACATGCCATCGGGCACACCAGCCCGGTATGCGACAGCACGCACTGGCCGCAGCAGCGGCAGTCGAAGGTTACGCCCTTGGCAAAACTCTCGGTTCGGGAAATCAAACGCTGCAACAGGTTCATGACTGCTCTCCATATGTGCGCGTGTCATTGCGAGCGCAGCGAAGCAATCTCGCCATACGCCAGCGCGCGAAACCGGGGGAGATTGCTTCGCTTCGCTCGCAATGACACATGATCAATAGAATTATACATGTACAATATTCTGGTGTTGTAATCATTGGTTACGTTTCGCGCACGATCAGTTCGGGTTGAATCACGTACTGTTGGGGCTGGCCCTGCGCCGCGCCTTCGATGGAAGCGAGGACCTCGACCAGCCGCTGGGCCATCTCGTCGTTGTGCGGGTCCACGGAGGTCAAGGCGGGCCTAAAGAAGCGCGCCAGGTCCGTGTTGCCGTGGCTGACGAGATGAAGGTCTCCGGGTATGGCCACGCCCTGTTCGCGTAAGCGCCCAATCACTTGGATCGCGCTGACGTCGTCGCAGCAGAAAACACCGGTCACGTCTTGGTCGCGCAACGACACACCATCCACAAGCCCCGCGCGTTCGAGGATGACTTCCTCGCATTCCGGACGCCGCCGTCGCAGGACCATGCGATACGTCTCGACCATCAAGTCGAGCACCATGTTCCGCCCCATCCAGCCTTCGTTCTTCACGAAGGCGATGCCGCCGGCGCCTCGATCCAGAAGGTATTCCATCGCGCGCACGACGCCGAGGTCGTAACTCTGTACGACGAAGTTGAAGTCGCGATAGGTCATCGTATGATCGAACAACACGACGGGCGAATCCGCTACCGCGAGCTGCGAATAGAAGGACCACGTCAGTGATTCGTCCAAAGTCGGGATCACGATGATGGCCTCGTACCGCGCTTCGAGCATCATCTTCACGAGCCGGATTTCTTCTTCCCAGTTGTTGTAGTCGTAAAGGCGCTGGACGGTCCGCCCGAGGGGCGCGGCCAACTGGGTTACCCGGCTGAGGAGGTCCTCGTACTGAACAGAGTAGAAAGGAATGACCACGCCCCAGACGGGCTGTTTCTCGCGCCGTTCCGCGACAAAGGAACCTTTTCCCGGCCGTTGGACGATGTAACCTTCCTGGGCGAGAATCCCAAGCACGCGCTTGGCCGTTTCGCGCGCAACCCCATACCGACGCTGAATTTGCGATATCGAATCCACGCGGTCGCCCGCGCGCAAGTGTTGTTCGAGGATCGCCCCCTTGTACTGCTCGACGAGCTGTTCGTAGATGGGCACGAATGGTTTGAGGGGACTCGAAGGACTCTGAGTCTGTAGCACCTCAGCCATGGCCCGCGCTCCATTTCACATCACATCACATCACGGTTCATTTTACAGAGAAATCGGTCCTGTTGTCAAGATTATTCTGTAGAAGAGAAGAGCGTTTGCGAAAGGATGGACACGGACCCGCACGGCGCGGCAGAGCCGCAGCCAAAGAGATGGAAAGAAACGAAAGGCCAAAGTCTGAGGTCAGCTCTGCCCACACCCCACCGGCCAAAGAGGATTCTGCAATGCTTCGCGTTCTTCGTGGCCTTCGTGGTAAACGAATTACAGGATCCGAACCACCACGAAGAACGCGAAGAGTACGAAGAAACGCCGCAGAGTTGACATACGCCATGGTGTTCTCATCGTTCTGACCCAAATCGTTCCGTCATTCCTTCTTGTCTGTACACAGGACGATTGAGAACAGGACGATTCCATTCCTCGAAAAGTTGATGGGAAATGACAGAGGGTAGTGCGGGCGGCCATGGATTGGCTTAGAACCAGAATCTGTAGACTTGGACTTCCATCACAATACCATAGAGGTTCCAGAACGCGCCCAGGATGAAGTCGCCCAGGATGAGCCCAATGAAGAAGGGCAGCGCAGGTTTGTAGGCCTTGACGCCTCCGAATCGGAGGATTACGACCTTGAGAAACCATGCAATGAACACGCACAGCCACAACCGGTCCATGGACCAATTGCCTGCCAGTGCGAACCCCATGGGATGCAGCGGGAACCACGCGACATGCATCCGTACGATGGCCAGGGCTATCGAAAACAGGAATCCCGCGACGATGGCCATGGTCGAGTAATATTGATGCGGCAGCGGGGCCGTGAACCATGAGTTGACCCTGGTCCAGATTTCCCAGCCGAATCCGTCGCCCGCGACCATCTCGGCGGCACCGCCGTAGTGGTAGTACATCCAGAGGAGTGCCCAGAAGGCCGACAGAGTTCCCGCGACGATCGCCACGAACATCGCGAGCAGGTACCTGAGATTGCTCATCTTGAGGAGGTACGCGAATCGGAACGCCTCCATGCCGTGCGGCATCGGATGGCCGCGGTACACGCGATTGAAGAAGTTCAGCATGCCGAACATGACCAGGTCGGCGGGATTCTCCTTGCGCATTGCGGTCATGCCCGCCGCGTTGAGGATTTGGATGTTCGGGCCGAGGCTGTGCAGATCGTGCACGGGCGGTCCGAGTTCGATGCGCATCCGGGCGATCGCGATCGAGATCAGGAAGTACAGGACGAAGAACACCGCGATAACCCAGGGCGTCATCCCCGCGCGCGCGCAAAACAGATACAGGAAGCCTCCGCCGAATCCGATCAAACACGCCGCGATCCGCGCCTCGGACCGCTCCCACGGCGTAGCGTCTTTCGGGCCGCGCCCGACCAGCATCAGGGCCATGAGCATGAGCTGTCTTCTGCTTACCCACAACGCAAGCACTGCGATGGCGTAGAACGCTCCGGCCATTTGTTCGGTATAGAACGGCGCGCCGGGGATGACCTGCAAGCCGAAGTGGCTTGCCAAGAGGCGTTCGACCTTGAAGAAGATGAAGAAGAACCAGCACGAGAACGCAAGGTCGACCGGGATGAGGAAGAACATGGCAATCGCGAATGGATAGAACGAGACGATGATATCCCCCATGTCCGACCACGGCCGTTCCGGGAAGAAGGCATGCAAGTTCATGATCGACGCGATCGGGATACCGGGCATCAGCGGATAAAGGACATGGATGCCGTTGACGATATTGATGAAGGCCGCGATGCCGAAGCCCGTCCAGAAGAGCCGGTTCTTGAAAAGCTGATGCGGTTCCGTCGCGAGCATCCACGGGACTTGAATGACCGGATACGCGAGTTTCTCATTCTCGACCCATTGCTTGCGGAACAGGAGGTTGATCCCCCACATCACGGCGCACAGCGCGATCATGAACGTGACCCACCACGCGAGCGGCTCGATCCAAGCGCGCAGAAAGGTCCAGTCGTAGACCGATTCCTGTCCGATGTACGCCGCCTGCAACGCTTCGCGATCGCGCACGACCAGCCACGGGGGCACGTAAGGTAGAATCTCCTGGTAGCGCCCGTATTCAGGACCGTACCGGTGGAGGTGTGTAATCGTCGCGATCAGGAGTTGCAGACAGTCATGCCCCGCTAGACCGCTGGCAATGCACACCATCGTATAGATGACGAGGATTTCCGGCGGCTTGAGCGCCCACGCCGGCCGCACGCGTTCGACAACGAGATTCGCGAGCACCAGGAAGAAGACGCAGAATACCGCGTTGAAGAACAGGCTCAGGCACGTCGGAAACCCCGAGTACCATCCCAACTCGGCCAGCACGACCCAGAGCGAGTTCACCGGAATGAGCAACAGACCGATGACTATGCTGCGAAACGTAACACCCATGACCGCCTTCGATTCGACCCTTACGGCGGTGGCAGCATATATGGACGCGCGGCGCGTGTCCACCGTACGCTAGGCGGCAAGGCTGGCATCGGGGAAGAAGGGGCCGCGGGCAATACGGGAGAGGCTATCGCGTCTCGTGCCTTTCCTCGGCATCGTGGGAGGGTGGCTCGCGCGCAACCACAGCCGCTTCCACATCGATGGCGCCGCTAACGCTTAGGCGGATGCGGAGCAGTTCCGCCTCACGGTCATCGCGAACGAGCATGGGATACGGATTGGGATTCTTGCCGACAGGCGCCAGAGGACGCCCGCACCAGGAACAGAAGTTCGCGCCTTGTTCTGAAACCGTGTGGCCGCATCGGCATGCCAAGCCCAGAGGTTCTCGGCAAAAGGGACAATACGAAAGGGGGGTGAAAGATGAAGGCAACTGCTCGTTGCAGTGTGGGCAGCGGGAATCGACGCGAGCCGCCTTTCTGGACATGGCTTGCCCCCCGAAGTTGACTTGGGCAACGTTGCCTTCCTGCCGCTGCCACATTTCCACAAGGTTGCGAATGGCCTGAAGGGTGTCCTTTCTGACCATGTGATCCGGGCAATTCTCGAAGGTCGAAATCGTCGGTTGGCTAACGTGAAGCAGTCTTGCGATCGCAGTCTGGCTCAGGGACCTTCTTTCCCGGAGGTCTCGAAACTGCTGACGCAGGATATTCACATCTCCCTCGGGGTTCTCGAGTTGCCCCATGATAGCCCCTCCTCCTACAAGAATAGCATGGATACAGTATACATGGGAAAGCGCCTTTTTGTCAAAAATAACATTCTTCGCTGCCAGGAAGCCGGCTCCCCAAGCTATTGGAACTTACAGTGGCGATAGAAGATATCAATTCTGCGCCGCAGGATTCCTCCCGGAGCCGCTATGGCTGTCGACGCCAGTAATCGATGGCCTCATGGTATCATTTAATGGCAATGGGTATCCAGGAGAGTAGATACAATAATCCGAGCCAATTACAATATCTTCGGCATTTATCAATAATAATCACCAAATTATTGTATGGCAATGAGATACGCAAGACGGCATCGCTGATGGCATATTGCGATCTAATTGGAAGGTATTTGTTTCAATAGACACAATAGCCAATGCTATAAAATGCCAAAAATATGTATATTGCCATTGGGCGAGCGGGTTTTGAGAGCCAATATCAACGCTATTGAATTTGAGGCTTAGGCATGATAGAATCTATACAGATGATAGTTAGGCATACCGGGAATGCACAGCATGAATGCGCTGGCAAAGAGTAGTTCTGCTTTTGATGCCGCTCGTGAAGATATCTTCAGGTCGGCATGTCAGTGTGAAGTGCTGCTCGACGAAATCGCCCCCGAGAAGATTCGCGCGGAGCGCGAAGCGCTGAACAAAGTATTCGATCTTCTCTCGCGCGACGAAGCCTTGGATGAGGCGAGGGCGCTCCTCTTCGAGACCTTGGAATCTTCGGCGGAGAAGTGCCCCATGCCCCAGCCGGACGGGCCACTTGGGGAACGCTCCGTTAACGGGCAGGCCCATGAGGTCCGCATGGGGCGCGCCCTGAGGCGACTTCGCGAAGTACGCAAGGTCACGCCGGACGCCTTGTCGCGGAAGCTAGGCGTTCCTATCACAATCCTGGCTCGGATCGAGCAGGGCGAACCAGTGCTCAACGGCGTGCGCGCAGAAATGAGTAATGAACTGGGCTGCGCTTGGAACGAACTGGAGCGGATAGTAAAGCTCCACGATCTTGAAGAACGGCTGCTAATCCGGAAGAGCGAAGAAGTCTTCGAGCAAGCAGAACGTGAAGGCTGGATTGACGCTGGCGAGCTGGAAATCGAATTGTGACCCGGGGTGTAAGGGTTCACATCCGCATCACGCTCGCCAAAGGTGCGGCCTCCTATCTGGACAGACTCACCCCAGACGCGCGTGACACGTTTCATAATGAGTTTCGCGCCGAGGCAGAACGTGCGGCCAGAACAAAGAACAGCCGCGATGACGAGAAACAAACGCACTGTTATCGGGGGATCGGGGAGAACGAGGGGAGAATATTCACCTACAAGTTCAAGGTCGAACAGTATTACCCCAAGGTCGAGGCCGTGTTTAGAGTGCTCAAGGTGCGAGACGCGGCCCTGGGTTACAGGCGCAACCTTGCGATCCTTCTCGGCGAGTTGCAGGAGAGGCTCAGAGGTCTATTCCAATAAGGTCGTGAACCTGGCGCACCCCTCCCGAGAATGACAGGCCTCGATCGAGCCTTACGATTCCATTTCTCCGGCAAGACAATTTGGGGCTGCAGTGCCTGGATTCGGCGTGTAGCCGGGTGTTTCCGCGAGTGCGAGCACGAAAAAGCAGTATACTGCCCCAACGTGTGGAGCGAGACGGCATCATGTGGGCGTCGATTCTGGCGATGAGCGTGGCGGCATTGGCTGCGGAACCCATCACCCTTTCGTATTGGGGAAACGAATGGGACGCGCTCTCGCTCGAGATCGTGCAGGATTTCGAGACGCGCCACGATGGGCGCGACGGGCAGCCGCCTATTCGGGTCCTCATGGGGCAAAGCGCTTCGATCAATAAGGTCGAAGACCCGCAGCGTTTGATTACGGCGGTCGCGGGCGGCGACCCGCCCGATGTCGTCTGGTTCGACCGGTTCGCCGTGGCGGAATGGGCCGCGCGTGGCGCGTTCGTCCGTCTGCAACCATTTGTCGATCGCGACCTGGCGGAACGCGCGGACGATCCCTGGACGCTGCATCCTGAACAGTTCTATGAGCCTGCCTGGGACGAAGCGTTGTATGAAGGCGCCCTGTACGCCGTTCCCGCGGATATCGACAACCGGGCGATGTTCTACAACCTGGACCTCTTGGAGAAACATGCCGATGCGCTCATCGCGGCCGGCTGCGTGAATCCGAACGACCCCGGGAAGGTCGGCCCGCCGCAAACTTGGAAACAGCTTCGCGACTGCGCGCGAATCCTCACCGAGCACGACAGCGACGGGCGGCTCAGGCGGGCGGGATTCATCCCGAAGTTCGGCAATTCCTGGCTGTACATGTACGGGTGGCTGAACGGTGGCGAGTTCATGAGCGCCGATGGCAAGACCTGCACACTCAACGCGCCGGAGATTGTCGGCGCGCTCGCCTACATGACCGATCTCTACGATGCCATGGGCGGCGCGGAAGCGGTCAGCGCATTCGAATCGACCTTGCAAGGCGGCGACCTCGATCCGTTCCTTTCGGGCAAAGTCGCCATGAAGATCGATTGCAGTTGGTTCATTAACTTCATTGCAAACCAGAAACGCGATCTGCGATTCGGCGTCGCGCTGCCCCCTGCGCCCGAAGGCAAGAAACGGTTGGGATGGTGCGGCGGGTGGTCGTGGGCAATCCCGAAAGGCACGAAGCATCCCGAAGAAGCGTGGACGCTGATCAAGTATATGGCGTCCCGCCGGTCCTACGAGATACGCGCGGACGCGATGCGCCAGGCGGCGCGCGCCGGAGGCAACGTGTTCATTCCGGAAATCAGCGGCCGCCGGGATATCACGGAATGGGCCATGGAGCGTTATCTGTACAGCGACCCGACGATCGAGGACAAGTTCAAAGACGCCAAGCGGCTCTTCGTGGACACGATGTCCTTTGCGAAATACCGTCCCGTGACACCGGTAGGCCAGTTGCTGTGGAACGCGCAGGTGCGCGGGATGGACGCGGGAATCTATAAGTACTACGACCGCGATGACACGCTACGAAATGCGCTAATGGCGCTCGACGTCAACACCGCCGTCGTCCAGAAGGAACTCGATCGTATCTATCATCCCGTTACGCATCCGGTGTTGCCGTGGCGACCGTTGATCGCCGGCTATTTGGGAATTGTGGCCGTGGCCATTGTGGCGCTTTGGGCGCAATTCCGCCGCCGCGTGCGTTCGACCGGGTTCTTCCGGCGCGAGTACTACGCGGGCTACCTTTTCGCGGGACCATGGCTGCTGGGGTTCGTGATATTCGGCGCGGGGCCGATCCTGGTTTCGCTGGTCATGAGTCTGTGCGAATACGATGTGCTGACCCCGCCTCGGTTCGTAGGTCTGGCCAACTACATCGCCATGGCCAAGGACGACCCGCTGCTGGTCAAGTCGCTTGGCAATACCGTGTACATGGCGCTGGGCATTCCGCTCGGCATGGCGGTGAGCCTCGGTATCGCGCTGCTGCTCAATTACGAGATCAAAGGCATGGCCGTCTATCGCACGTTCTTCTATCTTCCCGCGATCATGCCGGCCGTCGCCGCGTCGATCCTCTGGTTCTGGATCTTCAACGCGCAGGAAGGCATCCTCAACGTGCTGCTCGCACGCGCCGGCATCCACGGGCCGGCCTGGCTTCAAGACCGGGCCTGGGCCAAACCGGCGCTGATCTTGATGGGACTGTGGGGGGCTGGCGGAGGCATGATCGTGTGGCTTGCGGGCCTCAAAAGCATACCCCGGCACTTGTACGAAGCCGCCGAAATCGATGGCGCAGGACGCCTGAATCGTTTCGTCAACATCACGCTTCCCATGCTCAGTCCATATATCCTGTTCAATCTCATCATGGGGCTTATCGGGACCTTTCAGATCTTCACGCATGCGTACATCATGACCCAGGGCGGCCCGGTCGACTCGACGCTCTTCTACGCCTATCACCTTTTCAACAACGCCTTTCGATATATGAAAATGGGCTACGCCTCCGCGCTGGCATGGCTGCTGTTCGCAATCGTGTTGGCCCTCACGGCTGTCCAGCTTCGGCTGTCGAAGAATTGGGTGCATTACGAATCCGATACGAACTAAGCGGCACGCGCCTTACTGCAACGTGCCGAGGGAGAGAAGAACGATGTCGCGAGTACTTTCGTACGCCACATGCACGTGCTTGCTTCTGGCGCATTGTGCCGGCAAGGCTTCGGCGGCCGAGACGGTCCTTCCGCACGGCGACGCGCGCGCGGCTGTCGAAGTCGGGCACTTCCCCAGCCGCATCTACGCGTTCGTATGGCGCAATTGGAACGTCGTGCCGGTGGAGAAACTGGCGGCGATTCTCGGCGCCACTACCGCCGACGTCTCAGCGCTTGCGGCATCGATGGGATTGCCTCCGAGCGAACCGGTTGCCGCGTCCATGCGCGAGCGCGGCTACATCACGCTGATTCGGCGCAACTGGCACCTTCTCCCCTACGAGCAATTGCTCGAACTTCTGGACATGACTCCCGAGCGGCTGGCAGTGATGTTGCGCGAGGAGGACTTCCTGTGGGTCAAGCTCGGCCAGGTGAAGCCCCAGTGCGAGCCGCTGCGATATCGCGCGCCGACCGAGGAGGAACAGCGACGCGCTTCGGAGATCAAGGCCGTGGTCGAGGCCGAGTTCGGCGATACCCTCGCGCGGCCCGCCGAACCGCGATTCGATTTCGTGCGCCAGCTTGCGACTCCGTTGTCCGACGACGTCGCGGCTAAACCGTCTGATGAGAATTCCGAATCGCTACGTCTCGTGTATTCTTACGTGGCTCTGTACGGCGATCCGCTCGCGAACCCGAAGTTGGACCCATATCCCGACGGCTTGCTGCAGCGCCTGGCCGCGTGCGGGATCAACGGCGTATGGCTTCATGCGGTCTTGCGCGATCTCGCGCCCGGCGGCGAGGCCTTCCCCGAATTCGGAGAGGGGCATACGGAGCGTCTTGCCAACCTCAAGACTCTGGTGGACCGCGCCAAGCAATTCGGGATCGCGATCTATCTGTACATCAACGAGCCGCGCGCGATGCCCACGGACTTCTTCGCGAACCGACCGGACATGGCCGGTGTGCGCGAGGGCGATTTCACGGCGCTATGCACGTCACATCCCGCAGTGCGCGCATGGATGCGCGACGCGCTCGAATACGTGTTTCGCGAAGTTCCGGGACTCGGGGGCATCTACGCAATCACCGCGTCGGAGAACCTGACCAATTGCGCGTCGCACGGCGCGTGGACCTCGTGCGATCGATGCAAGACGCGCAGCGACGCGGACATCATTACGGAAGTCGTTTCGACCATCGAAGAGGGTGTGCACCGGGGCAGCCCGAACGCGCGTGTCTTGATCTCGGATTGGGGATGGCGCGGCCATGGCGATGCGCCGGACTTCATCGCGCGGCTCCCGAAGTCCGTCTACCTCATCTCGGTCAGCGAGTGGCATCTTCCCATCGAACGCGGCGGCGTCAAGACGACGGTAGGCGAGTATTCGATATCGGCGGTCGGTCCGGGGCCGCGCGCGTTGCCGCACTGGAAGGCCGCGCGAGAGGCCGGGCTCCGTATCGGGGCTGACATTCATTTCAACAACACGTGCGAACTCGCGAGCCTGCCGTATCTGCCGGTGATGGACCTCGTGGCCGAACACATGGATCACTTGCGCGAGGCAGGCGTACGGCTCGACGCCATGTTCATCGGCTGGACGATGGGCGGATATCCTTCGCCCAACATCCGGCTCGCGCGGACGTTGAGCCGAAACTCCGCGCCGGAAACATCGAGCGCGCTCGACGCGCTCGCGCGCGAGCGGTTCGACAACGAGGGCGCACCGCATGCGCGGAAGGCGTGGACCTTGATAAGCGACGCGTACCGCGAATACCCGTTCCATATCAGCGTGGTCTACACGTCCCCTGTGCAATGCGGTCCCGCGAACTTGCTGTACCTCACGAAGACCGGTTACTCGGCGACGATGTGGGGACTCCCATACGACGATCTCGACGGATGGCGGGGTCCGTATCCTCCAGAGGTGTTCGCGGCGCAGTTCGACAAGGTGGCGAGTGGTTTCAAGACAGGAATCGAGTCTTTGGAGCAAGCCGTAGCGTCTGCGCCCGCGGAACGGCGCGGCGATGCCGAGTCCGATCTGCGCCTCGCGCGCGCGGCGTCAATCCACTTCCAGTCGGTGGCCAACCAAGCGCGTTTCGTCCGGGCGCGGGACGCGCTGGCGGCTGGCGCGGAGGATGGTGAGCGTCTCCGCGCGGAAATGCGTTCGAGCGTCGAGTCGGAGATAGCGCTCTCGAGAGAGTTGTACGCGCTTGCCTGCGAAGACTCGCGAATTGGGTTCGAACCCTCTTGCCAATACTTCTATCTACCCCTGGACCTTGCGGAAAAGGTAGTCCGTTGCCGATGGATTCTACGCCAGATTTGAGGTGTTGCAGTTGGTTGTGTCGAGAAGGATCCCATGATGATTCTCAATGCCTTTGAATTCATGATGATGAACAACCCCGTGCGGGCATTTTGCCAGCGGCAGTTCGAAGCGCGGCGCCTGCTGAACATGGGCGGAGCGGTTCCGGGCGGACGCGCGTTGGAGATCGGATGCGGCCGCGGCGTGGGCGCCAGGATTGTGCTGGACAGGTTTGGCGCCGCCTCGGTAGATGCGTTCGACCTGGACCCTCGCATGGTCAGGCGGGCGGTGAAACGACTTGAAGCGCACGGCAAAGCCGTTCATCTATGGGTGGGCGACGCGACGTTCATTGCGGCCGGCGATGCCACGTACGATGCGGTATTCGATTTCGGGATCATTCACCACATCCCCGATTGGCGGAAGGCGCTGCACGAGATTGCGCGGGTGCTAAAACCCGGCGGCCGCTTCTTCGCCGAGGAGATCCTGCAAGCGTTCATCCTGCATCCCCTATGGCGGGGATTGCTGGATCACCCACAGGAAGACCGCTTTGACCACGCCACATTCGTGCGCGGGATCGAGGACGCCGGACTCTCGGTGGAAGGCACTCGATGCTTGGGACGGAGCATCGGCTGGTATTTTGCTCGAAAGGCACAATATCCATCGTGATCTCCCGCGACACGGACATTCACGGACCTGCACGGACAAAATGAAGGAGCGGAAGTTCGAGGTCCAATTCGAGCGCGTGTTGTACTCGCGTTTCGATTCTTGATATAACGGTTGATGCAACGTTGTGGGTCGGGGCGGTCTCGATCCTGTAGGTGGTTGGGTACGTGATGTTGGGAGGAGCCGAGATGGCGGAAGAACTGCAAGCCGCGTTCCTGAAGGCCAAGGATGAGGTAGTGAAACTGTCCAAAGCGCCGGATAACGAAGCCAAACTGCAACTGTATTCGCTCTTTAAGCAGAGCACGGATGGGGATTGCAAAGGCGATCGCCCCGGGATGCTCGATTTCGTCGGGCGCATGAAATACGACATGTGGAAGAAACTCGAAGGCATCTCGAAAGAGGACGCCATGCAGAAGTACATCGACTTGGTCGAAAGCCTCAAGGCGGCGGACAAGTAGTCCTCCCTCCTTCGAGTAGGTTTTGACGGATAGCCGCGGGCCATGCCCGCGGCTATCCGTCTTTCTGAGGACTGAAATACTCCTTGACAATCGCTCCGTTAAACGATAGAACGGCTGCATTCAGGGGCTGTATACGCTTGGAAGATTCCTATGGCAACACGCAAAGCTCCACAACAACGCATTCGCGCCATCGGAGTGCTGACCTCCGGCGGTGATTGTCCGGGCCTTAATGCCGTGATTCGGGCTGTGGTGCGCACCATGGCCAATGAAGGCATCGACGTGCTCGGCTTCCTAGAAGGCTTCACGGGCCTGGTCGAGAACCGCTTCATCAAGCTCGACGCGGACGATTGCAGCGGGCTGCTGACGGTCGGCGGCACGATCTTGCGTACAAGCCGGAATAAGCCGAACAAGATGCCCGCTCCCGAAGGCGGCTATCGCGATATGACTGCGACGGCGATCGAGAACTACCGCCGTCTGAACTTGGATTGCCTCGTGTGTCTGGGCGGCGGCGGCACGCAGAAGAGCGCGTTCCATCTGGTCAAGGAGGGCGGCTTGAACGTCGTTACAGTACCGAAGACGATCGATAACGACGTGTTCGGTACGGATGTCTGCTTTGGATACGACACCGGCATGACCATCGCGGCCGAAGCCATCGACCGCCTCCACACGACGGCCTCGAGCCATCACCGCGTGATGGTGGTCGACATCATGGGGCATAACGCCGGCTGGCTTGCGCTAGGAGCCGGCGTGGCGAGCGGCGCGGACGTAATCCTGATCCCCGAGATCCCCTATTCGTTCGATGCGGTAAGCCAGTCGCTCCTCACGCGCATGCATCACGGCAAACGCTTCAGCATTGTGGCGGTGGCCGAGGGCGCGGTATCCGATCAGGAGGCCCCGAAACCAGAGAAATCGCGCGCCGCGGGAGAGACGAAGAAATCAGCGCCGGAAGGCCTCAACCCGATCAAGAGCGTGGCGCTCGCGAAACACATCGAGGAAGTCACCGGGCTGGAAACGCGGATCACCTCGCTTGGCTATTTGCAGCGTGGCGGCGTGCCCACGCCCACCGACCGTCTGTTGTGCACAGCCTTCGGCACGACGGCCGCGGACCTCGTTCTCAAGCGGCGGTTCGGATGCATGGTGGCGAAACACGGCGAGCGTTTTGTGGCAGTGCCGCTCAAGGATGTCGCGGGCAAACGACGCACCGTCCCTCTCGACCATCCATTGATCCGTGCCGCGCGCGCAGTCAAGACGTGCCTCGGCGATCAGGTGGTGGGATAGCACTCTCAAGAGGGAAAACAAGCTATGGCCAAGCGCAGCAAGAGTTCCGTATTCAAGACCGGCGAACGGATTCGTCTCGGTCTTTGGGGGTTGGGACGGGGCATGTCGTTCTACGAGATGTGCGACGCGCTGAACTTCGACGTGGTCGCGGGGTGTGACTTCAACGCGCACATGCGCGAGCGATTCAAGGAAGCGAAGCCGGACGCGCTGGTGACCGACAACGCCGAGACGTTCTTGAACGCTGATTTCGACGCGGTGTTGCTGGCGACGTATTGCACGGCGCACGCCGGCGACGCGATCGCGTGTCTGAACGCGGGCAAGCACGTGCTGTCCGAAGTGACCGCGTTTCACACGATGGCCGAGGGCGTGCGGCTGGTGGAAGCGGTCGAGCAAAGCGGACGCATCTACAATCTCGCCGAGAACTATCCCTTCACCGCGCCGCACATGTACCTTGCGAAACGCTGGCGCGATGGATTGTTCGGCGAACTGATGTACGCCGAAGGCGAATACGTCCACGAGGTGCGCTCGCTTTGCTACACGTACATTGACGGCGTGCCAATCCTCCCCGGCGACCAGTTGCATCAATGGCGAAGCTGGCTGCACTTCCACTATTACTGTACGCACTCGCTGGGACCCATTATGACGATCACCGGCACGCGGCCGGTGCGGGTCGTATCGCTGCCGGGCACGCACTGCCTGCCGGGGTATCCGATGCCGAAGGTCCAGGGGCTTGGCGGAGTCGCGCCCAGTCTCATCACGATGGACAACGGCGCGGTCGTGCGGAACCTGATGGGCGGCATGACCAACGACACGCACGTGTTCCGCTATTGGGGCACGAAGGGTTCCGCGGAGGCCACGGACCGGCTCTTCCTGCGCCTCGGTGGCGGCGGTTCGACGCCGAAGCTTGAGGTAAAAGCCGACTGGGGCGACATGACGGACATCGTTGAGAAGACCGGCCATGGCGGCGGCGATTTCTGGGTCATGTATTACTTCGCCCGGCAGATCCTCGAAGGCGAACGCGCGCCGTTCGACGTGTATGCCGCGGCAGACGTAACGATTCCGGGGATTCTCGCGTACCGTTCGAGCATGGAAAACGGGACGCCGTTCGACGTGCCCGATTTCAGAACTAAGAAGGCGCGCGACGCCTTCCGGAAGGACGACGCATCACAGCCTCACTACGATCCGAAGACGATCGCGTTTCCGAAAAACGCGGACAAACGGATCACGGGGCAGTTCACGACGATCATGAGCCGGCTCATCGACCACGCGCTTCGCTATCGCGCCTATGCCGATTGGGCCAGGGTCGCGGACACGCTGGTCAAACCGGAGAAAGCCGCGGCGATCGCCGACGCGGCGATCGCGGCCTATCCCGAGATGCTGCGCGTTGCCGCCGAAGCGCGCGCTATCGTCGAAGCGTATCCGCATAGCGAAGGGGGGCGCGCGCTGCGTGACATGCTCGATGTTCTTGACGAGGGGAATGCGTTCGCGCCCGATGCGTTGCGCGTTATGAAACGGTTTCGGACGCGCCTTCCACGGGGCCGCGCCGCAACTCGATAACGACGGCTTCGGGCGGGCAGAAGAAGCGGATGGGCAGCGTCGACGCGCCGACGCCGGTTGTCGTGTAGCCGTACATCGCGTCGCGCCGCCACCTTCCCGAACCGTACTCTCTCGGGGCATTCGAGTTGAGATGGATGGCGCCGAACCACGGCAGGCAAATCTGGCCGCCATGCGTATGGCCGCAGAGGTATACGTCGATTCCCGACGCGGCCGCATCGAAAACGAGGTCGGGCGAGTGCGCGAGCAGGATCGTGAACGCGCCCTCCGGTATGTCTTCAACGGCCTGGTCAAGATTCGCGCATCGGAACTCGTGGGGATCGTCCACGCCGGCAATCCAGACGCCCTGGCCGCCGCGCTCGATCTTTGCGGGTTCGTTCATGAGCACGCTAATCCCCATCGCGCGATACGGCTCGACCAGGGCGCTTGTATCGTTGTTGCCGAGCACCGCGTAGAAGCCGTGGCGCGGGCGCACGCACTCGGTCAAGCGTTTCAAGCCGTCGATTGCGTAAGCCTGCGGCGCGCGCCTGCTGAAGCGGAAATCACCGGTCAACGCGCAGACATCCACGTCGAGGCCGCGCACCACGTCATACAGCGTATCGGGAATGCCCGTCGGGCGAAAGAAATGAAAATCGGACAGGTGAAGAATGCGGAATCCGTCAAAGGCCTCGGGCAGGGAGTCGAATGTGAGCGTCAGCCTGCGCAACTCGATCCGTTTGGCGTTGCGCACGCCGAGGTTCCACAGGCCCACGAGGCGCAGTGCGGTGCGTATGAGCACGACGCTGCGCCATTCCTTCATCGGCTCGTCTGCGCGAAACTCCGGATGATGGCGCACAAACCGCGTTTCGATAGCGAGCCGCTTGCGCCACAAGGCTTCGCGCGACGAGCGCTCGTCGGGCGATACGTTCGATGTGTGGCGTTGCAGCGGCACAGGCAGCCTTTCCTCATGTTGCGGGCCGTCAGAAGCGGCCATACTAAAGGGGGATTGCAGAGAGATCAAGCCCCACGCTCACCAAGTTCCCCGTAATCCCTTCTACTCTTGCTCTTGCTCTTGCTCGTTATCGTGATCGTAGTCGTAATCGTAATCGTAATCGAACGGAGGTTGAGGTCGTGCCGGAACAGAACAATCGTCTTCCCTGGGGCATGGGCACTGCTAACACCTGGTAACGAGCATTGCCATTACGACTGCGATTCCGATCACGATCACTATGACGAGTCGACATGAAGCGTGTCTTCACTCGGGAGGATGAGAATGCAGCGCGTCCCAAAATGGCGATATAGTCTTTCGGAGCGCATCCCGGAGGCCACACCGTGGAACGCGACACGCCGTTCGACCCGCCAGCCCCGTCCCCGGGTGCGCGCTAAGCGCCGGCTGGAGGTGCTGTGCGAGCGCGAGAGATCCAAGCGCGCCTAGACGCGGCTAAGGACAACGGGGCGCCCCCATCCACCGTGCGAGCCTCGACAACCGCCCCGGAGGCGACGGTGATGAAGATGGCGAACAGGGGGCTTCAATCCGGCCATGAACGTGTTGTTGGCCACTACGACCCGCAGAGGCCTCACCACACAATTCTCTCACAACCTCTCGGAATGACAGAGGTCTGGAACCCAGCACCGGCGCTCTGGCAGTTTCAGCATCTGATCCGCGGTTAACGATTCTGATCATTTAATCCCAACGCTCCGCTTGTGAAAAAAGGTACAACCTTTCATTTTCTTTCCAATCCAGGATGGGAATAGAACTGCGAATACAAGGGTTTATGAGACGGAAAAGGTCAGAGTGACATGATGCAGAGGCAAGCGTTCGACCACTTCACTGAATTTGAAATTCAGTCAGTGTAAATCGCATATTCGGACCAACTTGACACATTTAGCGCAAAGCGCTATGATAGAGCCAGTAAGGGTTGTGGAAAGGGACCAGGGCCGCAGGTCTCGGAATGTCGGGCTGGCCGTATTCGGAACCGGCGGGATGTCCCAAGCTTGATGGAGGAAGTTGAAGTGAGCGATCAAGTAGCGGTGCAAAGGTGTCAAGGTACAGTGAAGTGGTTCAGCGACCAGAAGGGCTACGGGTTCATCGCGCGAGAGAGCGGGCCGGATGTGTTCGTGCATCACACGGCCATCCAGATGAACGGGTTCCGTACCCTGAAGGAAGGGGAGAGCGTGAGTTACGATCTCCTGGAAGGCGCCAAGGGACTGCAAGCCGTCAATGTAGCGCCGGCCGCGCAGTAACACGGCGAGGGGCCACGGCCCCCAACGGGCAAGACCATTCGGCGGGGATGGCGCTCTGGTGAGAGAAGCTTGAACCGTGCATGTATACGCAGGATGTACAGGATGAGCGCGGAAGATTGATCCGTGACGCCGGATTTGACATCGTCGCGAGCGTATGATATTATCCTGTCCGTTATGAGCGGCAAGCACGTCTTGCCGCGCGAAGTAGAGGCGAACCAGCCTCTCACCTTGCGGCGGCCTTAGAGCCAGCCAGCAAGGTCAATGCGGAACGGTAGCATAGTGTCACGTGGTGTGCGCTGTGCAAAGGTCACGTTCACGGCAGAAGGCTGGTGCCTTCTGCCGTTTTTTTTGTTTGTGACCGCAGTACGGTCCCGCGGATCTGCGGGAGGCGAAGGTTGCCCGGCCATGGTGGCCGCCGTGCGGAACGAAGTAGACACGATGGGGCACGGGGCCCCGCAGGGAGGAACTGCTCATCGCGAAGCCAGATGAGGAAAAGGTCCGTGTCAATGAGATGATTCGGGCGCGTCAGATTCGTGTAATCGACGAAGAAGGCAATCAACTCGGCATCATGAGTCCCGCGGATGCGATTCGGGAAGCCGAGGAACGCGGACTGGACTTGGTGGAAGTGGCGGGCAAGGCGGTGCCGCCCGTATGCCGGATTATGGACTACGGCAAGTACCGCTACCAGCAGAGCAAGCGCGCCAAGGAATCGCGGAAACACCAGCATACGGTGACCGTGAAGGAGATCAAGTACCGGCCCAAGATTGACGACCACGACTTTCAGACCAAGACCAATCACGTCCGGGCGTTTCTCCAGGACGGCGATAAAGTCAAGGTGACGATCATGTTTCGAGGCCGTGAAATGGCGCATCCCGAGTTTGGCCGCGAGATCCTCGAACGGGTAGTCGCGGGCACTAAGGATTTGAGCCAGGACGACCAGAACATTGCCACGGTTCGGCTGGAAGGACGCAACATGAGCATCGTGTTGTCGCCCACCCACTAACCGGCGCCTTCGTCCCGGCAGACACGCACGGCACAACGGACCTTCACTCGCGAAGGATGAGTTAGGGACTTTCTGTTTCTTGAGAAGGAGGGCATGGTATGCCAAAGATAAAGACGGTGAAATCGGCCGCCAAGCGGTTCAAGCGGACCAAGGACGGCAAATTCAAGCGGAGCAAATCGTTCCGCGGCCATTTGAAGACGGCCAAGACCCCCAAGCGCCGCAGGAATCTGCGCAGGGGCCAGGTCATCTCCGCGTCGGATCATCAGCGCGTCAAGGATATGCTTCCCTACGCGTGAGGGCCGCCGGTCCGCTACCACAACCGCAGCTTAACCCCGCCCTGACAGGCGGTTTGATATGAGGGTTACCTACCATGCCACGAGTGAGAAAGTCCCCGGCGACGCGTAGCCGCCGCAAGAAGTACATGAAGCTGGCCTCCGGATATCGCGGCGGCCACCATCGCCTCTACAAGACCGCGCGCCAGGCCGTCGAGCGCGCCGGCTGTTTCGCGTATCGCGACCGCCGCGCACGCAAGCGCGACTTCCGCCAGCTTTGGATCGCGCGCATCAACGCGGCCGCCCGCGCCTGCGGCGTTACCTACAGCCGCTTCATGCAGGGCTTGAAGATGGCCAATATCGAAGTCAACCGCAAGATGCTCGCGGAGCTCGCGGTATCCGACGAGGCCGCCTTCAGCAAGATCGTCGACCTCGTCAAAGCCCAGCTTAACGCCTAACCTTGCATCGAGTGGTTGAGCGCGCCGCAAGCCCGCTCAACCACTCGAATGCGTTTTTCTCTCCTATGCGTATCGTTCCAGCGGTAGACATTCGCGGCGGCTTGTGCGTCAACCTGGTTCAGGGCGACTACGCTCAGGAAACGGTGTTTGCCGAAGACCCCACAGCCCAAGCCGTACACTGGCGCGATCTCGGCGCCGAGATCGTCCACATCGTGGACCTGGACGGCGCCAAAGCGGGCCGCTGCTGCGTCGAACCGCAACTCCGCGCGATTGCCAAATCCGGAGTCCCCTACGAAGTCGGCGGCGGCATCCGAAACATGGAGACCGTCCGCACGATTGTCGACGCGGGCGCGGACCGCGTCATCTTGGGCACCGCCGCGCATCGCGACACGGCGTTTCTCAAAGCGGCCGCGCTTGAATTCCCCGAAAAGATCGTCGTCGGCATCGATGCCAAAGCAGGTAAAGTCGGCCTCAGCGGCTGGCTCGAAATCACCGACACCGACGCGGTCGCCTTTGCGCGCCAAGTCGAGGCCGCGGGCGCCGTGCGCATCATCTACACCGACATTCTCAGCGACGGCATGATGGCCGGGCCCAATGTCGAGGCCACCCGCGCCGTCGCGCAGGCCGTCGGCATTCCTGTGACCGCTTCCGGGGGCGTCTCCTCGCTCGACGACATCCGCCGCCTCAAGACGGTCGAGTCCGACGGTATCGACGAGGTGATCGTCGGGCGCGCGCTGTACCTCGGGGCCTTCACGCTGCCCGAGGCCATTGCGTCCTGCGCCTAATAGGCAAACGCCTGTCTCAGCGGATTCGGTGGACAAGGTAGAGTCGGCAGGCAAGCGCCCACTTCGTCCGCCCTGTCCACTCCGTCCACTCGATTCATCGTCAAACCGCCTGGGCCAAGCGCGCGCTGAGCTGCCCAAACGCCAAGTCGATGTCCTTCGGTGCCTTGCGCTCGATGACCTTCTTCAGCTTCGTAATCGCCCCGCCGACCTTGCGTCCGTCGCGGACGGTGCCGAACAAGTGCCGGCTCACGGTCGATTGCGAGACGTCGAGTTGTGCCGCGATATCCTCCTGCGTCTTGCCTTCGAAGTAATACAACGTCACGACCTCGCGCTGGCGCGGCGTCAGTTCCTTGTGGATGATCTGGGTGACGGTCGGTGTCACGCTCCGGAAGAAGTCTTGAAATGCGTAGCGCCGCTCGCGATCTTCTGCCGTCTCGAACCACAAGGCACGATTAGCGGGGACACTTTCTAAATACCGTGCATCCGTCGGGATTTCCCAAAAATCGGGGTTGTACTCCGCCATGGTAGTCTGCTCCTTTGGTTTCATTGCCTTCGGTTGAGTGCCTGGTTCCGGGTCGCTTGAGCGTTCCCGGCATCGCCGTGGCGCTCCATACTCGCAGTCGAGAATTCGTGTGCATGTTCTTCGCTCCTCTCGTTCGTTGCGGCTCGGGCGGTACGTCCGCCGCGAGCCTTGGCCTAAATGAAAACGCCGCAGGCTGAGTTTTGCCTGCGGCGCTTGGACTAGTTCCTGATTAGGTTACCTGGTAATGAGTACCTCCGGAAGGGGTCCGCGTGCCGCAGGCCGGCGCAGTCGCGTAATGGACTGCTCCATTCGCGGCCACACACTGACAAGCTTATGATTCTTCAGCGACATTTGCGGTACCTCTTACTTGGTAACACTATAGCAGACGATTGGGGTCTTTAGCAAGATCATTCGTTGGTGAATGCTATCGTCCTCTACACTCGTACACTCCTTCACGGGACTATGCATACTTTTCTTGCAGGCGATACGCATAATGAATCGATTCGAGTGCACCTTTTTGTACGAATAGGCCCAATTTGCCCCTCTATGCACAGAATTGTGCATCGCCCGGGTTGGCGGCTTTGACCTCTAACCTACTGCCATTTAATACGTTAGATTTCCACGGCGCATTTGGCATACCCGTTGCTTAACAGGTGAGCGTTAACAGCGCGAAGGTTGAAGGAGAGAGGGAGTCTTTGTGATGAGCGCGGAATTATCACCTTTGAAGTATAGTCCCCATCAGAACTTCCAAGAGTGGGTCACCTCGGCGTGCAAGCACGAGAAGGACAAGTGCTCAGCGCGCATTCTGGTTGTCGATGACGAAAATGGTCCTCGGCAGGCCCTGCGCATGCTCCTGCAAGGAGACTACGAAGTAAGCCTGGCGTGCGATGTGCCCACGGCGCTGCAGATGATCGAGGAGCAGGAGTTCAACTTGATCATCACGGACATTCGTATGCCCAAGCAGACCGGTGTCGATCTGCTCCGGATCGTCAAGGAGCGCCAGCCCGACGTCGAGGTCATCATCTTGACCGGGTATGCCCATCTCGACACGGCCATGAAGGCTGTCGAATATGGCGCATTCGTGTATCTCGAAAAGCCTTTCGACAACGACTTGATGCTCCAGTATGTCGCGGCGGGACTCGAACGCAACCGCGCCGAGCGCGACCGGCGGGTGATGGAGCGGCTTGCTATCGAGGCGAACCGCTTCGAGACGCTTGGGCGCCTGGTCTCCGGCATCATGCACGACCTGGGCACTCCCCTTTCGGTCATCGGCAGCCAAATCGAAATCATAATGATGAATCCCAAGCGGGAAGATATCGCGGACCGCATGGAGGTCATGCACGGCCAAGTCAAGCACTGCAACGACATGGTCCGCTCGACGATGAGTTTCCTCCGCCAAGACTCGCACGGCGCCTCGCCGTTCTGCTTGAACAATGTCGTCGAGACGTGTCTTGACGTGGCCTATCCGTCGATGAGAGGCCAGCGCATTCAGATCACGCGCGACCTTGCGCCGAGCATGGGCACGTGCATGGGCGAACTGGTGCTCGTCCGCCAAGCCATCCTCAATCTGGTCACCAACGCGTGCCACGCCATGAAAGACCAGGAGGAGGCGTCCGAGATCGTGATTAGGACGTGGATGGAAGGCCAGGACGCCTGTGTGTCCGTCCGCGATACAGGCCCTGGCATCCCGCTCGCATTGCGCGAGAAAATCTTCGAGACCTTCTTCACCACCAAGGCCGAGGCCGGCACCGGGTTGGGCCTTGCGGTGGTGCGCAATGTCATGCGCCGCCACAAAGGTTCGGTTACACTGGCCGAGAGCGATGGCCGCGGCGCCGAATTCATCCTCCGCTTCCCCACCACTTCGCAGGAAGACATGGCCGCGCTCTTCAAGCAATCCTGATCGAAACCCAGCCTCCCCATGGACGGAGCCGTTGAATTCCCGGCTCTCTTGAGTTACCATAACTCGTGTTGAGGGATGAATCGAGCGCGGTAACGTTGAGGGTGGAATCATGATGCATGAAGGTGTAGAGCGGCGCCGGTATCCGCGCAGCCACAGGGGTTTTCCAGTTGTCGTCGACGAAGCCGGCCCCGGAGTGCTCAATCACGTTGACAACATCAGCGCCAACGGCGTGCTGTGCCACACGATTAAACCCGTGCCGCTGATGACCAAGATGGGCATTGTCCTCGAACTCCCCAAGCCCCACCCCCGCCGCGTCGATTGCGAAGGTATCGTAGTCCGTTGCGAACCGCACGAACAGGGCGACGACCATTTCAAAGTGGCCATCCTCTACACCAAGATGTCGGACGAAGATCATCGGGCTATCGTGGACTTTGTCGAACACGATCTCGCCCAAACCGAGGTCTAATCGCTCGCGTCCTATCGCGTCCGATACAGTGCAGACATAAAGCCAGCATGGCATTGCGGCGAAACGAGGCAATCGCGCTATCGCGCGCGGATCGCATTTACGGGAAGATTGCTTCGCCGGGCTAAAGCCCCTCCTCGCAATGGCGCAGAATACAAAGCATTAGGATAGTCAAACCGTGCTTCCACGCAACCGAGTATCCCGCTTGGATTCTGCCGCGCTGTTCCTGTGCCTGGCCGTGCTGGGCGTGTTGGTCGTGTATCCCGTCTCCCGCTCGCTTGTCAACGCTATTTCAGGATGGCAGAACGACGCTGTGCTCTCTGGGGCGGGCTGGAATGCTTTGAGGAACACCCTACTGATCTCGTTCGCTTCCGTCGTCACCGCCGGCCTATTCGGGACCTCGCTCGCCTTTCTCGTGACACGGTTCGACTTTCCCGGACAGCGCCTCATCGCGTCTCTGGTCTACATGCCTTTTGCTCTTCCTCCTCTCGTCGGCGTGCTTAGCTTCTACTATCTGATAGGGCGGGACGGGCTGATTCCGCGAGCCGCCGAGTACTGGTTCGGCGCGCGGGGTATTTCGCTCGAAGGTCCCGCAGCCATTCTGCTGATCCACACGTACTCGTTCTACGTCTTCTTCTACGCCATGGTCTCCGCGGCGCTGGAATCCATGGACCCGTCGCAGGTCGAAGCGGCGCGGACACTGGGCGCGACACGCTGGCGAGTCTTTCACGCCATCCTCTTCCCCACACTGCGCCCGGCCCTCATGGGCGCGTCGCTACTAGCCTTTATGTCGTCCGCCGCATCGTTCAGCGCGCCGTATTTCTTCGGACAGCACTTCCCCATGCTCAGTGTGGCGATCTTCAACGAACGCTCGCAGTTCCATCACGAGGCCGCATTGTCGTTGACGCTCGTGCTGGCCATGGTTTCGCTGCTCGGCGTTCTGCTGTTTCGCTCGCGCCATGCCGCGTGCGGACCCGCAACGAAGGGGGTTCGCGTGGCCCCGCGCAAGAGATTTGCACGGACCGCCATGACGCTGGTCCTCGGCGGATGCGTAGCCCTGTTGCTGTTACCGCATTTGACCATTCTCTGGCTGTCTTTCGTGGACCACCGCCAGTGGCATACCGAACTCGTCCCGGCCCATTTTACCCTCGCACATTACATTACACTGCTGCACGACCCCCAATCGTTTGCGCCGATCCGCAATAGCCTTTGGATGAGTGCCGCTGCCGCCGCGCTGACGCTGGCGATCGCCCTGCCGGCGTCCTATCTGACCGGGCGCAGACGCCCCGGCGGACGCTTCGTGAACGTGCTCGTCATGCTGCCGTGGGCACTGCCCGGAACGGTCATCGCCATGAACTTGATTGTCGCGTTCAACGACCCCTGGCTCCCGCTCTACAACACGCTGTGGCTGCTGCCGCTCGCCTATTGTGTCCGCGGCATTCCTTTGCTCACGCGCATGGCCACGGCCGCCGTCGAACCGTTCGATGCGCGCCTCATGGAAGCGGGACGCTCGCTCGGGGCCTCGCGCATGTACTGCCTCTCGCATATTGCGATACCACTGCTTGCTCCGGCCTTGCTCGCCGCGACCGCGCTTGTCTTCGTCACGAGTCTCGGGGATTTCGTCACATCCATTTTGCTATACATGCCGGGAAATCTCCCCATCGCCATCAAGATCAACATGGAATGGCGCGGCTCGGTTGGCTCGGCGTTCGCGTACAGCGTGCTTCTCATGATCCTGGCCGCGGTAACGTTTTACGCGTCTCGCCGCGCAACGGGACGCTCCCTCGGGGCGTGAGTCGCGCTATAATGCGCGCGAAACGGTACGGGAGATTCCTCGATGAAGTATCTCGGTTCGATTGCGGTGGCATGGGCGCTGGGGATGACGATCATGAGCGGAGTTGATGCGGAAACGTATTCGGTGGACCAGTTCACGTTGGCGCCGGTAGTGCCCAAACAGGACCTGCGCACCATGCTCCGCCGCCACATCGTCGGCTGTTGCTGCGACGAACTGAACGCGGCGGCGGAACAACGCGAGAAGGCCTTCGCTTCGGGCGCATGGGAAGCATGGCGTGACGCGATCCGCGGCAAAGTCCTCGCTGCACTGGGCGAGATGAAGTTAGGGAAAGACGGTCCGCCGCTGAACGTACGCAACGTATCCCGCCACGAAGGCGCCGGATTCAATGTCGAGAACGTGCTCTTCGAATCGCTTCCGGGTTGGGATGTTAACGCGTCGGTCTTTCTCCCCGACGCGAACGCCTATCCCCCACCCTGGCCCGCCATCGTCGTCCCGGTCGGCCATAGCGGCAAGCAGTTCGAGGACTACCAGCTTCCCGCGCAGGTGTTCGCGCGATGCGGCTACGTGGCGGTCCTCTTCGATCCTCCGGGCATGGCCGGCGAGAAGCAAGGCGGCAACGACCATTTCTCGGACGGCGTCCGCTGCTATCTTACGGGCCAATCGTCGAACCGCTACTTTGTCCTCGACGCGTTACGCTGTATCGATTACCTCGAAACCCGCGGCGACGTCGACCTTCGCAACGGCGTCGGCATGACCGGCGTAAGCGGCGGCGGCGCGACGACCACGGTCGCGACGTTGTTGGACGGTCGCATTCGCGCCGCGGGCCCCGCGTGTTGCGCCGTGCCCAACGCGCTGCATCCCGTGCTCGATGTCTACGCGCCTTGCGCGGAAACGCTGCCCTGGAACCGTTTCGCTGACGGCTATGACGACGTCGACGTGCTGGCGGCGGCGGTCCCGACGCCGGTCTTGCTCATGGCCGGCGCAAGAGACGAAGTCTTCAAGGGCGAGTGGAGCGATGCGATCGCGGCCACGGTCAAGAGCGGCTTCGAACGCGCGGGCTGCGGCGAACGTTTTGCCTATTTCAGCGCGCCGGGCGGGCACGCCTACACCGTGAGCATGGCGCTTGAATTCGTCGCGTGGATGGACCGCTGGGTCCGCAAGACCTCCGGGCGCGATCTTCCGGCGCTCACTCAAGAGACCGTCACGATGCTGCCCGAAACCTGGTTGCAGTGCAAGCCGCGTCTCGACACGAACATGTTCACGGTCAACCGAGATGTGGCGCTCTTCCTTCATGGCCATCGCTCGGGTCTTTCCGTGCGCGACGCGGTCATCCAATTGACGCACACGTCGCTTTCAACGCCAACGCCCGTAGCGCGCGAAGGCGAGAAGACGCTGGTCTGGTTTCATTTCCTGCAAGAGCTAATGCTTGAAACCGATGCCGATATTGAGCTTCCGGCTACGTTGCTTGTTCCGGCGAAAGACGGATGGCGAGGCGGCGCGCTGCTCTACTTCGACGACCGCGGACGCTGGACCGACTTGCGCGCGCAGGGGATGCTGACCGATGTCACGCGTTTCACCCAGAAAGATACGGACGGCCCGGCAGTCATGACGGTCGACCTGCGAGGCTGGGGCGACACATCCCAGGCCGATATGCCGTACGATCTTGCGGGGTGGGCCGACCGCTCACGCTGGACTTCCTATGTGTCCGCCGCATCGGGCGACCCGGTCTTCGCGATGCGCATCCGCGACGGACTCGCCGCGCTCGCGTACTTGCGCTCGCGCCCCGAGATCGATCCCGAACGCGTGGTCGTGGGTGGACAGGGCATGGGCGGGGTTGTTGCGCTGCACATCGCCGCAATCGACGGCCATGTCGCGGGAGCCTTCGCTGCAAATGCGCTGTCCTCGTTCGAGTGCCTTGCCACGTCCGAGAAGTACACGTGGTCGCACGAGGATTTCCTGCCGGGCGTATTGCGCCATTACGACATCGCGGATCTCTTCCAGGAAATCGCGGCGCCCGCACTGATGCTCAATCCGCTTGACGCGTGCAAGAAGCCCTTGGAATTGGACGCCTTGCGCCCCCTCTTTCGCGTTGACGCAACACATGTGGTCGAGACTAGGAACGGTAGCGCGGAAACACGCCAGGCGGTTTGCGCCTTTCTGAGGGGCATCTTCGAGAGCGCCAGGGAACCGGTCGCGGATAAGCGGTAAGGGATTGAAGCATCCCGAGCCGCATGGACGAGACCATCCTGGAATTGTGTCCTGATTGAAACCTGCGGTAGACTTGCCTCCCATGACCGTTTCAACAACCACAGAACGGATCGCGCTACGGGCCTCCGAACTGTTGCTCGGCATCGTCTTCATCGCCGGCGCTGTGCTCAAGGCAAAAGACATCAATCTGTTCGCGGTGCAGATCGGCTACTACGGCGTGCTCGCCGAGGCGACGCACATCAGCATAGCCGCCGTGGCCTCGCTGGCCATCGAAACCGGCATCGGAGTGGCGCTTGCCGCCGGATTGAGGCTTCGCGGCCTCACGCACGTGGCCGTGCTGGCGTTGCTCGCCGTTTTCACGGGGCTGATCGCGTACGCCTGGGCCTTCCACGGACTAAAGGACTGCGGGTGCTTCGGCCCCATTGAGATCTCCCCCGGGGTCTCGATTCTGAAGAATGTGGCGATGGGCGCCATCGCCGTCTTGGCGCTGTGTCTGACCGGCAGACAACAAGCAGCGCCCGTCCGCTGGAAACCCGTGACAGGGAAGCTTGTCCTGGTCGTCCTACTGATGGCCGGCGCAGCGGCGTACGCCGCAGCGCATCTGCAAGACGTAGCCCCGAAAGAACGTCCCTTCGCGCAATTTGTATTCGACGTGGACGGACAAGCCTTCGACCTGGGATCCGGCGAATATCTCGTGGCCATGCTGAGCATGACCTGCGAAGACTGCATGGCGTCAGTGCCCGCGCTGAACGACCTGTTCTACATGCCCGGCCTGCCGCCGCTAGTCGCGCTTTGTTACGAGGCCCATCAAGGCGCCATGGAGGCGTTTCGAAACTCCACCAACCCAGAGTTCCCGATGCACTCGCTCGGAGATCAAGTGCGGCTCTTCTTCAGCCTCGTGAACCAGGAGCCTCCGCGCCTCAACTACGTGCGCGACGGCGAGCGCCTTGCCTTCTGGGACGAGACCATCCCAAGCGTGGATCAAATCCAGGCGGCCTTGGCGCAGTACCGAAACGCGCCCGCGCCGTAGTCGCCGACCTACGGTCCTTTCCGCAGATGCGAGAGACGCGGCGACTTTATATTTCGCCTGCGATACGCTACACTTCGATGATCGTGTGGCTACAGGCGCTCCTCCGGCGAGACTGGCGGTTCGGGACGGCCTGTGGACCGCGCGAAGTCCGATGCATGAGGGAGTTGTAGTGGGATGACGCAAGATTTCCAGGTACCGGACCGCTCAACCTTGTACCGATTTCGTTTGGACCGCGTACTTGGACGTGGCGGCACGGGTGTAGTGTATCGCGGCATCGACCCGGAACGTGACAACGCGGTCGTTGCGGTCAAACTCTTTTTCGCGTCCTTCTTCCGGAATCGTTTCCATCTGCGCGACTTCATCAAGAGCGTCGCCAAGTTCCGGAAGTTCTCGAGCACGAACGTGGCCCAGGTTCACGAGTTCATACAGGGGAGCGAGGGAGAGTGTCTCATCCTCGAGTACGTCGACGGACCCGACCTCAAGTATTATCTCGACAACCGCCCGTGGAATCTTCAAGAGCGTCTGGTCATCGCCGTGCAGATCTGCAACGGGTTGCAGTATCTCCATGAACGCGGCTTCACGCATCACGACCTGAAGCCGTCGAACATCCTCTTCACGAGGAAAGGCACGGCGAAGCTTGTGGACTACTCGCTTTGCGGCAGCAGCTATCTGCTCTCGTTATTCGACACGTCGATTCATGAGCAGGTCACCCCTATGTATGTCGCGCCGGAATTGATCCTTAAGACCGCCAAAGCGACCCCGCAGAGCGATATCTACTCGCTCGGGATCACCCTGTACCTGATGTTTGCCGAGCGCGTGCCGTTCCCTGTGGACAATTTGCCGATGCTCTACCAGTGCCACGTAAGAGTCGTGCCCGACCATCCTTCATGGGTCAGCAAGAAATGCCCCCCCGCGCTGGGCGACATCATTATGAAGATGATCGAAAAGAAGCCCGAGAACCGATTCGCGGATTGCGATCAGTTGAGGATTGCGCTGTCGGAAATAGGCCGCAGCCGCATCTAGCGCCCTGCACAGTCGGCGCGTCGGTCCATGCGGTACGGCGGCGGAAACGCCCTCCGGCCTAAAGGAACGGAAGCGTCGTGGTGCCGGTCGTAGTCGTGGTCGTCGTCGAGGTGCTGCCGCCAACCGGGAACGGGGTCTTCCACGCGGACTGGCGTTGCGCCAGCGACACACGGTCGAGAATCTCAATAATCCCGTTCAGTTTGATCCCCAGCGTCGACAGCGCGGTCGTCGTCGTCGCGACGCCTGGAACTCTCGATACCTTCGACAGATGTTTCATGGGTGCCTCCCAAACCTGCGCGCTTAAAGCGCCGACTGTTTCTGCATGACGATGGTGATAATCCGGTCGACCAAGGTCACGACGAATTGGATCTTCACCTCGAGGGTCGACCCGCCACTGATAGGCGTGGTCGTCGTTGCCCATCCTGGTCTCTGCTCCAGCAATGGAGTCCGCGTAATCAACTTCGCGTGCTTCATTATCCTCTCCTCTTACTCATGGCCAGTAGACGCCGTGATGACCACCATCGGATACTATACTCTTATCCCCCCCGGACATTTCAAGTAAAATCTGTCGGGTCTCGGGTCTCGGGGTTAGGGGTTGTGGTTGTGGTTGCGTGCTGGTAGATCTAGATCATGGATACTTAATAGGCAGAGAGACAAGGAGGACCGACTATCGCAGCAACGGCCGCAACAACGACACGAACGATTGTTATAGCTAAATCGTTATGGACTAACATACTACAATCCACATCCTTTCATGGCATCCCTCACGCCGAGACCCGAGACCCGAGACCCGAGACCCGAGACCCGAAACCCTACCCCCTGCTTTCGTCCAATCGACGGCGGAGGGCTTGCAGTTCATTGCGGAGTTCCCACGGCATCCGAGTGCCTAGGCTGTCGAAGAACTTCTCGATTTCGTCCGTCTCGTTCTCCCACTCGTCGACGTCTACCTTCAGGAGTTCGGACATCGCGTGCGGCGGGATATCCAGGCCGGTCATGTCGAGGGATTCGGGCGTAGGAACGTAACCGATGGGGGTCAGATCGGCGGCGCCTTCGCCGCGCGACCGCTGCAAGATCCATTCGAGGACGCGGAGGTTTTCGCCGTAGCCCGGCCAGAGAAACGAGCCATCGGTGTCACGACGGAACCAGTTGACGTGAAAGATCCTCGGCTGCCGCTTGACCATGCGGCCGATGTTGATCCAGTGTTTGAAATAGTCGGCCATGTTGTACCCGCAGAACGGCAGCATCGCGAACGGGTCGCGGCGCACCTCGCCCTGCTTCCCGTACTGGGCCGAGGTTCGCTCCGACGCCATGCTCGCGCCCACAAACACCCCGTGATTCCATGAGGTCGCTTCGTATACAAGCGGCGCAAGGCGGTTGCGGCGCCCGCCGAAGATGAACGCGGAAATCGGAACGCCATGATGGTGTTCCATACGAAACGACGCCGAGGGGCACTGCCGGAACGGCGCGGTGAAGCGGCTGTTCGGGTGCGCGCCCAGAATCTCCTTGCCGTTGGCGTCGGTGGTGCCGCGTTTCCACGGACGCCCGAGCCAATCGAACGCGTCTTCCGGGGGTTCGCTGTCGCCGTCTTCCCACCACACTGTTCTATCCTTACCGAGGACGACGTTCGTGAAAATGGTGTTCTTCTGAACTGTGGAAATGCAGTTCGGGTTCGTCTTCGCGTTCGTGCCCGGCGCCACGCCGAAGAACCCGGTCTCCGGATTCACGGCCCACAATCCTCCGTCCGTATCGACACGAATCCACGCGATATCGTCGCCAACGGTCCAGATGCGGTAGCCTTTGTTCTTCAAGCCTTCGGGCGGGATCAGCATAGCCAAGTTCGTTTTGCCGCATGCGCTCGGGAACGCGGCCGCGACGTACTCGACCTTGCCGTTGGGTTCCTCAACGCCCATGATGAGCATGTGCTCGGCGAGCCAGCCTTCCTGCCGCGCCATCCAGCTTGCGATACGCAACGCGAGGCATTTCTTCCCAAGCAGCACATTGCCGCCGTACCCGGAGTTCACCGACCAGATCGTATTGTCTTCAGGGAAATGCAGGATGCGTCGTTTCTCGGGATCGAGCGTGCCCTTGCTGTGCAGGCATCGCGTGAAGTCGTTGCTCTTCCCCAAGGCATCGAGCACGACGCGTCCGATCCGGCACATGATTGACATGTTCAGCACCACGTAGATGCTGTCCGTCAGTTCGACGCCCGTCTTGCTAAACGGCGATCCGACCGGCCCCATCGAAAACGGGACCACGTACATCTTCCGCCCTTGCATCGAAGCGCGGAAGTAGTTCGCCGCCTCCATGTACGCCTCTTCGGGCGCCTTCCAATTATTCGTCGCCCCGGCATCGGCCTCACGGCGGCAGCAGATGAATGTCTTGTCCTCGCTGCGCGCGACATCCTGCGGATGCGTCCGATGGTAATAGCAATTCGGCATCTTTTCCTGGTCCAGCGGGATGATCTCGCCCGTACTGGACGCCTCGGCGCGCAACTCGTTCAACTGTTCGTCGCTGCCGTCAACCCAGATGATATCGTCCGGCAGGCAAAGCGCCGCCATTTCCTCGACCCAGTTCTTCAGCAGGCTGTTGTTGGTCAGGTATCCGTTGCTCGATGCCATGGCTAATCTCCCGTCAACAAGATAGAGCTATCCTGTCCCTAGATGACTCTACGGATTTCTATGCATACCCTCGCCCGGGGAACCGATCCAGACGTGTTCTCGCCCAACGTGACGCGGAGTATGCCACACTCGCCCCGCGCGTAACAAATCGACGACAACTGGCGGCAACTGACGCCAAACCTAATACTTTGCGTACGTCGACTGTTAACAGACTGCGGCGGGAGGTATGCCTCCCGCCGCAGCCGACGATCATGCCGATTCCTGAAGGCTACAGATTTGCGTCGAGGGCCGCCTTCGTGGTCATCGCCCACGTTGAACTCACTGGGAACTCCTCGTTTTCGCTACCGGCCCCGTCAGCCGGAAGTCCTGGCGTTGGCGTGTAGCGAAGGAACGAGACGTGCCCGTCCATGTAAAGCACGTTACACCCACCGGGAATGTGATTGAAGATGCTCGTATCCGTGGAGGTGACATCCCAAATCATCGCGAGCGTGGACTGGGCAAGGGTCGAAGCCGCGGGATTGTTGATGTCCGTAATGAAGAAACGCTCGATGCCCTCTCGGAAACGGTAGATTGTAATCTTGCCGGGAGCGAGAACCGCATTTCCCGGATGGTCATAATCCCAGTCCTGGTCGTTGTGCTGCTCCGTGGTGGCATATTCATTGGACAGCCAGGGGAAGGCCATATTGGTCGTGTAGAATGAAATCAGCCCGCTAAACAGGTCGATGGGCACTAGCCAGCTATTCTTAGCGATTGCCCAGCCTAAGTAGAAGTACGAGCGGTCCGACGTGGGAACCGAACTCGAATATCCGGGCAACCGCGGATCCCCGTCCAGAGCGGCGAGCATCACTTGCCCATTCGCGTCCAGCCATGATCCGCCAGGGCCAAGATACGTATTGGCAGCGTCACCCGCATCCGAGGGACAGAAGATTACGTTCAGATCGGTCAGGTACTCCGGATACACCGCTTGCATCGAGAAGAAGAAGTTGCCCGCGTCTACGGACTTCGGCGGGAACTTCTGTCCTTTGGACTCGTTCGAGTACATCTTGAGCACGAGGCCCATTTGTTTCAGATTGTTGGCGCACGAGGCACGGCGCGCGGATTCGCGCGCTCGGGCCAATGCGGGCAACAGGATCGCCGCCAGAATACCGATGATGGCGATGACTACAAGCAATTCAATTAGCGTGAAACCACTACTGCGTTTGGTACCCATAGTGTCATTCCTCCGTTTTGAAAGCCTACGCCAATCCCTACCATCACATGCGAAAAGTATATACCATCTCCCAGCCGGAACTATAAACAACAGACGAGCTCGGGGCATTCCCGCGGCTGGAGGCGTCTCGTAGGAGCCAGACCGAGGTCAGAATACACGGACGAACACGGCCCCCTATCCCCTATCCCCTATCCCCTATCCCCTATCCCCTATCCCCTATCCCCTAGACCCTAGACCCCAGCCCCACGATCCTTTACACTTCAGGCCCGGTACCCAGGAGACGCACCGTGGGCGTGACATTTCGCAGCGTGGTGATCGCGGTCATACTCATGCCGTTCAACGCCTTGTGGATCGCCTCCATCCAGGTTATCTGGATCTCCGGACAGCCGACAACCCTGAGCCTCTTCTATAACGTCATTTTCATTCTGTTCTGGCTCATCCTTGCCAACTTGCTGCTCGCTCGGTTCAAGCCCTCTTGGGCGCTTCAGCCCGGCGAGATCCTCGTGATCTACACGATGCTCAGCATCGCGAGCGCGCTCGGCAGCATCGACTTCATCGACGTACTTGTCCCTCTCTTACCGTACCTGCATTACTTTACGCCGCTCGAAGGCAAGTACCGGAATCTCGTGGGGCACGTGCCCGAACGCCTCCTGGTACGCGACCCCGAAGCCTTGCGAAGTTACTTCGTCGGCCAGGAGTCCTTCTTCGATCCCGCAAACTTTGTCCCCTGGATCGAGCCGCTCGCGTGGTGGTCGGCGTTTATCGTGGCACTGTGCGCCGTTATGTGGGGATTGAACCTGGTCTTTCGCAAACAGTGGACTGAGAACGAGAAGCTGGCGTTTCCGGTGATCCAAATTCCGATGCTACTGGCCACCGAGCCCGCCGCGTTGTTCCGAAACAAACTGTTCTGGGGCGCGTTCGCTTTCGCCGCCGGCGTCGACCTCATCAATGGACTTCATGTGCTCTATCCGCTCTTGCCGAGGCTCCCGCTGGTTCACATCGCCAACCTACAAGCCTTCATGCCAGAGCGCCCCTGGTGCGATATGGGGCCGACCTGGGTTTCGTTCTATCCGTTCGCGATCGGTATGTGCTTCTTCATGCCGACCGATCTCGCGTTTTCGTGCTGGTTCTTCTACATCTTCTGGAAGGCCCAGCGTGTGCTGGCGAGCCATATTGGGATGCACGGCATGCCCGGTTTTCCTTTCATCGAAGAGCAGACCGCGGGCGGCTATTACGCGATCGCGCTCGTCGCGCTGTGGGTGAGCCGCAAACAAATCGCGCGTATGGTCCGGCTCGCCCTTGGACGCCACGCCGAACGCGAGACGCCATGGGAACGCCAGGAAGCGCGTATCGCGGCCACGCTCATCCTATGCGGCAGCGTCTTCCTGATGTGGTTCTGCCATCAAGCGCAAATGACGACTTCGTACGTGATCCTCTTCTTCGTGCTCTACTTCCTGTTGTCGATCGCGATCACGCGTATGCGCGCCGAACTGGGGCCGCCATCACACGACCTCCATTACATCGGGCCCAATTTCCAGATCGTCAAGTTATTCGGACCGACTGAAATGGCTAAGGCCAACCCGAACGACCTTACGATGATGGGGATCTTCAACTTCTTCAATCGCGCGTATCGCGGGCATCCCATGCCGCACGGCATGGAAGGATTCCGTATCGCCGAACGCCTGCATCTCGATTACCTGCGTTACTTCATGGCGATGGTCGTAGCCATTGTCGTGGGAACGGTCAGTTCGTTCTGGGCGCTGCTCGTGATGATGGAGAAATACGGCGCGACGCAGGTGTCGGGACTGGGCGAATGGTTCGGGCGCGAAACCTGGGACCAAGTCAATCTCTGGTTTACGACGCCTCCCCCGCATATGGCCCAGCCGACCATGGCCATTGGGGTAGGACTGCTTTGCAGTTTCGGCTTGGCGGCTCTGCGTATGAACTTGTCCTGGTGGCCGTTTCATCCTGTAGGGTACGCTGTCAGCGGCTCGTGGTCGATGGACCAACTGTGGGCTTCCATCTTCGTAGCCTGGCTCGTCAAGACGCTCATTCTCAAGTACGGCGGCGCGAAGACTTACAAACCGATCATTCCTCTGTTCGTGGGGCTGCTCCTGGGGGATTTCATCGCGGGCGCATGCTGGAACCTGTACGGCACCTTCAACGGCGTCGAGGCCTATCACTTCTGGCCGTACTGATCTGGCGGGGGTGTCATTGCGAGCGAAGCGAAGCAATCCCCTGGTGATGTACGGGGGGATTGCTTCGCTTCGCTCGCAATGACACGTGGTCTGAAGTTCTTCAGATGAACTTGAAGAACGCGCAGAATACTGGGAGGAATCGTCGATCAGTTTCCCAAACGGCAGACGGCTTCCGGCGAGCAAAGCTCGTTGAGCGCCTCTTCTGTCAGGATACCTTCGGACAGGACGATCTCTCGAATCCGCTTGCCGGACTCGCGCGCCTTCTCCGCAACGCCGCACGCACGTTCGTAGCCGAGTGCGGGGACAAGCGCGGTAAGGATCGCCGTCGAGTCGTCGACATGGGCGCGGCAGCGCGCCTCGTCGGCCTCGATGCCTTCGACGCATTGCGTCCTCAGCATCTCGCAGGCGTTGGCCAGCAGCTCACAACTGTCCAGCAGGCACGCGGCGATAAGCGGCATGAACGCGTTCAGTTCGAGATTGCCGGACGCGCATGCGATGGCGATCACCGAATCGTATCCCATAACCAACATCGCGGCCTGGCTCGCCGCTTCAGGGACCACGGGATTGACCTTGCCGGGCATGATCGACGAACCGGCCTGCACCTCCGGCAGGCGAATCTCGCCCAAGCCGGCCTCTGGGCCTGACGACAGGAGGCGCAGGTCGCCGGATATCTTGAGCAATGAGGCGGCGCACGCTTTCAAGATGCCCGAGACCTCGACGAACACATCGCAGTTCTGCGTCGCCTCGACCAGGTTCTCCGCACGGGCAAAGCCGATGCCGGTACTCTCGCGCAGCGCGTCCACGACACGGAAGATATACTGCCTCGGCGCGGCAAGCCCGGTTCCGATCGCGGTGCCGCCGAGATTGACGACACGCAGGCGCTCCTCGCATTTGTAGATGCGCCAGCGGTCGCGATTGAAGGCCTCGGCGTAGGCGCCCATCTCGCGGCCCAGCGTCGTGAGCACTGCGTCCTGCAACTCGGTCCGCCCTACTTTGACGATGTGGGCAAACTCCTTCTCTTTCGCCTGAAACGCCTCCTGCAGCGCGACGACTTGTTGTTCAAGCACGCGCAGTAGGCGGATCGCCGCAAGACGCAGCGCTGTAGGAAACGTGTCGTTGGTCGATTGATGCAGATTGATGTCGTCGAGCGGCGAAACCCGCTCGTAGGTCCCATGCGCTTCGCCCAGGATCTCAAGCGCGCGATTCGCAAGGACTTCGTTGACGTTCATGTTGGTGCTCGTGCCCGCGCCGCCCTGAAGCAGATCGACCACGATATGTTCCGTCAGCAGCCCCTCGGCCATTTCCTGGCAGGCGCGCTTGATGGCCTCCGATTTTGCCGAATCGTCCGGCCACGCGTTCAGGGCTTCGTTCGTCGCCGCACAGGCGAGTTTGACCGAACCGAAGGCTCGCGCCAGTTCGTCGTGGACAGGACGGCCCGTCAGCGGGAAGTTCTCGAGCGCGCGCACGGTGTGCACCCCGTAGAGCGCCTCGGGCGCGATCTGGCGTTCGCCTAACAGGTCGTGTTCGGTTCGGTACATAGCGTTGGGTCCGTGACTCGCGCGTCAAGCCGCACTGGGAAAGGCGGTGTCAAGCCACCGCACTCCATATCAATGCGTGAATACCATCTTCTGGATCTCGATGCCTTCAATAGCCGCGAGTTTGTCCGCCAGTTCGTTGCATACGGCATCGTCGCCATGGAGTTCGAGCAACACAAGCCCATTGGGCGAGCAGACATTCTCGACCTCATGCAGGCCAAGGCGCGTCTTGATGTAGCAACCGTATTGGCTGAACAACGCCTGCACTTCCGCGGCCTTCTTCAAACGATCCGTTACGTGCACTCCGAGTATGAAGTGGCGTTCAATAGGCGTTCCCATCATTTCGCTCCCTGCTCTGGATACTATCAACAGAAGACATCGCGCTTGCCCTCGCGGACCTTGGACAACAGATTCTCAGAAGTCCGGCGCTGGCGTTCGTTCATGTTCTGTAAGGCTTCGTCGATCAGCCGCTCGCCGATTTCGCGGGTCTCGGCCGAACCGTAGTCTAACAGGTATTCCTGAAAGGTCGAAAGCGCATTCGGGTCGCAGTGATCCTTGATGGCGCCGGGCTTGGCCATATCCATGAAATCCTGGCCCGTGCGTCCGAGCCGATAGCACCCCGTGCAGAACGACGGAATGTATCCCAGCGACGCGACATCGCGAATCACCTCGTCAAGCGCCCGATGGTCGCCGAGCGAGAACTGGCTGGCCTCGAACTTCTCTTCCTCGACGTAGCCGCCGGGATTCGTGCGGCTGCCCGCGGATATCTGCGACACACCCAGCGCGAAGGTCTCGCGCCGGAGGTTCGGCGTTTCGCGCGTCGACATGATGATGCCGGTGTACGGCACGGTAATGCGCAACAGCGCGACGATCTTGCGGAAATCGAGATCGCTCACCGGGAACGGCGGCTGGCTGGCCATATCCGAACCGGTCGCGGGTTCGAGGCGTGGCACGCTGATCGTGTGCGGGCCAACGCCGAACCGCGCTTCGAGATGCGCGATATGCTGCATCATGGCGAGGATCTCGAATCGCCAGTCGCACAGCCCAAAGAGTACGCCGATGCCCACGTCGTCGATCCCCGCCTGCATCGCGCGATCCATCGCGCTGACGCGCCAATCGTAGTCGCGCTTCCGGCCGCCCAGATGGACTCGCGCGTAGGTCTCGCGGTGATACGTCTCCTGGAAGACTTGGTAGGTGCCGATCTTCGCCGCCTTGAGCGCCTTGAATTCGTCAAGCGTCAGCGGCGCGACATTCGCGTTGACGCGGCGGATCTCGCCATGGCCGCTGCGCGTCGCATAGATTGTGTCAATCGCTTTGAGGATATACGAGAAGCCTTCGTCGGGGTACGATTCGCCCGCAACCAGCAAGATACGTTTGTGGCCCTGCTCGACGAGGACTTTGACCTCGCTCGCGATTTCGTCCTGGCGCAAGGCGCGCCGGTTGACGGACTTGTTGCGCGCCCGGAATGCGCAATACAGGCACTCGTTGGCGCACAGGTTCGAAATGTACAGCGGCGCGAACAACACGAGGCGCCGTCCGTAGATTTCCTCCTTGACGTGCCGTGCCGCCGCAAACAGTTCGCTCAAGAGATCGGGGTCGCTGATCGGCATAAGCACCGCGGCGTCTTGCATGGAAAGCCCTTTGAGTTCCCTGGCCTTCGCCAGGACTTCCCGGACCTGAACCGCGTCACGCTGCTTGGGTTGAGAGAGGATAGCGTCGATTTCCGCTTCACGGATGGGGACGGCGTCTGCCGCCTGGGGGGATACTGCCATGGTACTGCCCTTGCCTTCCTACTGCGTTGTCGCAACCGGGAGCGGTTGCGGTATTTCAAATGTGAACTCGGCCCATCGGCCGGGCTTGGAATCCGCGCGCATATGGCCTCCGTGCAACCGCACGATACGCCACGCCGTATAGAGGCCCACGCCTGTGCCTTTGCGTTTCATCAGCTCCGGCGTGTTCAGCCGCGAGAACCGGCGGAACAGCCGCGGCCGCTCCTCCGGAGGAAACCCGGGACCTCGATTCCATACGGACACGCGCACGCCTCGCTTCAGATAGCGCACGCGTACGCGGATCTCACCTTCTTCCTCCCCGTACTTTACCGCATTGCTCAGCAGGTTTACCAATACGATGGTCATCAAGCCGATGTCGCACCGGACTGGGGCACACGTGCCGGAGGTTAGAAAATGAAGCGTGTCGCGGTTCACTTCGATATGGCTCTTGAGCAACTCGACCGCCGTGCGGACCACCTGTTTTTCGAAATCCTGGCACTCGCGGAACTCCGCCACGAGTTCGTCGCTTTCGATCTTCGAGAGATTCAGATAATCGCCGATCAGCGTGAGCAGGAACTGGGCCTTGTCCATCATCCGCGTGACCCGCTGCCGCTGCGCCGGTTCAAGCGGCCCGTGCATTCCTTCCAGCAGCCCTTCGGCGTCCATGACCAACGAGGCGAGCGGGCTCTTCAGTTCGTGCGTGACGAACCCCAACATCTCGAAGTAGGCCCGGTTTGCCGCCGCCAGTTGCTCGATGCGCCAAGCCTTCTCGACCACCTGGCTGAGTCGTTCGGCGATGGCCTGATGGAATAGCACGTGACGCCGCTCATAGGCGCGCGTCTGCCGGGACGAGCGAAACAAAAGCCCGACGCGCCGCCCCTCCACCACCAGCGGGCAGGTCATACTTGACCGGATGCCCTCGCGCACGATCAGGCGCGTGGATTCGCTGTCCGGATGGGCTTCGAGATAGGCCTCTAAATCATCGATGACACGGGGAACTCCGTTCGCCAAGACGGCGTCAAGGGAACTTCCGTGCAGGTCCTGGGCATACCCTTTGCCCAAGTAGACAGGCTCATAGACCGCACGCATCCAGTGCGCTACGACGCTCGTGCCATCCGGATCGAGAAATGCCACCCCCAAACGATCGCACGGGGAAACGGACGCCGTCGTGTCGAACAGAAAATTGAGCACATCGTCCAGCGTCTGCGCGCCCGCAATGCGCCCATTGACCGCGTCCAGCGCGGCGCGCTCCTCTTCGGAGAACTCCTCGCAAGAAGCGTCGTCAGAATGAATGTTCCCTACGGGGACACGCGGCTCATGCACCATCGGCGTGCCTCTAACCTTCCCTTCGCAAAGCCAGCAGATCTGCCTTCGTGTTACGTAACCCTCGGGCTTTGGCTGTTATTTCAAGCCGGGTATACGTCCTGCAAGATACGGGGTCGATATAAGAAACCTCAGAGCCTTGAGCGGTGGTATGCTGCCCAAGGCTCTGAGGATGAATAACTAACGATGTCCGAGGCCGGCTACTTCGCCGGAGGCGGCGGTGGCGGCGTCGGAGCTGGCGGCGTTGCGGTTGGCGGCGTCGCAGGTGACGGCGTTGCGGCCGGCGGCGTCGCAGGTGGCGGCGTCGGAGCCGGAGGGGTCGCCGAAGGAGCGTTCGCGGCCGGAGGCGTCGCAGGAGGAGGCGTCGGAGGAGGCATGGAGCCAGGTTTCATCATTGCGCCACCGGGCTTCAGCCCCGGCTTCATCGCCGGCTTGTTCGCATCAGGACTCTTCTTTTCCGGGCCGCAGCCAACGGCTACTACCAGGAGCAACACGCACAGAACAGCTACCGTCTTTCTCATTGTTATCTCCTTTCCAAACATCCTGTTCCCACCAAGACAGACATTGTCTTGGAACCACGCGATATGCTTAATTCTAACTCTATGCCGTCGTTTTGTAAAGAGCGTTCCCAAAAATATTTGGGGACTCACTCCAGGCGGCCAACGCATGCTCTTATTTCGCGCTTATGTGATAAAACAACGAATGTCAAGCGCTCATTCCCAGAGATGCGCCGCAGTCACTCGCATCGATAGACCACGGTGCTGTTGGGAAATGGCTTGTCGGTCCAAATGTTCTTCCCGTTGCATTCCAAGGGGATAGGATAGGGAGGCTGGACGCGTTCCACCGTGGTACAGGGCCTTGGCCAAGCAAATTGAAGAGGCCGCGATTCGCCCACGTGGGCAATGAGATACCGCCCCACGACCCCCACCATACCCGACGTATCACGGTAGAGGTGGACGCCTGCACGCGAGGCGATCTCGCATAACACCGGTACGCTCAACCGCGGCATCGCGCTGTAGATACTGACCCCTTTGCGCCACGGTCTCGCGGCAGCGGCGATTTCTCCCGTGGCCTCGTAGCGCGCTACCACATCGACATCCTTTCCTGTCACCACGAAGCGAGGCTGCCAACTCTGGTCATCGATGCGCATCGGCTCTTTCGACATATCGCTCGTTAACGTCATGGGAGCGGAATCGAATTTCGGCTCCGCCGCGATGCCTGTGATGTCTTCGATGCGCGCGAGGTCTACGCCGTCCGGGCCTATCAGATCCGGCGCGTAATTCCACACGACTGTGCCGCCGCGATCCAGGAAGCGCTCGACAGCGCGGCGTTCGGATTCATCAATCGCGAAGGCATCCGCAAGGATAAGCATCTTGACGGAATCCGGAAGGCGCGGCAGATCCGATTGGAGGTAGTATCCGACTTGGGTTCCCATGCGGTCCAGTTCGGAACGCCACCACGACAACGAATGCAGCAGCACCGGGTAGGTCGTCGCGCGCAGGTAATACGGGGCATCTTCGCTCACCGCGAACGCTATCTCGGGACCGAACGCTGCGGCACTGCGCTGTTCGGCGGCGATGCGCTTCATCATCGAAGCCGCCTGCCGCACGGCGGGATCTTGCCAGCGCCCGTCTGAGAGCAAGTCGAAGAACCACATCCCCGCGCCGTGCGTGAAGGCATTGCCGAAGTCGCGATAGAGAATGGACACCGTTTCCTCGGGGGAACGGGTACGCTGTTCCCACCCCGGCGCGATCAGCCCTGAGGACGGCGCCGACGCGAGATGGGTGTAGAAATCCTGCTCACAAATCTCCAGCTTGCCGTGCAACGCCATCGAATCGACCGGCGCATGCAGGTGGCCCGGCTCGCCAATACGGCGCTCGAAGTACGAGAACGGCGCGTGAAAGACATCGATATCCTTGCATTCGAGTAAGCGGCCCAAGGCAAGATGGCCCGATTGCACGAGCGCGCGCGGACCGTTGTTGTTGAGCTCCATCGTGTAGCCGTAGTACGCCCCAACAAGGGTCCGGCGTGCTGTCACTTCTTTGACTGCGGCGGCGAAGTACGCGATCGTGTCCGAGACGAGTTCGTTCTGGAACCGTTCCATATCCATGGCCGAACGTTGCGTGGCCACGTCGCGAAACGGACCCATCTTGGCCGAGTCGCGCATTTCCGGCGTGGGGAATTGCGCCGTATCAAACGTCACGTCCGGTTGATTCCACGCCTTGCGCAACGCCTTCTCTTTGCGATAGGTCTTCTTCAGCCATTCGCGAAACGCCCGCAGATTGGCCGTCGAGTAGTCCATGAAATCGTTGGTGTCGGGATAGAACCACTCGGCGGTCTGGAGATATTCGATGGTTACTCCAACGAAATGAGCGCCGTGCGGGCCTTCCGCGATCTGTCGAATCCGGTCTTGTAGCATCCGGCGCGTGGCCTCGCGCCACGGTTCACTTGAAGGCGATGCCAGGTTGAGCCGCTGCGCCGCCTCCGGAGACTCGGCGTACTTCGTGATGCACTCGTCCGGGTGTTCCTTAATCCACTTCTGGTTCGCGCCCAGCCACACACGCACGAAGAAATACCCGTCCGGATTTGCGGCGCAGAACTTCTCGATGGTGGCAGCAGCTTGTTCGGCGGTCCCATTACAATCGAGCGGGATGTTGAACCCGAAAAGATCCAGTCCGGCCTGCGCCGCTTGGCGGATCTCGCCGAGCAACACGTCGTCCTTTCCAAACTGGTTGTTGCCGACGAAGAGCAGCGGCGTGTGCGGCGCACCGTCGATCACGATGGCCGGGCCGCCTTGTCCAAGCACGCGCACCGAACACGCAGGCCATTGGGGAAGTCCGCAAGCGTCAAGATGCAACGCGACGAGGCTGAGTGCCAACAGCAGTGCCGCCCGTCTCATGGACCAGTCACCCTTGCGGCACAAAGGTTATCGTGAAACCCGCAGCCATGTGGGCGCCCGCGGGATAGGTGACGGCGATGCGCGTCAGGACCTCTTTCTTGTGATTCGCTTTGCAGGCATCGACGAGCCGCTCCGCCGTGAAGGTGCCCTGGTCAGCGCGGATTTCAAGCGTGCCCTTGTCGGAACTCACACGCGCGACCGCGCCATCGACCTCAACCGGCAGCCACGTCACAAACGCCTCCTCGACGTCCTCCCCCGCACCGTCGAACGCGAATACCTCGTCGAAACGTATCACGCCGTCGCGCAACGCTACACGTCGTTCGGCTTCGCGCAGCGTAGCGATGTCGTACGCGCCCTCGAAACGAATGCGCAAGCCCTTTTCGCCGCACGCCTCGATAGTGCCGCGACGCTGTTTGCCCGTGCTCTGCAACTCACCGCCGATGCGCGGCACGCTGTGCCCATAGGAATTCGCGAGAGCGTTCTCGTAGCGCTTAGAACTGAAGTAATCCTTGTTGTACAGCCCCGCGCCGGGATCGCACAGATAGACCGTGCCGTCGATACAGAGCACGAAACTGCCCACGTCGTTGTGATTGTGCGGCTCGGCGTTGTGGCCGGCCTTGATGACGAGCGCCAGCGGCAGCCCGTGCGTCTCGCCCACGAGCCGGGCGATGCCCGAAACCGGCATCAGCACGTCATCGAGCGTCGGCTCTTCCACCTTCTTGCCGTCCCACCAGAGCACGTTGCGCAACACCGACGAAAGCCGCCATTCTTCAACTCCATCGACGAGGCCCAAGAGCCCCGTAGCCCCCGTCCGTTCCGCAAAGCGCGCCGCGAGGAACGGGCGCACGGACGAGTGTTCGTGCGCGTCCGCAAAACTCGCGTAGAGACCGTTGCCGAGATAGACGTCAAGCGGGTAGCGCGCGATAGCCTTGATCTTGTCCTGCGCGAGCAAGTCAATCGCGCCTTGCGTGCGCTGGCGCAACATCTCGGCGAACCCGACGTAATGAATGAGGCCGTAGTTCCAATAGCCGATCCCTTCGAGACACCCGCCATCCTCCTCGAACGCGTTCTTGATGAAGTTATCAAGATACGTGAGCACGAGCGAGAGCGCCTTGGCCTGGCGGTCGAGATCCGGTTCCATCAACAAGAACGTTTGGCCAATGGAACCGGCGCAGACGCCGGTCCAATTATTGTGCCCGGCGCCCCACGAGTACTGCGGCCCATATTCGAGAAACCGGTCCAGGATGCGAACTTTGACCTCGTTCTGCACGCGCTCGCGGACTTCCTCCGGAAGCTTGTCGCCGATCAGGAGTAGCACGTGGGCGAGTTCCGCACCGGTCTCCGACGCGAACAGGTCGATCGTCCACGGTTCCTTTTCGTGCGCGGGCACGACCCACGTCGTCTCTTCGCAAATGCTCCAGATCAGGTCGTTGATGCGGTCAATGCGCGCCTCGTCCGGGATGAGCCACGCGCGCACGGATTCCGCGGCAAGCAGCATGCGCTTGTCGAAATACGGGCGTTCGTACGGCGGACGGTCACCCGCCACACGAAACCGGCGATAGTCCGTGTAGGTGGTCTCGGGAATCGTTGCCGTTTTTGCGGCGCCGCGCGCCCATTCCAGCAACGCGCGCCCTGTCGGCGAATCCGCAATCGCGGCGGTGTTAGCGGCCGCGAGTTCGGGGATCAGCGGCGCATCGGGCGCCTTTTCTAGCAGCGGGCGCAACTCGCGCGCCGCATCCGGTTCGGCTGGCGCGGCCTCGGGAAGCGGCTTTGCATGTTGGCATGCGGTGAGGCTCATCAACACAATCATAGACATCAGCGGAAAGATCAGGTTCGTATTCATAGCGCCAGTATAGACACAACCCGTCCGAGTATCCAGCGCCATTCCCTCAGTTATCCCCAGTTTCTATGTGGCTCCGTCCCTTCTTGCTCTTGCTCTTGCTACCTCGAAAATAGAAACTCGACCTCCTGTCATTCTGAGCAACGCGAAGAATCTCACCCACGATAAGAGCTTCACCTGCCAGGAGATTCTTCGCGTTGCTCAGAATGACAGGAGGTCCAGCGTTCCTCTATGCATCGGAGTCACACACGACGCGCTGCATTTTCATCCTCCCGAGTGAAGCCGCGCTTCATGACGACTCGCAATCGTACTCGTAATCGAGTTACTCGCGTCCGAGTTCCGCATAAGTTATAGGTTACGATATCACGACTTCTATGTTAATGCTGTATACCTTCGATCTTCGGTCGATTACGATTACGAACACGATTACGAGCACGAGCACGAGCACGAGCAAGAGCGCTGCCTCGTAGAGCACGGCTCTTCACGAAACTGGGGATACATGAGCGCCATTCCCGAGCGATGCGTTCGTCGCATGGGAACGGTTTTGGCGAATCCGCAAAACGGCCTCAAACGCTGGTAATAGCGCGGTATTCGACGTTAAGATAGCCCGTCATTGGGACTCACAACCATGGGCATTGGGCAAAGAACCGGGGATGAGCGGGCGCGTTGGCCGATCATGTGCGGTTGGGCGATCGCGGTGACAATGTGCCTGTTTTCGTGGGCACACGCGCATACTTCGCTTGAGCACTACATCCGCGAGGACGTCGCTATATCGGTGGGTCAGGATAACGTCGACATCCGGATCCAATTCGAGTTCCCTGCCGCTTACTCGCTGGTGGAACGCAAGGCCATGGATACCGACCGCGACGGCAAGCTCACGTCCGCCGAGCGCCGAGCCTATCTGCTGGTGGTTGCGCAGCGCGCGGAACGGCAATTGTTGTTGAAGATGGATGGGAAAGAAGTCCTTCTGATCCCCCTTGAAGACCCCGTCGTGGATCTCTTGGACGAACCCTCCGCGGAGGCTCATCCGCACGTATTGCGCCTTGCGTACTTCGCGAGAACGCCTAAGGATTTTGGGCAGAGCCACGCGCTATCGCTGGACTCGGCCCTTTGGGCGGACGGCCCGCTTCTGCTGTCCGTTTCCTTCGAGGCCTCGGAAGGCATCCGCATGCGCGCAGTCGATGCCGCGCGCGGCCTTCAAAATCCATGTCCGCAGGGCACGATGCTCCACGTGGCGACGCTCGCATGCGACCAGTGGATACCACGAAACAAACTGAACGGGAGGAACTAGGCGTGAAACGACTCTGGGTGGGCATGACCGTTCTCATCGCAGGTCTGAGCTGGATCGGCGTCGCGCAGGACATCGATCCGTTGCCCGGCGCGGCCGAGCTTGCCGACGGACTGGCGTTGCGACAGCCTTATGTGTGCGACACGACAAGCCGCGCGACGCTGGACATGCTCAAGCGGGAGTTGAGGGAAGCCGAGCGAATGCTTCGTAGAGAAGAACCGGAAATGCAAAGGAAGGGGATCGAACAGCGAGAAGCGGCGTGTAAACGCCTGCTTGAAGTCCTCGAAGCCTGCCCTAAGACGCAGACCGTTCGCATCGGAGAGCAATCCATAACGGCTGCGCATCTTGATACCGCACACCTGCCCGGCGACAGTTACGCGTTCCTGTTTCGCGTGGAACAGGGCGTGGGGCCCGTTCGTTGTACGAGCCGCACGTTTGACCTGTCGGTCGAATCCGGACCGGAGCTCACGATTGAAGGTTTGGCCAATGGCACAACGTGGGTCTTGGCGGCGCTGGAACGCGTGCCTCAAGGCCGGACGACGCTGTTCTTCGAATTCCAGGGCGCAGGCGGCGCGGAGACGACAGTCCCGTTCGATACGGAGACGGCCGCGCACGGCATGCTCGATGTGCGCGTGCTCTCGGACGACACGGGCGATCCGACCCCCGCGATGATCCGCCTTGTGTGGAAGACAGACGGGTCCGAAGTGCGCCCCCCGAATGCCTTGGATTTCGGATTGCTATTCGACAAGCAGGGCAATGCAACCGGACTGCGGCACGCCCAGATCCCGGGCAAGCTGGGCGCGAACTACTGGTGCGTTCCCGGGCCGTTCCGAACGGCGCTCGCACCGGGCGAGTATGACATCACCGTGTTGCGCGGCATCGAACACGCCGCCGTCGAGGACACCGTCACCGTGCAGTCCAACGAAACGGTCAAGCGCACGTACCGCCCGAAACGTTGGACGGATATGCGCAAACACGGATGGTATTCGGGCGACGATCACGTGCACACGCAGATCCTCAGCGATGGCGACGCCGCGATGGTGCTGAACTGGACCCAGGCCGAAGATGTGCGCCTCGCGAACATCGTAAAGATGGGCGACATCTACCGGACGTGGTTCGAACAGCGCGGGTTCGGCAAGGATTATCGCGTCGAGCGCAACGGATACATCGTTTGCCCAGGCCAGGAATGTCCGCGCACGCACTCGGAATTGGGGCACACGTTGTCCATGAACATCCAGCGCATGGTACGCGACACGGAGCAGTACTACCTCTACGATACCGTGTTCGACGAAGTGCATCGGCAGGGCGGCCTGACGGGATACGCTCATGTGAACTCGGGGATCTTCCAAGTCCACCGCGACATGAGCGTCAACATCCCCAAGGACAAAGTCGATTTCGCGGAGATCCTGCAATTCGCGAACTTGGGCACGAGCCTGTACTACGATTTCCTTAATCTCGGATTCAAAGTGACAGCCTCCGCCGGCTCCGATGTGCCTTGGGGCGGCACCGTGGGCGAGGAGCGCGTCTATGCTTTCCTAGGCAAGAAGCGACTTACCGCCGACCGCTGGTTCGAGGCGGTCCGCAAGGGCCACACCTTTGTCTCCAACGGCATCATGCTCGACTTCACCGTGCAAGGCGCGCGTCCTGGCGACGAGATCGTCGTCACGAACGACAAGCCGTTGCGGGTCAAGGCGCGTGCGTGGGGCGATCCGCACCGCGATGTGCCGTCCAAGCTGGAAATCGTTGTTCACGGCGAGGCGGTGAAGACCGTGACGCCGGACCGCGACGGTGGATCGAGCATCGACGCGGAGTTCTCGCTTCCGCCGGATCACGGGTTCTGGATTGCGGCGCGCGCGGAAGGCCGTAACGGCACGCGTGCGCATACAACGCCCGTCTACGTAGTAAGGAAGGGCTTCCGGTTTTGGAAGTTCGACAGTGCCGACGAACTCATCGGCAAGCGTGAAGCCAGCCTCGCCGAAATCGAGCATATCGTGTCCGAAGCGCAGGCCGGCCGCAATGCCGACGGCAAGCCCGATGACAGCCGTCCCGTAACTGAGCTGGCCCAGCAAGGCCCGGAGCTTCTCGAACGCGTCGAAGCGGCCAAGAAGATCTACGCGGAACTGCGGACGGCCGCGGAACGCGAATCCCCGCTCCGCAAGTAGCCTCGGCAAAACGGGCTAGACTTCGGCTACTGATGGCAGGCCTATCGGGTTCCAATTTCACTTCTTTTTTGCTTGACAGAACTGAACCATGGCGATAGAATAGTTATAACATCGGTCATATAAGTGATGATTGGCCATGGGCACAGCAAATAGAGTCTTGCTCGCTTGGTCAAGAACAAGAGTCCGAAATCTTGGGCTCCGCTTCACGCTGCATTGTCAGGGATACTGTCGACGCGTGATTCGGGAAGCTCGGGTCTTCATCCAAGATTGGATTATCCCCTCACATCCCGCCCCCCCAAGCCTCATCAACCGCCTTGTGTCAACAGCTATTCGTGCCAATATTCTGACGTCCTCATTGAGTTCCATACTGTCCGGGAATGGAGTTGGGAATGTCAATGCGCAGATGGCGCAGAGAGGAATAGGCTATGGGTAAGGATATACAGAAGTCGCACGCGCGGAGGTTGGGCTTGCTGTGGTTCCTGCTGTCTGTCGGCGTACTTTGGGGACAGCCGGCATTCCCGGGATCTGGGTCCGATGGCGAAGACCCGTGCCTGCCGCCGGACGTACCCGTTCGAGCCAAGCTGCATATTCCGAACAACACCGGCCAGACGGCCGACGATTTTCACATGTACATGTATCAGAAAGACAGGCCCGGGGTGAACGTGAACGGGGCGAGCGCAGATTGCGGAAGCTTCAGTAATGTGGGTGTAGGACTTGATTCCGACAATAGGGGTGGCAGCCCCAACGTCCCGGCCGTTCCGCCGGGCGTCGGGCCGCCGTACCACGGGGCCGATGTGGACATGGACGGGGGTTCGGTGCCGGCCGGCGGGACTATCGATATCGACGTGATGCTCTGTATGAATGAGAAGAACAGCATCAAATACGATTACTACTGGACGAGCGGCGGAGACCCCATCCCTGGTGGAGGCGGGCCTGCCGGAGGATTCCGGGCTGGCGGTCCAGCGCCGGGCGGCGGCGGCGGCAATCCTTCCGACCCCGGGGGCGGCGGCCAAGGCGCGCAAGCCGGAGGCGGAGGCTCGGGAAACTACGTCCACATGATCTCCATCGAAAACGACAGCCCCACGGATTGCGTGCTGGTCACCGAACTGAAGCTCCTGGCGTCGATGACGTACTACTCGGACGTGGACAGTATCGACTGGGCAAGCATCGATCCTATCAAGAACATCAAGAACCAGCCGCCCGTAATTATCCCTCCGTTGGGGAAGTGGTGGTATGCCTTCGAAACGACGGGGGATTATATCGGCGGACACATCTACATGAAGTTCGATATGACCCCCGCATCGTGCACCAAGTCGGACGCCCCCAAGAACGGCGGGAGCGGCACGGGCATGGTCGGCGATCATCCCGTGGTGGAACCTTCTCCGGATTTCGACCAGGACGGCTTGTACGACGATTGGGAGTTCGTGTTCGAACTTTCCTCGACGGACGACGGGAGCGAGAATCCTGACAATGGCCCGGAGGGCGATCCGGACCACGATGGAATCCCCAACATCGAAGAGCAGGCCCTGCTCACCAATCCCCGGGACCCGTCCCTGGCGGAAGCGTTGGACACCCCGTCGTTGACGTGGACAACCGAAGGCGCGTATCCATGGTTCGGGCAGACGCTCGTGAGTTTCGACGGCGTGGATGCAGCCGTCAGCGGCCCTCTCGCCGATAACGAATCCAGTACGCTATCGACGCGCGTGGGCGGTCCGGGGAACGTGTATTTCTGGTGGAAGGTAGACTCCGAAGCCAACCACGATTTTCTCCGGTTTTCGATCGACGGCGTTCTTAAGAGCCGTATCTCCGGCAACGTGTGGTTCAACATGCAGCAGTACGCCCTTGGACCTGGCATGCACACCCTCAAATGGAAGTACTCGAAGGACGCTTCCGGGAGCGCGGGCCGAGATCGGGCTTGGGTGGACCATGTCTTCTGGATACCGACGCCGATTTCATTGGGCGATGCCCTGGATAATCCGGGGTTGACATGGACCACGTCCGGCGACGTCGCGTGGTACGGCCAAGGAGGCTTGAGCCATGATGGGGTCGACGCAGGAAGAAGCGGCGCTCTAGCCAACAATCAGGCCAGCTTGCTCAGCACCGAAGTAACCGGCCCCGGCACGTTGTCGTTTTGGTGGAAGGTTGATTCGGAGCTTAACCACGATATCCTGCGCTTCTCGATTGACGGTGTGCTTCAAGACCGCATTTCAGGAAGCGTCTATTTCATGCGGAAACAGTACCTATTAGGTCCTGGAATGCATACCCTGAAATGGAAGTACTCGAAAGACGCCAGCGGCAGCGCGGGTATCGATGCGGCATGGCTCGATCAGGTGGTGTGGATGCCGGGCACGTAACTACGCGAAGTGCCCTTGACTTGAGGCTCGGCTAAAGCGGGAGCGCGGTATTTCGACACCGCGCTCCTCTTCGCTATGCCTATCCAGTGACGACCTCTGGCGCAGTTCGAACAACGGCATCACTTCCTGAGGAGCCACACTTCCGAAAGGCGCGAGCGTTGCCGCCAGTTCAGCGCTTCTTCGCCGGGCGGGTGGTCCCACGTCAGGACGGCCTTGCGATCCTCGACGCACTTGGCCGGCACGGGGAAATCGCGCGGCTCACCGATGGCCACGTGCTCCGCGGGCGGTTCGACGAGTTCGCCGTCTATGCGCAACAGAATCGTACCGTAACCTGTGCAGCGCACGGTGTAGCTCGCGTCCGGGTCCAGGCCTTCGTACACAACCGCCTCGGGATAGTCCATCGTGCTCTGCCACGAAATCCGCTCGCGGCTCTTGCCGTTGTCGAGCCACCATTGCAGCGGTTCGGGATGCGCCTCCTCCCCCACTTCGGTGTACACGATCTCGCTGCGCTTCACATGCGGCGAGTTCGCTGGGTCGCCGATATCGTCGTAGTAACTGCCGAAGGGCGGATGCGCCCACGTGGCGATCTCGACTAGACGGCTGCGTTCGGCCTCCTCCGAAGACATCTCGCGCACCTTTTTGAATTCGTCCTCGAGCCACCAGCGATTGTTCAGCGGCACATCGACGAAATCCAAGAAAGCCCCGCGTTCGGCGCCACTCGCCGAATACTTCTCGACGCTCGTCTGCAACCCGATCGACTGAAACAGCTTCTCGCACAAGTCGAAAATGCGCGCCCGGAGTTCAGGACTCACCGGCACATCGACTGCGCGATTCAACACGGCCATTGCCTGCGTCATGGCCTCGTCCGCCCCAGTTGTAGCGCATCCCAGCATAACCGTGTTCGCCTCGTCTTCGAGCCGCGTCTCGTTGAGCAGACGGCGATGGATGTACGCGTCGTAATACGCGCGGACAAGGCACATCTGCCAGCGCCAGTTCTCAGCAAGCCCCGGCATCTCGTGTTCCAATCGTTGCCAGAGCAACAGCGTGCCCTCGAGCGCGCCGTTCTCGCGCAGCGGCCCGTGCCAGTTGCGTTCGAGCGCGAGAATGCCGTCGGCGGCATCTTCGGCAACGCTCGGAGAGAAGAACTCGCGACAGTATTCGACGAGGATGTCTCGCACGCCGGCGTCCGGATTCCAACTCAGCGCGCTCCAGATCGTCTTGTTGACGTCGTCATGCACGCCGTCCGAGTAGGAAATGAACCCGTCGCTGTACGGTGCGAACCAATTGTGGATATATGCGTACTGCACAGGCCTCGGGTTGATCGCCTCGCGCCCGAGCGTCATCGAGAACGCCGCATCCCACCACTGCACGGGGTACTGCGAGATCTTGTTGTGCGTGATATCGGGATAGAGACGGTACTTGTATTTCTTCGGAAGGATCGAGCGTGTGTACGGGATCGGCGGCGACGAAGGCCCGCCAGCCAGCCCTGCAAGCCAATCGGGCGACTCGCGTTTGAGGTAGTCCGCAACATACTCGATCTGGTCCTTAGTAAACCCCTGCAACGAAACCCACACGCGCGCGTTGGGATGCAACGGCAACAGGCGCTTGGAGACATCTTCAAGAAACGGCAGCACCAGTTCCGGCGGATTGTCCCCGGGATCGCCACCCGGGAAGAAGACGCCCGTCAGTTCCTTGCAGTCCTTGTAGAGTTGCTCGTGCTTATCGAGCGCTTTCGCGCGTGCCTCGTTGTCTTTGAGATCGAAATCCGCAGGCGTCCACACCCAGTAGTCCAGACCGTAGCGGCCGCAGATCTCGCTCATGCGCCGGTTCATCTCGCGCCTTTCGACTTTCATGAGCGGCGAAGTGCGATCGTCCTGAAACGGAATATTCTCGACGCTGTTGATACCGAAGAACGCGAGTTCGCGGATGTACCGGTCGAACTGCTCGGGCGTCCACGCGTCCCACGAGTTCGCCTGCACCCGATACCCGAGTTGATGGCCGCGAATCGGATACGCCGGGGCTGTGGCCAGGTCCAAGTCTCCAGGAAGCGCAGCCTTGCCTTGCGACCAGTTCAGATGGCGCAACAATGCCCCCACGCCATACAGAGCGCCGCGACCGTCCGCGCCCACCACCCACACTACGGCGGGCCGCGCCGCATCGGCTTCTACGAACAACCGAAACCCTTCCGCGCGCGTCTCGGGAAGGTCCTTGCCCTCGCGCACGGGAATCGCCCGCCCCCATGAAGGAACCGAAGCCTGCGACGTAATCGCGATGACCGGCCCGTCCTTCGGCCATTCCGTCGACGTGGCAAGATGCAACCCCGTGCGCAACGCGATCTCCTCGGCAAGGACCATCGCCGCGGCCGATTCCGCATGCGGCAGATCCCCGGGGCGCGTGACGATCACCGCGTGGCTGAGATCCACCGGCTCGACGGCGAAAGCGGCCTGCGCACATACGAGTATCCCGAGAGCCAAACCCATCGTCCGTCCCATCAGCGTGACTCGCCCGATCTTCATGTGTGCTGTTTCCTTTACGCATCCTGTATCAATGACACGAGACACGTTGTTGTTGAGTTCACGCCACGTTCTGAGACGAAAGCAAGTCCCCAATCAACGCTTAGCCTCTGCTCTTCAAGAGACCACGTGAACAACCCGGGCTAACGTGCGCGCTTCCTCATATTCCTCCTCAGCCCTTTGTTCGCAACGATTGCGATCGCCGCGCAGAGAACCAGCGCCGAGAGGCGCGATTCGGCGGGCAGCCACATCGACACGCGGATCATCCCGGGCTTGACGAGCGTGTGCGATCCCCATTCGGTCGTCACGGTAAGCGAGACGGAGTAGACACCATCGATGCCGTAGACATGGACCGGACTGGGATCGTTACTGAATGCCCCGTCGCCAAAATCCCATGCCCATTCCAGAATCGCGGCGGCGCTTCCCGGATCGGATTCGTCGGTGAAGGCTACCGCCAAGCCTGTCTTGCCTTCGAGAGGCGTCGCGTTGAACGCCGCAGTCGGCGGCTGGTACGCGGCGTACTCGAACGCGCCTATATCCGTCTTCGCATTAACGGGCACCGCGTGGCCGTCGTAGTCCGTGAGCCAATTCGTGAGGACCCCGTTGTCGATGCACGGCGACGCAGCCTGCACGTGGAAGTTGTTCGTGGCCGCGTCCGCAAATTGCGGGTCGGACGTCAACGAGTGGGCGTCGAATCCGGTCGCGGCACGATACGCCGCCCAACTCGAGTAATCGACGTACGTGCCAATCTGCGCGAACGTACCCAAGTTCCAATGCCAGCAGTTGTAATCGAAGGTCTTGTTCGTGATGTCGAACACGCGGAGGATGCGGCGCGCGTCGCTGCTGCCACTATCGCCCATATTGACCCCGATGTTGTTGCGGAATGCGGCGGGGTAGTCGTAGTTGTTGAGATAGAAATCGTACTGGCCGCAGTTTGCCACCACGTTGTTCTCGACCACGACATCCGCCCATCCGTCAATCTGAATCCCGCGCTGGTTCAGGTCGTGGACGATGTTGTAATACAGATACGTTGGCGCGGTCCCTTCCGCAAGCCCCAGCACGTAGATGCCGTTCGTGTACGGCGTGATGCCCGTTACGCCGGCGCTAATAGCGTCGATGTAGACGTGATTGTAACGGATGTGATTGGCGTCCGAGGCGGAGGCGGACGCAGGCGGTTTCAGGTCGATCTGGTTGTGGTGGTTGTTATAGACGGTGTTGTGTTCCACCACGTTGCCTTTGCCAAGGATGATCGTGATCCCGTTGCCCACCGCTTCGTAGACTTCGCAGTTCCGGATAACATGCCGGTCGCCGCTGATGCTGAATCCCAGCATGTCGTTGGCTCCGCTAATCCCGTTATGATGCGCGGCAATGCCGTCGACAATCCAATCGGTATTGGCTGTAGATACGTCCCCTTCCGCGATCTTCAGGCATTGATGCCACGTGAAGCGCAGTTCGAGATCGCGCAACTCCACGAAACGGCAGGCGGCGTCCCATACGCCGACGACGGCGAACTCGCGCGCGGCCGCTTCGACGGAGGCATACTGCGCGGCGGGACTCGCGGACGCATGCACGTAGAGCCAGCCGGATGCCCATGCCCAATCGCGATCGACCGAAGCCGCTGTTGAGAGAAAGCCGGCGGTCGACTGGGGACGGCCCCAAGAGCACGAGCCGTCGGCGGCGACGAACCACACCGATCCCGGATTGGCGCTCCACGGCGCGCGCCATACGCTGGCGCTGTCTTGAATCCAGCCGGTGACAAGATCAGCGCCACTCAGGATGGGTTTCGGCCCGTCGCCATAGGCTCCGATGACGAGATGGTTGGCGCTCGTGCCGCCAGTGAACACGAGAAGCATCTCGCGCCACTGTTCGCCACGCTTAAACAGGATCGAATCACCGGGATTGAAGGTGTGCGCGTTGACCTTGGCAACCGTCCGCCATGGGACCGTTGCGCTCAGGCCCGTGTTGGCGTCGTTACCGTGAGAGGCATCCACGTAATAGGACGCGGCGTACGCGTCGCCCCACGCGATGCAGACAAGAAGAACCGCCCGTACGAGGATGAACTTCGTCCTATCGGGATGGCGGCCTATGTGGATGCAGCTCGTCATGAGCACGGTTTGAACGTTGAGGAGCAGGTACTACGTATCGCCGCCCGGCTCCTTACTCGATGCAGGAAACATGGACTTGCATCTACAGCGATCGTACCCTACGCCTTGCGGTTGCGTCAATGGCACTGGGATTGCGTCACTGCTCTCTCTTCGCGTGGAAGGCGCCGCGCCTCAGTCTTCAGCGATGCTGCCTGATTCCGGCCTGGCATGAGTTGACGCATGTGAAAGGCATCGGTATCCTGACGCGCGTGCGCATGGATCCCAGGAGTCTTGCGTGAACGTCTTGCTTCTAAATCCACCAGGTCCTTTCTGCCGCGCCGGTTCGCGGTGGCCGCATTCGCGCAAGCAGGAACAGACGGGCATTGATTACCACCCGTTCCCGTTCGGTCTTGCGTACGCTGCATCCCGGCTGCGCGCCGACGGCCACGCGGTGCGGCTAGTCGACTGCATCGCGTCGGGCGTCGACCTTCCCGCACTGCAGGCTATCGCAACGGAGTTTCGCCCAGACGCCGTCTTCATGGAGACGAGCGCGCCGAGTTTCCTTGTGGACGTCGCGACCATGCGGGCGCTCCGATCGCCATGTATCGCAGGCGGAGCCCACGCAACGGCAACATGGCGCGAGCATCTCGAAGCGGGGTTCGCCGGCGTCGTTCGGGGCGAGTATGACCAGGCCATCACTGAAGCCATCACGCTGGAACCGAAGCCATGGCTTGCGCTGCCAGGCTCGGACCGGGTCGAACACGCGCCGCTGATTCAAGACCTCGACGCGATTCCCTATCCCGCGTGGGACCTGATGCCAATGGAGAAATACAACGACGCGTTCTGCCTCGGACGCAGCGTCACGGTCTTGTCGTCGCGCGGCTGCACGCACCGGTGCGAGTTCTGCACGCTCGCGCATTTCCACGGCATGCGAAATTACCGCGCGCGCGACCCCGAGAAGGTGTGCGACGAAATCGCGGAATTGATCCGCCGTTACCATCCCGACGAGATCTATTTCGACGACGACTCGGTAACGCTCAATAGGAAACACATTCTCGGCCTGTGCGAGGCGTACCAGAAGCGCACGTTCGGCATCCCGTTCACGTTCATGGGCCACGCCACCGCGGACCGCGAGATCCTCGAAGCCATGAAACACGCGGGATGCCGCGCCTACAAGTTTGGGGTCGAAAGCGCCGACCCGGAGGTGCTCCGGCAGATCCCGAAGACGCTCGACCTTGCCGACGTGGTGCGCACCGCCAACGATTGCCGCAGACTCGGCATTCTAACGCACGCGACTTACTTGCTGGGGTTGCCCGGTGAAACGCGCGAAAGCGCCAGGCGCACGATCGAGTTTGCGTTGCGGCTTCGCACGCATACGTTGCAGTTCGCGATTGTCGTTCCGTATCCAGGCACGGCGCTCTACGAGCGCGCGAAGCAGAACGGCTGGCTAGTCACAGAAGACTGGCGCGATTTCGATCCCGCGGGCAAGTCCGTGTTGTCGTATCCGAACTACACGAACGCGGACATCGAGGCGATGCTGGCCTATGCGTTTCGGCGCTGGTATCTCCACATCCTCACGCGGCAGCCGGGAACACTGCTGCATCACTTCCGCAGCACGTACCGGCGCGAAGGCGTGGCAGGCATGCTGCGTTTGACGCGGTTCGGCATCGAGCGGCTCGCGGCTATGGCAGGCCTCGGCGCATGAGCCTCCCTCCCACTTCAGAGGAACCGGCGGGAAGTTCAAGTGTGCTACCCGCGATGCGCTCATCTCGCATGCGTTATCTTTGGCTCGTGGGCGTTGCGTTCTATGTCGGCATCGTGTGGTACCTGGGTTGGCGGCGCATCGGATCGGAACTGGCCTCCGTCGACAAACGCGCACTCGCGGCCATGGCATTCGGACTGGTGGGCGCGTTGTGGATACGCGCGGCCAAATGGCGGATCGTACTCGGACCACAGCAGTCGGCGGCGCGCCTGTTCTTCATCTCGAAGGCGGGCGGAGCGATCTCGCCCGGACGGGTCGGCGAACTGGCGCCTCTGTTGTTTCGGCAGCATCGGTCGGCGCACCTCGGCGCTTGGATTGTCGCGGATCGGTTGCTGGAAGGCGGCTCGACCATCGGGTTGGGGCTGGCAGGCCTGCTGCTTTCGCAAGTCCCCAAAGAGTACATGGGCATCACATTCGGCGTGGCGTTCTTGGCGCTGGCCATCGTGCCATTCGGCGTCCTGACCCGGCGGCACGCATTTGCGCGGCTTGCGCAACGGGCACGTGAAGGCTCGCGAATGCACAAGGCCCTCACTATTCTTGAGAACCTGTCGTCCGAGATGATCGCGCTTGGACGCGTGCTGCCGTTGGCCTGCGCGATTACGGTGTTCTGCACCTGCCTCGATATCGGCGTTGCGCGCATGCTGTACGGAAGCCTGGGATACTGGGTCCCGTTCGCGCTGCTTGCGGTTGTGCAATGCGCGCACGGCCTTGCCAGCATCACCCCCATCACGCCGAACGCGACCGGCGTGCCCTACCTTGTCGCGGCCTCGCTGCTGTACACGGTCGGCGGTGTGCCCGAGACCTCGCTCGCCGCGGCAGTCGGTATCACAGTCACCGTGACAGGCATTGTGTTCTGGACTTCGTTTTGCGTGGGCGTCTTCGCAACCGGAGGTCGAACGGCCGATTAGAACCCGAGGTAACTTCGCGCCCGTTCGGTACCGATCGCTTTCCGCGTCGCGTAAATGATACCGCAGGTAATGACGAGCGTAACGCCGGTGGCTAGGAACTGGAACGCGGGCTGGAACTCGTAGATAAATGTCACGCCCTTCAGTTTGCCCATGAGGTTGCGCAAGATGATGCCGTGAACGAAGAAGATCCCGAACGCGTAGTCGCCCAGAAGCACTAGCACCCGGGGCCACCATGTATCCCGAAGACGGAACATGAGAAGAAGCACCATGAACGAATAGCCAAAGCAACTGAATTTCACGTCAGAAATGCCGAACTCGAAGTAGCCTTGGCCAATGAGAATCATACCTTCGACCATGGAAAGGGCGAGAAACACAAGGGCCAACGCCGCCAATCGAAATGTGGTCAGCGCGTCGGACACATGCGGATACCGACGCAGGTAGATCCCCATGAGATAGAACGAAAGCCAGGAGAGAAACGGCAGTTTCACATACGAGAAAGATAGGTCTTTGAGATAGAGGTAGCGAACGGCGTAGAGGAATATCAGAAAGAGCGCGTGAGCGACAACCACCCACTTGACCCAATGCCTGTGTTTGCACACATACACGAATACCGGCGTCAACAGGTAGAACTGGAGCAGCATCACGATGAAGAAGTACGGCCCCTCGGCTTGGCCTAAGACGAGTTTCACGGCGAACTCGTAGAGGGAGAAGTCATGAGCGCGCCAGGCATAGAACGTGTAGAAAACGACGGACCAGAGGACGTACGGAATCGCCACGCGCGACACGCGTTTGCGAAGAAATTGGCCGTATGAGGCCCACGTAGGGAACTCGATGTTGCCAAGCCAATACCCGGACACGAAGAGGAACGCGGGCAGCGCGCACAACATGACCTGGCGCAGGAACACGCTCCAGTAGAAGTTCCACTGGCCCGAATCGTGGTGGATGAAATCCCAGCCGTACCCCACCGAATGCGCCAGCACCACAAAGAAGATGGCGATGCCGCGGTAGGCGTCGAAAGCGACGTTTCTCTTCTTGACCGGGATTGCCGCGGGAGCCGCCGCGGCAGGACTCGAACTCATGCTGGGGTTTCCTCCGTTGCGCTCGGGTTACTTGTTCCGCCACGCTATGTTCATGAACTTCGAATTCAGCGTGTAGGTGAGATTGCGATTCCGCTCGCCGATGGGCTTGGCAGGGACGCCTCCGACGATGGTGTACGGCGGCACGTCTTTGTTGACGATACTCCCCGCCGCCACCACGGCGCCTTCGCCGATATGGCCGCCCTTGACAAGTATCGCCCGCGCGAAGATGCAGGCGCGGTCGTCGATAACTACGGGAAAGTAGACGGGCCCATACTCGGGCGACTGGATATCGTGGCCGCCACAATAAAGCAACACTTGATCGCCAATATCGACGTTGTTGCCGATCCTCAGCGTCTTCAGTCCGTCGAGAAAGCAGCCCGAGTGAATATTCGTGTTCTCACCGATGACGATGTCGCGGGGACGCCGGAGCCAGCATCCCATCGCGATCTGGGTGCCCTTGCCAATCTTCATGAAATAAAGATGGCGATAGATTGCACACCGAATCATATTCGACGGAATGCGGCTCACGACGTGGTTGGCAAATCCGATATACGCCATATAGATGGGCCGTAGAACGGAGTAGAATCGATACAGGGACATGGTGTACGCCTCGTCACAGGTTCCGGCCGGCATGCCGGGGTTTCGTAATCCCCAGTCTGCGCAGCGTCAGTTTCAGGATAAACAGGCTATTGGTCACGAAGTAGCGCTTGAACAGGCGGCGCGGCTCTTGGATGAGCCGGTACAGCCATTCGAGTGAGTACCGCGCGACCCACGCCGGGGCCATCTTCTTGTTGCCGGAATGAAAATCGAAGGCCGCGCCGACGTCGATCTGAACGGCGTTGAACTTACCCAAGTGGTCCCCGGTGAAATGTTCCTGCCGCGGACATCCAAGTCCCACGAAGAGAACACCCGCGCCACTGTCGTTGACGCGCTGGATCAATTCAGCGTCTTCCGCTTCCGTCAACGGACGGAATATGGATGGCTCGGCCGCGACAATGTTCAGTCCGGAGAAACGCGCTGTCAAGCTGTCGCGCAAGGTCTCGACCACTTGCTTCGTGCTTCCGTAGAGGTAGATGCCGATCCCTTCCGTCGCGGCACGCTCGCACACGCGCGCCATAAACTCGGGACCGTAGCAGCGATCGGGAAGCGTCGTGCCAAACAGCCAGTTCAGCGCAATGCGCACGGGCTGGCCGTCGGGCGCGACGATATCGAAGGCGTTTAGCTTTGCGGCGAGCGCGGGGTCGCCCGAGCCTTCCATCAGCCCGTGCACGGCCAGGTGTGTCATCGCAAGCGGCTGTCTTCGTTTCGCGGCATGAACGACTATGGCCATCGCGCGGTCATAGTCTACGTCGCTCACGTCGACGCCGAACAGGTCGTACCGTGCCGGAAGTTGAGGCGCGTTTGTTTCCACGTTCTTCAAACCCTCAATCGATTCTTGGCTACAGGAACTTCTTGTACACGTCGAGCGTCTTTGCGGCAAGCCGATCCCACGTGTAATTCTCTTGCACCTTGTTCCACCCGTGATCGCCCATGGATTCGCAAAGGCCCGGATCGCCGAGCAGCCGCATCATCGCGCGCGCGAGTTCGTCGGGGTCCTGGCTCGAAAGCAGGCCGTTCTTCTCTTCGTCGATCACGCACGCAATGGGCGGAATACGCCCGCCGATGACTGCTTTCCGATAGCACCACGCTTCGGCGTACACGCCGCCGAAACTCTCCTGGACTGACGGCAGCGCGAGGAACTCGCACGAGGCCAGCGCCGCCGCCTTGCTTTCGGGATCGATAGCGCCGAGGTTGACGATACGCGAATCGTGCACGTTCTGAAACACGGCGCGTGAGTCGTCCGTATGCGGCCCGACGAAGACAAACTTGATATTGGGATACTTGCGCCACACGATGGGCGCGGCGTTGACCATCGCCTCGATGCCCTTGTAGCGGTACTGCTGGCCCAGATACAGGATGAACTTCTCACCTTCCAGGTTGTACTTCGCACGGAACGCTTCGACGGAGTACGTTTCGGGCAGGATCGGTCCCACGCCCGTCACGAATACGCGATCGGCCTGCACGCCCTTATCGTTGACGAGCGTCTCTTTTTCGGTGTCCGTGTAGACGAGCACCGCATCGGCGGCGCGGTAAAGCTTGTCATATTCGGTATACAGGCGCCCGACCCAGCGCGGGTGATGGTTCGGGGTCAGCACGTACGGAATGCCGTGTTTGCGGGCGAAATCGTATGCGGCCATCGCAATGAGCTCGCGTCCGATGCGCGTCACATGGACGAGCGACGGTTTCCCGGCGGCCGGCTCGAAATATTCGAGCGTGGTTGCCGCCAACTGGCGCGCCGCCGGCCCGAGCATGCCGTAATAGGCCAGCGCCCACGGCGCCATGCGCAAACGCGCGGCCATGGGGAAGCTCAGTTGAACGACGTCGATGCCTTCGTACACGTATTGCCGCGCGGGTTCGGGCATGACGGTACTGAGGCGCAGCCAATCGTTGCGATTGCGCCCCGCGAGCGTGATCGCGCGGACGTTATGGCCGGCTTTCTGCGTCGCTTTGGCCAGGTAATGCAACTGGATCTGCGCGCCTCCGATCGAAGGCGGGTACAACGTGCTGACGTAAAGAATGTCCATAGTGCGCTCGGGTCTCGGGTTTCGGGCCTCGGGTTACGAACTAAACTGTGCAACGCCCCACAACTATTCCGGCGTCAAGATTCCGTCTTTGCCACGGTGGTCCTTTCGCCTCGAAATTGCAGGCTCGCGAAGAATCGTTCTTGCTTGAACACGCCCGGCGCCAGCAAGCGCAGCGTCTGCCGCGCGTAGCTCGTCATGCGCCATAGCAGGCATTTGCATTCGATGGCGGTTCCCCTATCGCCGAAGAGCGCCGCGCGCAAGTAGCGCGGGACGTTGATCAGCAGCGCCTGGCCAATCCGCGCGACGCACCGCAACGCCATGCTGGCTCGCCCCCGGCAACGAGCGTCGACTTCGGCCAAGGCCACGCCCACACGCAGCGAGGCCCAGCGGAAGTACTGCTCGGAAACACGATAGAGCGGAATGATGTGATGCACGACCGATGCCGGTGTAAACCACACCTGGATCCCCGCGTTCATCACGCGCAGCATGAGATCGGCGTCCTCGCCCCCCCACGCCAGCGCGTTATCGAATTTGCCCACCGTATCGAAGACCGTCCGCTTGAACATGACATTGCCGGTGCCGGGACAGTCCATCAGCCGCGTGATACGCCCTTCCGGGTTGACCTTGCGCCCGAGCATGCTCGCAGTGACATCCGTCAGCGGCAGCGTGGCCTCGGGCGGGAGTTCCAGTTCGACAACCCCGCCTACGCAATCCACGCCGGACTTGCGCGCCGCTATCACCAGCGCATACAGCCAGTCCGGGTCGTTCCACTGATCGTCGTCGGTGTACGCGACCCATTCGCCGCGCGACGAGTCGATACCCAGGTTCCGCGCGTGGGCGACGCCTTGTCCGTCAGCGCGGACATAGCGAACGGGTACGGCCGAACGCGAGGCGAACTCGGCCACGATATCGGGCGTCTCGTCGGAGGACCGATCGTCGACCACGACGATTTCGTAGTCGAACTCGCCTTCGGTCTTCTGCGTCACCAAGCTGTCCAGCACTCGGCGAAGCAGGCTGGCCCGGTTGTAGGTACACATGACGACGCTAATCGTTGGATCGTTCACGCGTGAACAGGCTCCTCTACGGGTTCCGCCGTGGGTTCGGGGGGCGCCTGGAATCCGAGGCGCGCCAGCACGACCATGCCGATGAACGTCGGCATGGAAGGGAATTGGAATGTGGATTCGGTAAGGCCATGGATCATCGAAAGGATAAGCATCGAACCGTAAAAGGCGAACGAGGTATCGAGGCTCGCGAGGTAGTAGGAAATGGAGCGTTTGATGGCCACAAGGTTGATCACGATGTACATGAGCGCCGCGAGCGGTCCCAAGCCGACGACCAGTTCGATGAAGATGTTGTGCGCATTTCCGGGCATGAAATCGATCTTGTGAAAGATATCGTCGACGCGGTCCGCATTCCAGAAACTGTTGTATCCGTATCCGAGGACGGGGCGCTTGGCGATATACGTGTCTTTCAATTCCTTCCACAGATCGGTGCGCCCGGTTAGGTTTTTGGCCTGGCCTATTTCGGTATCCGTGCGCCCCATGAGCGCGCCCTTCTGGATAAGCGGTGCGATCGCGTCCCCCGCCAGCAGGAAGAGGCTGCCCACGGCGCCTACAAATAGCACGGCAGTGAATTTCTTATAGGGTGACGCAACGATGGCATAGAAGACGCCCGGCGCAAGCATCGCGCCCAAGAGGGACGTGCGCGATTTCGTAAGAACGAGGCAGACGAAGGCGAACGCGGCAATCCCCCAGAGAAGATAACGGTATCGTTTGTCGCGTGTGAAGATCGCGGCGAAGAATAGCAGCGCGCAATCGAGCGCCTGGCCGTTCGGATGGCATGTGCCGGAGAACCGGTATCCGGAGAACCACGGACGGAAGGTGCGAAGGCCGATTTCGGAAAGCACGCCGATGGACACGTACGCGCCCATGATGAGAAGCGTGAACAGCACGATGTCGCGGTCCGAAAAGCGGCGGACGATGCCCGCGACCGCTATGCAGAGCATCGCGAAGATGATCAGTTTTTTGACCGTGGACCCGCGGTCTTCCGCCCAAAACACGCTGACGAAACACCAAAAGAGAAAAAGGAGGATCAACTCGCTATACAGGTCGATCCGCATCGGCTGCTGGCGGCGCCAGAGCATCATGCCCACGCCCAGCGCGCCAAGACCGAGATAGATCAGCGCGTTGAGCTTCTTGCCCTGATCGAAGCCTTGCATCAGTTCGTCGGTCTCTTCCTGCGTGGCGATGAATCCGATGGCGCCGCGTTCGAGGTAATGGCGCGTGTGCATGATGCTGTGTTGCGTCATGAAGAACGCGATGCCCACCAGGACGATGGCCACCCATGGCACGTCGGTCGTGCGTTCGGGAGGCGTCGGAGCCGCGGGCATCATGGCAGTTCCCCTTGCGCGGCGGGAATGGCCTGCGGGGCGGGACACGCCTCCAGCGCCCGCATGAATCGGAAGAACGCGGACGCGCGAACGAACAGAGCGGCGGTGTTGGCCAGAACGAGTCCGCACGCGGCGCCGGAGACTCCGTAGGATCGCGTCAGCCAGATGCCCTCGCAGAGCAGCATGGCCAGCGCGACGAAGTTCACGATGAAATCGATGTCGGCGCGTTCGATCGCAAACAGGCCGCGCGAAAACGGCGCGGTGACGGCTAGCGCGAGGAAGTTGAGCGACAGAATAAAGACCACCATGCCATTGCCCGCGTACTTGTCGGCGTACAACAAGTGAAGCAACGGGTTGGCAACGAATCCCATGAGGGCGCTAAACGCCAGCATCACCACTCCCATGATCGCGCTTGAGAATACAACGATGCGGACAAGCGCGCGCGGGCCTTTGTGCGCGTAGGTGGCGGCGATCTTCGGGCCGAGGAAGTTTTGCCCGCCCAACAGCAAGATCATGCTCGGCGTCACAAGCACGAGGCACGCGCCCCACGTCCCCGCCGAGGCGGTGCCGTGGAATGCCGTGATGATCCACGGATAGAAATTCATACTGATGGACCAGATAACGCCGCTGAAGAAGACCCATCTCCCGAAGGCCCAGTTGCGTTTGAAATCGCCCCAAGCCAACGCGGGCCGGACTTCAAAGAGATGCCGGTGCAGCACGAGCCACAGGAGTCCCACCACGCCGCAGGCTGGACCGATCGCGAGGTAGGCGTGTCCGCCGGAAAGGAAGCCGGACTGTCTGAAGGCAAGGAGGCCGCCTATCTGCAACACCGCGACACATGCATCCGAGACGAACGCGGTAACCATGCGCAGATTGGCGAAGCACAGTTGCCGCGTGTAGTCGCGCACCATGATGAACGCGATCAAGCACGCGAGCGGCCACGCGACGGTCTTGAAATGGTAGGGGTCGGACGTAAGCGAGATGGCCAGTCCCGCAATGGCGACAAGCAGCACGACCACCGAGGCGAGGCTCGCCTGATGGATTAGCGTGCTTCCGGTGTAGCGCGCATGTTCGCCGCCTTCGAGGCGCGGATGATAAACGACGTACGGGGTGGTGATCAGCGCGGCTTGCATTTCGGTTACGAAGAGCACAAGGAAGAAGGCGTTGGTGTAGAGGCCGAGTTCTTCCGGCACGCACGAGCGCCCGATGATGAAGGTGGTCAGGAAGTTCGTGCCGCTGACGACGGCCTGATCGCCGATGGCCGCCACGCTCTTCAACGCGGTAGGGCTGAGGAGCAGACGCATCCCCGCACGTAACCGTGTGGCCGGCGAAACCTGCTCCGGCGCGCTGGGCTCTGGGGTCGTCATATCAGTCAGCGTTCCTTCTTCGCGCTACGTGCGTCGTGCCCGGCGCCCACCATGCAGCGCCTCGTTCTGCCCCCAGGCAGCGTTCCATCGGTTTCCAACAGCCTGCGATCCGGAGGTCCTCCGGGGCGCGCACGGCTACGGCAACATCCGGTAGATAAGATTTGGAATATAGTAGTGCCACTTGTTCAGAATGACGCCGAGCACGGCCCCGTGCTGCGCGCCGATCTCGTCCATGGCGTGTTTGATCACTTGCCAGCGCGTCTTGCCGGACTCGACGACGAGCACCACGCCGTCCGTAACGGCGGACAGCAGGGCGCCATCGGGCGAGGATCCGAACGACGGCGGATCGATCAGGATAAGGTCAAATCGCTCGCGCAGGAGGTCAAGCGTTTCGCGCAACTTGGGCGAATCCAGGAAGAGCGTCACTGCCGCGTCGGTCGGCGCGAGCAGGCTCACCGACATGCCGCTCTCGCCCAAGGGGAAGATCACGCCGTCGATGGGCGCGCCTTCGAGCAGGACACGCTGCCAGCCGAGGGCTTGATCGCCCGCGAAATTGTGGCCCGCATACTCGTGCCGGCCTACGGCCAGAAGCAGAACGCGTTTCTTGAGGCTGGTCGCGACAAACTGGGCAAAGGCCACGAGCACGCGCGAGCCGTCGTCGCCCGCGTGCACGCCCGCGATCTCGACGATCTTTCCGGCGCTCTGATCGAGAATCGCTTCAAGGCGGCGATAGAGCGTGAGGAACTTGTCCTCGATGGATTTCGGCAGCGGAGGCAGCGGACGGCCGTGCGCGACAGGGGCCTCTCCTCGCCGGTCGTCGAGCCCGGCGCGTTCGAGTCCTGCGTTTTCGAGGGCCTCGTAGATCTTGGTCATGCTTCAGTCACCTTCGTCCTGCCCGCTATCTCGCGGCTACATGGACGACTTGAATTCCGCCTCTGAAATCACGGTCAACACCGGCACGCCCAGGCGTTTCTCCGCCTTGCTCGAGGTACTCAACGTGTCGTCTAGAAATTCGATGGCAAACGCGAGGAACAATCCGCCGAAGGTCCCGAAAATCACGCCCAAAATGAGGTTCATGGTTTTGTTGGGCTTGAAGGGCATGATCGGAAGGCTCGCGGGTTGCACCACGCTCACGTTGGAGACTTTGTCCTTGTCGAGCTCGGCGTTTATTCGCGCCCGCTGCAAGTTGTCGCGGTATTGCTTGTACTCGGTCTCTTTCATGTCGACATCGCGCATAAGACGCGCCAGGTCCGTTTCGATCCCGCCCATTTCCTGAAGACGCTCATGGGCTTTCTTCAATTCGTCGTCGAGCACGACCAGACTTGCCTGCTGCGCCTTGGCTTCGGCGCGCTTCGTTTCGAGGTTCAACTGCAACGTCTGGTAATTGGTGTCGACGCCTGTCGTGACTTCGGTTCGGGTTTCCTCTTCCTTGGCCAGCGCGGCCTCGGTCTGTTTGATCTGCTCGCGCAGGTCGACCAGCGGAGGATGCGTACTGTTGTACCTGGCGGCAAGGTCGGTTTCCTTGAGGCGCAGGCTGTGCAACTGCTCTTTGAGGACATCGGCCGCCTGATTGGGACGCCCGCTGGTCCGGCTCAGTTCGAGGGTCTTCGCGCGCCCGGCCAGGGTCTCTTCGAGCGACTTGACCTCGGCCTGGGTCGCGCTCGACGTAGTGGCGGCCTGGCCGCGGGCAGTTTCGAGCTGGCTAATCTGTTTGAGGATCTCGGCGCGTTGATCGTCCAAGTTCACGATGCCGAACTTCGCGCGGAAATCGCCGAGGGCCTGTTCCGCGACGGTGAGGTCGTCTTTGAACTTACGCTCCTGGTCTTCGAAGAACTCCGGCGAGGCCTGTGCCGAAAAGACGGCAATGTGGCGTTCAAGGTACAACTGTACCAGCGTGTTGACGACCGCCTGGGCGAGTTCGGCGCCGGGCGCCTGATAGCTGACCGTGATGATGTTCGTGCGTTTCTCGGCAGCCACGGACATTCCCTTGATGATCTTCTTAAGCGCTTTCTCGCGGTCGGTCAAACGCGGTATCAGATCGAGCCGGATCAGCGTTTCTTCGACCGTGTACTTGGCCATGCGCATGAGACGGCGCACGATCCGCACGTCTTCCTGAGCTTTGTCCGCCGAATGGCCTTCGTCGGGCCGCATCAGGATGCGATCGATCCCGAGGGTGTCGACGGCGCGCTCGATAATATAGGGACTCGACAGGATCGCCAGTTCGGAGTTGACCTCGCTCTCGCGGTCCTGCATGACGGGCATCATCGGCCCCGACACGGACGGGTCGACCTGGACGTTCTCGCGGCCGACGCGAATAAGCAGCTTGGCGTCGGATCGATAGAGTTCGGCAACGAGATAAGTATAGGCGATGTCGGCAATCATCACCGCGGCCATGAACAAGAGGATCTTCCACTTGTGACGGAAAACCACCTGGACGATGTCACGCACCGACGTTTGGATCATGTCCGTGTGAATGACCAATCTTCCGTCCTCTAGGGCAGCGTAATCTGCGTTTGGTTCGTGCCGGTCTGCGTGACCGAGGCCGGCTGCGAGTCCATGCTGTGCGTCAGCGTGAACGTCGTATACAAGTTGCGCGGGATGATCTGGTTGATGTGCTGATCGACCCACTGGTCCAGTTTGTCGATCGCCGTGCGCGGCACGTACACCACGTCAAGCGGTTCGAGCGCAAATTGATCGCTGGACGGCTGCGCGAGCGCCTTGCGCACGTCCACCGCGCACGCGAACTGCTTGCCGTCGCGATGCCGCACCACGATCACACCGGAAGGCTTGGCGGTCTTCTCGTTGAACCCGCCGGCCTGCATGATCGCCTGCAACAGGGTCAGGCGTCCGTGCATTGGCACGACGCCCGGCGTCTTGACTTCACCGCCGACATAGACGCGGCGCGCATCGAACCCGCGAACAACTACGGTGATCTTAGGGTCTTTCAACTCTACGGCGTACAGCGCCAGCAACTGATCGCGCAGTTGCTCCGGCGAAAGTCCTTGCGCCATGACGTCCCCAACGAACTGCAACGCGATCTTCCCATCGGGACGGATCGTTTGCTCGTCGTCCAGCTCCGGCCAATACGCGAACTTGATGCGGAGTAAGTCGCCAGGCTGGAGCAAGACCGTCGCGTCTTGCGCCTGAGGCCAGTCGGCTGATGGTGGGTTGGGACTTGGCGTGACACAGCCCGCTAACAGAAGCGCAGCCGCGAGCGCGATCAACGTGCCCCCACCCGATCGTTTTGAACCTTCAAAACGGCACACCACGACCTCTTCCTTCCGCTGTGGCCTGCAACTACGCTGTTCGTTTCGTGCTAACTTCAAGAAATGCACAGACTTCTCACTTGCTAATCGGCCATTATAACAAAGCAATTATACTGCGGCCACATCGAAAAGTCAAAGACATTTTTCCTATTTTTATTGAAGATTGACAATAGATAATTCTTGCCCCGAAACATGGTTCAGTGCCCTTTTGACGGTGTAGATTACCGGACGCTTAACCTATCCTGTCAGTGCGCAGGGCGCACCGTAATCTTCACCGTGTTGGTAAGGGACAACGCCTGCTCGAAACAGATGTGAGCGTAAGACCTGTACTTGGGATCACTGAGACGGCTCGTGTCGAGGTATCTATCTTGAAGGGGTAAGGCTTTCTCCCGCTCAACGGGTGTCTCTACCCAAGGACTGAGAAGAGATCCTCGAAACGTGATCGCGTACTCTCCTGGCGTTCTAAGCGCTGGATGATCCTCGGCCAGGTCTTTGTAATCGAGTGCGACAACGGAACTGCCCGCCGCGAGCTTCTGCGCCTCCATACCTATTAAACATGTTTGCATTCGCGGCGCCTTGGGACGCGGTGAAGCGACGTTCTTGCCGTCCGCATCAATGATCTCAAACGAGCATCGAAAGAGTTGTCGTGCCCCGATCAAGAAGTCCTTGTCGCCGTCATTCGCTGCAACAATACGGCACGGAATTGCTTCGCCGGCAGTGATAATCGTCTTGTTCAGGACAAGTTTGAGTTGCAGTTCTTCGGCGGCCTTTCCATACTCCTCCTCAACTCTGCTCCGGCACGCGTTCCGGTATTCCTTGGCACTTTGCGCTGCCGAAAGATAGTCGGATGCGCTCATTGGGAGGAAGTCGATGACAAACAGTCCTTCCTTTCTGTGGATGAAGAAGCCCCAATAGTCGCGCCCATCCTTATCGTCGATAATTTGCAGACATAGGGTAAATGTCTCAGTAGCATAATTACAGGCAAGGTAATGCTTAAAGGACAACATCAGGTCGATTGGGATCTTGTCTTCCAAGAACGCCTGAGGCGAAGGATACGTCCGGGCCATGGCCTGTTCGTCTTTTGAGCACATGCTCAAGGCGAGTTCCCATTGCCCTTTCACGAGGGCACGCCGAAACGCACTTAGCAGATAGAACGGCTGGACGTCCCGAAGCTCATCCGGGCGCGTCCCGCAGTCCTTGAAGAAGACATTCCGCTGGTCGCTATTGGCTATCTGATTGCGGATTTCGCGGTTGAGTCGTGCGAGCTGCGCCACAGTCTCGTCCGGAATGCTGCCCTTCGGGTCGATCGGCACGTTCAGGGTAACAGCGCCGCCAACGGCCCGGCAGTTGAGAACGAACAGAAAGAGATCTTCGTCCGCGTAGTGCTGGTTGGGCACGGCAGGCGCGGCAAAGCTCGAATCGATGGGCACAAGGGCATGCCACTGGACCCCGTCGACGCAGCGCGATTGCGGCATATAGAACTTCGGTTCCTGGCCCTGAAGCCGCAAGTGCCCTTCGGGCGTCTTGTAGACTTCCTTTCCTGTGGCCAGGAAATCGGTCCGGATTTGGCTGTCTTCGAGCAAATGAACCTCGCCGGCAAGAAACGTCTCCAGCGGCGTTAACGGACCCAGCTTGCCTACGCAGAACGAGCCGTCATTGAACGCCACGGCCGATTGCCAATTGCCTTCGCGGACCGCGTCTATCCATCGTTTCCAGTCCCATGTGCCCTTGTGGATGCCGTCGTAGCATCCGTCAAACCACCATCCGTCGCACAACGGGCCATACGACAAGGCATAGTCCTTGACAAAATCGAGATAGCGATTGAGGTATTCCGTCTTGTCGCCGTCTTGCCACGCGAACGCGTGACGAATCTCGTCGCTCTGTTGCGCGACTTCCGCGGGCAGGTAGGCGACGAACCATTTTCCGAGTTCTTTCACGCGCCGGGCGATCTCGAGAACGAGGTCCCGGTCGGAGGTATGTCCCGGCGCGGCGCGATCGAGGAACGTATTGGGAGAGCAGTAATACCCCGTATTCTGCCCGATAGTGAAGAAGAGCCAGTCCGCGCCGGACTTCTCGAATTGTTTCATGAACGCGTCGATATCGAAGCCGTTGACAACCCGGTTGAACGCCTCTGTGCGGGCTTCGGGCGTGCTCCCTTCCGGCGTTATGAGGTAGTGCACCATCAGCCCGTAGCTGCCCTCGTACATCCATTCCGCCTGATAGGACGTCGGGCGTATGCTGTCGCCCTGTTCCTGGCCCGACGCGACAGATGGTAGGGCGGCTAAGAACAACGCTGAGCATGCCCATGCTCCGGGGAATCGCAACCCATTGCCCATTGCGGACCACCTTTCCAGGAAGGAACAGAGACAAGAAAGCTCTGCCCGTCTGCGTATGGCAGCCACTCGCCCACTCTTCCACTCGACCGCAGCACACCTTCTCACGTATCGAACATGAAGTCAAGGCGCCATGGCCACCGCGTTTCGGATTCCAAGCCCGCCATGCGCGTTGAGACTTACGGCTGGAATTTCTCCAGGAGTTCAGCGATGCGCGCCCGGGCTTTGGGGATACTGTCGAGTTCGGCCACGAAGGTCTTGTTATCCTGCACCACCTCGGTCGGGACGAGCAATTCGGCGTAGGCTCGTTGAGCGACTTCCGGCGGGACCTGGTCTTTGCGCGTCTCGTACAGGTTCTTAAGCAGCGCGAGGTACTCGAGGTCCTCGATGCCGTCGCGAACCGCTTCGAAGCGGATCGAGCTGAGCGGCGTCCCGTCGGGTCCGGGATAGATCAGATAACCACACCCGTTGTGGCCGGGCTGGCGGTTGTAGGTAATCCAAGGCTTCGCGGGCCAGCGTTCGTCGCCGACGGAATTCAGGTCCCAGTGCGTGGTGCCCCAATACAGGAAGCCTTCGGCGCCGTACTTGAAGCATTCCCAGAACATGACACGCGGATCGGCGCCGGGAAACTCGATCATCACCCCGGGCCTTCCCCACACGGTGTAGAACCAAAGCCTGTCGCCCTGGCTCATGCGGTCGCGCAGGATTTCGGGATCGAAGTTGTCGATCGTGGGGCACCAAATGTCGACGGCGCCGAACAGGTCCTGCTCAGGCGCGCTGGTTTCGAGACGCGGCCATTCGGGGATGACGGTCTTGACCCAGGCGTTCATATCGAGCATCTGCGGGATGAGATGGCGCTGCATCACGGCGACCTCGTCCATGCTGTAGAACAGCGTCGCGTCGCTCCAGCCTTTGGACTTGAGCAAGTCGCGCGTGGCAACGAGCTTCTCGGCGAGGGCAGGGCGGTCGCTTTCGGGGACGTAGGACGGCACGTGGACGAAGAGGCAATTCTGGCCGTTGGCCATCAGGTAATCGAAGTCTTCCATCATGTCGCCGCCGCCTAACGGGAAGGTCTGGATCGGCGAGACGCGGTGATCGAGATGCATTTGATAGAAGCGCTTGCGCACGTCGAACGGCGTGCGGTCGGGATACTTGTAGAAGGCCTTGATCGAGTTCTCGTTCATCCACATGGACACTTTGAATCGCGGTTTCGCGGGAATGTGGAAGTTCCAGACATGGACATTGAGCGGGACCTCGATCGCCGGGCACTCGTCGGCCTCGACGCGCAGGTTCGCGGTGTAGTCGCCTGCGGGAGTCTGCTCTTGCGCTTTCACGGTGACGAGGAACGGCTGGGCGTCTTGATCGATGGGCACGTCGACGGGCGCGTTGGGCAGCAACACGTCCGGATACTCGCCCTGTTTTTCGACGTACCAGTTATACTCGGGCGGGCCGACGGGCACGTAGCCAACCACATTGATGGCAACGTCCTGCGCGGGAATCTTCCCGGAACCGCCAGTCTGAACCAGGTCGCCCGCCAGAGAGACGCGCAGGTTCTTGAGGTCTTTGAGGGCGGGCACGATCACAATCTGGACACCTTCGTATTCGTTTCCGCAAAGCGAGAGCGACGCCACGCGCGGCACGGGCGTGCCCGCAATGAACGGCGGCAACGCCGGTTCGTCCTTGAAGATCTTCTTGAGCGGGCTCTCGGCGATCACGGCGAACTCGGAGGCGGGCACGGGCGTCACGTGCAGCGCGTGGCCGCGCGCGGCAACATGTTTGAGCGCGGCCAGGACATCGAGCGCGGTCTTGTAGGCTGCGCGGCGTTCCTGGATGGTGGCCTCGGCGCGTCCGATGGTGGCCTTGAGCTGCTCCAGCGAGGCGTTCCAGGCGTCGATGGCCTTGTTCTCCGCTTCGGCAACGCGGGTCTTCGCGGCGCCTTCGGGCATGTCTCCAAACATGTAGTCTTTAGTCAACACGATCTTCTTGGCGTCGGGATCGATGTCGGCTTCTTTGTCAAGAGGATCGGAGCGCTCGGTGCGCGAAACGACCGTCCCCTGGCCAACGTCCAAGAGCGAATACACCAACGCATAGGTGCCTTCATAGAGGGCCGGGAATTCGAGCGCCATGTCGATCGATTGCAGGGGTTCGAAACGCTTGGACATTGTGCGCGTAACGCGTTCTCCGCCGGGCAGCGTGACGGCGAGCTTGACTTCGAGATGGCGAGGCCTGAACCAGTTGTTGGTAATGAGCGCGGGAATGAGGTTGTCGCCCATGTGAATCGGCTTGACTTCGCGGCCGAGAAAGAGATCGGGCACGGGAGCGGGCGCGCTCATGGCGGGCGGCGTGAACGGATAGCCTTGGATGTTGCCGGAAAGCTGGCAGTCGTGCGAGATCATGGGCCATGGCATGAGCGCCGGGTCGTACGCGCCATCGACGGTCAGACAATACACACAACGGTCCTTGCTGCTGAACACGATCTCGACCTTGCCGTCGCCGTCGATGTCGCCCAATGCGGGCGTGGTCAGCACTTCGGTGCTCGAAGGATAGGACCATTTCTCCTGGCCGTTCTCGTCGAGGCAGATGAGGCGCTTGGAGCGCGAACAGACGAGGATCTCGAGGCGGCCATCGCCATCAACATCGCCGATCGACGGGCCTTGAACGACGCCGCCCTTCACGTCGGCCGACCAGAGTTCCTGGCCGTTGCGAAGCCGGTGGACATGGCCCGCGCCGCCTTGGCCGGTTCCGTCGGCACATACGATATCGAGCCGGTTGCGGTGGTCGAAATCGGCGAGGGCAATGCTGTTCGTCTGGTCCGCGGTGGTCTTGCCGGCCCAGCGCCACAGCTCCTTGCCGGAGAACGCGTCGCGCGCGATCACTTGGAAATCTTCGGTGACGCTCACTACGTCCAACTGGAAATCGTCGTCGAAAAGACCGATGGCCGGTCCCGAACGCCGCTCCTTACGGATACCGGGTTCGCTGAAATTCCACAGAAGCTTGCCCGAGCCGCTCAGGCAGGTCTCGGCGCCTCCGCCGAATGTGACGAAGATCCCTGTGGTCTTGGTGGCCGGATCCCACGCCACGGCCGGGATACCGCGCACGGGGCCATCGCCGACGTAGCGCCACTTCTCCATGCCGCAATCGTCGAAACAGTACACCGTGCCGCTTTCGGAACCGATTACTACTTCGATGCGGCGATCCAAGTCGACATCCGCGACGACGGGGCCGCTGTAATCGATGGCGTCGTTCGTGAAGACGCGCCAAATAAGGCCCCCGTGCGCATCAACGCATCCCACTACGCCGCCCTTGGTCGCGAAGAAGACTTCCTTGAGGCCGTCGCCGTCGTAGTCGATCGCCGAGGGCGTCGCTTGGATGCCGTCGCCTTCACCGTCGTCCACGCGGTAGTCCCATTTAACCTCGCCATCGCATCCGATACAGATCAGGCGCTTGTCGCGCGAGGCCGCGACCAGGACTTCGGACTTGCCGTCGTTATCCAGATCGGCGATTACGGGCGAAGCGTAGATCTTGCCCTGCGTCTCGAAGGTCCACTTAAGGCGCGGCTCAACCGCGCCCACGCGTGCCGCAAACGACAGCGCCAAAACACAACTCACCATCGCCCAACCGTGCCATCCTCGAAGCATCGTGCATTCCTTTCTGTTGGCGCGCCGCGCATTCGTATGCGACCGCGTCGCGGGAAGGGGCGGTAGGAGCGAGACATTCCATCGGGAATGCGCGCTCCGCCACGTAGACATCCCAACCATCCGCACGCGATCACGATGCGCCCGCATATACCAATGTGCAATTGTAGAAAAACGAAACTGGCCCGCGCAGGAGACAGAAACGAACAGACTGTCGTGATCGTGATCATGGTCGTAGTCGTAATCGTAATCGTCTACGAACCCTTCGATTACGATCACGACTACGAGCACGAGCACGAGTGGAAACGCGATAGGTTTGTGTGCCTTTGATCGCGACTTGGTATTAGTGTGTCCTCCGGGACCACCCACACCAAACACGCGGCGGCCCGCTGAAATCAACGGACCGCCGCCCTATCCTATAGCGTTTACCCGCGCGCAGCGCGCCGCATCAGGGCGCCCAGCACGAGAGACAACGTCAATACCACACCCGCAAACGAAACCGCCCACGTCCACGTGCCGCGGAATCCGGCATCGACCGAAGCCGCGTTGCCAAGAGCGAGTTTCACGCTCTTGCCCAACTGGAAGACGCCGGCGTGGTTCACGTGAATCTCGATGAACGTCTCGCCGCCGGCCTCGACAATCTTCCGCGAATCCGGCTCGATCCATCCCTCGACGTTGCCGCCGAGATACCATCCCGTGTGAAGCGTCGACTCGCTGTAATAGTAGATTTCGAGCGAGGCGGGATCCGTGCCTGCCGGCACGGGGATCTGAATGGCAACCGGTTCCGCGAAGACGCGCGCGGGGCCGATGCGATACACCGGCGATTTCGCCGCGGCGAGCAGCGCGGGCAGCGCGGCCACGGATGCATCTTCCGCGATCTCCGGCGCGGCTGGCTCGGCGCCCTTGGCGGCGCTCACATAGAAGCTCTGCGAGACCGGCCCCAAGATCGTGCCGCTGGCGGTCACGGCGCCGACCGTGAGCGTCACCGTTTCGCCGACCGGCATCGGTTGCTTGGGCGTGTAGTACACCCAGCCGTCTTTGTGATCCGCCGAGGCATCGCGCCACGCGCCGTCCGACACGGACCCGCCGTTCGATTCGAGCACGGCCCACGCCGAGGCGGGGTCGACCGGTTCGCTCGAGGTCAGGCGAATGGCCAGCGTTCCGGCCGGGGCCACGATGCTCGAGGGCAGTTCCTGCACGCTAAGCGGCACGGTGGTCTCGGCCACCTTCTCTTCGAGGCGCTTGGCTGCCGAACCGCAGAGCGCGGGCGTGCCCACGGCCGTTTGCATCGCAATGGTCAGTTGCGCGTTCTCATCGCGATGCAGGGTCACGGACTTCAGTTGAGCGGCGTACGACGGGGCGGTCACCATCAGGACGTAATCGTCCGGCCGCACGTTGATAAACGTATACACGCCGTTCTGGTTCTCCGTAACGACGCGGCCCAGCGGTTCGAGGCGGAGGGACGCGTCGGTCACCGGATTGCCGGACTTCTGATCGACCACGGCGCATGCAAGGCTCGCCGCGCCATCGAAGTAGTCGAATCCATTCAGCAGCGTGGCGGTTCCTCCACTCGTGGTCACGCTAACCTCGACGGGACCGGGCGCAGCCGCCGCCGGCGTCACCAGTTCGATTTGAAGTTCGTTCGACGAGGCTACGACGGCCGGGTTTCCGCCCAGCAACACGGCAGTGGGATTGGCGAGGCCGATGCCGTAGATCGTCACGGTCTCCCCTCCCGCGACGATGCCCTGGTTCGGGATTACCGTAAGGACCTCGGGTTTGATGACGTAGGTGAAGGCGTTGCTCAACGTGGCCGTTCCGCTCGCGGTCGTCACTTGAACGTCGACCACACCTGGTTCGTGCGGGAGGGTCGCCACGTAGAGCCGCGTGTCCTCGGAACTGGCAATGATGGCCGGTGTGTCGCCGAACGCCACGGCTTGGGCCGTAGCCAGGTTGCGCCCGCGAATCAGCACGAGGTCGCCGCCAAGGGCCGTGCCCCGGGTGGGCAATACCGAACCGACCTCAGGCGGGCCGGGCGGATCGATATACGTGAATGCGCCAAGTTTGGTGGCGTTTCCAATGGACGTCTTGACAACGACATCGACCGAGCCACGCGCGTTAGGCAGTTCGGGCGTGCCCTTGGGCGTCAGGACTTCGAGCACCGTGTCGGACACGGTAACGATCGCCGCCTCGCGCGCTCCGAACATGACGGAGGTCGCGGTGCTAAGCTGAAGACCGAGCAACAGCACGTGTTCCTCACCCGTGGTCAAGCCGCGGTCCGGCGAGAGCGCTGTGATAACGGGCGACTTGCGGAAGAACGCCGTGGCTTCCTTATCGGTGGTCATGGTGATGTAGGTCACGCTGCTAGCGCCGCCCGCGGCGCCTTCCCAGTGATCGAAGGCCCATCCGAGATTCGGCGTCGCAACGACCGTCACCTTCTTGCCCTGCGCATAAACGTGCGTGCCCGCCAGCGGCGACACAACGCCCCCGCCGTCGACCGACAAGGTCAGCGTGTAGGTGACGGGCGCGACGACAAAGACCGCGCGAACGGTCTTGTCGCCGTCCATGGTAAGCGTGGCAGGCGTGTCTTCGCCTTCGAGGTCGCCGGCCCAGTGATCGAATACGTAGCCGGGCGCCGGATACGCGCGGACGGTCACTACGTCGCCATCGTGGAAGCGGTGGAATCCCGTCGCCGGGGTCGTCACGCCCGCGCCGGGCGTCTCGACCACCATCGCGAGCGTATGGTCGTAGCCGTCCTCGACAAACACGGCTTTGACCGTGATCGCCTGGGTCACCACGAGCGTGGCCGGGGTGATGTTCCCGGACAGAGCGCCTTCCCAGTGGTCGAACTGCCAGCCGATCTCGGGCACGGCGTTCACGACGACCTGCGTGCCGTCTACAAACTGGCCGTCCGTAGGCGGCGGATTGTAGCGCACGCTGCCCTGTCCGACAATCGTCGTCGTAACGGCAAACTTGCGTTTGAATACCGCGGTCACGCGCTTGATGGGTTTGCCTTCGCTATCCAGGCCCGACATCCCAATCGTGTTCGGATTCGCGGAGCCGCTCAGATCGCCTTCCCAACCGTAGAAGGCCCATCCCGCGTTGGCCTTCGCGGTCACTTGGACCGCTTCACCTTCATTCCTGGTATAAGTGCCCGCCGGGGGATCGATGGTTCCGCCCTCGGAGGGGCTCACCGCGGTGATGAGCTTATACTTCACAATCTTCTTGAAGTAGCCGCGAATGACCTTCTCGGCATTCATGACAAAGGTCAGTTGCGCGGTTGTGCCTTGCTCGCTGCCGTCCCAGTGATCGAAGGCATACCCGCTGGCCGGCGTCGCTTTGATGGTCACCGAATCGCCACTGGGATAGGTCGTCACGCCCGCGGGCGACACCGTGCCGCCTGTACCGTCGCCGCCGACGGCGAGGTCGAGGGAGTAGGTGATCGTAGTGTTGCGGAACACGGCCGTCACGTGCACATCAGAGGTCATCACAACGGTGGTGGGATTCTCGGTCGTGCTGATATCGCCTTCCCATTGGACAAATTCCCAGCCTACCGCGGGCTTGGCCGTGATCGTTACTTTCGATCCGGGACAGAATTCGCGGGCTTCTCCGGGATCCGTCGAGCCGGAACCGGGGTCCTTAATCTTGGGGACGAGTGTGTAACTCTGATCGCAGCAGTATCCGTCGAAACTCAGCAGGACGTTGCGCGCAAGTAATGCGGGAACTTCGTGGCAGAGGTTCTCTTTGCTCAACTGATTGCCGCGCACGTCAACCTGATCGGGCGTTGTCTGGCCGGTTGGCCTCGGATCGCCAATGCCGAGATTCGCGACGAGCGGGCTGATGTCGCTGATGTTGTTGTTCTGGAGATACAGCGCAGCCAGATTCGACAGGCCCGCCAGCGCGCCGGTATTCGAGATGCGGTTGTCGTGCAGCGAAAGGTAGGTAAGGCTAGACATCGAGACCAGCGGCTCGATATCTGAAATCGAGTTGTTGGCGACATCCAGGTACGTCAATTGTTCGAGGCCGGACAGCGCCGTAAGCGAGGTAATCTTGTTGTCCCACAGCCCGAGGTGATACAGCGTGCTTTGCCGCGACAACGGGGACAGGTCACTGATCGCGTTGCCACCCGCATCGAGCGATACGAGGTATTGGATTCCGTCCAGAATGCCGATGTCGGAAATCTGGCGCGTTGGGACTAGCCCTGTCAGACCGTTGAATCGCGCGTCGGCGCCCGGCCCATTCTGGGCGTCTGCCGTGCCCACGCTACCGGCAGCGCCGGCCAGCGTCACGACCGCGCCCGTTGCGGCGATCTTACGCACGGTGTGGTTGCCGGAATCGGCCACGTAGAGATTCTTGAACGCGTCCAGCGACAGCCCGGCGGGTTTCTTGAAGCGCGCGACGCTTGAGGGCCCCGTCGCGGTATCGGTGCTTCCGGCGACCCCGGCGGCTCCCGCCACGGTAGCCACGGTTCCGTCCTGGGCTACAGATCGAATCGTATGATTGTTGGTATCCGCTACGTAGACCGTCCCATCCGTGTCGACGGCAATGCCCGCAGGCCCGTTGAAACGCGCGACGCTTCCATTGCCATCGAGCGAACCGGGGGAACCGGCGCGGCCGGCAAGCGTCGAGACCGCGCCTGCCGGAGTGATCTTGCGGATAGTGTGATTGCCCGTGTCCGCCACGTAAAGATTGCCGCTCGCATCAACCGCGATGGCCGAGGGGCTCGAGAAAAGCGCCGCCGCGCCAAACCCATCCGTCGAGCCAGGCGTGCCGGCCGTTCCGGCGAGCGTAGTCACTTTGCCGTCTTCAGGGGCGATCTTCCGGATAGTGTGGTTGCCCGTGTCCGCTACGTAGATAAGGAATCCGCCTGCGGCCACCGCGCTTGGACTCGAATCATCCAGCGCCAATGCGGTGGGGTTCCTGAAACGCGCGGTGCCGCCATCGCCAATGGTTCCGTCCGCCGTGCCGGCCTGGCGCGTCTGCCCTTCACGATGCTGGGCGCCGGCATACGTAGAGACTTGGCCGGCCACGGTCATGAAGCGAATCGCGTTGTTTCCGGAGTCGGCAATGTACACGTTGGCCCACTTGTCGGCGACCAACGACGACGGCGCGTTGAAACGCGCCGCGGCGGCAAGGCCTTCCGCGTCGCCCGATACGCCGGCCTGGCCCGCGAACGTGACCACGCCGCCATCTTGCTTCATGCGGCGAATGGTGTTGTTGAGTTTGTCGGCAATAAAGAGATCGCGCGCCTGATTGCCAATCTGAAGGACGTGCAGGTTCAGCAGCCATCCGAGCTTGCTGATATCGGACAACGCGTTGTCATGCACGAACAGGTATTGCAGGCCGCCGAGGAACTGGATCCCGTTCAGGTCGCTGAGGACTTTAACGCCGTTATCGCTGTGCTGATCCTGGAGTTCGAGATACACGAGGCCGTACGACTTCATCAAAGGCCGCAGGTCCGAGATCTCGTTGCCACCAAGATAAAGGTATGTCAACTTGCTCAACCGAGGCAGGATCGATATGTCTTTGATTCGGTTGCCCGCGAGATTGAGGTTCGTCAAGTTCGTGCAGTACTCGAGGCCGGTCAGGTCTTTGATGCCCGCGTCCGGGGCATTGAGCGTCGTGAGACCGAGAAGATCGGTGTCATAGACGGGACCATCGAACTTGAGAATGGCGCGGCGAAGCTGCGTTTCAAGATTCGCATCGGGAATGTTAACGACGACGGTGCCGCATTCCCAGGTCACGTACACGGTAACGCCGCGTGGCCGCAGATAGCCGTTGACCACTTCGCACAAGCCGTCTTGATTAATCGGATTGCCGCTCAGATTGACTACGTCGCCGGACCCCAAACCAGACTGGCCATTCAACGCCGATATATCCTGGATGTTATTGTCCTGCAAGAACACATACCGCAAGTCCGCCAAGTTCTCTAGCGCGCTGATGTCGCTGATGTCGTTCAACCACAAATAGAGATCTTTGAGCTTCGTCAGACTCGCCAGCGGCGTGATATCCGAGATCCGGTTCCCATGCAGAAAGAGCTGGGTCAGGTTCGTACAGAACTCGAGACCGCTTAGATTCTCGATGTCGCGAAACGACGCGTTGAGCGCGGTAAACGCCGGGTCCAGCAAGTCCGAGTCCGTAATGGATGCCGGAGCAGGCAGATTGATGGCCTTACGAATGGCGGCTTCCAGATTCTTGTCGGGAAAGGTCACAACAAAGGCGTGGGCCACGCTGGAGATCCCCAGAACGGCAATGGCCACTAACGCCACGCCCGACAGTCCTTTGCGCCGAACTCCTCCTCTTCGCATTGTCGCCTCCTGTGTGTCGCTGAACCGCGCGGGGGAGCCACGCAGACCTCTCCCCGCTCGTAAACAGTCTCCCGTCCGAGTTTACCCGGTCTCGCACAAAATGTAAAGTGATTTTATCCTAACCCGCGCCTTCGGACCAAGTTTCTGTTGCAGGGTCCGGCGCGGCGCAGATCTGAAGCTGCACCGGGCTTCGGAATGCGCGTTTCCCCGTTACGAGTGCGTGAGCCGCTCTTGCCAACCGGGGGCCAGCAAACCGCGATTGACCAAGCGGATCGCCCTGGTGTCGCCGCCTCGATGTTCAAGAAACACGTCAAGCCGCACAGGGGGCAAGAGCCCCTCGGCGCGCTCGGCCCACTCGATGACGCACACGCCGTCGGGTTCGAGGAGTTCCTCGTAGCCAAGGTCGGCCAATTCACGAGCGTCGTTGAGCCGGTAGAGATCGACATGAAACAGGCACGGCGCGGCGCCGTATTGGTTTACCAGCGTGAAGGTGGGGCTGCTCACCTCTTCGCCTCGAGTGTAGCGCGCGGCGATGCCGCGCACCAAGCAGGTCTTTCCCGCGGCGAGGTCGCCGTGCAATGCCACGACGGCGCCGAGCGGAAGGATCTCCGCAAGCGCCCGGCCCAAACGCTCGGTCTCCTCGGGCGCGCCAGTTTCGATGTCCAGGCTATCGGTATTCATGGGCGTGCAATGGCTTGACGATACAGTTCAAGGTAGGCCTTCGAGGACCGCTCCCACGAAAAATCCTCGTTCATCCCCGCAACGCGGACGGCATGCAGCGTGTCGCGATCCTGAAACAGGTCGGCCGCCTGTGCGACCGCGCCGGCCACGGCTTGCGATGTCCCGGGGCGGAACACGATCCCGGTCGCTTTGCCGTCTCGAAGATTCGCATCCGAAATGGGGCACACACTGTCGGCTAGGCCGCCGGTCTCGCGCACGATGGGAACCGTGCCATACGCAAGACTATATAACTGGATCAGTCCGCACGGCTCGTAATGCGACGGCATAAGGAAGAAGTCGCATCCTGCCTCGATGCGGTGCGAGAGGGCAATGTCGAATTTGAGCAACAGCCGGGCCTTGTCGGCGCGAGCGCCCATCTTCTCCGTAAGGATTTCTTCGTAGTGCGGGTCGCCCGTCCCGAGGATCACGAGTTGAATGTCGCGACGAAGCAGATCGTCCAACGCATCCACCAACAAGTCGATGCCCTTTTGCCAATACAGCCGCGTGACCATGCCGATTAACGGAACGTCGCGTTCGGGTAACCGGCATTCGCGTTGCAGCGCGGCCTTGCACACCGCTTTGCCCGAGAGGTCACCCGAATCGTAGGTAGCCGCAATGTGGCGGTCCGTACGCGGATTCCATTCCTCATAGTCGACGCCGTTCAGGATTCCATGCAGGTTGTTTCGCCGCGCGCGCAAGAGACCGTCGAGCCCCTCGCCGAAATCGGGGGTCTGGATCTCTTCCGCATAACGCGGACTCACAGTGGTGACCTTGCTCGCGAAGGCGATGCCGGCCTTCATGAGATTGATGTCGCCGTGAAACTCGAGGCAATCCGCGGTAAACAAATCCGGACTGAGACCAGTGTACGGCAGGTACTTCGCCTTGTAGCGTCCCTGGAATGCCAGGTTGTGAATCGTGAACAGCGTCGCCATGCCGCGCCACGCGTCCGTATGGGCAAAGCGCGTCTTGATGTAGGCGGGAATGGCGGCTGTATGCCAGTCGTGGCAATGGACTACGTCAGGCCTCCACCCGGTCTGGGCAACGCCGTGCATCAACGCCAGACAGAAGTAACAGAACCGCTCGGCATTATCGTCATACTCGTAAGCGCCGGTGCCGTAGGGCCGTTCGCGCCCGAAATAGCCTTCATGCTCGACGAGATACAGCGGGATTCCGGTCTTGGGCGCTTTCGAGACGCGCATCTGCCCCCACGCGCGCTTCGCGCCGAGATCGGCCACGCACATACAATACGGATCGCCCAGCACCGTGGACGGCAGCGACCGATAGCATGGCAGCCCGATACGCACGTCATGGCCCAGGGCGGTTAGCGCGCGCGGCAGCGCCGCGGCTACATCGCCCAGACCGCCGGACGTGACCAGCGGGGACAACTCCGAACATGCGAAGAGTATCTTAAGCGGCTGTGCGCGCAACGCTAACGGTGTCTCCTCCTAGAAGAACGCGGGAACCACGCAACGAAGGCAGCACTTTACCAAATGCCACATACCGTTTCCAAAGAAGGGCAAGCGTTTCGCCGACAAGGATAGCCGCGTGGAATCAAAAGGAGGCCACCCTCATTGCATTCGTTCATACGGCACATACACAGGTTCCCAGATGTGCTCGTGTAGTTCGCGATCCAGCTCCGCATCGTCCGCTACCTGCGCTTGACCCTCGCGAATCGCTTGAAGGCCTACGGCCCGCGCAATCACGCGGCTGAGATCGCGCACGTCGGAAAGTGGCGGGAGAAGGCTTGCGCGCTTGTCCTTTGCGGTGGGGAGGTTCCGGGCCAGTTCCTCGGTGGCCGCTTTGATCATGCCGTCGGTGACCCGCGTCGCCTGGCCCGCGATGATCCCCATCGCGAGGCCGGGGAATATGTACGAGTTGTTCGTCTGAGTCACGGGTGTCTTCTTCCCGTTGACCTCCACAGGATCGAACGGACTGCCGGCGCCGATGAGGGCGCGGCCATCGGTCCATGCCATGAGATCCCGCGGCGTCGCCTCGCAATGACACGTTGGATTGGAGAGTGGAAAGATGGCGGGGCGTTCCGTGTGCCTGGCCATTTCGCGCACGGCGTGTTCGGGGAACGCGCCCGGCTGGCCCGAGACCCCGATCAGAATCGACGGTTTCGCGTTGCGCACGACGTCAAACAGCGAGATATCGTGATCGCCCCTTCGCCACGCGCGCACCTCGTCCTCATTGCGCGCGTAGGGCCTCTGTTCGGGCCGCACTTCCTTGCCCTGTTCCGTGACTAGGCCGTGCCGGTCAATCGCGTAGATGCGACGCCGCGCCTCTTCGAGGGAGAGCCCGCGGTCCTGCATGAACTGGACGAGGAGGCCGCTGATCCCGAGGCCCGCCGTCCCGAAACCGACGATGGCGATGTTCTGCTTTTCGAGCGCCGCTCCCGTCACGTTCAAGGCGGACAGCGCCGTCGCGACCGCCACCGCCGCCGTGCCTTGGATGTCGTCGTTGAACGTGCAGAGCTGGCCGCGGTATTTGTCCAGGATGCGCGCGGCATTGGCCCCCGAAAAGTCCTCCCATTGCAGCAGCGCGTAGGGCCATCGTCTCTTGACGCTCTGGACAAAGACGTCCACAAACGCATCGTATTCGTCGCCGCGAATGCGCCGGTGCCGCCAGCCAAGGTACAGGGGATTCCTCAGGCGTTCTTCATTGTCCGTGCCGACATCGAGCAAGACTGGCAGGCAGTACTCGGGATAGATTCCCCCTAGCGCGGTGTAGAGCGCGGTCTTGCCGATGGGGATGCCCATGCCCCCGGCGCCCTGGTCGCCAAGGCCGAGAATCCTTTCGCCGTCGCTGACCACGATGCAGTGCACGCTGTCGAAGCGGGGATTGGCCAGGATCTGCTCGATGCGGTCCTTGTTCGGGTAACTGAGAAAGAGGCCCCTCGGTTTTCGCCAGATCTCGCTGAAGCGCTGGCAGCCCTCTCCCACCGTCGGGGTATACACAAGCGGTAGAAGTTGATCCATGTAGCGGACAAGCAATGCATAGAACAGCGTTTCATTCGTGTCCTGCAGATCGCGAAGGAACGAGTATTTCAAAAAGCTGCTGTGCATCTGGTTCAACGCCTGCATCCGCCGTTCGACCTGCTCGTCGAGCGTTCCAACGTGTGGCGGCAGCAACCCGTGCAAGTTGAAGATGTCGCGCTCACGATCGGAGAAGGCGGTTCCTTTGTTCCAGCGCGAGGAACCGATCAGATCGTGCCCCGAGAGCGAGAGCCACTGCGTATGCATGTTCGTATCCCTCTAAGGGGCTGCGGGAAACGCAACCCGAACATTGGGTAGTAACGACTGCCGCACGCACTTTGATTCCGGCTTGCGGTACCTTGCCGGGAGCTACACTACCGTGTCGAAAGAGGACACCGCAACCCAATCTCGCGAGTCAAAGCTACGCGGAGGATATGAGGATGAGGTTTGTCGCGCTCGGCGCTCTGATGGTGGCGCTCGCTTTCCAGCCAGCCTACGGGTTCATCTCGGTCGACGGTACGCGTTTCGTGGACGAGGCTGGACGCCAGATTCTCTTCCACGGGGTCTCAGCGTCCGCCAAAGGAGAGGATACCGAGGAAGACTACGCGCGGATGCAGGAATGGGGGTTCAACTGCGTTCGTCTGGGGATCAACTGGGATGGCCTGGAGCCGGAGCCCGGCCGCTTCAATGAAGCCTACCTTGTCAGAATGGACCAGTGCATCGAATGGGCGGGGCGGCACGGGCTGTATGTCTTCATCGATATGCATCAGGATTTGTTCAGCGCAAAGTTCATCGACGGGGCGCCCGCCTGGGCAACGCTGGATGAGGGAAAGCCTTTCTTGAGCAAAGGGGCCGCCCTGAGCGACGCCTACTTCACGAGCCAGCCGGTGCATGCCGCGTTCGACAACTTTTGGGCCAACAAGCCGGGGCCGGATGGCGTAGGCTTGCAGGACCACTATGCCGCGCTATGGCAGCGCATCGCGGCGCGGTACGCAGAGAGTGCCACCGTCCTCGGGTATGACCTTATGAACGAACCTTTTGTAGGCTCCGAAGCCGCCAAGGTGCTCGTCATGCTTCTTCCGAAGGTTGTCGAGATCTTGAAAGGAGAGTCGGGCGGCGTCGCCGGCCTTCTGGATCTCGCCGCCAAGTTGACCGACCCGTCCGTAAAGAGCGCCTTCTTGAAACGTCTGGAAGACGTCGGAATCTATCGCGCGGTAATCGATACGCCTCAAGCGCTTTTTCAAGCGTTTGACCGAACGTCGCTCGTGCCCTTTTACCAGCGCGTTGCGGACGCCATCCGTAACGTGGACCAACGGCACATTTTGTTTCTCGAAACAACAATCGCCTCGAACATGGGGGTATACTCCGCAATCACGCCGCTGACGGGCGCGGACGGCAAGCTGGATCGCCTCCAAGCGTATGCGCCCCATGCCTACGATCTCGTTACCGACACCCCCGAGGTCGCGTCTCCGTGCAACGGACGCGTCGAACTCATCCTCGAACGGCACGGGGAAACCGCACGAAGGCTCGGCATACCCATGCTCCTGGGCGAGTGGGGCGCCTACGGTCTGGTACAGGGCTGTCTTCCGGCGGCGGGGTTTGTCACCGGCCAAATCGAGAAACTCCTCTGCAGCGAAACCTACTGGCGCTACAACAGGGAACTTCCCGGCGCATCCTCTTGGAAAGCCATACAGCGTCCGTATCCCGTGCGGGTCGCAGGCCAGCTTGTCGAGTACCGCGCCGACCTCTCGACTGGCTCGCTATCGTGTAGCTGGAAAGAGGAACCCGGCATCACTGCCCCCTCGCAAGTCTTCTTGCCCGTTTACTTTTCCACGCCATCGGCTTCCCCGTCTGAGATTCTTTTTGAGGTAACGCTTTCCCCGCCAGGAGCAGGTTATACGATGCGGCGTTTGCGCCCGGAATCCGTGAATGTGATCGTTGAGATACCCTCCAGTGGGGAGCGCGTTTTGCGCTGCATAGAAGCGCGGTTTCGCGATTCGAGGCATTGACAATTTTCGGGGTTTGCGGTACACTCAACTTGTGAGGGCAAGTAGGGCGGCTTGACTGAAAAAGGGTGAGTGTTTCTCCATTTGCTTAGATCGCATGTGTGGGATGGGCCGAACAATGCGAACAATGGAGTCTGAGGGGGCGGTAAGTGTTCTTCTTATTGAGGACAACCAAGATCAGGCGTGTCTCTTGCGGGAATGGCTTGCGCCCGCGCCGGGCAACAGCTTCGCACTCGAGTGGGCAAGCGACTTTAATCAGGGGCTTGAGTGGCTGGCCAGATTCTCACACGACGTCGCCCTCGTAAACTACCGCCTGGGACCGCGAACGGGACTGGAACTCCTCGCGCAGGTGCCGGAGGCGAGCTACCGCCTCCCCATCATCTTCCTGACGGGCCTTAGCGAACCTGACGCCGGCCGGAAGGCGCTGGAACATGGTGTCTTTGACTGCATCGAAAAGGATGACCTGAACCCCGCCACGTTGCGGCGGAGCATTCAGTACGCCTTGCAGCACTTCAGGACGTTGCGACAACTTCGGGAAAAGCGGTCCTGGTTCGAGAACCTGTACCACTCCACCTTCGAAGGAATCCTCATCCATGACGGTGTGCGCGTGCTTGACGCAAACGCGGCTTTCACGAACATGGTGGGGCGTGAGCACGGCGAAGTGATCGGCGCGCAACTGCGGCAGTTCTTCCCTCCCAAGTCGATTTCGCTGGCCTCGCAGGTGACCGGAGACACGGCCGCGCGTAGAGACCTCCTCCTGCTCGGGAAGCGCCACCGCGTTATGCCGACCGAAGCCCGGGTGCGGAAGATTCCCTATGGCGGCCAACTGGTCTACCTCGTAGCCTTGCGGGACTTGACTGAACGCAAACGCGCCGAAGAGGAACTGATCCGCGTGAACCGGGAACTCGAAACGCGCGTGGCACAACGCACGGCGGCGCTCGAGCGCAGTAACCGAGATCTGGAGAAATTCGCCGAGACCGTCGCGCACGATATTCGCATCCCGCTACAGACCGTCTCCGTCTATCTGCAAGACTTGCGAGCCAACGGCCAGGAACAACCCGACCCTCTAGGGGTTCATTTCGTCGGCCGGGCGATCGAGATGGTCGACCGCATTCGCGATCTGGTGTGTGCGGTCCTGGCGTACAGCCGGATTTCGGCTACTTGTCCCCCGAAGCGCAAGGTCGAACTGAAGTATCTGGTCAAGGACGTCCTCGCGGAAATGGATGACGAGGTCCAGCGCTCGGGAGCGGACATCCAGGTGGGGCCGCTGCCTTCCATCGAGGGGGATCGCGCCATGCTTGCCGACCTATTCCGGAATCTCTTGCATAATGCCCTGAAATACTGCCGGACGGAGGATTCGCGCGTCGAATTGAGCGCAAGAAAAGAGGAAACGCATTGGCTCTTCACGTTGCGGGATAATGGTATCGGATTCGACCCGGCTGATGCCGAAGAGATCTTCTCGATGTTCTACAGGGCGGGCAATGCGGCAGGCCGGCCGGGCGTCGGCATTGGACTGGCAAGCTGCCGGAAGATCGTGCAGTTGCACGGAGGCCGCATCTGGGCTACTTCGGAACCCGGCAACGGATCCGAGTTCTGTTTCACTCTCCCGGCAGGAGAGTAAGGGGGAAGGGGAAGGTATGAAGACGGTAGTAGCGGTCGAGGACGACAAAGGTTTGGCGGATATGCTTGCTCGAGCACTACGCGAATACGGGTACGACCTGCAAACCGCGCAGTGCGTCAAGGGGGCTTTCGAACGGATACGCACGGCCCGTCCGGCCTTTGTCTTCCTCGATGTGATGCTGCCGGACGGAGCGGGATATCAGATAGCACGCAGGATTCGGATGGACCCTGAATTGTTCCGCATGCCGATTATGTATGTCTCCTCGCTGGGCGAGGAGCCGGAGATTCAACACGCGATGCATCAAGGGGGCGACATCTATCTGCCCAAGCCCTTCACGCTGAAACAACTGCTGGAGAAGATCGCCATGCTCGAGGAACTTGTCCGGCGCATCGCCTATGTCAGCTCGACAACGCAGATGCCGTCGCTCGAAGCGCTTGAACGCGATATCGACTACCGGATGCTGCACGGGATTCCGTTCGATCTCTGCCTGATCACCATCAACAATTACCGCGAATACGTCATATCCAGAGGAAAGGATCTCGGCTTGGCTGTGCTCCAATGGGTGGCGGACATGTTACGCGGCGCCCTCCGCGATCTGAAGATTCACGATGCGCGGCTCGCCCATATCGGCACGCATCAGTTCCTCGCCCTGCTTCCCCCCGAATCAGCCAAGGCCTTCTGCAAGGGCGTCCGCTTCGATTTTTCGCGCAAACTGCCGGAGTTCTATAAGGATTTCGAACTCCAGGCCGGCCATATTGTCGTAACGAAGCACCCCGGCACGTTTTCCGGGTACAGCCTCATGGAACTCGAAGTCGAGGCCCTGGAACTCAAGCCTGAGGATCATGCCACGGCGGTCGACATCATTCATTGCCTGGGGAAGATCCATAGGGAAAGCCAGCACAATCAGCACAAGACGCTGTTTCGTTTCGATCAATACAAGAAGTGGTAACTCGGCTAGTGCCGGCCAGCCCCGATTGGTCGCACTATACCTTAAGGAGAAGAGGCTGACGTGGGCGTTTGCCCACAACCCAGATTCAAGATCGACGCGCCAGTCATTGCGGAGCCATCTCAACGCAGAGATCGCAAAGAACACGGAGGATCGCAAAGGCTCTGCGTTCCTTCGCGGCCTCTGCGTTGGTGAAGGCTCCGGTACAAGCATTTGCACACAGCGCAGAGAATCGAGATAGAACTCCGCAGTCTTTGCACCAAGCAAACACCTGTAATTCGATTTGTTGCGCAGGTTGTTGGAAGAATCCTTGGGTTCTTTATAAAAGCAGGATTCTAAAGTAGTAATAGTTGATCAAAGAAACGCTTTCCTGTCAAGAACTTGGCGTTAACTCAACAGCCCATCTCGCGCACAATCTGAGCCAATCGTCCTGCCCTCGAATCGTCTTGCCAGTGTTGCGCATTCGTGTCCATTTGCGTTCATTCGCGGTTCTGCTGGGAAAGAAACACCGTGGGCTTGTGAACAGGGCTAAGGCTGCGACGGGCTGAATGCATAAGACACCGTCACGCGGGCAGTGCAGGTGAGACGCTTGAAATCGGGTTGCGTCGCGTGGGTGTCGGGCGCATCGTTCCAGACGACATCCTGAATAGTCACGGTCTGCACCGCAATGATCTGGCCGTTCATGATCTGGGCCGCGGCTTTCGCGCCGGGATAGGCTTTCTCGGTGGCCCGCGCGATCGCGGTTTCCTCGATAGCGTCCTGCGTGTCCACTCCGAGCACGGGGCCTTCCACCTTGCAGTTCAGCGCCGCGCCAATCGCCGCCATCTTGTCGCACAGCCCCGCGTATTGACGCAGGCCTTCCTCCAGGACCGTGAAGGAGGTAATACCGAACTTGAGTTTCACCGACACGTGGGCCTGCTTGGCTTCCGCATCGGGAATCGCCACGCCGGAGAAGATCAGGTCGATCGGGCTGAGGTCTCGGGACTGGAGTTCCTTGCGTAACGATGCGTCGAATGCCATCGCGGCCTCGGTCGCAGCGACAAGCGTTTCGCCCGTTGCATGCAAGTGCATCCAGAACTCGACGTACGAGGGTGCGGTATCGACCACGGCCACGCCCGAGGTCTCGATGGTCGAGTATTGGGCTTCCTGAGCCAAGGCCATCGAACCCGCCAGGAACACCGACGCAACGCATACACCGATTCGGAACATCGCAGGACTCCTCCGGGTTACGGCTACACTCGTTTCTTCGGAAAGAACGGAAACAGCCTGCGGATTTCCTCGCGTGAAGGCTGGTGTCCGTACTCGCTAATCTCGAACAGCTCGGCGAAACGGATCGACGCCGCGGTCTTCTTGCCGTACCAGGTTTCGAGGGCTTTGCGCGCGCGGCGCGCCGGCTCCGTAAAGAACGGCGCCCATGCTTTTTCGAGCCATTGCCGCCGTGCCTCGCGGTCTTCCGGCACCGTGGCCAAGGCGCCGTCGAGCCAGGGAAGCCACTCGTACATCTGCGACTCCATCGCATCGAGCATCAACCATTTCACGTCCATCACATCGGTGACGTCTACGGCGATGTCCGGCTGGAATGGCACGGGCTTCTTGAAATCGTCCATCAGATACAGGAAGACAGGATTCTTGGGCAACGCCGGTGCGCTCGGACAGAAGTGAGGCACCGTCACCATAAAGGCCGCGTCTTGAACGAGCACCGAAGTGTACCGGTGGTCAGGGTGGTAGTCGTTGGGCCGGTGCGTCAGCACGATGTCCGCTTGGAACTCGCGAATGATCTCGACCACGCGTTTGCGCAACGCCAGCGTGGGCTCGAGTTCGCCGTCGTGATTGTCGAGCACGAGATCCATCACGCCCGCGCGCTCCGCCGACAATCGGGCTTCGGCCGCGCGCCTCTTGGCCAGCGGCCCGCCGGCCATCTCGTGATGCCCGATGTCGCCGTTTGTCATCGACACCATCAGGACGCGGTGGCCCAGCCGCGCCCAACGAACGCAGGTTCCGCCCGCAAAGACTTCGGCGTCGTCGGGGTGCGCGCCAATACACACAATGTTCATGGCTTCGCCTCTTCGCTCTTGAGGTTAATGCGGACCGGATTGCTTAGCACGACGCCGGTGGTATCCGGCCCGCCCTTCACTTCGGCGGGATTAATCGTGCCAGGATCCGTGCCCGCGGGCAGCAGGATCACTTCCGCCTCCGCATGCACCAGCATCGTCGCCGGAGCGCTCGGGAGTCCGCTCAACACGTTGACCTTGCAACCGTCTGGATTGAGAACCGGGTCTCGGCCTCCGACACAATCGAAGGTCTGGATCGTATCGTTGTCGCGCATGACCTTGCAGTGCAGTACGACCGGACCTTCGTTGAAGGCGCTCTTGGACGAGACCTTGATCGCGACCCACAATTCCTGTGGCGCGGGCGGCGTGACATCGAGTGTCACCATATCAACCTTGCCACGCACGTCGACCATCTCGTTAACCGCCACCGCGGGCGACTTCGATTGATCGTCAATGGTGGCGTACAACGTCAGCATCGACTCGATGTCGCCCACGTCCATCGGCGGCTTCGGCGCGGGCAGCGGCTTGGGCGCGTCCCAAGGCTTCCGGTTCTCCGAGTCGGTTCCGGAGCGCTTGTTCGCCGGTTCGGAACACGAAAGGGCAAACGTCGCGAGTACGACAACACAGCCGATACGGCATAGTACGGTGGTGTTCACTACTGGCCTCCTGTCGAATTGGGCACGCGGGCGGTACGCACCGCGTCAAAGAATGCATCCTGATCGAGGAAATCGTGGAGGAACAGAGCAGCCCCGTGGGCGCGCAGCCGTTCGGGCGATGCGTCGCCGACAATACCGATGAAGCGCATGCCCATCGACGCCGAAGTCTTCGCGTCCCAGGGTCCATCGCCGACATAAACCAGGTCGAGCGGCTCGTCCCCATGGCCGTCCGCGCGCGCGATGGCGGCACGCGCGATCGCCTCGCGCGATAGGCCGTCGTTCGCGAACCCCGCGGGCATCGCCATGGCATCCACACCGATACGGGACAATTTGTAGCACGCGGAACCGCGCATCCCGCCCGTGGCCAGCGCCGCGTGCAGGTCCGTTCGGGTGGCAAGGATATCGAGAATGGCCTTGGCGCCGGGAATCTCGGCGAAGCCGCCCGGATTCGACGCGAACTCGGTTTCGAGGTCCGCGACAAACGCGCGCTCGAACACGGCGCGTTCATGGTCGTCGACACCGCGCCCGCGTTCCGAGAGAAGGACGTCGTCCGCGATGGCAAAGTCTGTGCAATGCGGATACACGTCCCAATCCGTCGTCGGCAAGTCGATGCCGAAGACGCGCCGAAACGCCGACGCATAGCATTTCGCGTCGACGGAGTTGGTCGCTGTCAGCGTCCCATCGATATCGAACAAGATTAACGTCACACCTGGACCTCCACGGCGCAGATCAAACCACATCGGGGATCGGGACTGCAAACGCGGCATCCATAAAGAAAGCGGCACGGCAAAGATGCCGTGCCGCCTTCGATGGAACGTTCGATATTACGCGAGGTCGCGGTAGCCGCGACGATAGGTCCGCTTGAGGTACTTCTCGGCCTCGGGGCAGTTCGGGACCTTCATGTTTACGGGATCGTACTCGATCTTCTTGCCCGTGCGCACGGCGAGATTGCCCAGCAGGACCATCTCCGTGAACGGACCGGCATAGTCGAAGTTGCCGCAGAAGTTGCCCTTCGCGGGCTGGATGCCCTTGCAGGCGTCGATCCATTCCTGATAGTGCCCCGTCGAATCCGGGATGGTCTTCGGGGGCTTCTTGAAATCGGCCATCTTCGACCGCGGAACCAGGCACGGCCCGCCACCGTAGCAGCCGCACGCCAGGATGCCCTTATCGCCGATAAACAACGTGCCGTTGTCGCCGTCGCCGAGCTTCTCATCCGGCAGCGCGCCTTCGGGACGCGGGGGCAGTTTCTCGCCGTCGTACCACACCAGCTTCACGGGCGGCATATCGCCCCGCGCCGCGAATTGGTACGTGATGATCGACCACTTCGGGAAGCTCTCTTCGGTCATCCCTTCGGAAACGGCCTCGATCGTCGTGGGGTACGTGAGCTTCAACGTGGTATAGGCCGGGTCCATGATGTGGCAGGCCATGTCGCCGAGCGCGCCGCATCCGAAATCCCACCAGCCGCGCCACGCGAACGGAGCGTACGCCTTGTTGTACGGGCGCTTCGGGGCTGTGCCAAGCCAGAGATCCCAATCGAGTGTTTCGGGAACCTTCATCTTCTCCGTCGGGCGGTTGACGCCTTGCGGCCAGATCGGACGGTTCGTCCAGATGTGCGCTTCGCGGACATTGCCGATGACGCCGGCCCAGATCCACTCGCACAGGCGCCGCACGCCTTCGCCGGAGTGCCCCTGGTTGCCCATCTGCGTGGCCACGCCACATTCACGCGCGAGTTCGCGCAGGCGGCGCGCTTCGTAGATGTCGTGCGTCAGCGGCTTCTGGACGTACACGTGCTTGCCCATCTGCATCGCCGCGACGGCGATCGGAGCGTGCATGTGGTCGGGCGTCGAGATTGTCACGGCGTCAATGTTCTTGCCTTCCTTGTCGAGCATCTCGCGAAAGTCTTTGAACTTCTTTGCGTTCGAATACTTCTTGAATGTGCCCGCGCCGCGCTGCCAGTCCACGTCGCACAACGCCACGATGTTGTTGTCGCCGGCTTCCTTCGCGCCGTCGACGTCGCTCGACCCTTTGCCGCCCACGCCGACACCGGCGATGTTCAGCTTTTCGTTCGCCGAGATCTTGCGCGGGGCGACGATCTTGCGTTTCTTCGCCATGGCGGATGTCGCCGCCAATAGCGCGGCGCTGAAGATAAAGGTGCGCCGTGTCATGTCGTGCTTGCTCATAGTGATGCCCTTCTTCGTTGTGGCCACCGGCCTCTCCACTTGGTTCATGCGCGCCATCGCGAGCACGAGGCACGTTTGCATTATAGGGTAACGGCGATTCGCCATGCCAGCAGAATCACCAGGGCAATCGCATTAAAAGCTACATAGCCATCAGGATTTCTCGCAGATAG
>CAYOCT010000016.1:0-109217 GCA_964402555.1 uncultured Nitrospiraceae bacterium | reverse complement strand
ACGTAGTCAAGAGGCAAAGCGCCCGCGTTTCACAGTTTCTTCACAAGCTCTGAGCAACGCGAAGCATCTCCTGCACCACTCGCCGGGTGCATCCACCGATGGCGGATTTGAGCTCTGATCGAAGTGAACGAGTGAAGATTAGGACTACGATCACGACCACGATTGGCGTCGGGGCAGGGCTATTGAATTCAGCGAGTGATCTCGCATTCGGGCAGGTCGTACTTAAGCATGGTCAAACCTTCCGGCGACACCTTAGTGTCCACGATGGCCAGATGGCGCAACTGTTTCAACTTCTTAAGGTGCGCCAATCCCGCGTTCGTGATGCCGCATTGCGCAATGCCCAGCCTCTGCAGCCGCGCCAAGCCTTCCAGCGCAACGAGGCCGTCGTCGGTGATATGCAGCCCGAACAGGTCGAGTTCCCGTAGCGCAACCATACCAGCCACAGCCTGAAGCCCCGCGTCTCCTGCTTTGGGCGCGTTGATTTCGAGATACCGAAGTCCGGTCAATCCGGCAATCGACGCCAAACTTGCATCCGTCACGGCGCTGCCGATTAGAACCAGCACGTCCAACGCATCCGGCCTGAGCTGTGCCAGCGACGCAAGCCCCGCGTCGTCCTGCTGGCCCACGACCATCCTCACCCGCTTGCCCTCGGGAATCGAGATCGTCCCCTGCGCCTTTCCCGCGCCCTGCCACTGCGTGCCGCTCGGTGCGTCCCAATTCCGCGTGTACAACGTGCCTGCGACGCGGTCTTTCGGGAACTCCAGCACGCGTGCCGGTGGCGCCGTGTCCGCCGCATCCGACGACACGCCGGCATTCTCGGGCAAAGCAGGCGCCGGGAGCGATTGCGCGGACTTGAAGTCGGCGGCGCGTTGCGGCGCCTTCGCCTCCGGCGAAGCCGGCGTCGAGGACCGCATCGAATTGAGGAACAGCACTACGGGTACCCCGACCGCTACCGCTCCGGCAAACACCGCGACGAACAACCACGGGATGCGCCGCTCCGAGCCGGGCTCGCCCCTGACGCGGCGATGCAGCGCCTGCCTGAGCGACGCCACCTCGCTCTTCGCGCGTTCGAGTTCTGCCGCCTTCGCGTCCTGCGATTTCCGCAAGGTCTCCAATTCGACCGCAAGCCGGCCTTCCGCGCCCGAAGCCTGAGAGGTCTGTGCCTTCAAGCGCTCCAACTCCTCCTCAAGCGCCGCCACCGCCTCGTCATTATCCGCACCGCCCGCGCGCGCGGAAGCCATGGCCTCCTCGTGCCCGCGCAACGTTTCCTTTAGCGCATCGAGCTCGGCGCGCGCCGCTTCGAGCGCCTCGGCCTTGGCGCTTTCGCTCGCGTGCAATTGCTCGACCTCGACGATCAACGCCTGTTCCGAAGCCGAGGCCTGAGTCGCCTGTTCGTGCAACACATCCAATTCGTGCTGCAGCGCCGCCGTCGCGGCTTCCTGCTCCTTACGGCTGCGTTCGGCCGACGCCACCGCTTCGACGCGCTGATGAAGCACGTTGCGCAGGCTATCGAGTTCCGCGCGCGCCTCGTCGAGCGCTTGCGATTTCGACTCCGCGTTCGAGCGCAGTTGTTCAATCTCCGCAAGCAGCATCTGTTCCGAAATGGACGCATGCGACGCCTGATTCCGAAGCTGGTCGAGGTCAGCGCGCAGCGCGGTCACGACCTCCTCCTGCTCCGAACTCGTCTTCTGTACCGAGTCCATCGCGTCCTGCCGCGCCGCAAGCGTGCCTTTCAACGCATCGAGTTCGGCACGCGCCGCTTCGAGCGCCTGCGCCTTCGCGTTCTCGTTCGCGCGGACCTGTTCGATCTCGGCAAGCAGCCGCTCCTCCGAAGCCGAGGCTTGGCCTGCCTGATTCCGTAGCGCGTCCAATTCCTGCCGCAGCGACGCCAGCGCCTTCTCCTGCTCCGCGCTCGTTCGCGTGGCGGCCGTCACCGCCTCCTCGCGCTCGGCAAGCGTCCCCTTCAGCGCCGCGAGCTCCGACCGCGCATCTTCCAGCACGCGCGACTTCGCATCCTCGTTCGCGCGAAGTTGCTCGACTTCCGCGAGCAGTTGCTGTTCCGAATGCGAAGCCTGCGCCGTCTGCGCGTGAAGCGCATCGAGTTCCTTGCGTAACGTTTCGAGTTCCAGCGCCTGCTCTGAACTGCTTCTGAGGGCGTCTTGGACGGCTTCCTCGCGCGTGGCCAGCGTTTGCTTCAACGCGTCCAATTCTGACCGCGCGTCCGACAGGGCCTGCGATTTCTCGCTCTCGTTCGCACGCAATTGCTCGACTTCAGACGACAGCGATTGCTCGGAACGCGCCGCAAGTTCAGCGCGTTCGCGCAGCGCCGTCACGTCGCGTTCGAGCGCCGCCTTCGTTTCCTCGGTCGCCGTGCTGCTCTTGACCGCCGCCGCGACGGCTTCCTCGCGCTCGCGCAATGCGTGCTGCAGCGATTCAAGTTCCGATCGCGCGTGTTCGAGGTCGCGCGTCTTGGCCTGCTCGTTGGCGCGTACCCGCTCGACCTGCGAAAGGAGATCGGCCTCGGCCGTCGTCGCCGACGCAGCCTGGACCCGCAACGCGTCCAGTTCGCCGCGCATCGCGGAAACGGCCTGTTCCTTTTCGGCGCTCTTGCGTTCCGCTTCGGCGATGGCCGACTCGCGATCCCGCAAGGTCTGCTTCAGTGCGTCAAGTTCTTCGCGCGCCGTCTCCAGAGCCTGCGCTTTCGCGCTCTCGTTCGCGCGAAGCTGTTCCACCTCGGAAAGCAACTCCGACTCCGAGGCAGCCGCGGCGGCCGCTTGCGTATGCAGTAGGTCGAGTTCCCCGCGCAACGTCGCTAGCGCCACCTCGCGCTCCGCCGTGCGCTTCTCCGCTTCCGCGACCGCCGTTTCGCGGTCCAGTAGCGTGCGGCGCAAGGCGTCGAGTTCGCCGCGCGCCGTCTCAAGGGCCTGCGCCTTGGCGCTCTCGTTCGCACGAAGCTGCTCGACCTCCGAAAGCAGCCGTTGCTCGGAATGCGAAGCCTGTTCCGCCTGCGAGCGTAACGCGCCGAGTTCCTGTTGCAGGCTGGCCATCGTGCGTTCGCGCTCGGCGCTGAGCCGCTCCACCGCGGCCATCGCCGCTTCGCGTTCGAGCAAGGTAATGCGCAACGTTTCGAGTTCGGCCCGTGCCCCTTCGAGCGCCTGCGCCTTGGCCTGCTCATTCGTGCGAAGAAGATCTACCTCCGAGGCGAGCGCCTGCTCCGACGAAGACGCCTGGCTGGCCTGCGCGCGCAAAGCGTCCATTTCGCGCTGCAACGTCGAAAGGGCCTCTTCCCTTTCCGCGCTGTGGCGTTCGGCGTCTCGGATCGCGGCTTCGCGTTCTTCGAGCCGCTGCTGCAACGCTCCAAGTTCCGAACGCGCTTGATCGAGCGTCACAGTCTTCGCGCGTTCGTTGGCGCGCACTTGCTCGATCTCCGCCGCCAGCGCCAGTTCCGACGACGCCGTGCGCTCCATCTGTGTGGACAACGCCGCGACCTGATCCTGCAATGCAGAAAGCAGCGACTCCCGTTCCGCGTTGCGCTGTTCCGCCGACGCCAACGCCGCTTCGCGTTCGTCCAGCGCTTGGCGTAGCGCCTCCTGTTCGCGATGCGCCGCCTCGAGCGCCGCCGATTTCGCACGCTCGTCCGCGCGCAACTGTTCGACTTCGCCGGCCAGGGCGTCTTCCGCGCCCACGGCTTCCGCGGCGGTCGAGCGAAGCAGTTGCAGTTGTTGTTGCAGCGACGCAACGGTCTGCTGCAGCCGCGACATTTCCTCAGCCCCGGCGCGGCGCGCCTCGATACCATCGCGCAGTTGCACGGCCTGCGCGTGCTGCCCATCGAGCACGTCGATCAACGCTTCGAGATCGTCGTCGCTCAACAGTTCACGCATGACGTGGCAATGCGCGCGCGTCGCTTCAACGCGATCGAGCATCGCCTCGCAGGCGTCACGCGCCTCGTCGGCGCGGCCGAGCGCCGCGAGGTTCTGCGCACGCATATACACGAGTTTCGGGCTATTCGGAAAGATCGGGGAAAGCGCCTCCGCCGCGACCAATGCGTCGGCGTAGCGCCCCTCTTGATATAGCCGTGCCGGCTCGAGATACGCTTTCTCTGCTTGGCGAACGTTCATACCAGAATTCAACCGCCAATCTGCACGTTACCGGCTACATACTATCCCAGAGCTAGTCCCAAGACAAGTCGCTCGAATTGACAACGCCGCTTCGTCCCCCTCATGATCGTGTGGCGCAAGTGAATCCTGGGCTACAACATGGGGAGATACGGCATGGGCAAGATTGGGCTGGGCATCAATCTGGAATTCGTCAGGCACGACGACAAACCTTTCGAGTGGGGCGTTAAGAAGGCGGCCGAACTCGGGTACGCCTACGTCGAACCGATGGTCCATTGGGGGCGCGAACTTCTCAGCGAGGCCGGCTATTTCCACAGCGTCTCGATGCTGGACGACCCCCTGCGCCTGAAACGCGCCTGCGAGGCCGAGGGAGTGGCCATGTCCGGACTCTCCGGCCACACGCCCCTATGCAAACCCGAGATAGGAACCGAGTATCTCAAACAGGCGATCCGGTTTGCGGCCGAAGCGGGTGCGCCGGTCGTGAATACCGACGAAGGCCCGAAGCCCGCTTGGACCACCGAGGAAGAAGACCACGTGCTCATGCGCTACGTGCTGCAAGAAGCCGCGCGCGTTGCCGAGCCGCGCGGCATCCTCATCGGCATCGAGCCGCATCAGCAATACAGCAAGCATCCCGATGGACTCGACCGTATCCAGCGGCTCGTCGACAGTCCCAGCATCGGCATCAACTTCGACACCGGCAACAGCTTCCTCAGCGGCCAGGACCCGTATGTTTGGCTCGAACGCGTCAAGGACCGGCTCGTTCATGTCCACGCCAAAGATATCTCCATCCAGCAGTCCGACGCCGAGCGGGGCAAAGTCACCGGAACTCCCGTGGGATGCGCCTGCGGAGACGGCGTGATCGACTGGAAGCGGGTCATCGCGATCTGCAAGACCGCGCCCCGGGATCTCGTCTTGTCCGTCGAATGCGGAACAGTGGACCAGGCCGCGCGAAGCATCGCGCACCTCAAGGCGCTGTTGTAGCGGGTTGAGGTCGACTCGGTATCGCCGGTCGAAGGTACTCATCGAGACACGCGGCGAGGATCTCGGCCTTGCGCTCGATGGCCGCGCCGGTCATATGGTAGAGGTCCGTGAAACTCTCGTAGCCGCCACGGAAGTTCTCCGCCAACGGGAGATATGAGAACCCCTCTTGTTCGCAGAACGCGCGAACGGCATCGTTGTAGATCCCGAGAATGTGACGGTAGCTCGCGAAATCCAGGCAAGGATCGAGTCCGGCGCTACGCGCGCAGTAATCGTAGAAGTCGCGTTCCTTGGACGTTAACCGCTCGGGATCGGGGCTCGCAATGCCGCACACCGCCATGCGAATGCCGTGGCCGCGAGCCACAAACCCGATCGCGCGCAAGTTCGCGATGCACAGTGCGTCGATATCGTGGCGCATCGTGGCGTCGTCCGGGAAGAGCGCGCGGTTGCACTGCCAGCGAAGAAATCGCGAGCGGCTCATCCACGCGCGCAGGCGCGGCGTATCGATCGTGCGCCAGTATTCGGCCAAGTCGCGGTGAATGTCGTTCACGCCTTCATGCACGACGATCAGGTCGGGTTCGAGCGCGAGATAGTCGGCAAGCCGCGAAACGAGGGCCGAAGTGGTCATTCCCGAAACACCGCAATTGAACACCTCGACGCACTGCCCGCAACCCAGCGCGGCGTTCAGATCGCGCTCGACGCACTTGGGAAATGTGGCGTCGTTGCTGGGGCCTTCCTCCGTCGTCGAACCACCAATGCACGCCAAGCGTATCACGCCCGGCGGTTTGGGCAATGCGACATCGCGATCTCGAAATCCCATGTTGTTCGTGTCGAAAATGATGCCGAGCCCGGAGCGGGCGTTCCGCAAGTTCTTCTTGTACCGGTAGAACGCAATGCCATCCCACGGCGTGTCAGGCGGCAGGTGCTTGAATCGCAGCGTAAGATAATCGTTCGGGATAAAGGCAAACCGAAGGCCGGACTCGTTGTCCTTCAGCAAGAGTACTTCTTTGTCGTTTTCGATCTCGTCGTTCGTCCCCAGGGATGCGCGCACATAGGCCTTCGGATCACTCGATTCGGATATGCCTACATCGACCAGGGTATTCAAAAACTCGTCGACTTGCGGACCGGCCAGGCCGCGCATAATCGGTTCGCGAAACAACCAGTTTCCATAGACGCGTTTCACATGGCGTTGCTCGTCGAGCGCCAGCACCCATTGGTTATTGAGCATCGCAAAGAGATCCCGCGAACCTTCGTCCAGATGCAGGAATGCCTCGCGGCGCCACTCCAGATCCTCTTTCGACAGAGAGGAAATAGGCTCGGCCCAATCTGGCAACCCGGACGATTTCGCAAACGCATCCCATCGAGGCTGGACACCGCATTCGACGTGCGGCATGGGGTCCAGGTGCGATTCGGCCCGGGGCACGTGAGCCCGAGCGGCGGCAATCAAGAGGTTGTTCTTCTCGACGTACCACTGCCGCGCCGCAGCGGCGGTCTCGAGAAGGAGGATCGCCACGGGAAGCCACAGGGTCAGAAGCCCGATCAACAGCAGCGGCTTCTTCACGCGCGGCGATATAGACACGATTCGCTTCATGCTCCTCGAATGGGAACGCGGTCATGGGCCTTGAGAGACGCCAGTAAATCAGTCCTGCGAGGCGCCTGTCAACCCCGGGGGAATTGTAATTCACGGGCAAGGCCAATATACTTGCGCGCGACATGGCGGCGCGACGGAACGCCGCCAACGGAGGCGGGTATGCCCATCAAACTCGCGGTTCTGTTGTCGGGAAACGGAACCACGCTCGAAAACCTCTTCGATCACATCGCGCAAGGTAAACTCGACGCGACGATAACGTGTGTTATTTCGTCGCGCGCCGCGGCCTACGGGCTCGAGCGCGCGCGCAACCACGGCGTGCCGGGCATCCCCATCGTCCGAAAAGAGTTCAAGGATACGAAAACGTTCAGCGACGCGATCTGGCGGGAAGTCCGCAATCATGGGGCAGACCTCGTGGTACTGGCGGGCTTCATGAGCCTGCTCGATATTCCGGCGGACTACGTGAATCGCATCATGAATACGCACCCGGCGCTGATCCCGGCGTTCTGCGGCAAGGGCATGTACGGGCATCACGTGCATGAAGCGGTCCTGGCATACGGGACCAAAGTCTCGGGGGCGACGGTGCATTTCGCGGACGGCGAGTACGACCACGGTCCGATCATCGTCCAGGAAGCCGTTCCCGTTCTTGAAGACGATACCCCCGATTCGCTGGCCGAGCGCGTGATGGCCAAGGAACGCGAACTCTTCCCAAAAGCGATTCAGCTTTTCGCGGAGGGCCGTCTTACCGTCGAAGGACACCGCGTGCGAATCGCCTGAGGCTCGCGCACCCCGCCGCGGAACACAGCAGCGCAAGCGCGATCGTCCCACCCCAGCCATTCGTGGGCAAGCCCTGCGTGACGGTAACAAACCCGGTGGCCGATACCGCGTCGCTGCCCTGCTCATTGGTCACGGTCAGCGTCACGGTGTAGACGCCCGGCTCGTTGTACTCGTGAACAGGGTCTTGGTCGTGGCTGGGAACGCTGCCGTCGCCGAAATCCCAGGTCCAATTGAGCATGGGGCCTTCGGTGGATTCGTCAATGAAGTACACGGCCAACGGCGCCCTTCCCTCGATCGGGCTCGCATCGAACGCGGCAACAGGCGAGCCCGGACTCAGCGTCACACCCCACAATTCGACGCCCTGTACCCCGCCGTCCGTCATGCCGAACAGGACCTGATTGCCCCACAAGGCCATGTCGTAAGGATTCGCGTTGGTTACACCGGGCGCAACGTTATCGAGACGGACCGTGGTGGCGGCCGTGCCGCGCGAGACCCAGAGTTCGCGGCCGGACGTGTCGTCGCTCGCGCTGAAATAGAGCGCGCCAGCTATCGCCGATAGACACGAAGGCGCGGAGCCGAGCTTGCCGGGATAGATGTCCTTCACGAGCGTCGTCCCTACGCCGGAACCATCACTCTTCCAGAGTTCGCGTCCGGCCGTCCCATCGTCCGCCGTGAAGTACAAGGTCCCGTTCATAGACGTCAGCCAGGCCGGGGTCGAACTCAGGGCGCCCGACTGGAGATCGGCGACCAGCACGGTCCCCGCCTCCGTGCCGTCGCTCTTCCACAACTCGCAACCGTTCACGCCATCCTCTGCGGCAAAGAACACCGTGCCGTTGACGTTCACGAGCGTCGCGTGCCCATCCAACGCGCCGCTCCGGCCCGCGTAAATGTCCTTGACCATCGCGGTGCCCCACGCCGCGCCGTTGCTCTTCCACAACTCGTACCCATGCACGCCGTCGTTCGCCACGAAGAAGAGCGTGCCGTTGACGTTCGTCAGCGACATCGGCCCGAAGAAGTCCTCGGGCGAGATGTCCTTGACCATGGCTGTCCCGGTCCACGTCCCGTCGCTCTTCCATAGTTCACAGCCGTGCAGCAAGTCCTCCGCGACGAAGTAGAGCGTGCCGTTCACGTTGGTCAGAAACGCGGGATACGACCCGCGCGCGCCCGGGTAGATGTCTTTGATGACCAAAGTGCCTGTTTCGGTTCCGTCGCTCATGCATAGCTCGGGACCATGTATTCCGTCGTCCGCCGAGAAGAACAGATTGCCGCCCGACGCTGTCAGCCAAACCGGGTTCGAATCTCCCGCACCGGCATAAAGGTCCTTGGCCATCGAGGTCCCGGCCTCGGTCCCGTCGCTGCTCCATAACTCGCGCCCGTGCGTTTCGTCCGTCGCGCTGAAGAACAGCGTGCCGGATGCGTCCGTCAGAAACGCCCCGCGGCCTTCGGGCACGCCGCTCGCCGGCCCCGCCGCGATATCCTTGAGCAAGCCGGTACCGGCATCCGAACCGTCGGTCTTCCATATCTCGTAGCCGTCGACTCCGTCATCCGCGGTGAAGTAGAGCGACGCGCCGGAACGCGTCAGATGGGCCGGATTCGAATCGCTTCGCGCCGCGTCGATATCCAAGACCATGGCCGTGCCCGCGGTCGAGCCGTTGCTCACCCACAGCTCCTCGCCGTGCGTACCGTCGTCCGCCCGGAAGAACAGCAGGCCGTTCGCGCTTCGGAACGCGGAATATCCAAGCGAACTCGCCAGCCCGGGATGGATATCTTTCACGAGAACCGTGCCCGCGGAAGTCCCGTCGCCTGTCCACACCTCTTCGCCATCGACCGGGTCAGTCGCACCGAAAAACAACGTCCCATTGACGTTCGTCAAGTAGTCCGGATACGAACTAGCTTCGCCAGGAGCGATGTCCTGCACCATAACGGTACCCGAAGGCGAACTGTCGCTCTTCCACAACTCCCACCCATTCACGCCATCGTCGGCCACGAAGTACAGGCCGTTGTTGACACTCGTCAACGCATAGGGCAGCGACGACAGCGGCCCCGCCAGAATGTCCTTAATCAACAAAGTACCCGCCGTCGTTCCATCGCTACGCCACAGTTCGTCACCGTGGACGCCGTCGTTCGCAACGAAGAATAACGTGGCGGCCACTACGGCCGGTGGCGAACTCGGCGACACGGAACTGGCTGACCCCACGAAGATGTCACTGACCATAACCGTGCCCGCGGTCGACCCGTCGCTCTTCCAGAGCTCGTATCCGTGCGTGCCATCGTCCGCCCAAAACATCAGCGTACCGTTGACGTTCCTGAGAAAGTCGGGCCGCGACCCGGTTGCGCCCGGGCAGATATCGCGCACCATGACCGTACCGGGGAGCGATCCGTCGCTACGCCACAGTTCGTATCCATTCGTGCCGTTGTTTGCCGCGAAATAGAGCATCGTTCCGATAGTGCGCAGGTCTCCCGGACCCGCGTCGCCCGCCCCCGGATTCACGTCGCGCACAAGCGTGGTGCCAGCTTTAGTGCCGTCGCTCTTCCACAACTCGTATCCATGCGTCCCGTCGGTGGCCATGAAATAGAGGATGTTGTTCATCAAACGAAACTGGTCCGGATACGAGCTCGCCTCTCCGGGGTTGATGTCTTTCACCAGGGACGTTCCGGCGGCGGTCCCGTCCGTCTTCCACAATTCCCGCCCATGCTCGCCATCGTTGGCAGAGAAGAACAACGTGCCGTTGATATTGATCATGCCGCTCGGATCGGACCCCATCGCGCCCGGCCACACATCCGCGACCAGCGACGTCGAGGCGGGCGTCCCGCCGCTCTTCCAGAGTTCTCTGCCGTGCGTAGCGTCTTCCGCCGAAAAATACACCGCTGGTCCCATCGGACAACACTCGTCAGGGTCCGAACCGGGATTCATGGACGGCGGCGCCGCATCGATATCCTTGACGAGATAGGGCGCGGATTGTCCCCAGGCCCATGCTCCCACGAAAAGAACGAGCCCTATCGCCACCCTTGCCAAGGAACTGCTCCGTTTCGTCCGCATAGGTTCCTTCATGCGATTCGTCTGCCGTGACTCCCCGGCCGCGGCAACGAAACGACTCCTCCCCTCGGTAACTTCACAACCACACTCTCCACAGCTATCGTAGGACCTTCCCTCAAACTTGTCAATAGGAATTCGGACCCGATCACCGGTCCACCTCGTTCACTTTGTCCAGAGCAATTGCCCCGGCCCGCCGAAAAACGAACAGATCCATCGGCTCGTACACCGGCACGCCCGCAGGCTGGACATCGACCCATTGCTTGAGAGCCTTCAGACCGTCCTCGAATGCAGCGTCGTCAAGCCGTATGAGCGCCGAAAGCCCGCGCTGGCGGACGCGTTCGTAGTATTCGTCATACGAGGCCACGAACAACTGCCACAAAGTCTTCATTGCAACGAATTCGAAGCCGTAGCCCGTGATAACGTCAACCGCCTCTTGCCTGGACGGGACCGGCGTATGCGCGTCGGGAAAGAACTTGTTCCATAGGATCTCGGCATCATTCTCGGTGGTGCCGTTGCGTAGTGCGAGGACACCGCCAGGCACAAGAATACGCCGGATCTCTCGAAAGGCCGTCTCGGGAGAGTCCAGGTGGTGGAAGACCTGCGACATCCAAACCAGACCGATCGAGGCTGCATCGACCGGGATGGCCTCCGCGTGCCCCAGCCGCCATTGGACGCCATCGTATGCGGCCTTGCGCCCTTCTTCGAGCATGGCCTCGGACGGTTCGACGGCGATCACCGGCGCTTCAAAGGCCTCGCCAAGCGCCTGTGAGAAGCGGCCTGTTCCCGCGCCAAGATCGACGATAGCCGATACGCGTTTCACCGGCATCATCGCGCGCAAGGTGTCCATCCACATCGACAGTGTTTCGGAGGAGAGGTTCCGCGCTGGACCGTAATTCGCCGCGGCAGTCTTGCTCTCGAACGGTTTAGACACTTTGTCTCCTTGATTGTGTTCACCTGACCACGAGGATGGGCCTGTACGCGATCAGACGACCGCCGGTCTCGCCGGTTCCTTCCCTGAATGCCGTAGTCCCGTAGAATCTCGGCGTATCGGCGCCCGCTCCGCCCTCGAGTGAAAGAACCATGCCTTGATTGCTCGAAGGCACGGCGGCCCATTTCCTTGCCATCTCGGCGATGTCCCACTTGATCCAAGCGCCGCGCCGCTCGGCAGCCCCGATCTCCGCCGATGCCGAACAGCCCTCGATACCTTCTGCCACGATGCGTACGGCACACGGTTTGGCGTCGGTCCGCTCGTTGGGAATGGTTCGTAGCCAGAGGCTTGCCTCGTGTACCTCTTCGGGTGTCTTCAGATCGCTGAGATCCACGCGTAGCGTAACGGCGTCGTTTTGCGATAGGTCCATAATGGGAGGCGTCGGCTCAAACGGGAGGAAGGGTTTCTTGTCGGGGAACAGGATATCGTGGAGCGAAATGTTCTGGTAGAATCGCCAGCCCTGTAACCGCGCGTAGGCATAGCGTAGACATTGCGCAATCAACGCGGCGTCATGGTCGATGCCCCCGAAGTAATAGTCTTCCATATGATCGCGGAACCAGCGGTATTTCCATTGAAAAGCTGGATAGACAATCGGGCCGAACGTGGCCCCCTTGCGCCACTCCCCTTCCATCTTCACGCATCCCCGGGCCACCTCATCGCGCGTGACCTTCACATGATCCTTTTGGAACGCCGCGAAGGCATCTTCTTGAGGCCACCAGAAACGACCTTGTAACGAAGGATGGATTGTGTAGATCGTGTGCGCGAAGATGTCCGAAGCGAAATCGTCCACATCAAGGCCGTAGCGTTCGACAAAGGCGCTCGTGATCGATTTGTTTTCGCCATCGTTGAAATGCCACGGCCAGTCGCCGACGTTGTGGCACAAGTGGCCAAGAAAGAACGCCACATGCCTCATCGCCTCATGGTCCCACGGAGGGGGATAATGCGCCTGCAAGTACTCCATGTACGCATTCACGTATGGATACCAATGCGAATATTCGGAAGCGTCCTGATTGATCCCGTCGTAGGCGAAATCCGGAAAACAACAACCTGAATAGAACGCGCGCATCACATCGTCATCCGAGCGGAACGCGGCAATCCCAGGCAGGATCTCGTCCTCACTTACGAGATAGGCGTCCCACGCGCGCTGGCCCATTTCCGCATGCGCGCACACGCCCGCGGCATGCGCCGAACCTCCGGCAACCAGCGCCACGGCAAGCACTGCGGCGCGCGACATGCGCCAGCGCCGCACGCGCCCATAAACGGCTCCAAGAATCCAGCCGAACAGGAAATACTGCGCCGTTCCAAACAGCAGAAAGAACACGATCATCGACATCGCGTGTTCGACTCGATGAAAGAGGAAAGTGACAGGCAGGTCAAGCACGCACAGGCCGATCCAGCAGATTGTGTCGTCTTTCATGTTCGCGGCCGCGAGGGCGATTGCCGCCATCAAACCCAAGTGTAATGCGCCCAAAAGCATGCCGAGACGAAATGCCTGCTTCTTTCGCGACAGCCTGAAGTAGAGGAATGTCGGAACGAGAACCAATGCCAACTGCAGAGCGACCACGATAGCGAAAACCGCGTTCGCATGTTCCACGAGCCGCTCCATCGGATATGTTCCTTAGTGCCTTGGCCAGGTCCCTGTCGTGACCCAGCGCTCACGTGCAATCCGGTTTGGGGCTGAACTATGCCTCTTCCCGCGCGTACGACTCCAGAAACCCGCATCCTTTGCAGCGAAACGTGGCAATCTTGCGGAGCCTGCTCGAATCGATCTTGGTGACAAACCAGAACGATGGCTCCGGCGCGCCTGGCATCCACTGTTCGGGCAAGGAGCAGTACCTGGCCACATGATTGGGCCTGAACCCTTCCTCCATTTCCCCGCCGCACTTAGGACATACCATGGATTCCATACCACTCTCGCTCCCTCGTAGTCGCAACGCGCTTCCTATAGCAATAGGATGACCATGAAACCGCTCACATTCAAGGCACAGTAAGCGTTGGCGCACGACGCGCCGCCCACCGTGTCTTTCAGATCCGGTTTCGATTATGCTCTTGGACGGTCCAAGCGATTACGCGCGAAAGGAGATTTCGATGTTCCTCTTCGATATGCCGCTCGAAGAACTCAAGACCTGCATGTTCGTCCAAAAGCGCGAGCCGGATTTCAACGAATTCTGGGACGTGATGCTGGCGCGAAGCGGCACGCAGCCGCTGCAACCGTTAGCGGAACGGATCGACTACGCGGTGCCGGACGTGCGCGTCGACAAGATCTCCTACGCGGCGTTCGACGGCGGGCGCATCGCGGGATGGTGCATCACGCCCGTGAAGGCGCGTCCGCGCCCGACCTTGATCTTCTTTCACGGATACAGCGGGCACAAGGGCCGCATCGCCCATTACCTCATGTGGGCGTTACAGGGCTTCACGTGCCTCACCTTCGACGTGCGCGGCCAACTCGGCGACAGCACGGACTATGCGGACTATCCCGGCGGGCGGTTTGCCGGCTGGATGACGAGCGGCATTCTCGATCCGGAGAAGTATTACTTCACGCGCTGCTACGTGGACACCGTGCGCGCGATCGACTTTGCGCAAACCTGCATCGAGGTCGACGCGAGCCATATCGGCGTCTCGGGGTGCAGCCAGGGTGGCGGGCTGGCGCTGGCAGCGGCAAGTCTCGATTGGCGCGTCAAGCTGTGCATGGCGGAAGTGCCCGGCTTCTGCCATTTTGGCCGCACGCTGGAACTGACGAAGGCAGCGCCATGGACGGACCTGATCACGTATTTCCAACACCGCCCGCAGGATATCGAACAGGCCATGCGGACGTTGAGCTACGTCGAGCTGAACAATCTGACCGACCGCATTCAGTGTCCCACGCTCGTGTCGGCCGGCCTGCAAGACGAACTCTGCGTGCCCTCGAGCATCTTCTCCGCCTACAACCGAATCCCCATCCGCGAAAAGCTCATCGAGGTCTTCCCCTACAACGGCCATGAGGGATCGCTCAATATCGAAACGATGGTGGCATGGGCGCGCCGGTTCCTCATGGAAGAGCGGCGTTAGTGTAGCGACTCGTAGATAGGGGAGCTTATCATTTTGACAGGATAACGGGATTAGCAGGATGGATTGAATATCTACTCATGCCTGCTCCCAGTAGATTTTGGGCGTTTCCTCGCCGTTCCTTCCCTTCACCGTTTCTCGCGTCCGGTCAATCGTGTAATCCAGTCTGAAGAAGAAGCTGCCAACAGAACGAATGACTACAGTAGCGGCACGATTGCGCTAACGGGACTGATTCGACTCGACGGTTCGCCAGTAGTCGAGCAAGCTTTGCAAGACGTCCTCGAATCCCAGTTCCGGCTGCCACCCCGTGTGCGCCGCGAGCTTCTCGTGCGATCCATACGAACAGGGAATGTCTACCGGGCGCATGCGCGCGGGGTCGGGCTCGACGCGGATCGCAACGCGCGCGCGCTGCAGGAGCCAATCGAGCGCATCGCGAACTACGACGGGCTTGCCCGAGCAAATGTTGTAGGCCTCGCCCGGCATCCCCTTCTCCGCCGCGAGTTCGTACGCGCGCACGACGTCGCGGACGTGCGAGAAATCCCGGCTCGTCGAGAGGTCTCCGACGCGCAGCACGGCCTCGGCCCTGCCGACCTCGATGCGCGCCACCTGCCGCGCAAAACTCGACAGCACGAACGCGTCGCTCTGTCCCGGCCCGCTGTGATTGAAGGGCCGCATGCGAACGGTATCGAGCGCGCCCGCGTGGTGGAGATAACCGCAGTACTGGTCGGACGCCGCCTTGCTAATCGCGTACGGGTTCGAAGGATTCAGAGGATGCGTTTCGTCGACGGGCAGCGACTGCGGCGGCCCGTACACTTCGGAACTCCCCACGTACACGAGACGTGCCTTGGGACAGTGGCGGCGCATGGCCGTGGCCAGGTACACGGTCCCCAGCACGTTGATATCGAAGGCCTTGGCCGGGTCGCGGTCCGCGTCGGGGACGAAGGTCACCGCGGCGAGATGAAACACGCACGCGAGTGGCGCGGTCTGCGCCAGGACGGACTCGACTTGCTCCCGGTCGCTGAGGTCACACGGCAGGCACTCCCCCACGCCCGAGGACGCAGCCACGTCACAGCCTGTCACGTCCCATCCGGCGTCGCGCAGATGCGCAACCAGCACCTTACCCACAAATCCGGCGGCGCCGGTGACCAGCGCGCGGCGTGTCATGCCTCACCGCGCTCGATCTGCTTCCGCACGCGATCGAGGTCCGCGTCGACCATTAATTGAATCAGTTGCTCGAATGACGTCTCCGGTTCCCAACCGAGTTTCGCGCGCGCCTTCGCGCTGTCGCCAAGCAGCAGGTGCACCTCGGCGGGCCGGTAGAACAACGGATCTTGAATAACGTACTTCTGCCATTCGAGTCCGACGTGCGCGAACGCAACTTCGCACATGTCACGGACGGTGTGCGTGCTTCCGCTCGCAATGACGTAATCGTCCGGGCCCTCCTGCTGGAGCATCAACCACATCGCGCGGACGTAGTCCTTGGCAAAACCCCAGTCGCGTTTCGCTTCGAGATTACCCAGCCGCAGTTCGTTCTGAAGGCCGAGCTTGATGCGCGCGACGGCGTCGGTCACTTTGCGCGTCACGAACTCGAGGCCGCGCCGCGGCGACTCGTGATTGAACAGGATGCCCGACACGCCGAAGATGCCGTAGCTCTCGCGGTAGTTGACCGTGATCCAGTGGCCGTACAGCTTCGCGACGCCGTACGGGCTGCGCGGGTAGAATGGCGTGCGTTCGGTCTGCGGCGTTTCCTGGACATGGCCGAACATCTCGCTGGACGACGCCTGGTAGAACCGGATGGACTTGTCGACTACGCGGATCGCTTCGAGCACGCGCGTCACGCCGAGGGCCGTGATGTCGCCCGTAAGGATGGGCTGCTTCCACGAAGTCGGCACGAACGACATCGCCGCGAGATTGTAGACCTCCTGCGGATGGATCTCGTTGAGCGCGTCGATGACGGACCCTTGGTCGTGCAGGTCCGCCTGCACCAACGCGATTTGGTCCTTGATATGCCCAATCCGCTCGAACGACTCCGTGCTCGACCGCCGGACGAGGCCAAACACTTCGTAGCCTTTTTCGAGCAACAGCTCGGCCAGATACGACCCATCCTGCCCGGTAATTCCCGTGATCAACGCGCGACGCTTCGCCGTGTCCGCCATACCGTTCTTCCCTCCGTTATTGGAACCAGTCTGCGCATAGCGTGGCAGATTCTCGCGCCAACGTCAAACTTCATCGACTTCTCCTTTCATTTCAGGAACAATTCGCACGTATCGCGTGTTTGGCACAAACGAGAGATTGGCGTATCCTATAGGTGAGAGGGAAAGGCCGGGCCATGAAGACTGCCGCCGAGCAGATGTCGTTTTATGAGGCGTATCACAAGAATCCCTGGAACAAGCTGACCCACTTCTTCGGAATTCCGCTCATCATCTTCGCAATTCTGATTCCTCTAAGCTGGATTGGCGTGTCGCTGGGCGGGATTCCAGTTACAGCGGCGATGGTGTTCGTGGCGGTCGTTCTGGCCTATTATGTCGCGCTCGACGTGGCATTGGGAGGAGCGATGACGCTGTTCATGGCGCCTGTCCTCTATCTCTCGCATCGGGTCGCGGCCATGCCGCTGCTCGAGGGCGGGGCGATCTTTGTGCTGGCGTTTGCCATCGGTTGGATCATCCAGCTTATCGGCCACAACGTGTTCGAAAAGCGCCGTCCCGCGTTCACCGACAACGTGTTTCAACTCATCATCGGCCCGCTGTACTTCATTGCGGAAGCCTTCTTCCTGCTCGGGCTCAAACGCGACCTCGAAGCCCAGATCATCGCGGGATCGCTCGCGTACGCGCCGGCTTCTCCCCCCGCGAGCTGATCGGGTATAATCCCGGGCATGCCGCTCCTCAGCACCTATGCCCGCCGAAAGAAAGTCGAGCACTTCTTTCGCCGCGTCCCCAAGGACAGCCGCATCCTCGAAATAGGGTGCGGAGACGCCTGGTTGGGACGCAGGCTAGCCTCTGAAGGCTGGGAGCACTACACGGGAATGGACCTCGCGCCGCCAGCGGACATCGTCGGGAACATTCTCGATTGGCGGTCCCTGGGCATGGAACCCGACTCGTTCGAGGTTATCGTGGCTTTCGAGGTCGTCGAACATGTCCCGTGTTTCCAGGAGATGTACGACTTGCTCACACCGGGCGGGCTGCTGATGCTGACGACGCCGGCGCCGGACATGGACTGGTTCTGCAAGCTGCTCGAAGCGCTCCACCTCACGCAGCGCCGGACCAGTCCGCACGATCACTTGATCGATCTGCGCCGCGTGCCGCTGTTCGAGACCGTCTCGATTAAGCGGGTAGGCCTTGCGGCGCAATGGGGCGTGCTTCGGAAACCCGAGGCGGACTAGGACACGATGGGCAAAACGGCAATCGTCATCGGCGCGGGACCTGCGGGCATCACCGCCGCGTACGAACTCGCCCACCGCACGGATATCAAGCCCATCGTCCTGGAGGCGAGCGGCGACATCGGCGGCATCTCGAAGACCGTCGAATACAAAGGCAATCGAATCGACGTCGGCGGCCACCGGTTCTTCACGAAGTCGGCGCGCGCACTCGAATGGTGGCTGAAACTCCTCCCACTCGAAACGCTCCCGGGCGGTCCGGACCCCGAACGCGACGACCGCGTCATGCTGGTGAGAAAGCGCATCTCCCGCATCTACTTCCTCCGGAAATTCTTCGACTACCCCGTCACGCTGACCCCGGAAACGCTGTTCAAACTCGGGCTTTTCAAGAGCTTCAAGATTGGCTTGAGCTACCTGCGGAGCGCCTTCTTCCCGATTCGCGACGTGCGAAACATCGAGCAATTGATGATCAACCGGTTCGGCCGAGAATTGTACGACACGTTTTTCAAGTCGTACACGGAAAAGGTCTGGGGCGTGCCCTGCGATCAAATCAGCGCGGATTGGGGATTGCAGCGCATTAAAGACCTGTCCGTGGCCAAGGCTATTCTGCATTTCCTCGTCGCGCCGTTCCGCCGAAGCGCGAGCATCCGCCAGGAGGACACGTCCACCTCGCTCATCGAGTACTTCATGTATCCGAAGCTCGGGCCTGGCCAGATGTGGAACGAAGCGGCAAAGGCGATGGTGGCCAAAGGGGGCGAAGTCCGACTCGGCCAGCATGTCACCGGCGTGCGTACGAGCGGCACTCGGGTAACCGGCGTGGTCGTTAAAGATGAGGCGACCGGCGAAGAGACGTACATCGAGGCCGATTACGTGTTCTCTACCATGCCCGTGCGCGAACTCATCGCGGGGATGGAGGCGCCCGTTCCCGTTGATGTCAGGCGAGTGGCGGAGGGCCTGCAATACCGGGACTTCATCGAGGTCGGCCTGCTGGTGCGGAAACTCAACCTGCCCGACGCGGTCGGCGGAACAATCCCGGACACGTGGATCTACGTGCAGGAACCGGAGGTCCGCCTCGGGCGGATGCAACTCTTCAACAACTGGAGCCGCCACATGGTCCACGATCCGGATCACACCCTGTGGCTCGGACTCGAGTACTTTTGCAGCGAGGGCGACGACCTTTGGCGCAAGCCCGACGCGGAGTTCCTAGAATTCGCCCAAAGAGAACTTGCCAGTATCGACATCATCGACACGGCCGACGTCCTCGACGGCGTCGTGCTGCGTATGAAGAAGACCTACCCCGCGTACGTCGGCACCTACGAGCAGTTCGATATCGTCCGCGCGTTCCTCGACGGCTTCGAGAACCTGTTCCCCATCGGCCGAAACGGCATGCACCGCTACAACAACCAAGACCACTCGATGCTGACGGCCATGACCGCGGTAGACAACATCGTGGCAGGCATCGCCACCAAAGACAACATCTGGGCCGTCAACACCGAGCAGGAATACCACGAGGAGAATGGGAAGCCGTAGTAGCGGCGTCGCTACGTACGGCCAGCGACGATCCAATGCCTTCTACTTGACAAGCGTCACGTTACACGTTACACTTGCTGCATGCTACGTTCGTTTGCAGACCGATATACGCAGGACGTGTATGTCCTGGGAAGATCCAAGCGTTTTCCGGCAGATATCGTGCGGCGTGCGATTCGCCGACTGGAGTACATCGATCTCGCGGCACGGCTGGAAGATTTGGCCGTTCCGCCAAGCAACCGGCTTCACGAACTCGAAGGCAACAGGCGCGGATTCCACGCCATTTCGGTGAACGACCAATGGCGCATCTGCTTCAGATACATCGACGGGGATGCGTTTGACGTGGAGTTAACGGACTACCATCGATAAAGGATCTCGAAAATGAGCATACCCAACACAATCAAACGAGCGATTCGCCCGACTCACCCGGGCGAGATGATCCGGGAGGACTTCATGCCCGACTACAATCTGACCGTCTCGGGGCTGGCAAACGAATTGGGGGTATCGCGCCAGACCGTGAACGAACTTCTTAACGAGCGACGCGCGCTCAGCCCGCAGATGGCCGTTCGCCTTGCTCGCTTGTTTGGAAACAGCGCAGAATTCTGGCTCAGGGCACAATGCGCCCTCGACCTCTGGGATGCCGAAAGAACGCTGAGCGCGCGGGTAACACGCATACGCCCCTTGAATCGGGTAGCCGCTTCCTTGCGCCACAGGCCGAGACAGGCATCCTAGAAAACGTGGGCGTACGAGTGAATAAGAGGTGGCGTTTGCACTACCGAGGTCAAGTCGAAACCACTCGCCATGATGGCCAAAGTATGGAGGCCAATGTCAGAATAGCGTCAGTTCGGGCATTCGAGATCATCGTCCGTAAAGAACCGAACACTCTCGACAAACACTTTGCCGCTCAGAATATCTGTGAGTGCCGACTCCTTAATACGCCGTACTCCTTGACAATGTTCGGCCAATGTCCTGAGAAAACGAAGTTTATCCGGGATATCGCCCTCATATAGCTGTATGGCGTCCTCAAGCAAGTGGTCGTGATCAAGTCGGCCATGTTCGTCGATGAAATCCACCACATATAGTCCTTCCCACTCTTCTTTCGCCCCGCCTTTCTTGAGCCATGTTTCAAGAGGTTCTGGAGACGCAAAGACAACGCCGATAATATCGCGATCGAAATGCGATTGAGGATTCCACAAGTTGGCGCGGACGAATACGATATCACCGGGGCAAAACTTCCCTTGGAATGTCCTGGGATCTTGAAATAGAGACACGGGGCATTTGGCGGGCTGCTCGTCTAGGACCTCCTGCCGTATGAAACGGCCGAGACCGTCATATCTCCAACGGATTTCCTTCCTCGATGGATCGCGATCTCCGATCTTGAAGCAGATGATTTCGCCGCGCTCCAAGGAGGACTCCGCTGACTGCTCCGATCCCGCCACAAACGACGTCTTGTCGTCATCGCCCAAGAGACACCTTATTAGGAATCCCTCAGCGTCCTCGAAAGTGCTAAAGACCCCTTCCTCAAATATGCATAGGCAGGCGTAATCACCAGCGGCATAGTGGCGTGCCAGATAGACTCTCTCCACTGATTGTCCCTTCCTTCGCGTCCGTTCGCACTCTAACCAGTTCCATATTCGCTGCAGCCAAGGGGCGGCGTCAAGTCGCCAGGGCGCGAGTTGTGACTACACGCATCAACCCGACACAGGGAGCGAAGGCCGGTCCGCAAGTAGGAAGTTACAGGAGATGCAACCTCGTTGCGTAAGTTGCAGCAAAGTGACGCTGGGGACTGAGACGGATGCAGTGGCGCAAACTTATCCGCCAAGGCGGCCAGCAGTGAGAAGCCACGGACATCGATGGGGCGGCTACGCGGAATGGCTTCCAGACTTCTCCGCCACGTTGATGCGCGTGAGGGCGCGTTTGAGGGCGGCTTCGGCTCGGGCGACGTCGATGTCGGTTTCGGGTTTCTTTAGGCGCTGCTCGGCGCGATCGCGCGCGGCTTCGGCGCGTTGAAGGTCGATGTCGGCGTCGACCTCGACGGTCTGGGTCAGGACGAGGACGCGGTCGTCGAGCACTTGGGCGAAGCCGCCGTTGACGGCGAACAGACATTGCGAGCCGTTGGGCTGGATGGCGATCAACTCGCCGATCTCGATCGTGGACAGTAAGGGCGCGTGGCCCGGCAGCACGATGAACATGCCCTGGACGCCGGGCACCGTGACCTCGGTGGCATCCACCTTAACGGACGCCCGGTCGAGCGCGCAGACTTCCAACGACAACGTCTTTTGATCCTGGTCCGCCACGATCAGGACACTCCCATGGCCTTGGCTTTTTCGACGGCTTCTTCAATCGGGCCGCAGTAGAAGAACGCGCCTTCCGGCAGGTGGTCGTACTTGCCGGCGAGGATGTCGGAGAAGCTCCGGATGGTGTCCGCCAGCGCTACGTACTTGCCGGGGACGCCGGTGAACTGCTCGGCAACGAAGTTCGGCTGCGACAGGAACCGCTGAATCTTGCGGGCGCGGCTCACGATCAATTTGTCGTCTTCGGACAACTCGTCCATACCGAGAATCGCGATGATGTCTTGCAGGTCTTTGTAGCGCTGCAGAATAACCTGCACGCCGCGCGCGACCTTGTAGTGTTCGTCGCCGACGATGCGCGGATCGAGGATGCGGCTCGTCGAGTCGAGCGGGTCGACGGCGGGGTAAATGCCCAAGTCCACGATCTGGCGCGAGAGCACCGTCGTCGCGTCCAAGTGCGCGAACGCGGTCGCCGGGGCGGGGTCGGTCAAGTCGTCGGCGGGGACGTAGATGGCCTGCACCGAGGTAATCGATCCCTTCTTCGTGGTCGTGATGCGTTCCTGAAGTTCGCCCATTTCCGTGGCGAGCGTCGGCTGGTAGCCCACGGCGCTGGGCATGCGGCCCAGGAGCGCGGACACTTCGGAGCCGGCCTGCGTGAAACGGAAAATGTTGTCGATGAAAAGCAGCACGTCCTGGCCTTCCTGATCGCGGAAGTACTCGGCGACGGTAAGACCGGACAGCGCGACGCGCGCGCGCGCTCCGGGCGGCTCGGTCATCTGGCCATACACGAGCGCGGCTTTGTCGATAACGCCGGACTCTTTCATTTCGAGCCAGAGGTCGTTGCCTTCGCGGGTGCGTTCGCCGACGCCGGAGAACACGCTATAGCCGCCGTGCTTGGTGGCGACGTTGTGGATGAGTTCCATAATCAAAACGGTCTTGCCTACGCCGGCGCCGCCAAACAGGCCCGTCTTACCGCCGCGGCAGTACGGCGCGAGGAGGTCGATGACCTTGATGCCGGTCTCGAAGATCTGGGCCTTGGTTTCGAGGTCCTCGAACTTCGGAGCGGGACGATGGATCGACCAGCGTTCCGGCGCGTCGACGGGGCCCAACTCGTCCACGGGCTGGCCGATGACGTTGATGATGCGGCCGAGGGCTTTGGCGCCGACAGGAACGGTAATGAACTGTTCCGTGTTCACGACGGGCATCCCGCGGACCAAGCCATCGGTCGTGTCCATGGCCACCGCGCGCACGCAGTTCTCGCCCGTATGCAGCGCCACTTCGAGCACCAGCTTCTTGCCGTCCGGCCGGCTAATCTCGAGCGCGGTATAGATCGGCGGCAACTGGCCGGGCTCGAAACGCACGTCCACTACGGGTCCGATAACCTGGGAAACCGTTCCTGTATTCATGCATCCTCCTCGGAATGATTGAGTAATTGAGCAATTGAATAATTGAGTAAAGTGTCCGGCAGGCCGGTTCGCTCATCTCAATTACGATTCAATTGCCATGTCACTTTATTCAATTACTCAATTAATCACTTACTCAATGCTTAGAGCGCTTCGGCGCCGCTTACGACTTCGACCACTTCGCGCGTGATCGCGTCCTGCCGCGCACGGTTGTACTTGAGCGTCAGCCGGTCGATCACGTCGCCGGCGTTGTTCGTCGCCGAATCCATGGCCGTCATGCGGGCGCCCTGCTCGCTGGCGGCGGACTCGAGCAAAATACGGTACATCTGCACCTGGATATTGCGCACGAGCAGAGCGAACAGGATCTTCCGCTCGACTGGCTCGTAGATGTAATTGATCTCGTTCGAGGTGTCTTCTTCCGGCGGCTCGTACGGGAGCATTCGTTCGAGCGTGACCCGCTGCGAGATCGCCGACTTGAATTCGTTGTACAGGCAGTACACCTCGGAAACGTCGCCGTTGACGAATCCCGCCACGACGTCGTCGATGATGCGCGAAGCCGCATTGATGCTGAACTTTTCGTACACGCCGATATGCGTCGCGCGGACTGTGCACGGCCGGCGGCGCAACGCTTCAACGCCTTTGCGCCCGACAACCGTCAGTTCGACATCTTTGCCGGGAAAGCGCTCGCGCACAACACGCATCGCCTCGTTGACGATGTTGGTGTTGAAACTCCCGCACAGCCCGCGGTCGGAGGTAACGACCACGACGCCGATCTTCGACCCTTCGCCGACGCGCAGCAATGCGTGGCTGTCGCGGTCGGCGCGCGCGGCAAGGCTGTTGGTGAGGTCGCGCATGTGGTAGGCGTACGGCCGGGCGTTCATGATGGATTCCTGCGCGCGGCGCAATTTCGCCGCGGCGACCATCTTCATCGCCTTCGTAATCTTCTGCGTGCTCTTGACGCTGTTGATGCGGCGCCGTATGTCCTGCAGGTTGGGCATTAGGAGTGCTTACCCTCTTTCCAGATGGATTCCGTGAACGTCTTCACCGCGGCGTGGAGCTTCTTCTCAAGTTCTTCGCCAAGCTGGCCCGTGCTCGCCATTTCGTCGAGCAGCGCTTTGTGCTGTTCGTCAAAGTACGCGTACAGTTCGGTTTCGTAGCGACCCAGCGCGTTCGTGGCGATCTTGTCGAGATAGCCGTTCGTCGCCGTGAAAATAATCAGGACCTGCTTCGTGACCGGCAGCGGCTGGTATTGCGGCTGCTTGAGCACTTCGACGAGGCGCGCGCCGCGGTTCAACTGCGCCTGGGTGGCCTTGTCGAGATCGCTGCCGAATTGGGCGAACGCTTCGAGTTCGCGGAACTGCGCCAGGTTCAGGCGCAACATGCCGGCGACTTTCTTCATGGCCTTGATCTGCGCGGCGCCGCCTACGCGGGACACGCTGATGCCGGGATTCACCGCGGGCCGCACGCCCGAGTAGAACAGATTGGATTCGAGATAGATCTGGCCGTCCGTGATCGAGATGACGTTCGTCGGGATGTACGCCGACACGTCGCCGGCCTGGGTCTCGATGATCGGCAACGCCGTCAACGAACCGCCGCCGCGCGCTTCGCTCAGGGAGGACGCACGCTCGAGCAGGCGCGAGTGAAGGTAGAAGACGTCGCCGGGATACGCTTCGCGTCCGGGCGGCCGGCGCAACAGCAGCGAAAGCTGGCGATAGGCCACGGCGTGCTTGGACAAATCGTCGTAGATGATAAGGGCGTCTTTGCCATTGTCCATGAAGTATTCGCCCATGGCGCACCCGGCGTACGGCGCGAGGTATTGCATCGGCGCGGCTTCGGACGCCGACGCGCTGACGACGATGGTGTAGTCCATCGCGCCGTGCTCGCGGAGTTCCTGGACAACGCGCGCGACCGTCGAGCGCTTCTGGCCGACGGCGACGTAAATGCAGATGACGTCCTGTCCGCGCTGATTGATGATGGTGTCGATCGCGATGGCGGTCTTGCCGGTCTGGCGGTCGCCGATGATCAATTCGCGCTGGCCGCGCCCGATGGCGGTCATCGAGTCGATGGCTTTGATACCGGTCTGAAGCGGCTTGCGCACGGGGCGGCGGTCGACGATGCCTGGCGCGATGCGTTCGACGGGGTTGTACGTCGCGGCCTGGATCGGCCCGCGGCCGTCGATGGGATTGCCTAGGCCGTCGACCACGCGCCCGATCAGGGCGTCGCCCACGGGCACCGAGGCGATGCGGTTGGTCCGCTTGACGGTGTCGCCCTCGCAGACCTTCTCGTATTCGCCGAACAGCACGACGCCGACGTTGTCTTCTTCGAGGTTGAGCACCATACCGGTGACGCCGTGGGGGCACTCGACGAGCTCGCCCGCCATGACCTTCTCGAGCCCGTACACACGGGCGATACCGTCGCCGGCCTGAATGACCGTGCCCACCTCGGCGATGTCGATGTTCCACTTGAAGTCACTGATCTGCTGTCGAATGACTTCGGTGATCTCGTCAGCGCGCGCCTTAATGTCCATATGTCAACGTTTCCTCCGCAAGGAGCTCCTGTCTGAGCCGTTCGAGCCTGGTGCGCAGGCTAAAATCGAAAAACACGCCCCGCATGTATACGATCAATCCCCCGATGATCCCTGGTTCCACTTTGGTCTTGAGCTGTACGGTCTTCCCCGAGAAACGCTCCATGCTTTGCACGATGCGCTGCTCGACGGGATCCGTCAGCGGCGCCGCGGTGACGACCGTTACCTCGACCCGGTTGAGATGTTCGTTCACGAGGCTCTCGAAACGCGCCGCCAGCGCAGGCAATAACGCCATCCGATTGCGGGCGAGCAACGTGTCGAGTGTAAGCGCGACCTGCGGCGGAGCCGGGCACGACTGCAACGCCGCATCGAGCAGCTTGCGGCGCGAGGCTTTGTCCACCACGGGATTAATCATCGCGCGGCGGAACAGCATGTCCTGCGTGTATAGCGCTCCGAAGACGTTCAGCGCCTGCACGGCCTCGTCGAGTTGCGCGGGTTCCGTGATGGCCGTGCGCAACGCCAAGGCATACCGATCGGCTAGCAGCGTATTCCTCATGACAGTCGATCCATCAGACGCACAAAGGTGTCCACATTCTTCGCGAGCAATTCCTGGGTGGCTTCCGTACGATATCGCGTTTCGAGCTGGGCCAGCGCGCTCGTCACGGCCTCTTCCTTGACCAGGCGCGCCGCACGGAGTTCCTCGGCGAGCCGCCGGTCACCGGTCTCCTTCTGAAGCTGCGCGCGCGCTTCCTCGAATTCGCGATTGATCTCGGCCATATGTTTCTGGATCGAGTCGTCGGTCTCCTTCTGGAGATCCTCTTCGATGACCCGCCACTGATCCATTTTGGCCGAGGCTTTGGACTTGGCCTGTTGCGCCTCGGTCCGGGCCTTCTCGGCGTTTTCCAGTTCGGTGCGGATCTCGACGATCTTTTCATCGAGGAACTTCACCGTCGGCCCATAGATCGCCTTGCCCATCAGCGCGATGAACACGACCGAGTTCAGGATCTTGAAGTACATGTTGTACCAGAATATCCGGCTTTTCTCGGCCTGGAACTCGGGCCGCGCCTCGTATTCCTTAACGAACTCGACGTCCGCCAGCAGCGTGGCGTCGGCATGGTGCAGCGCGGGGCGCTCGATGTACGCCTTGTATTCCTCGTTCTTGAGGATATGGTGGCGGCGCTCATGCTCTTCCTTGAACTTCGCCATGTACCCTTTCGAGTAATTCGGCGAATGGAAAAGCACGATGCCCATCGCCGCGCACACTACGTAAATCGCGGCAATGCCATACAAGAATTTCTTCGTGCTACTCATGCCCTATCCCAAGGCCGGGCCGCACTGCGCCCTGCCCTATCGCTGCCGCAACTCGTGCAGCAGTTTCTCGTTCAACAGCGTGCCCTCCGCGCTGACCTGCCGGTCCATTGCCTCGACAATGCCAGGCAGCAGCGCGGGGAGTTTTTCGCATTCCGTAGCGATCGTCGCGTCCATGGTTGCGCGATAGTTGGCCACGTCGAGGTCGGCCCGCCGTTTCAGTTCGTCCAAGGCCGTGCGGTTCTGCTGATAGGCGTCGTACCGAGCCTTGTGCAGCCGCTGCGACGCCACCTGGTGGGCGGTCGTCAAACGGTTGGTGTACTGGCCTTCGAGTCGTTCGGCCTCTTTGGCTTCCGCTTCGGCGGTGGCCTGGTCTTCCTCGACTTTGGCGGTACGCGCGTCCATCGTTTTCAACAAAGGACGGAACACGATCGTGTTCGAGACCCAAAGAAAGATCAGGAACAGACCGAGTTGAACCACCAGCGTGAAGTTCAGCGCAATCATGGTCTGGGTTTCAACGGCGCGTTAACGCGGCTTAGAGAACCAGCCAAATCAGCAGCGCGATAACCAGCGCGTAGATCGAGTTGGATTCCGTGATGGCCTGGCCAACGATCATGGTGCGCGTGATCAAGCCAGCCGCGCCGGGATTGCGCGCGATGCCTTCGACGGCCTTCGCGGTCGCGTACCCTTCCATGAGGCCCGGTCCAATGACGCCGACGCTGATAGCGAGCGCCATCCCGAAGCACTTCGCCACGGTGATGATGTCGGCGCCGCTGATGCCCGCCGCGTGTTCCGCAGCCTGGCCGACGGTGGTTTGCAGCAACCCCATTGCAGTCGCGATATCCATGATCTGTATCCTTTCTCCTTCCTAACCCGTGTCACCACGTCACAAGGGGTATAGCGATACCCCGATCCGTACCACGTTCTATTCTTCCTGAATCGACGTCGCAATATACATGAGTGTCAGCATCGCGAACACAAACGCCTGCACCGCCGATTCGAACACAAGCAAGAACGCGTCGAGGCCCAGCGGAAGCACCACGCCGAAGCTCAACGCCGTCAACACCGCCAGCACGATCGACGCTCCCGTGATGTTGCCGAAAAGACGGCACGAGATCGACATCATGCGCGAAATGTTCTCGATAATCGCAAGCGGGAAGAAGAACCCGATCCCCAGGACCTTTCCCATCAACGCCGCGAAGTTCAGTTTCCCGTGGTGGTGCCAGAATGGGCCGCACATCTCCGCCAGCTTGCCCTTGATGCCGTGCACTTTGAACCCGCAGTACAGACTGTAGATGACGCTCATCGCGCCGATCGCCAGCGTGCAGTTCAAATCGCTCGTGGGCTCTTCGATATGAGGCAGCGGAAGCAGCGGGATGCCGTTACAAAGCAGGACGAACGCGAAGAGCGAGGCAATCAGAGGAAGGTAGTGGCGGTTCTCGTCGCGGGTTTTGAGTTCGAGCGTCCCGCTGACCATCCCGTCGAAGCCGGAAAGAAACAACTCGACCATCAACTGGCCGCGGTCGGGAATCCAAGCGAACTTACGGACCGCAAGCCGCATCAACCCCCACAGGATGACCATAGCAAGCACCGTGCACAGGACGGTAATGATGTTCAGTCCGCCCATCGGAATAAGCACATTGGTAAAGGGCACATAGTGCCACGTTAACCGTTCACCGATGTGTTCCATCCTGCCGCTCCGTCTCCTTCAGATCCCATCCGGTGACGCCCACAACCGTTATCGCGAGACGGATACTAAGCAAACCAACTGCGGCTCCAAAGAAACCCCGCAATTGCTCCCGATCCATCCGGTAGGCCGCCACGAGCACCAATCCGTACAAGAGGAATCTGGCCGCAATCCATCTTCGAGTGCGAGACTTTACACGATTGTCCGAAGGGATTGCAAGTCCGGTGTTGCGCACAAGAACCCAGAACCCCAGCACCGCCGCGAGCCCCCCCATCGCCACGCCTTTGCCGGCGGCCGCATCCACAAAGAATGCCGCGCACGAGGCCACTATCGTTACTACGAGAGCGATGCGAATTACGTACGTTTGGAAGCGTTTTATGGGGTCCATCGCAGTTCCTTCGCCAGAATGCGGTAGGCGCTGTAGAGACCACTCGCGATCCCCAATATTAACATGAGTATTAACACAATACCGTGGCCATCCACCCATTCGTCGAGATACTTGCCCGCGATGCCGCCGATGACCATCGGCAACGCGACGGCCAAGCCAAGCTGGCCCACGAGCGCCAGCGCCGTTAGGGCCGTCCGTTGCGATCGATTCGGGTCTTGGTCCATAGCGCAAAGGCCTCTCTGCCTCACGCCGGGCATCGTAATCGCCCTCCCCGTCCCAACGCAAGCGCCTCTTCGAGGACCTCGGTCGCGGGAGTATTTCGCGCGCCCCGAACGTTGTCACAGGACAGGTGTGTTATAATGCGATTAGGAGGTGTGCACATGAAACGGTCCACGATCCTCATCCTCATGCTGGCGCTGCCGGGTTGCGGCGTCGAACTCCTGACCACGACAGCCATCGAGGGCAAGTTGCAGGCCGATCAGATGAAGGCCATGAAAGGCCAAATCACGAGAGCCAGCGACACCACCGCCAAAATCAACTTGCAGCGTGCGATCGACACGTACGCCGCGGAAAAGGGGCGCTACCCCGCAACGCTCGCCGAACTGGCGCCGGGGTACCTTCCCAGTGTCCCGAACCGTCCCGACGGCACGCCGTACGGCTACGATGCCGTGGCCGGCAAGGTCCTCGACGGCCCCGCCGCGCCGCCCCCCGTGAGTGCAGGACCGACGCCGGGCGACATGCAGAAGATGAATCAGATCCGAGAGGCTGTCAACTCGTACGGGCGCGCGGTGGGATTCTATCCGCCGTCGCTGGCGGCGCTGGTGCCGACGTACCTGGCCTCGGTCCCCAAGACCGACTCGGGCCAGGACTTCATCTTCTATCCGCAGAACGGCGCGTTGTACCATCCTGCACAACTGATGCAGCAACCCCAGGCGCCCGTGGCCGCGCAGCCCCCCATGCCTCAGCAGCCGCGCGTGAACGCGGGCATGGGCGGGGCGGGGCCGATGGGTGAAGCCATGACCGGCATCGGTATCCAGAATCAACTCAACAGCAACAGCAACGCGGGATCGAATACCGCGGGATCCTATGGCCGCGAGAAGATCGGCGGCATCGCGGGCCAGCACAATCAGCAACAAGAACAGGTCATGAACAACCTGGGATTGTAGATCGTAAACGGAGTGGACTTGGTGGACCAAATGGACGCATCCGTCCACCTCGTCCACTAAAATCGCAGATCCTTCAGGCGGGGACACAATGAACAAAACGGCTCTCTTAGAACGCATGCATCGCGAATGGCTCGTGTTGATCCTGCGCGGCGACACGGCACAACAAACGGAAGACACGTTCGACGCGCTGATCGAGGGCGGCGCCACCCTCGTCGAAGTGCCGTTCACAACGCCCGGCGCGTGCGACGTGATCGCGAACCTGCGCAAGAAGCATGGCGAACGGATCGTCGTGTCGGCCGGCACGGTTACCACAGCGGAGCAGGCGCGGATGGCGCTCGACAGCGGCGCGCAAGGCATTGTGTCGCCGAATCTGTTTCCGCCGGTCGTCGAAGCGGCGCTGGCGGCGGGCGCCATCGCGGCGCCGGGATGCTTCTCCCCTTCCGAGATCGCCGACGCGCTACGTCTCGGCGCGGACGTCATCAAACTGTTCCCGTGCAACATGGTCGGACCGCAATACCTGATGTACATGCTCGGCCCGTTCCCCGGCACGCGCATCATGCCCGCGGGCAGCATCGTGCTTGAAACCATGCAGAGCTATTTCGACGAGGGCGCGTTCGCGGGCGTCGCGGGCGTGACCACGGAAATGCGCCTGCTCGACGAAGTGCGGTCCGGACGCTTCGACGAGATCACGGCATGCGCCGAGCGGTGGTTCGCGGACGTGCGCGCCATGGTGGAGAGAGGGCCGCGCCCGTGAGCGCCGTCGAAACGGATTTCAGAAGCCTGCCGATTCCTGAAATGGAACGCATTCTGGCGCGGTTCGACGAACGCGTGAATGCGGCGCAACTATCGAACCCACCTACAAAGGCATGGGTAAAGGAAGCCGTGCATCGGCGCGGGTCCGGCCGATGCCCCGTACGATTGAAACGTTTGTCGTTTGACCTGATCTTGCGGTACGGCGATGCGCTTGCTGATCTGTTCTGCGAGTATCCGGACGACGTCATCGCCGTCATTCCGTACGACATCACGATTGGCTATCAACCGCCCGGCGTCCATCCGCGCATCAATCCCGTCGAGGTCCTCATGCGCGACGCGGAATGGACTGACGAGTGGGGCACGCGTTGGGGCCATGCCTTCGGTGGCGTAGGCGCAACGCCGGTTGACTATCCCCTGCAATCGTGGTCGCAGTTAGACGAGTATCTCGAATGCCGCATCCCCGACCCACACGCGCCGGGCCGCCTGGACGCGGTGAAACCCGCGCTGGCCATGCACGGCGAAACCAAATACATCTACGGTGTAATCCACTTGGCCATGTTCGAACGCTTGCATTCGTTGCGCGGTATGAACGCGATCTTTACCGATTTCTGCATGCATGAGACCGAGGTGCGCCGTTTGCTCGATGCACTGCTCGAATACCTGTTGGCGATCATCCGGCAATGGGCCGGCCTCGGGGCGGACGCCGTGTTCATGACCGACGACTGGGGCAGCCAGACGGGCCTGATGATCGGGCCGGATATGTGGCGTGACTTCTTCAAGCCGTATTACGCGAAAGCCTTCGCCGAAGCGCACCGCCTCGGCATGGACACGATCTTCCACAGTTGCGGCAACGTCACGGATATCGTCGGCGAACTGATCGACGCGGGCATGGACGTCCTCGATCCGGTCCAGCCCGGCGCGATGGACATCGACCGTCTCGCGTGCGAGTTCGGAGGGCGCGTGGCGTTCAGCGGTGCGATCGACATCCAGCAGTTGCTGTGTTCAGGCACGCCCCAGGAAATCAGAGACGAAGTCTGGCGCATCGTCGACACGTTGGGGCGCCCTTACGGCGGCAGCCTTTTACTGGGCCCGGCCAACGTCATGACACCCGAGACGCCCCTCGAAAACCTGCGCGCGCTCTTCGAAGCGTCGCACGCCGCGTCGCACTGACTTCCGTCCAGCGGCGGCGTTGTGGTAGCATCTTCCCGTGGCAAAGACGGCTATACGAAAGACAGGCAAGCACCTGGTGCTGGACCCTGATCTGTTGGGCATTGCCGCCGCGGTATTAGTCGGCACGGCGGTGATGGCCCTGGGTTTTTGGCTCCACGTGGATGGGTTCGCCATTGCCTATCGTTCGGGTCTTGCTTTTGTAGTCACGTACGCGGCCGTGTTCCTCCTGGTCCGGTTTGTCCTCCACACTGCGCTGTCCGAGATGGTCGCGGAACGGAAGAGAGCCGAAGAGGCGCGCGCAGCCGTTTCACTCGCATCGGAAGGAGAAGAACAATGAAGATGTCTCGTTGCTTGGCCTTGGCCGTGGCTTTCGTAGCCTTCGCCGGCGTATCGCTTGCGCAAGCGCCGGACCTGTCGCACGCGGACCTTGTGCTGCAATCGGTGCCCGACGGCCCGGTCGCCAAAGTAAACGGCGAGAATATTGAGCGGGAGGAATTCATCTCGCTGTACGAGACCGAGATTATCGCGTGGGTCGCGCGCACGCGCAACCCGAAAGTCGACGACAAGATCCGCCTGGCCACGGGTGTGCGCACGGTGCAGTTGCTGATCCAGCACGAACTGCTGTACCAAGAGGCCCGAAAGCGCAAGCTCACCGTAACAGACGACGAACTTAATGCCGGATGGACGGCGGCGGTGGACCAGTTGCGCAAGCGCGTGGCGCTCGCCGAGGGCAAAGATCCGTCGGAAGCCGACAAAGCCGAAGCCGGGGTATCCGAGGCGGACCTTCTCAAGAGGGCGGGCCTGAACAAGGACGCGGCGCAAAATGAATTGCGCAAACGCATTCTCGTAAACAAAATGCGAGAAGCGATCGTCAAGGAGAAAGGCATCGCCGTGACCGACGCGGAGATCGCGTCGTTCTTCGAGAAGCACAAAGAGAAGTTCAAGACGCCTGACCGCATTCATTTGCAGCGCATCTTCGTCGCCACGCGCAACGGCCAGGTTCCTTACGACGAGAAGAAGAAGGCCGAAGCGCGCAAGCGCATTGAGACCGCGTTGAAACGCGTCCAGGCAGGCGAGAGTTTCGAGACCGTGGCGAAAGACGTTTCCGAAGCGCCGGACAAAGCCAACGGCGGCGATCTCGGCCCGGTGCCGACGGCGCAACTGCCGCCGGTGGTCGTCGAGGCAGCCTCGAAACTGAAGCCGGGCGACGTCAGCGACGTAATCGAAGGCGAACAAGGCCTCAACATTATCAAACTGATCGACACCATGCCGGGAAGCGACGGCAGCCTCGACAAGGCCAAGGACTTCATCAAGAACTATCTGATGGCGCAGAAATCAGGCGAGGCGCTGGACGCCTTCTGCAAGCCGCTGGCCGAGAAGCCCGGCGCGATCGAAGTCTATCTGCAACTCGAAAAGACGCTCGCCAGCAATCCCAAGTACCGCGACCTCCTCGAAGAGATGCGCAAGGATGCCGGCGGCGACACTGCGCCAGAAAGTGCAGCGAAGCCTGCGGCCAGCAGTCCCAAGAAGGAGTCTGCATCCAAGGCGGCGCCCGCCAAGCCTGACAAAAAGAAGAAGAAGGCTGGCAAGTAAGTGACGGGCCTAATATGCGCGCTGCTCGCGGCCGCCGTGGGCGCGCTGCAAGCGGAGCCGTATGCGTGGCCGCTCGACCTTCCGCGCATTATCACGTCCACGTTCGGCGAATACCGCGTGGGCCGTTTCCATGCCGGCGTCGACCTTCATACGGGAGGCATCGGCAAGCCCGTCCATGCCCCCGCCGATGGTTATATCGCGCGCGTCGCCTGCTCGCCGTGGGGCTACGGCAAGGCCGTCTACCTTAAACTCAAGGATGGGCACACGGTCGTCTTCGGACACCTGAGCGATTACGCGCCCAGTCTTCGAGAGTACGTCCGCAAGGCCCAGCATGCAAGACATTCCTACATGGTCGACCTGACGCCGGACCCAGGCGCGTTTCCTGTAAAGCGTGGCGAGGTCGTCGCTTTGAGCGGAGATACAGGTATCGGCGTAGCGCACCTCCACTACGAGATTCGCGACACGGAAAACGCCCCGATCAACCCGCGCAACGTGGGCGTCGATTGGCCCGATGCGGGCCTCCCCACGATTCGGAAAGTGCTCGTTGTGCCTCGTGCGCCGGACTCGACGGTCAACGGCGATGTGATGCCTGCTATCCTCAACGTTCGACCCGTTCGCCCCGGACACTATACGTGCGAGCCGGTATCCGCTTCGGGACGCGTCGGATTCGGTGTGGACACCATCGACCCCGCAAACAACGGCGACAGCAAACTCGGCGTGTACCGCGTGCGAACCGCGTGCAGCGATGCCGAGATCTTCCGCATTCAGATGGACCGTTTCACTTACGACAACCGTTACGACGAAACCGTCTCGTACTATCCGTTCCTGCTTGACAAGGGCAGTTTCCTTCTCCAATGGCGCTGGCCGGGAAATGTCTGCGACATCTTCCAGCGAACCAAGGGCGACGGATGGTTCGAGGTCCCGGATCATCCATGCGAAGTGGACATCGAGGCGGAGGACTACGACGGCAACGCGGCGGTCGTGACAATTCCGTTAAAGCCCTCTGCCGCGGCACAACCCGCGAGGCCCGTCAAGTCCGGGACGGGCAAGGGCAGCGTCACGCTTGACTGCGTGGGCACGTGGCTCGTTGCGACTGCGGCCTTCACCGCGCCGGAGTCTGACGTGCCGAGTATCGAGGTAGAAGGCGCGGTCCCGGACTGCGGCGTCTTTCGACGCGTCAACGATCGAACGTTCCGCGCCGCAATCGTTCCGCAGCCGAAAGCCCAAGAGCTTTCAGTTCGTATCGCGCACGTGCGCCTCGCAACGTTCGACCAGCGGATCGAAGTGTTCCATCGCGGAGACGCGGCACGCACGTTGCGCGTCGGCGGGGCGGCTGTCACGGTGAAGCCGGAGTCGCCCTACGGCACGCTGTACCTGCGCGCCTCGGAGGACGGGACTTCGAACGCGTCCGCGGCCATGCGCGGCGGCGCGATCCGTCTCTGGCCTGCCATCCTTCCCGTGGACGCGCCCCTGACCATTGCGTTCTCCCGCCCGGAAGGCATTCAGGATCTGAAACGTGCGGCGGTCTATCGAGATTGCGGTTCCTACTGGTCGTTGGAGTCGGACCACGAGGGCGGTAATCCGTTGACTATCGAGACGCGTCATCTCGGCGCATTCGCCGTTCTCGAAGACACCTTGCCGCCGTCGATCCGTGCGATCACGGTGCAGCAGGCTCCCAAAGGCGACGTACGACGCCCATTCATACGGGCCGCGATCGGCGACGGATGCAGCGGTATCGCGGAGTTCGGAGCCACGTGCAACGGGCAATGGCTCTTGTTCTCGTACGATCCCGAGAAGGGCGTGATACAATGGGAACGCGACGAGGACCTCCCCGAGGGCGCTAAGGAAGTCGTGATCACCGTCACGGACCATGCGGGCAACCAGGCGTCCATGGCCCGCAGTCTCGAACCTTCTCCTCCAAAACCCGCGGCGCGAAAATCCGTCCCGGCGAAGGCGAAGCCCAAAGCGAAGGCGCAGCCTAAAACCAAGCCGAAGCGCGCAAAGGAATAACCCCCTCGCCGCCTTTGTACCTATGACAGTACACGAAGGAGGCGGCGCGCATGGTTCGAGTTTCTGTCCCGTTCATTCGATCGTCTTCGGTACGCAACGCGCTATGGGCCGTCGTTATGGCGGGCCTCGCAGTGGGCTTGAGTGCGTGCCCTTCTCCGCAGCTTGCGGTCTCCGATAGTGCCCATACCTTTGCGCCGGGAGAGTCCGACTGGACCTTCCAGGTCTGGAATGAGGGCAAGGCGGGAACCACGCTCACCTTTACGGTCTCGCCGGACGAGACGTTCATTCAAGTGACACCGCTCGACGGTTCGAGCACGGGTCCGGACGACAAGGTCGACGTCAAAGTCACCGTGGACCGCAACGCGTTTGCCAAGGCCACGGCGAAAGGGTCGGTGACTATCGCTTCCAATGCGGGCGATCAGGCCATCGGCATCGACTTGACCCTAATGGCGGACAAGTACGCGTTATGGTCGAACGGCGCTCAACTGCGGGGCGTGAACATCGCGCAACGGCGCGTGTATCCCGATTTGGACGGCCCGACTTTTATTGGACCCGGCCCCGTCGGGCCGCCGTTCACCCAGTCCGATTTCGACCGCTTGGCGGCGTTGGGCGCGAACTACGTCAACATTTCCCACCCCGGCCTGTACACCGAAGCCCCGCCCTTCACGCTCGATACGGGCGTGCAGGCCAACCTCGATGCCCTCATCGGCATGGCAGCCAATGCGGGCCTCTTCGTCGTCATCAGCGCGCGCACGGGGCCCGGCCGTAGCGAGTTTACGTTCACGCCCGACCTCGCGCCGGACTTGGTCAACGACAGCGTGTGGGAATCAAAGGAGGCCCAGGACGCGTGGGTCGCCATGTGGAGCTATACGGCGACACGCTATCGAAATCAGGCGAACGTTGTCGGCTACGACCTCATGGTCGAACCGAACGCGAACGCGCGGTTCTTCGACGATTACGATCCCGAGCATTTCTACGCGATGCACGGCGGCACGCTCTACGATTGGAACGGGCTGCATCCACGCATCGCCGCCGCGATTCGCGCCGTAGACGCGAATACGCCGATCCTCGTGGGACCGATGAGCTACAACGCCGCCTCGTGGCTCCCGTACCTTCAACTGACCGGCGTCGCACGCACCGTATATACCGTGCACACGTACGAGCCGATGGTCTACACCCATCAGGATCCGGGCGTGTTTCTTCTCTCGTACCCCGGAAGGTTCGACGCCGACGGCGATGGAGTAAAGGAGACCGTCAATCGCGATTGGCTTCAAGCCCAGTTTGCCCCGGTCGACGACTTCAAGGCTGCGCACAACGTTCCTGTCGTCTTTAACGAAATGGGCGTGCATCGCTGGTGCCCTGGAGCGGACCGCTACCTCGGCGATGTGATGGACTTGATCGAGCAGGACGGCGACAGCTTCGCAGTCTGGCTGTTTGATTCATCCTGGACCGAATACGTCTCGATCGTGGACGACTTCGATTTCCTGCACGGCCCGAACCCCAACAACCACACCAACGTCTCCAACGCGCTGGCTTCGGTCATCGAGGCGCACTTCGCACATAACGCCGTGTTTCCCTGATACGCCGCCTCTATCTGTCCCGTCCGCGGACGCGTAACGCAGACAGACGCCTGGCGCGAAGCGACGCCAATGCGAAAGCAGCCAGGCCGATCACCGCGAAGTCGCCCGCAACCGCCCCGAAATCCGTGTCCGCCGATACCGCGAAGCATCCCGTAGTGGTCTGGTCTTTGCCGTCGATACCGGGCGGCGGGTTGCGATACGAACCGCTGCTGTCGACCCCGGTGATGTATGCAGGCGAGATCTCGAGGAAGAACCGCGCAAACGACGAGAAGTAATCGAAGTTGTCTTCGGCCGTGCCGCTGCACGTCTGGACCGACCCGCCGGTTAACGTGCCGAGTATGCGATACGTCCCGTCAGCCGCAAGCAGGCACCCGCCCGACGACCCGGCCTCGGTCACGCCATCGTCCCAGCCCACTCGCGTCTCGTACTGATACGGCGACACCGACACGTTGATCTGCTCGACGTGGCCGTAACTGATGCGCATGTGTTTCGCGCCAGGGTGATGCATCGCGATCACGCTCTCCCCCACGCTCGGCGCGCGCGAATCCCATCCCAGGTACGCGCGCCCGTACGCGCCCACCGGAACCGTATCAAGCCGCAACAGCGTCTCGTCGAGCGTCGCGCTCGTGGCAAGAAGCGACACCCCGCCGCTTCGGGGAAGACTGCTCAACGAGGGCGGCGTCGCGCCGGAGCACTGCGTCACTCGGAAATCCCAAATCACGTCCGCGTTCGGCGCGTCCTCCGACCGCCCCAGCAGATGGTTCGCGGTGAGGAAATACGGCTCAAGCGCGGCCGTGGTAGGCACGTTGATCAGCGCGCCCGAACCCGCGAGCGTATCGAGACCCCTCGGCACGAGCACAAGGCCGACGGCGCTCGACGCCTGCTGGATAAGCGGGTTCTCCTCGCACGCGACCGCGATGTTGCACGACAGCTCCCGATAGTCCTTGAGCTGCCAGAAGAAATGCGACACCGCATCGAGCGTCACCGACGGCATCGCGGCCTTGAGCGTGCGCGCCATCAACACCGCCGTGTCGCCCTCAATCGCCGGAAGCCACCGCCCTCCCGCAAGCGCATCCTTCGAGGTATACGGACCGAACGCGCGCGTCCCAACAGGGTCGAGCACCCACAGTTCCTCGTCGTCCTTCAATTGCGACAAATCGACGCGCAGCCGTACCGCTTCGGCATCCATCGAAGTAACGGCGGCCAGATACACAGAGTACGTTCCGTCCAATGTCGGCGCGCCGAACAGATTCGCGGCCTTCACAGTGACCGGATACCCTTGGCCCACTTTCAGAACCGGCTCGCCGGCATCGGCGGCTTTCAGCGCGTCGTTCTGACCCGCAAGACCGTCGAAAACATGCACCGCGTCCACTTGGCCAAGATAACTCGCTACGGTTTCTTTCGGAATAGGATTGAGTGCGGCATCTTGGAGACTTTTCGATGCCAAGGGGGGAAGAAAGCCCCCGTCAGCATGGTCCGCGCCATAAACCGGGGAACAAAGCAGCAACGCGAAGAGTATGCAGGATAGAGGTTTAGTCATGCAATACCCTCCTTTCAGGTTGGGTCCGCAGCCAGGCGTTTGCCTGTACGTCGCCTACAATTCCCCAGGCAAGCCTATTATACCCCGAATCGCCGGTTTATGCAAACCATGGATTCAATTAAAACTCTGAGGAGATGCCCGGCGCCCAATACCAAATGTATATCGCCCACTCTTGCCAAATCACATTCGACACAACCTCCGATGCACACCGATAAACACCGATATGAGGCTAATCTCATCGGTGTTTATCGGTGCGCATCGGTGGTTTCAATGGATTCATCGCGGCATCCGACAAATCCGTGGCTGCCGAACTAACCCATGCCTTATATAGTAACCGTATCACGTCTCTCCTGTGCCTGCAAGAGATTATGCAAAACCGATTTAATTGGTTACTGTCCCCATTTAAGTACTGGACCATGGGCGCGACTGCCGGGTATGATGGCGGGATGGATCTGAAGGACAAGAATGCGCTGGTTGTGCTTGGGCCGACGGCTTCGGGGAAGACGCATCTTGGGGTGCAGTTGGCCCGGTCGCTCGGGGGCGAGATTGTCTCGGCAGATTCGCGGCAGGTGTATCGCGGACTCAATTTGTCGGCGGGGAAGGACCTCGGCGAGTACGTCGTGGATGGGACGGCGATACCGTATCATCTGATTGATATCGTGGACCTGGATGTCGAGTTCAGCGTGTTCGATTATCAGCACCGTTTCTATTCGGTCTTCGAGGACCTCGAACGGCGGCAGGTCTTGCCGGTCATCGTTGGCGGAACGGGCCTGTATCTCGAAGCCGTGCTTATGAATTATCGGATGACGCCCGTGCCGGAGAATCCGGCATTGCGCGCGGAACTCGAGACGATGTCGGAGGCGGAACTCGCGCGGCGTCTCGTGGCGGCCAAGCCGCGCCTGCATAACACGACGGACCTCGAGAACCGCGAACGGATCGTCCGCGCGATCGAGATCGCCGAGTATTCGTGCGACCACGCGCCCGAACCCGCCCCGGAAGTCCGCGCGCTGCTCCTTGGCATGCTGTGGGAGCGCGACGCCCTGCGCGCGCGGATTCGCGCGCGGTTGCAGGAGCGGATCAAGACAGGGATGATCGACGAGATCAAATGCCTTCACGAACAGGGCGTGTCATGGGAGCGGCTCGACCGGCTCGGCCTCGAGTTCCGGTTCATCGCCGCCTATCTCGAAGGCACGATTAAGACTCGCTCCGAGATGTTCGAGAAGCTGTACATCGCCATATGCCAGTTTGCGAAGCGCCAGATGACGTGGTTTCGCAGGATGGAAAGGCAAGGCATTTCCATTCATTGGATGCCGCAAAACGAGAAACACTGACCCCCGCCCCTCGCCGATTCAAGCGGCCCGGACCAACGCGGCTCACGCCACGCAAGCCATCCTTGCGTGCGACACATGCCTGCGCAGATAGTCTCGTTCCGATTCGGGAAGGTTCTCGAACTGCACGCCAAACGTGCACTCACCGGACGGCTCGGCCTGCACCCAGCACACCGCGCCCTCGCAGGCGATGCTGGCCGACGGGAACTGAAGATGAAGCACGACCTTCTCGCTGACATGGACAGTCCTGCACGTGCACAAGCGCGCGCCCAAAGGACCCACGTCCGACGTCAACGTTCCGTACGCCGCCCCGTCGCGGGGAAAGGAAACCCACGCGCACACCGACTCGTCGATCCGCGAATGCCGCCGCCGTTCACTTCCCATACTACAACCTCCTCTCGCCCCGATCCGTAGATCGAGGAGGCTCAAGACTCACCTTCCCCATGTCATCTATATTATACACGACTCCGCCAAAAATAGGATGACAATTCCCCGCAATCTCCGAAATTTTTCCCAATAAACTATTGACAAAACGCCGCGCGCCGCGAAAGGCTCACTCACTGGTCGCGGCCGGAGTCTCGCTTGAGTCTGTCGACGAACGTCGTGGGGACATCGAAGCCTTTCGCGCGCATGGCTTCGAGGGCTTGCCAGGCGCGGCCGTAGTCTTTTTGCACGAAGAAGGCATCGAAGAAGGGCTGAAACAGATCGGCAATGCGGATGTCGAGTTCGCATGACTTGCGGAGATTCGCTAGAGCGCTGTTATCGTCGCCGCCGTCGAGCTGGGCGATACCCAGCGCGAAGTACGCAAGCCCGTAGGCCGGATCCGTTTTGATGGACTCGCGAAACGCTTCCATCATGCCTTGAGTGTCGCGCGTATCGCCCTTCTGGACGCCTTCAAGGAACAGCGCCAGCGCGCGTCGTGCCGAGGCGATGTCGCTGTTGGCCGCGATGACATCCGCGAGATGCCCGAAGACCAACGCGTCGCCCACGTACAGCGACACGGTCTTATGCAGCGCAGGCAAGGCGTCCCGATAGCGTTCTGCGTCGATCAGCGTGGTCGCGAGCGAATGCCACGCCACGACGTAATGCGGGTCGAGCTCAGTGGCTTGGCGGAACGCTACCGCGGCAAGGTCCAATTGGCCGTTTTCCTGATACCCCGTTCCCTTGAGGAAAGCGCGAACTGCGGCGACAAGGGGCGCGGCGTCCTTCGATTCACGCAACGCCGCCGCGAGGTTCTCGTAGGGGCGCGCCACGGATGTGTCGGCGACGGAGACACGTTCGAGGGCGGCCAGCGCGGCGGGATAGTCGCGCACTTCGGCGAGCGCAAGCGCGAGATCGCCGAAAGCCTTCGCGCGCTCAACAACGCCTTGCGCCTCGGGAGGCGTCTGAACCACCGCATTCGGGTCGTACGATATTCCGTACACGAGAAGGTGCTCGATGCCTCCGAGTTCCGTCGTTGTGAAGGTTAAGCCTCGCGCGGCGAGTTGCGACTCGAATTCCTTGCTGGGTCCCGAATCGAACGGCGGCAGGACCAGCGTGGCCCACGCCTTGCGGCGCGCTTCCCGATCGCCGTAGGTCCGCGCGCACCATTCGAGATAGAAACGCGCTTGATCGGCGAGGACATCAAGGTCTTTGGCGAACGACACCGGACGCTCAGTCTTTCCCGCGGCCAGCACGAACATCTCGCGCGAAGCCTGTGCCAGCTTCGGTTCAGCCGCGCGTACCAGGACCAGATCGCGCGGTCCGCCTTGAGCGGCTACGAGCGCCGCCGCGCGGTTCCAGTCCGTGCGTTGCGGACCCGGCAGGACCAGGGCGGCTTGGTACGCGAACAGGCCCGCGATGGCCGCCACGGCCGCGAACGCGGCATCCTTGTTGCGGAGCGTACCTACAACACCGCCGATCAACAGGTACAACGCCACGGAACTGTACAGGGTGTAACGCGGAAAGATGCACGGGCGCGATGCGAGGGACGCCGCGTAAAGCAGCAGAGCCGGAAGACACAACCATAACAACAGGAAGATGGTCCGTTCGCGGCGCTGGACTGCGCGTTCCGGTGATTCGGTGCGGTTAACTACGCCTCGTATTGCGAACGCAACGCAACCCAAAGCCAAGCCCAGCAGGGCGGCATCGAACAGGCCGTGGGCCGAGGACAGCGCGTGAGCCAGCGAGGACGGCAGAAAGCCGAATGCAGCTTGCGACACTCGGAGTTGATACGTGCATGAAATGACGTCGTCGCCCACGAGATCGCCCAGGAATTCGAGCACCGTGGGCATGCGCAACCAAGCTTCGGTTTGCGTGGGCGACCAGTAGCGCACTTGGGCAAAGTAGACAACCGACGGGATCAGCAATACCCCATGGGCCGCGATCCAGGCGCCCACCATGCGCCATGCGCGATAACGCGCCAGCACCAGGAAAGCGCCTTCCACGGCCATGATTAGGACCGTGAAGGGATGCGTCCACAGCAGCAGGAAATTCACGAGCAGATGCGCGGCCCACCATCGCCTTCCGCCCGATTGGAGAATCCGAACGAAGGTGTAAGCGGACGCGACGGCCAGCAGGTCCAGCATGACGTACATGCGGATGCCCTGGGCATGAAAGATATGCACCGGCGACAACGCGAAACACAGTGCCGCGACAATCCCGGCGGCCCTTCCGAACAGCCGTTTGCCCAGCAGGTATACGAGCGGGAACGTGAGCAAGCTCAGGCACACGGAGACCATGCGGAGCGCGAGAATGCCGCTCGACACATGACGCCACACCAAGTACTCGATCGAGTAGTAGAGCGGCAGCGTGGCCGGGTCGAGGGAGCGGTTGAGTTTCAGAAACGAAACCAGATCGGGCGCGCCCAGATGCATGACACTGGTGTACTCGTCCCACCAGACCGACTCGGATCCGAGATGATAGGCGCGTAGCGCCGCCCCCACGAAGACAATCCCAAGCAGGGCCAGCGCCGCCGTGCGCGGGTTCAGATCTCGTTGAGCATGCGTTTGCTGCGAGGAGGATTCCATGCTTGTGTTCACAACGTCTTCGTAAGCTGCGGCATGCGGTCATGATACGAGAGCACACGTGAGCGCCGCAAGAGGTTTGACAGGCTCGGAGCGCCTCGTGCAGAATGCGGGCACGCAACCGAGTCGGCGGGCAGTCATGATCGGCACCGTTCTTAAAGCCCTGCGCGTGTACCAATGGCCCAAGAATCTCTTGGTTTTCGCGGCCTTGCTTTTCGCGCAGCAGCTCAGCTATCCCCATCAAATCCTGCGGAGCGTAATCGCCTTTGCGGCGTTTTGCGCCGCATCGAGTTCCATGTATCTGTTCAACGACCTTATCGACGTCGACAACGACCGCGCGCATCCCGAGAAGCGCATGCGCCCGCTTGCGAGCGGCGCCCTATCGCTCGGAGCCGCCAAGGCATGGATCGCGCTCCTGGCGGTCGTGAGCCTTGCGATGGGCGCATGGCTCGGCGTCGGGTTCGCCTTGATACTCCTCTTCTACATCGTGTCGACGACGCTGTACTCGCTGGAACTCAAGAAGGTCGTGATTGTGGACGTGCTCGTCCTTGCGATCGGGTTCGTTGTGCGCGCCATGGGCGGCGCGATCGCGCTGCACGTCACGTTCTCGAACTGGCTCGTCGTGTGCACACTGTTTGCAGCGCTCTTCCTGGGCATCAGCAAGCGGCGGCACGAAATGCGGTCGCTGTCGGACGGCGCCACGACGCATCGCGAGGTGCTCGGTCATTACTCGGTGCCCTACCTGGACGCGCTGACCGTAATCGTCGCCGGGGCCACGCTGATTACCTACACGATCTACACCTGCTCACCCGAAGTCGTCGACCGGCTGGGCACGGACAAGCTCTATCTGACGCTGCCGTTCGTCGTCTACGGCCTGTTCCGGTATCTGTATTTAGTCCATCAGGATATCCTGGTGGGCGACCCGAGCGCCGTTCTGTTGCGCGACCGCCCTTTGAGCATTACCCTTGTGCTCTGGGGCCTGACCTGTCTGCTCATTATCTATTGGAAGCACATCGTCTAGGCGGGCAGTAGCTCCGCCCTATCGGGAAGGATAGGAATCATGAAAAGAAGAAAACCGGATGTCGATGCGGGCCCCGATATCATGGAACAGGTGGGCGCGATCGTCCTGGGTGGCGGGCGCGGGACACGGCTGCACCCCCTGACCGCGTTGCGCGCAAAACCGGCGGTGCCGCTCCTGGGCCGTTACCGGCTCGTGGACATCCCCCTGAGCCAGTGCATCCATTCCGGCGTCAAGCGTATCTGCGTGTTGACGCAGTTCAACAGCGCCTCGCTCCACCGCCACATCACCAACAGCTACAAGTTCGACAACTTCTCGCGGGGCTTTGTCGAGATCCTGGCCGCCGAACAGACCCTCGAAAGCGGCGATTGGTATCAGGGCACCGCGGACGCGGTCCGCAAGCAACTGCGGCACATCCGCGATTTGAACGCGAAGTACTACTTGATCCTCTCGGGCGACCAGTTGTACACGATGGACTACCGCACGCTTCTGAGGACTCATCTGCACGCCGGGGCGGACATTACGGTCGCGGCGCTCCCCGTGGGGGCCAAACAGGCCCACGGGTTTGGGATTATGAAGATTAGTTCGGCCGGGCGTATCCGCGACTTCATCGAGAAACCTTCCACCGAAGACCAGCTCAAGCAGATGTATACGCCCGCCGAAACGCTCGTCCAGCACGGGATGCAAGCCAACAGCGGCAATTACCTCGCCTCGATGGGGGTCTATCTATTCAACGCCGAGGTGCTCGAGGACATTCTCGAAAGCTCGCTGGAGTGGGTCGATTTCGGCAAGCACATCATCCCGTACTCGCTGCGCGGACGCCACGTGCACGCGCACCTCTTCAGCGGGTTCTGGGAAGATATCGGTACCGTGCGTTCGTACTACGAAGTCCACATGCAGATGGCCTCGCCGCACCCGCCGCTGCATCCGTTCACGCCCGAGAACATCATCTACACCCACCCACGCTACCTGCCGGGGTCGCGGTTCCACGAGGTCCAGATTACCAATTCGATCATCTGCGAGGGATGCCGCATCAACAAGGCGGTCATCGCGGACTCGATCATAGGCATCCGCAGCCTCATACGCGCCGGCGTCACGATCAAGCGGAGCGTCATCATGGGCGCGGACCGTTTCGAGAAAGAGCACAAGACCGTCCGCGGCGTGCCCCCGGGAATCGGCCACGGCACGACGATCGTCAACGCCATCGTAGACAAGAATGCCCGCATAGGGAAGAACGTCTACATTCACGGTTCGCACAAGCTGCGCGATTGCGACACGCCATCCTACTCCGTGTGCGACGGCATCGTGGTGATCGTGAAGAACGCCGTGATCCCTGACGGAACGCGCATCGGCTAGTCCGGCAAGTCCGACTCATCGCTCCCAAGCGGCTCCTTCGCGCTCGCAGGCCAATCGCTGCGAGACACGTTGCCGCATCACTCGGAAATCGGAGCCGGCCTCCATCGCCGGACAGATCGCCCCCCGCACACCCTCAAGGAAACGAGCGTGGCACGACAACGGAAGTTCGGGGTCAGCGGCGCTCAGGCGTTGCTTTTGGCCTGGGCCGGAGCTTGCTGTTGGGCAGGCATCTGGCCGGGAGCCTTCATGGCGCACTTGCCCTCGAAGATGACGCCGTCGGCAATGCTGACGCGCGGCGCGACGATGTCGCCAATCAGCCTGCCCTTGGCCGTGACTTCGATCCGGTCCTGGGCGAACACATTCCCTTCGACTTCGCCGCCTACGATGACCTGGCCGGCGTAAAGGTCCGCCTTGACTTGGCCGGTCTCGTGGATGACGATAGTATCGTCGCTTTGGATGCGTCCGTTCACCATGCCTTCGACGCGGATGGTGCCCTTGCACTGGACCTCGCCGGTGACGACGGTGCCGGGGCCGATGATGGTGACGACTTTGGTCTCGTTGTAGGTCTTCTTTTTCTGATCGAGCATCACGGTTTCTTTAACCACCTAGTGTGAGAGGTACTTTGCCGGGTCCACCGCCCTCCCGTTGACGTGGACCTCGTAATGGATATGCGGTCCGGTACTTCTACCGGTACTTCCGAGTTTGCCGATAGCTTCGCCGCGGTCGACCTTCTGCCCGGCCTTGACCCCAAGGCTCGACATGTGCCCGTACCAGGTTTGGACGCCGTTGCCGTGGTCGATCTTCACGAGGTTGCCGAGTCCACCGGAGTCGTATTCGGACGAAATGACGACGCCCTTGGCCGTAGCCAGCACCGGTGAACCGTAGGGCGCGGTGATATCGCACCCGTCGTGCAGGGCGATGCGCATGCTGTACGGGTCCTTCCGGTACCCGAACGGCGAACTGATGTCGCGCCTCATGCTTGCCGTCGGCCAGCGGGACGGCATCCGCGCAACCAGTTCTTGCTTCGCCTCGATGCCCGCCACCAGTGCCTGAAGGCTCTCGGTCCTGAGGTTGATTTCCTGGACAATCATATCGGCCGAGGGTTCCGAAAGGCCCTCGATAACGCTCGGGACAACGATTGCGGGTTGATCAGGCTCGTAGGCCACGGCCTCGAATGCACTCGTCCCGCCCCCGCGCCCACCGACGCCACCCTTGGTCCCGCTCTTACTGGATGGCCTAGGGGCAATGCCCGTCAGCCGCCTGGCCTGGGCTTCGAGGTCGGCCAAAGCGCTCAGTTTCGCGGTCACGGCCGCCACGCTGGCATCGTATTCGGCGCGCAACCGGCGTTCCATTTCGATACGCTCTTGGGCCGTCGTAGTCGAAGTGGCGGCTGCGGCCGTCTGCTTGGCGTACTGGGTTTCCAGGTCTCGCTGGGTCTGTTGAAGGCGGGCGATTTCGTGGACGACGATTTGGTGCCGCTTATATAAGAAAGACGCCGCGAAGGAAAGCGCACAAAGCAGAACGACCACCAGCCACACCTGGTAGGCGCTCACGTTAAGCGTTCGCGAACTCCCTCGGTCATGGGGAATCAGCATCACGGTCCATGTCTTCATCAGATAGGCTCCCAAGATGCTTCTGGAGAGATAGAGACTCTCCGCTACCAATCGGATCAGCGGCTGAACCTTCCGCTACCTGCCCACGTTTGGCACAGCCTGTTATCCCTGAGCGTCGGTCAAGGTTCCCTCGTAGCGAGCGCGACTATAGCACGCGTTCCCGGCAAAGTCAACTCAAGAATCGTCGCCGGAAACGGCCGGGACGCAATTCGTGCTATAGTGTCGGACGGGTGGCCCAACCGGGAAAGGATGCCAGATGATACAGTCAATAGGTTCTCTCAGAGGGTTCGGGGTGGGGATAGCGCTGGCGGCGCTGTTACTGATGTTCAGCGTCCGCGCCCAGGGCGAACCGCCGAAGAAGGAGGTCTCCTACGAAGACCCCAAGAACCCGGCTTTTGCCCCTGTCAAGGAAGACCCTAGTCTTCCGCGAGTCCTCCTGATCGGCGATTCCATATCCATCGGCTACACACCGGAGGTGAGGAAATTGCTCGCGGGAAAGGCCAACGTGCTCCGGATTCCCACCAACGGCGGGCCCACCTCCAGGGGCATCCAGATGATCGACGAATGGCTGGGGACCGGTCATTGGGACGTCATCCACTTCAACTGGGGCCTCCACGACGTCAAGCGAATGAAGGAGGGCAAGCTGGACGTCGGGGGCGAATGGCAGGTCGACAAGAAAGCCTATCGGGCCAACCTCGAAACGCTCGTGCGGAGGCTTGAACGCACCGGCGCCAAGCTGATTTGGGCCTCGACAACTCCCATCCCCGAAGGCGCGGGCGGGCGCATCCGAGGCGATGAGGTCAAGGCCAACGCCATCGCGCTCAAGATCATGCGCCGTCACGGAGTCAAGGTCGACGACCTCTACGCGGCAGTATTGCCCGTTCTGGATACGTATCAGCAGCCCCGGAACGTCCACTTCAGCCCCAAGGGCTACGCGTTCCTGGCCCAGCACGCCGCAGCGAGCATCTTCGACGCACTCAAGGAGAAGAAGCTTGGGCCGAGTCCGTCAGCGTCGGTCCGCGAACCTGTCTCCCCCACCGCTGTTTCCGACGTGAAGGCGGTACGTTTCAAGTCAAACCCGATCATCCGCCCCGAGATGCTCCCAGGCCAGGACGGAAAGGACATCAACGGCCCTTCGCTCATCCGCGTTCCGGACTGGCTCCCGAAGCCATTGGGTAAGTACTACCTCTACTTCGCCGACCACTCGGGCAAGTACATCCGCCTCGCCTATGCAGACGCGCTGGCAGGCCCCTGGCAAGTCTACGAGCCGGGGACCCTGCGCCTCGAACAAGCCCCCGACGGCAAGGGGCATATCGCCTCGCCTGACGTCCACGTCGACGCCGAGCGCAAGGAGATCCGGATGTACTTCCATTGTCCGTCGAAGACCACCGGCAAGCAGACGACCTATCTGGCGAGGTCTGAGGACGGCCTCCATTTCACCGCGGCCGGACAGCGGCTTGGCCCGTTCTACTTCCGCGCGTTTCGCCACGGCGATTACTGGTACGCCCTCGCCAAACGCGGATGGCTGTATCGCTCCAAAGACGGCATTGCCCCCTTCGAGGAAGGCCCGAATCCCTTTCTCGGAATCAACGCGCATATCGGGGACGATAACGGACCCGGCGTACGCCACGTTGCCGCCGATGTTTCGGGCAATAGGTTGCGTGTGTTTTACACGAATATCGGCGACATGCCCGAGAGCGTGCTCTGCGCCTCGATCGACTTGACGCCGGACTGGACGCATTGGAAGGCCGCCCCTCCCGAGCTTGTTCTCAAACCCGAAACGCCTTACGAGGGCGCGGACATCCCGCTGGCCGAATCCAAGAGCGGCAGGGCGAAAGACCGGGAAAACGCCCTGCGCGATCCGGGCATTTTCAAGGAAGACGGCCACACCTACCTGCTCTACTCGGTCGCCGGCGAATCGGGCATCGCCATCGCCGAACTCGTGCCCGCCCACTGAGCGCCTAATCATTTTGTCAACCTCTATGCGATCTTCGATAGTCTTGTTCCAAATCGTCCTGTTTATGAGTAGAAGTTAACGACGGAATGATGACCGCAACGAGGCGCACAACTGGACCAAAGGAAAGCTTCTTCGCTGGCGGTCCCAAAGTCCAGCCGCCTCCTATGCCCGCATAGTGTCGTTACCCTCTACCCCGCTCTCCAAGATTGTGGTATTCTGTGCGTGGAGGTGTTCATGAACGCATACCGTGTTCTCAGTATCGTGCTGATTGTGGCCCTGCTGTCCCTCGGCGCGGGCGGGGATCTCCGCGTCGTCAAGCCTATCGTCGCCGGCGCGTGGTATCCCGCGGACAAGGACAAGCTCCAGGCCGAGGTCGAGCGCTGCATGAACGAGGCCGACGTGAGCGTCCCCTCGGGCCACGTAGATGCATGCATCGTGCCGCACGCGCCTTACCAGACCTTCGGCAGCGTGGCCGGAGCGGCGTTCAAATGCCTCAAGAAAGGCGATTACGACCGTGTTATTGTGCTGGCCCCGGCGCATTTCAGCACGTTCCGGGGCTGTTCAATCCCTTCGGCGCAGGCGTGGATCACGCCGCTATTCGGACTCGTGCTCGATGGCCCCGCGATCCGCTCCCTCGACCGCTCTCCGCTAATCGAGGTGCGCAGCTTGGACTATGCCGCAGCCATGAAGCAGACGCCCGGCGGGCGCGCGCCGCTCCACGAACGCGAGTACTGCATCGAGGCGGTGCTTCCCTTCCTCCAGATTCAGCTTGGCGACTTCCAATTGATCCCGATCGTCGTCGGCCAGTTCGTCGATTACAACAAGGACTTCGATTCGAATGCCATCGAGGCGGTGGCCAACGCGATCAAACGCCAGATGACGGACCGCACCTTGCTCGTAGTGAGCACGGATTTCACGCATTTCGGGAACAACTTCAGTTACCGCCCCTTCCGGGACAACATCCTCGAAGGCATCGAGGCCCTCGATAAAGAGGCGTTTCGTTTGATACTCAAGAAGGACTTTGATGGCTACGTGGATTATCTGGAAGGCACGAAAAACACCATCTGCGGCAAGGAAGCCATCGCCGTCTTGCTGAAATGCCTCCCGGAAGACGCGGAAGGCCATCTCATGAAATACGATGTTTCCGCACGAAGGACCGGCGACACGACGACCTCGATCAGCTACGCCTCGATCGTCTTCACCGTGCCGGAACATGCCGCCCCGCAAGGAGAGCCCGCCCCATGAAGGATACGAGCGAGCATTTTCTGACGCCGGACGAGGAAGCGCTCCTCCTGCGGATCGCGCGGGCGTCGCTCGAGGCGTGTGTCACGGGAAAACCACCTATCGACCTCGACTCGTTCGGACTGACTGACGCTCTACGCGACAAACACGGCGCGTTTGTCACGTTGCGCAACCGTGAGGACCTGCGCGGTTGTATCGGATATACCTCGAACGAGATGCCGCTAGCCAAGGCGGTCGAGGAAAACGCCGTCAATGCGGCCACGCGCGACTATCGTTTCGATTCGATCCGCGAAGATGAACTTGGCGACATCGTCATTGAGGTGTCAGCGCTAACGCCAGGCGATTCCCCGGAGACGCCCTTCAAGAAGGTCAACGACCTCTCTGAAATCGTGATTGGACGCGACGGGCTGTATATCGAAGAGCCGCCGCGACGCGGGGGCATCCTGTTGCCGCAGGTCGCGGTCGAACAGGGATGGGATGTGGCGCAGTTCCTTTCCGCGATATGCCGCAAGGCGGGTTACCCCGACGGTTCGTGGAAACGGCCGGGGGTCAATCTCTACCGTTTCTCCGCGCAAGTCTTTTCGGAGGGCGAGGCGTGACCCGCCGCTACACCTCCAGATAGGACTTGAGAACCCCTTCCTTCGTGATCACGCAGTCCGTGTAGTCCTCTCCCCCAGGTAACGACACACCCGGCATTACGACGCATCGTTCGAGGCGCGCCGGCCCTGCGACGATCACGTCGTCTCCCAGCACCGAATTGACAAGCTCTACGCCCGCCGCCAGCTTGCATCGGTCGCCCATTAGGGAATGCGTGCCCAATCGGTCAAGCACGCGCATCGAGCAACGCACGAGGTCGCCGACGTAGGTGACGTTCATATCCCATTCGACCACCGGCGCGACGCGCACGGGATAGTCGTAGTCGACGAGAATCTGAATCGAGTCCGTCAGTTCGTACTCATCGCGCATGGCCGTGCGCGGCGTCCGGCGGATCGCGTCGAAGATCGGCAGGTCGAACAGATAAAGACCGCATCCCTTGAGCATGTTGGGAAGATGGCGCGGCTTCTCGACTACGCGGCGGACGGTGCCATCGTCGCGCAGGATGACCGCGAAATTCCGCTTGACGGCCTCCGGGTCGGTCTCCTCTTTCACGGCAAGCACCGCGCTCGCGCCTTGATTCTCCATACCGTCGATCATCAAATTCAGATCGGAAATCTCGAAATAGATGTCGCCCAGGAAGAGCATGAACGGCCGGTCGACAAAGGGTTCAAGCTGCCCGACGGCGTGCGCAATGCCGAGGCGCTTGCCCTGCTCGACGTATCGGATGCGCACCCCGAAGCGCGATCCGTCGCCGAGGATCTGCGTGATGCGATAGCCCAAATGGCCAATCACGACAATCACGTCGTCGATGCCTATCGCGCGCATCGATTCGAGCTGGTACGCCAGCAGGGGCTTGTTGCAGATCGGCATGATCGGCTTCGGCAACATTTGGCCGAGCGCCCCCATCCGCGACCCGTGTCCGCCCGCGAGTATCACCCCTTGATACGTGCCCATCGTGCGTCTCTCCGTTGGATTCCATCCGTATACTACGAATCGCCGAGCGGACTGTCAACGCGCGCTTGAACCCCGCGCCCCGATTTGGTAGGAATACCCCATGGCCAATGCAACCGCCGGGGCGCGCCCGGACGAAGGAATTCCATGAAGACACACGCAATCGGCATCATCATGAACGGCGTTACCGGACGCATGGGCACGAACCAGCATCTGGTCCGCTCGATTCTCGCCATCCGCGAACAGGGCGGCGTCCGAATCGGCGACCGCGCGGTCATCATTCCCGAACCTGTGCTTGTAGGCCGCAACGAGGCCAAGCTCAAGAAACTCGCAGACACCCATGGGGGACTCCCCTATTCGACGGACTTGCCTTCGTTGCTTAAGGATGACCGCTACGCAATTTACTTCGACGCGCAGACCACGGTGTTGCGTTGCGAGGCGGTCAAGCAGGCCATCGCGGCGGGCAAGCACATCTACTGCGAAAAACCGACGGCGACGAATTCGCGCGACGCGATGGAACTGCATCGCGCGGCCGAAACCGCGGGTGTGAAACACGGCGTGGTGCAGGACAAGCTCTGGCTGCCGGGGCTGCGGAAGCTGCGCTACCTCCTTGATACGGGCTTCTTCGGCCGTCTGCTTTCCGTGCGCAGCGAGTTCGGGTATTGGGTCTTCGACGGCGAACATCAGCCCGCACAACGCCCGTCGTGGAATTATCGCAAGGCCGAGGGCGGCGGGATCATTCTCGACATGCTCTGCCATTGGCGCTACGTGATCGACAACCTGTTCGGCAACGTCAAGGCGCTGACGTGTTTCGGCATGACCGACCTCCCCAAGCGCTGGGACGAGAATCACGCGCCGTACGACAGCGACGCCGAGGATTCGGCGTATGCCACCTTTCTTACGGACAAGGGCGTGGTGTGTCATTTCAACTCGTCGTGGTGCACGCGCGTGCGCCGCGACGATTTGCTGACGCTTCACGTCGACGGCACGCAAGGTTCGGCGGTGGCCGGACTGCGCAAGTGCTGGGCGCAAAGCGACGCAGCGACGCCCAAGCCCGTCTGGAATCCCGATATCGACAACCCGATCGATTTCCGCGCGGGCTGGATGCCCGTTCCGGATAATGTAGTCTGCGACAATGCCTTCAAGGCCGAGTGGGAACTTTTCCTGAAGCACGTCGTGTTGGACGAACCGTTCCCGTGGAATCTCAAGGAGGGCGCCAAGGGCGTTCAACTCGCCGAACTGGGCTACGAATCCTGGCAGAAACGCGCCTGGCTCGATGTGCCCCCTCTAGAGTAGTCGTGCTTGTGCCACTTCGAAAATCGGAACCAGACCGCCTGTCATTCTGAGCGAAGCGAAGAATCTCGGAAGGGGCCGAAGCTGTGACTGCCGTGAGATTCTTCGCTTCGCTCAGAATGACAGGTGGTCTGGCGTAGCTTGATACATCTATGCTGCACCCAACAAACGCATTTTCATTACCGCAAGTGAATCCAGGATTGATGACAACTTGTAATCGGAGTTTCAGATGATACCCAGACTTACCGACCTCTCCCGCCTCTGCATTCACACGATGACTGTAAAGCCATGGCCGCTCGCGGAGACCATCGCGCAATTCACGCGCGCTGGCGTGCCCGGCATTACGGTGTGGCGTCAGCATCTTGCGCCACAGGGACCTGAGGAGTCCGGAAGAATGCTTCGCGACTCCGGACTGAAGGTCGTGAGCCTGTGCCGTGGCGGGTTCTTTCCCGCCGCAACCGAGGCTGAGCGCGCCAAAGCCATCGACGACAACCTCCGCGCGATTGACGAAGCCGCAGCCATCGGCGCTCCGTTGATCGTGCTGGTCAGCGGCGCCGTACCCGGCATGCCTTTGCCCGAAGCACGAAACCAGATTGCCGCAGGGATCGAAGCAGTCCTCCCCCACGCCGAAGCCGCCGGGATCAAACTCGCGATCGAGCCGCTGCACCCGATGTACGCGGACGACCGCTGCGCCGTCAACACACTCAAACAGGCCAACGACATGGTAGCAGCCATCGCGCATCCGCTCGTCGGCGTCACCGTGGACGTGTACCACCTCTGGTGGGACGATGCGCTCGAACACGAAATCGCGCGCGCGGGCAATTCGATCTTCTCGTTCCATGTGTGCGATTGGCACATCCCCACGCGTGACCTGCTCAACGACCGCGGCCTCATGGGCGAAGGCTGCATCCCGTTGCGGCAGATCCGGACGTGGGTCGAGGCCACCGGCTACACGGGCTTCATCGAAGTCGAGATCTTCTCGACCGAGCGATGGGCCTCCGATCAGGCCGCGTACCTCGACACGATCAAGGCCGCGTATCTCGAATACGTCTGACGCCTTGCCCCCAACCGCCGCGCCGCGCTATCATCGCGCTTGCGCAACCCAACGCGAGGAGGAGTATTCCATGAGTTTCATCGCGCAACGCATGAGCCACATCGACGCGAGCGGCATCCGCAAGGTCTTTGCGCTCGCCGCCAAAATGAAAGACCCGATCAACCTCAGCATCGGCCAGCCCGATTACGACGTCGACGACGAAGTCAAGCAGGTGGCCGTGCGCGAGATCAACGCGGGCTTCAACAAATACACGCAGACGTGGGGCATCGACGAGTTGCGCGAAGAGTGCGCCGCCTATTACCAGCGGCGTTTTGGCGTAGACATAAACAACGTGATGGTCACGTGCGGCGTCTCCGGCGGCCTCGTGCTCACATTCATGACCGTGATCGATCCCGGCGACGAAGTCCTCTGCGCCGACCCGTATTTCGTGATCTACAAGCACCTCGTGAACCTGCTTGGCGGCGTCTGCAAACCCATCGACACCTATCCCGATTTCAAGCTCCGCCCCGAAGCCATCGAGGCCGCTATAACGCCCAAGACCAAGCTGTTGATCGTCAACTCGCCTGGCAATCCGACGGGCGTCGCGCTGAGGAAGGACGAACTGGCCGGGATCGCGGCCGTGGCCAAGAAGCACAATATCCTCGTGATGAGCGACGAGATCTACGAGCAACTTCAGTACGACGAAGAGCCATGCACGATCGCCGGCATGTACGAAAACGTGATTCTCTTGAACGGCCTTTCGAAGATGGGCGGCATGCCTGGCTGGCGCATCGGGTTCGCCGCGGGCCCCGAGCCCATCATTCAGCAGATGAACACGCTCCAGCAATACACCTTCGTGTGCGCGCCCTCGTTCGCGCAGAAGGCCGCCGTTCAAGCCCTCAGAACGGACATCGGCGACAAGATTGCCGACTACCGGACGAAACGCGACATCGTGTATGAAGGCCTCAAGGACAAGTTCAACGTCACGAAGCCGGGCGGCGCGTTCTACATCTTCCCCGAAGCGCCCGGCGGCGACGGCGACCGCTTCGTCGCGAAGGCCATCGAAAACAATGTCTTGATCATCCCGGGAAGCGTGTTCAGCGAGCGAAAGACCCACTTCCGCATCAGCTTTGCGGTGCCCAACGACACGCTGCACCGCGGCGTGGAAGTGCTGAACCGGCTGGCCGACGAAATGCGTTGAGGCGCGTAGCGCGGCCTGTATTCATCGCGACACCAGTACACCGATTTGCCATTGACTCATCGGTCTATGGCGGCATCTGTCACTGCGAATGCGAGTCTGTGTCATTGCGAGCGTAGCGAAGCAATCTCATCCTGTGCCGGGCCTCAGAACACAAGGAGATTGCTTCGCTACGCTCGCAATGACACGCCGCTCAATTCTATGGACCGGACAAATGCTGGATTAGGACGAAGCGGATACGGATGCCTGCATACGCTCCGTATCGCGTCGAATGAAGGCGAAGGCTCCGATCAGCAGCAAGATGCCCGCAACCAGATACACCGGCGCGGCAATCGCGATCGCCGAACCCAAGTTCGATTGGTCGGCCACGAAACCGGCCACTAACGGCCCAAGAACGCCGCCCACAAGCCAGCCGCAGCAGTTCATGACTCCCGCGGCGGTTCCGCGCGCTTCGGGGGGAATGACGTCGTATACCGACGCAAAGATGTTGGCGTCGTAGAGGCCCTTGAAAAAGCCCCATCCGAGCAGCGCAACAATCAAGACCGTAAGCGAAGGAGCCAGGCCGCACAGCACGACGAACGGCGCGCCGCAGAACACGCCGAACGCCTGGACCATGAGCCGGCCACCGGCCATGCGCTGGCGCAGTCCATCCGCGAACCACCCGCCCACGGGCGATCCTACCATGCTCGCAAGTTGGAAGAAGATCGTAGCGGTGAGACCCGCAGCAGCCAGCCCCATCGCGAAACGGTCATAGACGAACTTCGCCATCCATGAAAGATAGATGGTCGCCACAAAGTTCGCGCACATGAACGCGAGCATCAGGAGCAGCGCGGTGGGCGTCTTGAGGATCAAGAGGAAGACGCGAAATGGCGACAGGCGGTTCGCCGCAGGGGCCGCCGCAACATCGACGCCCAAGTCTTCGCGGTCCGCCGCGCCTCGAACCGGCTCCTTCAAGAACGCGCGCAGAACGACGCCGAGAACGACGCCCAGTCCGCCGAAGACGATGAAGGACCACCGCCATCCGTAATATTGGCCAATCATGCCCGCGAAGAATCCTCCGGCAATCGTGCCGATATAGACGCTGGTCTGATGGAATCCCATGGCCCGGGACCGGGTCTTCTTGCCGTGGTAATCGCTCACGAGGGACATCGAAGCTGGGAAGTAGAAGGTCTCCCCCAGGCCCTCAGCCGCACGAAACAGGAACAAGTGCCTGAAGTTTTGCGAGAGCGCCGTCGCCATGCAGATGATGCTCCAAATATGAAGCCCCGAGAGGATGGCCGTCTTCCGGCGGATACGGTCGATCACCAGGCCGGCGAACGGTGCACCAAGCCCGTAGATTAAGCCGAAGGAGGACCCGAGGAGTCCGAGTTGCGTGTTGGTGAGCGACATCTCCTTCTGCAGGAGCGGAAAGACCGAGAAGATGGCCTGGCGGTCGGCATAGTTGAAGAAGGCGATCCACCACAGCATGGCGACCACCCACCACTTGTACGATCCGCTCATGCGGGACACACCATTCGAGGCGTTGGGACTTAAACTCATAACTTCTCCTTCCCGTTCCATACCGGCGCCCAGGCGCACAGTATACGCACGGGGATGGAATGGTACAAGGGATCAGAAGATGCACAAGATGCACCCAATCCGTTGGAGCAGGCGGACCGGTTTCCGCGGCCTTCACGACCACCGCAGACCGTTCGCCGATGTGCCGACTATCTCGGATCCTTCCCCGGATCTTGGGCCGATTCGAATCTGTGCCCAGTCCCGTCCAGAACATCGCGAACCTTGCGTAGCAAGGCGCTGGGCGAGTATGGCTTTTGAATGAGCTCTATGCCTTCATGCAGTACGAATCCCGTATGGACAGCATTCGCGCTGTACCCACTCGAGAAAAGAAACCGGAGATCCGGGTGGCCAGGTTGCAGCTCCTCGTAAATCCCTTTTCCGCCAAGTTCCGGCATGACCACGTCCGACAGGATCATGTCAATCTTCCGGCCACACTCGTGAAACACACGGATCGCTTCGCGCCCATTGGACGCCGTCAGAACCGTATAACCCGCGTTTTCGAGAATCTGGTGCGCTAGCCGCTGTACCACCTCTTCGTCTTCGGCCAGCAGGATCGTCTCAGTACCGCCAGTGTCCTTTTGTTCGATCTCGACATCCATCATGACGGCCTCTCGTTCGACGATGGGCAGGTATATCTTGAACGTGGTCCCCTTGCCCACTTCGCTGTACACTTGAATCGCGCCTTGATGCTGCTGGACAAGCCCATAGACGGTCGCCAGCCCCAAGCCCGTGCCATGGCCGACGGTCTTGGTGGTGAAGAATGGCTCAAAGATACGTGCTTGGGTCTCCGCATCCATGCCGATGCCGGTGTCGGTAATACTCAGGCTCACATATTGGCCGGGGACTGCCCATGCGTGTACGGCGCAATAGTCTTTGTCGAACGTGACATTCTGCGTTTCGATCGTCAGCTTGCCGCCGTCCGGCATGGCGTCACGGGCATTAACGCACAGATTCATCAATATTTGTTCCATCTGCCCGCGGTCGGCATGCACCGTGCCCAGGCGGTACCCCGGAACAACGTGTAGCTGAATATCCTCCCCAATAACCCGGTGGATCATCTTCACCAGATGCTCGACGACTTCGTTGAGATCCAGGTCTTCAACTTCCAGGACTTGCCGCCGGCTGAAGGCGAGCAGTTGGCGCGTCAATGCCGCGGCGCGATCGGTACCCCGCGCGATTTCCTCGGCAAACTCATACGTTTCATCCTCTTTCGGCAAGCGCGCCAGCAACATGCTGCTGTACCCCATCAGCGCTTGAAGAATGTTATTGAAATCGTGCGCCACGCCGCCGGCCAGTTGCCCAATCGCTTCCAGCTTCTGGGCCTGTCGAAACTGTTCCTCGAGGAGGTGGTGCTTGGTAACATCGCGGCCGACGCTGACCAGGCCCACTACGCGGCCTTGATTATCCCGGAAGGGGATCTTTGTTGTCAGCAGCCACTGCCCATTGCCTTCCCAGTCTTGAGTCCGTTCCTCGCGGTTGACGAGGGGCTGGCCGGATGCAATGACGGCTTGATCGTCGGCGTGGTATTGCGCGGCCAGTTCGCTCGGAAAGAAATCGGCGTCGGTCTTGCCCACCGCACCTTCCTGAGTCGTGATGCCCAGTTGCCCCAAATGGGCCTGATTGCTCAGGAGAAGCCGGCCATCGGCGTCCTTGACGTAGATGTAGTCGGGCATGGCGTCGGTGAGCGTTGTCAAGAGCTGGCGCTGTCGCTCGGCGGCCGCTTGCGCCGCCTTCAGTTCGCTAACGTCAATGAGTGTGCCCAGGACCGTCGGTTCACCCACGAACGATACACCGCTGGCCGCAATCATGACCCATCGTTCCTCGCCACTCTTGGTGAGGATCTTGACTTCGTAGGGAGAAGGCGGCGCTTCGCCTTCGCAGCGCGCTTGTCCACGAGCCTTGACCAACTCCTGAAGATCCGGAGACATCAATTCCCAGAACGGCATGCCGAGCAACTCCTCTCGAGTATACCCTGTGGTACGTATCATCGCGGGGTTCACGTCGAGATAACGGCCGCCACGATGAACGAAGACGGCCGAGGGAATGACCTCGAACAAAGCACGGAACCGCTCTTCGCTCTGCCGCAGTGCCTTCTCCGCTTGTTTCTGATAGGTGACGTCATGCGCGGTGCCGCGTACGATTGGCGCGGCCACGCCTTCTGTTCGGAGTGTGTTGTTGTATTGCCAAAGGCGAATTTCGCCGCCGGCGGTGCGAATCTCCATGATGCCGCTTGCGCGGCCGCGGGCCCGTATCTCAGCAAAGTACGCGTCTGCCCGGTCAAGCGCAGCCGGCGTAAGGAGCGCGCGCAGATTCATGTTCTGCACTTGGCCGGGGGCATATCCCAGCATCCTGGCGGCGGCCTCGTTTATGGACAGCAGATTCCCATCGAGGTCGTGCGTGCAGATCAAGTCCAGGCTATTCTCGACAAGGTCGCGGTATCGTTCCTCACTCTACTGCAACGCCTGCTCCGCCCGTCTGCGCGTGGTGATATCGCGGCCGTATACGTTCACATAGCCGGCCTCCGTGATCGGCGCAAACACAAACTCGTAGAACCGGTCGCCGCATGGGATATTGACTACCGTGTTTTCGCCTGATTGGAGTGCCGTCGCTACAAGGCCGTGCCAGTCTTCCGGCAGGGGCTGCCCCGTTTCACAGTTCAAAACGGCCAACACGGGAGCGCTGGCATTGTTAGCGTATAGAAGGACTCCCTCGGGGGTGATGCGCATGACCGGATTGGGGTTCTCGTCCGCGAACCTTGCCAGTGCCTCGATCCGTTTGGTGGCTTGCTCGTTTTCGGCCCGGATGCGCAGGGCGGTTAGGCCATAGGCCATGTCGCCCGCGAGTTCTGTCAGAAGATTGACCTCGCCCTCGCTGAACGCGTCGGCGCCCGAGGCATATATGCTGAGCGCCCCGAAGGCCTTTTCATCTCTAATCAACGGGAACGAGATCACGGAGCCATATCCGCATTGAATGGCCGCATCCCGCCATGGACGGAACGACTCGTCGGTCTCGACATTCTGGACGGTTACGGACCGGCGCTCGCGGATACACGTGCCCACTGGGCCGCGGCCACGCCCAACATCCGCCCACGTGACATTCACGCGCCGGATATAATCGTCGTCTCCAGCCCAGGCGACGGGACGAACGGACTTTTCCTCGTCGTCTTCGGCGTATCCAACCCAAGCCAGTTTGTATCCGCCTACTGTAACAATCAGTTGGCAGATCCCGCTTAGCAATTCGGTCTCTTCCGTTATCCGCACCAGGGCCTGATTGCATTCGCTAATCATGACAAGCGCCCGATTGATGCGTTCGCGCTCGATTTCCAGGAGTTTGCGCTCGGAAATGTCTCGGATAGACGCAACGAAGGCTCTGCCGCCCCGCCAGACGGTTTCAGTGGCACGCATCTCGGCAACGACAGCAGTCTTGTCCCGAGAGATAAGATCAATCTCGGTGGTTTCGCCCGCGACCAGCGGGAATCCAAACGTCACGCCCACAATCTCGTCAACAGCGCGCCCCAAGAGGATACCTACGGCAGGGTTGGCATAACGCACGACGCCGTCCTCGTCCAGCACCACGACGCCATCGCCGGTGTTGTTCAGAATCCGCTGGAACCCCGCCTCCGCGCTTCGGAGGGCCTTCTCGGATTGGACACTTTCGGTGACGTCGGTCATGATATGGACGGCTTGGGTAACCTCGCTGTTCTCGTCCCGCAGCAGATCCGCCACGACGCGAATCAGGCGTCCATTGACCTCCAGTGTTGTGCATTCCCTCATGCCGGTGTCACGCAGGCGTACAAGCGGGCATTGGTCTATCGGCGTGGAGGCGCCATGCATAAGCTGGCAGCAGTTGTGGCCGACTATCTCGGCCCAGGATTTTCCCAACATATCCCGCATGGCCTTGTTGCATCGCAGGATTTGTCCCGACAGATCGACGAGACATACCGCGTCGCTCATCGAGTCGAACGTGGTCCGCCATTCGTGCGCAATCTTCTCCAAGGTTTCTGTGGTCTGTGTGCCCTGTGAAATGGAGGCCTTAAGCGCGGCAACCGATCGCTCCAGACTTGCCACCTCGGCTTGCAGTTGCGCTTTGGTCTTGTTCGCTTCCGTCATTCCACTTCGCTCCCTTTATGATGACCGCGTCGCGGCATTTTCAGCCCCTCTCCTGCGCCCACGTGTTCTCCCCGGGACCGAGGGCGTTCCAAAGATCCGTAGCCCACCCTCTCGCGTCCTCCAATCCTCTGTTCATACATTCGCGCATCGGCGAAAGCCAGCAATCCGCTTGGGGAGCAAGGATGCTCGATTGCACGGTCACGCGCCAATCCGGCCTCCGGCGTCCCAGCGTGTTCGACGGCGAAAGAGTGGCCCGCCCAATGCGACAGTCGCCTGCGCAGGGCCGCCACCCAATGCTCGTCTTCCTCGATAATCGGGAGTCTTCTGGAATCGTCCTGCATGCTCTCTTCTCTACCGCGTCGACCTGACCGGCTATTCGTTTGTGCCCCCTTCCAGGAAGCGCCCTTCAGTTGGGGCTATTCCCACCGGCAGCATGTGAATCACTTGACCGGATACGATTCCGGTCACATCACTGAACGCCCGCCCAATCTGCATGCCTTTCCCGTCAATGGTGAACTGGCGAATTTCCTTCTCGTGCGCCGACCCTCGCATCTTCAAGACGGTGATGCCGCGCTGCATCCTCCCAAACATCTCTACGTATCGAAGCAAAATGATTGAGTCCGTAATGGTGGAAATGTTGGCCTCGGCCAGGGAGACGCCGCCCATTAGCGTAGGTGTAACGGATGTAAACAGGCCGGCCATTTCCTTGCTTTTGATGAAGGACGTTATACCGATGACGAATTCGCGGAATGTCCTGGTTGTGGAGACGCGTTCAAGAGCGGAAAGGCTGTCGAGGGCAACGATCTTGGGATTGAATTCTTCGATGGCGCCTCTTATCGCGAGCAGGTGCTGCTCCAGGCTCTGCTCTTCGGGATACACGGAAAGTATCTTCAGCACTCCATCCTTCTCTAGAGCTTCGAAATCAACCCCCCAACCGCTGGCGTTGCGCAGAAGTTGATCCCGGCTTTCCTCGTAGGCCAGCAACAAGCACCTCTCACCTGCCCTCGCCGCGCCCGCGATGAACTCGGTGGCTATGAGGGTCTTCCCGCTTCCCGTAGGGCCGGAAACCAGGATGATTGAATCGCGGTAATAGCCCCCGCCACACATCTGGTCCAGTTCGGGCAAGCCAGTACTGATCCGCACATCGGATGACCTTTGATCCAGCCGAATGCCCGAGAGGGGGATCACCGTGATCCCTTTCTCGGCGGACATCGTGAATGGAAATTCGCCTTTCTGGTGTTCGGTCCCGCGGAACTTGAGAATCTCAATGGTTCGTCTTCGTCTCTCCTCTTCGAGGACATTGCGAAGAATGATGACGTTGTCGGCGACGAATTCCTCGATTCCAAAGCGCGCAATCTCGCCATATTCGACGGTGCGCTCCGCAGTCAACAGTCCGGTAACTCCCATTCGCCGCAGCGCCGCGGCGACTCGAAACAACTCCCTGCGAACCAGTGAAGGGTCCGCAAACAGGTAGAAGACAGTGCCAAGCGAGTCCAACACCACCCGCTTGGCTCCTACTTTGCGAATCGCGTGTTCGATGCGGGCGATGAGGGCGCCAAAATCACACTCTCCACAGACGATGCTCTCCTCGTCCGCGTCGGGGGAAGCGTCGACGTACGCCCACTTCCCTTGTTCCACCCACTCTTCAACATTCCAACCGAAGCTTTGTAGATTCCTGTTCAATTCCGACGGAGGTTCCTCGAAGGTCACAAGAACGGCGTTCTCATCGAACTTCTTGATGCCTTCGGCCAGGAACTGGGCCGCGAACACGGTCTTCGCGCTGCCTGCCGTTCCACAGATCAACGTCGTTCGGCCCGTCGGAATCCCGCCGTTGGAGATCTCGTCGAAGCCTGCGATGCCGGTCTCCAGCTTTTCGACTCTCTGGGCGCCAATGCGGGTCGTCATCATGCGTTCTCCTGTTCGCTGTGGGCGTGCACACACCGCAAGTCAAGTCCTAAAAGCACTTTCTCTGTGTCCGATAAGTCGCCGATGACGCGACGAACGGGCGGAGGAAGCGATCTGAGCAGGGCGGGGGTGGCGAAGATCTTGTCGTCTTCGGCCAGTTGCGGCCGTTCGAGCACGTCGATCACTTCCAATACGTACCCCCCATCGAGTTCCGTTTTGCAGATGTGCCGCAGGTTGGCAATGGCGCGCTCAGACCGCGCCGTGTTCCCGGTAACATAGAGTTTCAGCAAATACCGGCTTCCCTCGTTCTTTTCCACAGCTTCATCCTCCTTTCGGGGAGTTGTTCGATCGTGTTGGCACGACTAGGGCCGCCATCGAGTTCACGCTGTCGGCCAGGCCTTTCCACGTACTGTACGAGCGGAATTCTTCCGAATCGCTCTCTGCTGCCGTGGCATTCGGCGCGAATGCCACGACTTGATTTCGGTCGATCCGCTCAAGGGTGCTCATCCGGTATTCCTCCCCGGGTCTCGCCCCCAACATCGCCGTTCGCATAGGCCACGCGATTCCTGCCGCCGGCTTTTGCCTGATACAGCGCCGCATCCGCGGCCGCAAGCAAAGTATCGACCGAACTCTGGCCGGTTGTCCGCGCAACTCCGATGCTGACAGTGCTCGATATGATTCCCACTTTGGTCCTGATCTCAGCGGCGGCAACCTGCGCGCGAAGCCGCTCATACAGGATCGTGTCGCTCTGTTCGCTTGAACCGAAAGCGATGACGATGAACTCTTCTCCGCCGTACCGGCCCACGCAGTCGTAGTCGCGAAGATTAGCCTCGACGCACTGGGTGAAAGCGACCAGCACATCGTCCCCGGCCTGATTGCCATAGGTGTCGTTGATCTTCTTGAAATGGTCGAGGTCGCACATCCCGACGCTCAGTACACTGTTCTCCCGTTTTGCCCGCGAGAGCTCAGCTTTGAGCCTTTCCAGTATGGCACGGCGATTGAGTACGCCGGTCAGGACATCGTGCATCGCCAAGTGCTCGAGGGCGTCGCGCGCCTCGACAAGACCGGCCTGCAACTCCAGCATGCGTCTTCCCACGCCAATCCGGGCCTGCAATTCCTCGTTGTCGTAGGGCTTGGCGACGTAGTCATTGGCGCCTGCCTCCAATCCCTGAACGATGTCGCCCTTCTCCCCTCGTCCGGTCAGAAGGATGACGTAAGGAGGATTGGAGGTGTCGTTTTCCCGGAGGCGGCGGCAGACCTCCAGTCCATCCATCCCCGGCATATTCCAGTCGAGAAGGACAAGCTTGGGTGCGTCAGGGCGCTGCAAGAGGTCCCACGCCTCGATCCCGTCCTTTGTGACGACAGGATCATGGCCCCATTTTTTTAGGATCGCGGTTAAGATGTTTCGCGAAGTGAAATCGTCTTCAGCAATGAGGACTCTCATAACGCCCACTCCCGCATTTGAATCTTCAGAAGCTCAAACTGCCGTTCCAGTGCAGGCAGGAGTGCGGCAATTTCCTCCAATCGGCCGGCCTTGCCGGCCCTTTCGATATCGGCAGCCACGGAAGAGAACGCCATCCCACCCACGTTGGCGGCCGCGCCTTTGATGGAATGCCCTACGCTGCCGGCCTCTCGAGTGTCGCCTGCATCGACGTGCCTCTTGAGCGTATCGATCTGCGTGGGCAGGTCTTCCAGAAAGCCCACGATGATTTCCTTCGCCAACTCCTCATCCCCCAGCAGCAACTTCAAGAGCGATTGCCGATCGAAAACCGGCGGCTTCTCGGAGGTACCGCTTGCGCCGGTGGCCGTCGCGGCCTTGGGGTGTGGTTGCGGATCCCGCCCCAACCACTTGTCGAGCGCCGCGGCCAAGGCTCCCGGTGCGATCGGTTTGGAGATGTAGTCGTCCATGCCGGCCTCAATGCACTGCTCACGGTCTCCCTTCATGGCATGCGCCGTCATGGCAATGATGGGGATTCCCGGATTAGCGGCCTTTGTCTTGCCAGAGCGAATGGCCCGGGTCGCCTCGAGCCCATCCATCAGCGGCATCTGCACGTCCATGAATACGACATCGTAGGGAAGCGTCTCCAGGGCCCGGATCGCCTCCCGCCCATCGGCCACTACGTCGGCACGGATCCCCAGCTTCTCCAACACACGCAGGGCCACCATCTGATTGGTGGGGTTGTCTTCGGCCAGCAGGACGCGAACCTTATGCCGCCGGTCTTCACTAAGCGTATGCCGGGTAATCAGAGACGTCTCAGACGCCTTGGCGGGTCCGACGCCGGCGCCTAGGACCGTGGCCAGGCAATCGTAAAGTTGAGATTGCTTGACCGGCTTGGTCAGATACGCGGAGAACCCAATTGACTCGAGCCGTTTTGCGTCGCCGCGTCTGCCTAAGGAAGTCATCATCACGAGAATCGTGTCGCTCAATGCGGCGTCGGCCTTGATCGCCTCACCGAGGGACTCGCCATCCATTTCCGGCATCTGCATGTCCGTGACAACGATGCGGAAGGGATCGCCCTCGGCACGGGCGGCGCGCAGCATGGCAAGCGCTTGCCCGGCGCTCTCGGCCTCCGTATGCCTCACCCCCCACGAGGCTAGTTGTTCTGACAAGACCAGACGATTCGTGGCATTGTCGTCCACAGCCAGGACGCGCACACCACGAATATCGGCGCGGGGCGTTTCTCCATCGCCAGTGCACCGAGGTTGTTTGCCGAACACTGCCGTAAACCAGAAGGTCGATCCCTTTCCTTCTTCGCTCGTGACACCTGTTTCGCCGCCCATCAACTTGGCCAGACGTTTTGAGATGGCCAATCCCAATCCCGTACCGCCAAACTTCCGGGTCGTCGAGGCGTCCACTTGCTGAAAGGCGTTGAAGAGAAGCCCAATCTTGTCCTGCGGTATGCCTATGCCTGTGTCTCGCACCTCGAAGCGGACCTTGATCTGGCCATCGGTATCCGATTCCAGGCTCGCCTCGATGACGACTTCGCCTTCGGACGTGAACTTGATCGAATTGCCGCCCAGATTGACCAGGATCTGCCGCAACCGCCCTGGGTCGCCCTTCAAGAAAGTGGGCACTTCGGGATCGATGCGGCAGACGAAATCGAGATTCTTCTCGTGGGCGCGCATCGCCAGAAGCTCCGCGGTATCCTCCAATGTGGCGCGCAGGTCGAAGTCCAGTTCCTCAAGGTCCAGCTTGCCCGATTCAATCTTCGAGAAGTCCAGAATATCGTTGATGAGACTCAACAGGGCCTCGCCGCTCGAGCGGACCACTTCCGCGTAACGGCGCTGTTCTTCGGAAAGGCTGGTATCCATGAGCAGCCCGGTCATGCCGATGACGCCGTTCATGGGAGTGCGTATTTCGTGACTCATGTTGGCCAGAAACTGGCTCTTGGCGATGTTGGCCGCTTGGGCTTCGACGGCCATCTGATTGGCCCGATCGACTTCGGCTTCGAGTTGTTTGTTGGTCTGCTCGAGCTCCGCCCTGGAGCGACACAGTTCCTCTGCCGCCCTTTTCTGCTCGGTGATGTCACGCCAGAGGCAGTGGAGAACCGTCTTGCCTTGATAGCTGATCGGGGTGAGAGAGACCTCGACAGGGAAATCCTCACCGTTGGCCCGGCGATGCGCCCACTCGAAGCGGTGGAATCCTTTCTCGAAGGCCGTCTGCATCATTTCGTTGGCCTTGTCAAACGAACTGCGCCCATCGGGCTGCGTAGGCGGCGACAGCTTCGAAGGGTGGGTCATCAGGAACTGGTCCCGGCTGGCGTATCCAAGCATTCGAGCGGTAGCCTTGTTGCAGTCCACAAAACGCTCGCCATCGATCAGAAGAATAGCATCATTCGAGGCGTACAGAACGTCCATGAACCGCTTCTCACTCTCTCGCAGCGCCTCCTCCGCTCGCTTCTGTTCGGTGATGTCTCTGACCGTTGCCTGCAAGCTTGCCTTGCCGTTGAGTTCCATCCGGGCCAAGAGCACGGTGGCGGGAAACACCTCACCGCCCACACGCCTATGTGCCCACTCGAAGAAGTTCGACCCCTCGCGCATGGCCGTTTCGATCATCTCGCCCGCCTTTTCGGCGGATGCGCGTCCGTCAGGCTGCGTCTCCGGCGACAGATCCCAGGGGCCGTAGGTGATGAACTCCTCTTGATTCTTTGCCAGAAACATGGCCACTGTTGCGGGGTTCGCCGACGTGAACCCCCAGGTCGGGGGCTCCAACGTCATGATGGCATCGCGGGAGCTTTCGAAGAGCACGCGGAACCGCTCCTCGCTCTCTCGTATGATTTCTCCCGCCCGCTTATTCTCGGCGATGCGTTTCTTGAGGCTCCACCCGCCTATCCCAAGTCCAGCCAAGCCCAGGACCCACATTGCGCCGTACTCCAGTATCGCGAAGCGGTGGCGCGCACGGGCCATGGCGTGATACGGCGCCATGGGCACCGACACGCTAACTCCACCGCAGACCTGTCCCTGCCTATAGCCCTGGCCCGAATGACACTCCATACACTGTTTCTTCATCGTCAAGGGAGCCATGTACCGCAGTTGGGCTTGGCCGTCATTCGATTCGACGGAACTTGCTTCAGACACTCCGGTTTCGAGCGCTCGCAGGGCCGCGCTCTCCCAGGCGTCCGGCCCGTTTGCCGGATTGGAGGGTCTAAGGCTCGTGATATGCCCCAAGGCCCCGCCTTCCCTCTTGATGAGTTCATGAGACTCTCGCGTCATGAAACTGGGGCTCAGGAACACCTGGTACGCCTGGAAGTGGCCTCGCGCTTCGGCACGTGCCAAATCAAGCATATCCCGGTTCGTTCCGCCGACGTCCATACGAAACAGAATGCCAACGGCCAAGGTCCAGAACATCGCCAGCGCAAGAACGTATCTTCTCAAAGGTATTGTCATCTTTGTAATCCATATCCAACTATAGCTGACGTATCATTACCTTGCAGTTCCGGACATTGTCGCGAAATGCCTCGGCGCAATTGTGTGGGAGTTGCCGCGCCGCGTCCTCAGTGCCTTCTCCTGGCCCCCTTCGATTCGCATATTGCGTTTCCTTGCTCGCGTTGAATCGCATTCCCGTCTGCGCAACTCATTCCCTTTTCTGTAGTGCGATCGAAACCGCCCGGGCCAGGTCATGACGAATACGAGCCCCTCTTACGAAGGCATCCGCCCCGCACTCTGCCAGAGAACACCGCACGCTTTTTGAATCATGCGTGCCTACCGCTATGATTCTCGACGCTGGCAGGATGCGCCGGAGTTCATACACGGCCTCGAGCCCTCTGCTACCCTTCTGTCGGACATCGACGACCACAACTTCTGGCGAAGAATCCTGGACGGCGCATAGGACATCGCGCGAGAAATCTTCTCGGCGGACGACTTTCGTCCCCTCCTCACCTTGAAGCAGTTGAACGATACTTTCGGCCAATTGAGCATCGCTGCACAGCACCATTACATTCATTACGCCAGCCTCTCGCTTCTCGACGAAACTCCACGCCATCCGGCCAAGGCGCTACGCGCCGTATCAAGGAGCGCCTTCGGACCAACGGGTTTCGCGAGGACAAGCAACGGCGAATAGGCCAAGGCCTGGTGCATCAGCGCACTATCTGGATAGCCTGTGACAATCACCACCGGCAGGGCTTCGTCCATCTCGCGAAGCGCCCGAATCACCTGCACCCCGCCCGCCCCGGGCATGACGAGATCCACAAATGCGATGTCCGGCATTTCGCCTCGCGCCGCCTCAATGGCTTCCTCGGCGGTGGACGCAGTTACAACCGTGTAGCCGACATGCTCGAAGGTATGCCGAAACGTCTCACGGATAGGCTTTTCGTCGTCTACCACAAGCACACGATTGCGTTTGGACAGCCTTGTTCTGTTGAGGAAGACGTTTTCGCGTTCGGGCGACACGCCTTTGGCCGATGCGCTCCCCTCGCGTCTCACGCGTCCCATGCCGGCAACACCGGGGCTGAGATAGGTTCGATTGAAGGCTATCGTTCTGATGGCGTCAATCAACTCTTCATTGGCCCGGTCCTTCAGCATGTAACCGGAGGCGCCCGCCGCAAACACGCGAACCGCGAACCGGCTATCGTTGTCGAACGAAAGCACCAGTACTTTTGCAGAAGGAAAGCGGCTGGCAAGTGTGTCCAGCATGTCCAGAAGATGCAGGCCCAGCATCGCGTGCGAAAGCAGGATGATATCGGGATGCGATTCGCCGATTAGAGCCAACAATTCGGACGCGCGGTCTGTCTCGCCGATTAGCTCAAAATCCGGTTCAGACTCGATAATGTCATGCAACGCGGCGCTTACTGCTTTGCTGCCCTCTACAAGAAACACCTTATGTGTCATTGGACAAATCACGGTGGATTCCCTTCGCGCAAACCGAACACACTCCACACCCCAAATGCCATAGAGGCGCTCATACTATCTTGGACTTCGACGCGGGGTGTGTAAATAGGGACGTTCCGAAGACAAGGCAAGGGAAATGCCGGGGGAGGGAAGGGGATTCCCTTGCTCCAGATTCTCGTGAAGATCCTAAGTACGTGGCGCCGATCAACTCACATGGCGTTCAGGCGTCGAGCGGCACGAGCCCTTCACGGATCGCGAGCCGTGTCAGATCGGCTATGGATCGCATACCCAGTTTCTCGGTGATGTGTTGCCGGTGGCCCTCGACAGTCTTATAGCTCAACTCGAGTGACGCCGCGATCTGTCTCAGGTCCTGGCCGCCGGCCAGCAGGCGCAACACTTCGCGCTCCCGATCCGTAAGCATCGATATGGCGCCCTGGTCTTTTCCTTGCGCGCGGCTCACGTAGTCTTTGACCATCACGTCTTTGACCTGTTCTCCCAGATAGGTGCGGCCGTCAATCACTTCGCGGATCGCCTTGACGAGTTCATCGGAAACGCATTTCTTGGGCAAATATCCTTTCGCCCCAGCAGCCAGCATCGCCGATACAAAGTGTCGATCGTCGTGGATGGATAAGCCGATTACCCTCACGCGCGGATCGGCCTCCACTATCTTCCGAGTCGCCTCGACTCCGCTGATCCGGAGCAACCCGATGTCCATTACCACCACGTCCGGATTCAACTGCCGGGCAAGCTCGATCGCGGTCTCGCCATCCGCGGCTTCTCCAACTACCTCGAGATCGTCCTCGGTCGAAAGCAACGCACGCAGGCCTTCCCGCAGAATCGCATGATCGTCAACCAGCAGAACGCGCCGCTTCATCGCGAGTCTCCTTCCGCTACTTCTGACTGGTCCAAAGGCACCGTCACTTGTGCGCGCGTTCCGCCACCCAGGGCGGAATCGAGTTTCAGCGAACCGCCGAAATGGCGGAGCCGTTCATGGATGCTGAAGAGTCCGAAGTGCTTGCCTGATTGCAGAGACTCGCCCGTATGTAGCGACGTATCCATACCCACGCCGTCATCTTCGACAATAACCCGCACGACGCCGGCAGTAAGGGCCGTTGAGACGGACGCATGCTTCGCATGGGCGTGCTTGACCACATTCATCAGTAATTCCCGCGCGATTCCGTAAAGCGCGCCAGCCAGCGCTTCCGGGATCGAGGTGGTTTGTCCGGCGTCGCGAAACTCGAATTCGATGCCGTGTTCGTTACACAATTGGTCGCCGAGCCACTCTAAGGCGGGTCCCAGACCCAATTCAAATAGGATCGGCGGGCTGAGTTCGTACGTCAGCAAGCGTGTGTCGTCAATGCTCTGGTCGATCATCCGTTCGATATCCACAAGGATTTCGGGCGCATTCATTGACGCGTTTCTCTTCTTCCAGAGGCCGAACCTCACGCGGATCGCAACTAACAATTGGCCAATTTCGTCGTGCAAATACGCCGCAATGCGCCGCCGTTCCTTTTCTTCGGTTTGCGCTAGCGCCGAAGCCAGCACCCGCAGTTCCTCTTGACTTGTCTTCAAGGCTTCCTCGGCGCGCTTGCGTTCGGAAATATCGCTCATCGCCACCCGGCACACGGGTACGCCGTGGCCCTCCTCAGCGGCATTGATAGCCAGATGCGTCCAGAATTCCGTTCCGTCGGCTTTCAACATTCGCAGTTCGCAGGATTGCGGCGCGCCGCGCTCAACGAGGGCCTTGCGATGCAGGTAGTAGATGTCCTGATCCGCCGGAACAATAAAGCGGGTAATCGGTTTATTGATCAGCGTGTCCCGATTCACCCCCAACAACGTCGCCGCGGTAAGGTTCGCCTCCAGGATCAGCCCCTTTTCGCTGACCGTGTAATAACCCAATGGGGCCAGGTCGTACAGGTCGAAATACTGTGTCCGCGCGGCTTCCAGCTCCACCTGCGCCCGCCGCAGTTCATCGTTCTGCATCTCCAACTCGATCTGATGGACCTGCAGTTCGTGGAGCATCTCCTGCATTCTTTCGCGTGACAGGACATCGAGGCCCTCCGGAGACCCGATCGCCCTTTCGCGGACAGCGTCCTCGGCCCGCTTCCGTAGTTCGGCGGCGTGCTCGGGCGAGTCATCGTTGCTTCTCATGGCTTGTCTCCCGTGGACTGCGACACGTTCCCGCTTTCGTATTGCTCATACTCAGCATACAGTCTCGGCATGCATTCAGGGAAGTGGCTGCGCTGAACTCCACTTGATTCCTGTAATCCTGGCCGTCGCAGACCTCCCTGCAACGGCTGGAGAAGAGGCTGGACAGCCTCCTGCCGGGAACCACTGCCTCGGGGCAGTTGGACCTTGTGGCTCGCTGTAGCATAGAGTTGATGTGCATCGTGACACCGATGGCAAGCCTAAGCGACTGAGCATTCTGGCATTCAAGCAGGAATGGGCTGGCTGGAGCATTCATGGCGCTTTGATGGACGTACTTGAGTGAATACAGTTCAATACTTCTTGTGGAGCGAATGCGATGATTGATCAGGAGCACTATCGCAAGTTGGAGCGGATGTATATGACCGCGCCGGTCAATGTGTATTTTCGTCCGGCGATGCGGGTCAGTGAAGGCGCGGCGGAAGTGAGCATCGAGGCACGCGAGGACTTCTATCACGCGGCGCGGGCGGTACATGGGGTGGTGTATTTCAAGCTGTTGGACGATGCCGCCTTCTTTGCCGCGAACTCGCTCGTCGAGGAGGTGTTTGTGCTGACGGTCTCGCTCAGCACCTATCTCACGCGGCCGGTTACGGAGGGCACGATGAGAGCCGTCGGGCGGGTCGTCCACACGTCGCGGCGTCTGATTATCGCGGACGCGGAGTTGCTGGACGGCGAAGGACGGCAACTCGCGCGGGGCACGGGTACGTTCATGCGCAGCACGATCGCGTTGACGCCTGAAATCGGTTACGTGTAGGGTGTTGGACAGGTTGGACAGATTGGACAGGTCGGACGCGTCGGACGAGTCGGACGGGCTTTGGGCGGCGAAACAGAAATGGGAATCGCTATGCTCTTCTCGCCGTGTCGTTGAGGAGGTCTTCGTATGAGCGCAGGCTTCAAGACCGTCGTTGTGAATGACACGATGCAACAAGGCTACCGTTACACGCGGGTCGAGCCTATGGGGGAGAATTTTGCGGCGGAGTTCAAGCCGGAATTGACGCCGAAGGAAATGCTGGCGCTGGGTGTGTTCGGCGGGAAATATATGACGGATTGCCGGGACGAGTTTCCAGAGGATTGGTTCGAGCGCGCCAAGCTCAGTCCTGAGCGGTCCGATCCGTCGCTGAATTTCTTCGGGGTCGCGGCAAGCCAGCCGCTGTCGGTGTGGCGCGCGAAAGAATGGATTCACCCGCACGATCCGCGAGGCTGGTTTCAGTGGTATTGCCGCTACTATATGGGCCGGCGCATGCCCGAGGAGGATGCGCGGCAGATCAAGCGCTGGAAAGCCATCCGGCGCCACGTACAGCAGTTGAGGAAGCATTGCGAGCCGGGGGACCTTGCGTGCCGCCGCCGCCAGCGCCAAGCGTTGTTGCATTGGGCGTACGACAGCAGGCGCATCTGAGGACATGAAACGGATGGCGGATTCAGGCCAGGCCACGACCAAGCGGAAACGGCGGACCGCCGTTGTCTTGGCGTTTGGAGTAATCGTTTGCGGCGTGGCAGCGTGGGCGCTTTACCATGGGACGTTGCTGGGGCTGCGAGGCCTGGACATGGGATGCGACCCTTTCTGGGAGGCGCGATTTCTCCAACGAACCGCCGATGTAGACCAGCCGTTCGTGCAACATGATGTCCATCCAACGCGCGGCTGGACCCCGAAACCGCACCTTCATCGCGTGTCGGAGTACACGGAAACGACGAATGACCGGGGACAGCGGGCGCTGGTGGATTATGCGCCGCATCCGGACAAGTTCACGGTCATGATCGTGGGCGACTCGTTTACGTACGGCGCGTGGTCGGACGATTCGGAGGTATGGCCGACGATCCTGCAGGGGCTTGATGACAGGTGTTACATCGTCAATCTCGCTGTCGGTGGGTACGGCGTGGACCAGATGTACGTAACCGAGCGCGAGAGTATCGAAGAGTACAAGCCGAACATGGTGATCATGGCGGCGATCTCGGACGACCTGAACCGGTGCCTCCTCAGTTTTCGAGAATACCGCAAGCCGCGATTCGTTATCGGATCGGACGGCCAACTCCTGCAAACCACTACGCCTATCGGGGACTTCAGCGATACGCTCCGTTATCTTCGGTCGAAGTATGGATATTGGGGCGCGCGAGAGAAGCTCTGGGCGGAAGACGCGCGCCTGCAGAAACGCAGGGCGGACGGCTTGGAGATGGAAGAACGGAATGCGCTCATGGACAAGCTAATCGAAGCTTCGGTCGTTTGCGCGAAAAGTCACGGAAGCGGATTCTTGTTTCTTCAATTGGCGTTCGGGGCGCAGATCGCGGGACCTCCCGATAAGCCGCGCGAACCCGACGAGGTGTTGTGCGAAACGTGGGCTAGAGCCCATGGGGCCGCTTTCCTGGCGACGCGCCAGGCTTTCCTGGACGCGGGCGGCCACTGGACGCAGGGTCACTATCACAAGCCCGAGGCCGAACTGGTCGCGAGACTGGTTCACGAAGCGCTCGTGCAATCACCCGAGTTCGCGGACTTCATGAAGGGGCGCTCATGACGCTGCCCGAAGCCAACACTCCCGCGCCTCCGTCGTCTCGCAGGCGCGGCCGATTCAGACGCCTGGCTGCTTTCCTGGCCTACGCCGCCGTTTCGTCGCTGTGCATCTACTATGCGTTCCGCGGCCTCGATATCGCGGCGGGCCGGTTCCTGTTGATCTCTCCTTGGCCACCGGCGGGACTTCATGCTCCGGCGATGGAGGAACGCCAGGTTCAGTTCTACGACTTCGACTACGTGGCACGGACAAACTCGATGGGGTTGCGCGGCGACGAGATCCCTCCCAAGCGTCCGGGAGTCTTGCGCGTCTTGGCGATAGGCGATTCGTATGTCTTCGGATGGGGCGTCAATCTGGCCGACACGTGGGTCGCGCAACTCAATGCTATGTTCAACGGCGCGGGCCGCGAAGTCGAGATCATCAACGGAGGTATGCTGGGGAACGGTCCGGTCGAGTATGCCGAACGCGCGGAGTGTCTGATCCCCACTGTTCGTCCAGACCTCGTCCTGGTATGCATTCTCCAGGGCAGCGATCTAGTCGAAACGCCGAGCGAATTCCATCGATTTCCGAATCTGAGCCTGCTTGTGCGCGACTGGTCGCGCCGCAGGAATACGCCTCCCCCGAGCGAGGTGGTCGTCTGGAAAGGCGAGGCCACCCGGGAATTCGAGGCAGGCGAGGCGAAGAAGCGATTCGAACAAATGCCGCCGGAACAACGATCCCGTTTCGATCGATTGGACGAGACGGTAAAGCAGGCGTTCTTCGATGGTAAATTGAACTCGGGGATGGTCGACGGGGCGACGAAGTGGCCACGATGGTACATCGATATCGCCGACGACACGAATGAAGCACTCGGCGAGAAGACGCAAACGCTCGCCGCCATGGTGCTACGCATCGAGCGCATCGCACGCCGATTTGGCGCACGCGCGTGGACCGTCTTGATGCCGGAGGGCCCGTTCGTAAACCACGCGGCCATCACGAACTGGGGGCGTCTGGGTTTCGAGTTGACGCCGGAACTCTTTGGCAGCGAGACGCCCGAGCGCCACATCGGCAGTGCGAGCGAACAGGCCGGCGTGCCATTCGTGAATCTGGCGGCGGCCTTCAGAGCGCATGGCAACGATGCGGGACTCTACTTTGTGCTGGATTCGCACATGACGCCGGCCGGACACCGGCTCGTGGCCGAAACGCTGTTCCCGCTCTTGGCCAAGGAAGCGCCGTAATCAGGACATGCCGCGCGAGGCGGTTCGTCCGAAGAAGCGTTCGAGGCCTACGCGATACAGGAAGACGCCGTTGCCGACGAGATAACGACGCCACATGCGGCCAGGCTCTTGCCACAGCCGGTAAGACCACTCCATGCCGATTTCGCGCATCCATAGGGGAGCGCGCGGGATGCGGCCCGAGTAGAAGTCGAACAACCCCCCCACGCCGACCGCGGCTTTCACGCCAAGTTCTTCGAGATGACGGCTGATCCACATCTCCTGATTCGGCACGCCCATCGCCACGAACAACATGTCCGCGCCGGACTCGCGGATTTCGCGGATCACTTCGGCTTCGCCTTCGGTTCCGAAGTAGCCGTGATGGCAACCTTTCACGATCACGCCCGGACGATTCCTCTCGATCCATGCGCGCACGTCGTCCGCCACACCCGGTTTCGCGCCCATCAGATAGATGCCCTTGCCCGAACCTGCGAGCGTTTCGCAAATCTGCGGAAACAGGTCGGTGCCGTTGACGTTCTGCCGGATGGGCCGCCCGAGGATCATGCCGGCGAACTTCATGCCAATCCCGTCAGCAAAGACGAAGTCTGCCCGGTCGAGCACGGCCTTATAGGCGCGGTCCCGATAGGCAACGTTCGCGCATTGAGGATTGACGAAGCAAACCAGATGCGGGCGCTCCTGATCGAGCGTAGCCATCAGGCTGTCGATGGCCTCCTTCATGGTCACGTTGTCGATACGGATATCGAGGATGCGGATCTCGTTCGAGAACTCGGCCGGCACGCCGGCTTTCGATCCTGCGAACAGATAGCCCAGAAAGGAGGGCATCGCCCGCAACACCAAGCCAAGGTCTTCCCGGAGCGATTGGCGATCCACGTACTCTGCGTCGGTCATCGCTTCGTGGCCATAGGCCATGTTCACGCGCTGCAGGATCCACCAGTCGCAGACGAGGCCGGGACGCACGCTATTCCGCTTGCGCAACGCCGCTTCGAGTCCCTCAGGCGCATCCCCCTCCACAGAGAATTCGCCCGGGCTGGCCGCGCGCGGGCCGACAAAAGAGAGGTCGCCCAAGAGTATGTTGATCAGCACGAGGAGGTCGCGCAAGGGGGGCCATGCGACGTTAAACGAAAGCTCCTCGAAGACGCGGCCGCCCAAGCCGACACGCGGCGTTCGGACTATGGCTTTGCCTCCGCGCACAATCAGCAGGATCGCGAGCGCAGCGGCAAGCAGAAGACTCAAGAACGTGAGGATGGTAAGGGAACCAACAAAGTCGAGCACGCGTTTCAGCCCCGCGTATCCCCCATCGCTCGCGCGATCCGAAGCCCCGGCGCCGTCTTGGCAACCCATCGACGCCGGGGCTGAATCGACTATCCGCACTGAGGGCGCTTCTGACGCTGCCCCATGAGAAGAAGCTTCTTGGCCGTTCGCGTCACTTTGCTCTGGCGATGCCATCGTAACGCTTGGGTTCCTCCACTTTGCGGTCACGTCCCAAACGGACTATCCGGACGCCGTTGGGAACCGCACATTTCTTCATAACAGACTAGTTAGCAAAACATATACCAAGACCACGCGCATTCCGAATCGGGCGGAGTGTTATTTGTAACTATTTTGTATAACATGCCTTACATGTATATATGGAGCTTGGATTAATATCGCTTCAAGAGGCAGACAGGGGACGAAAAGTGCATGGAACGACAAAATTGTTCATGATTGACAAAACTATGATTATTGACAGTTTGGGTATTAATGCCCTGAAGGACGCGTTCGCTTCAGAGCTCACGGTCGTGCGCAAGAGGAGGAGATACGGAGATTGGGGAGATACTGGAGATGTCGGCACGGCCCTAAAGGCGCGACACATTCGTACCTTGGCGTCCAGCTCCCATAAAGAGCGCCACGCAATTCTCCAACAACCTTGCGTAACACATTGAACTACAAGTATTTAGTTAGCGTGAGAACTGCCGCGTTCTATCTCCATTCTCTGTGCTGTGTGCAAACCGTACATCGAAAACTCCTTCCAACGCAGAGATGCAGAGAGCCCAAAGGAACGCAGAGCCTTTGCGATCCTTCGCGTTCTCTGTATCTCTGCGTTGAGATGGAACCGCTATGACTGGTGTAGTTCTTCTGAATCTGGGTTGTGGGCACACGCCACGTCGGAGTCGTGTGCCTGACACTGAATCGCCTTCATCCCCGCCGTCGCCATACCCCCTTCTCGTCCGGAAGAGCCCAGCTGATTCTTCAACGGATCCAACCGGCCCGCAACTATCGTCGATTTGAAGCGCCCAACAGGGCATGAAAGAACGAAGGCACCTTGCTCGTGAAAGTCATCCTTGCGCCGCTGTATGGGTGATTGAAGGCGATAGAGGTTGCGTGCAGGGCGAGCCGCCGATGGACCTTGCCGTCGTGACCGTACTTGCCGTCGCCGACGATGGGATGCCCCGCATCGGCGAGCTGCACACGGATCTGGTGCTTGCGCCCCGTGAGCAGGTCGATGGCAAGATGGCTAAAGGCGCCGGCCTCCTTGAGAACCGTATAGCGCGTATGGGCGAGCTTGCCTCTCTTGGGGTCGTCGGTGGTGTACACGACGAAGCTGCTGTTCTCGGCGAGATACGAGGACAAGGTTGCAGAGTTCTCAGGCATCTTCCCGTGGACGATGGCCTGATAGGCTTTCTCGGCGCCCGCCCATTGAGCCTGAAGCGTGTCTTTGGCCTCGACGCTCTTGGCGAAGACCAGAAGGCCGGACACTTCGCGATCCAGTCGATGAACGATGAAGACGCGATGGCGGCACTTGTCGTTCCCTTTGCGAACGTAATCCATCAGCGCGTGATGCAATGTGCGCGTTTTGTCGCGGTCCGTCCCGATGGTCAACAGGCCGGCCGGCTTCTCGACGACGAGAATATCGCGGTCTTCGTGCAGAAGGAACACGCCTCGCGGGAGGTGTCTTTGGCCCGCGGATCTCATAGGGCAGACGCCTTACTTTCCGCTCGCGCCGATGCGCACAGGTTCGCCGGTGTCGTAAGACTTGCGGGCGGCCAGCGCGATGACGACGGCCATGCGGGCATCGTGCCCCGTCACGGGCACGGGCTTGTCTTCAAGTACCGCGTCGATAAAGGCGTTGGTTTCGACCAGAAAACTCTCGACGTAGCGGTCCATAAAGAAGTTGAGCGGGAGATCGCGGCCGACGTGGGCTTCGTTCGCGAACTCGACGCTGTTGGGATAGTTATTGTCGGCGCGGACGGCGCCTTTGCTTCCGAGGGCCTCGACGCGCTGGTCGTAACCGTAGACCGCCTGGCGGCAGTTATCGATCGTGCCGATCACTCCGTTAGCGAACTTGAGCGTGATGACGGCCGTGTCGAGATCGCCGGCTTCGCCGATGGCCGGGTCCACCATCACGCCGGCCGCAGTGTAGACTTCCTCGACTTCGCTGCCCGCAAGGAATCGCGCCATGTCGAAATCGTGGATGGTCATGTCCATGAAGATCCCGCCCGAGACCTTGACGTACGAGATGGGCGGAGGACCGGGATCGCGGCTGATGATGTGGAGCAGGCGCAGATCGCCGATTTCTCCCTGTGCGATGGCTTTGCGCACGCGGCTGAAATTGGGGTCAAAACGCCGGTTGAAGCCGATCTGCAATTTGACACCCGCGCGTTCGACGGCCGCGAGCGCTTGGTCGACGCGGTCGAGGCTAAGGTCGATGGGTTTCTCGCAGAAGATGTGCTTGCCCGCCGCCGCGGCTTCCTCGATGAGCTGTGCGTGGGTGTTGGTCGGCGAGCAGATTACGACCGCATCGAGATCCTTTCGAGCGAAGATCGCGCGATAGTCGGACTCGACAGAAGACACGTTCAAGCGCGCCGCGCACGCCTCGGCGGCCTCGCGGTTCACGTCGGCGATAGCGAGCAAGTTCGCGCCGGGAATCCGAAACGCCAAGTGTTCCGCGTGCAACTTGCCGATACGGCCTACGCCAATCAACCCGATGTTCAGTCTTGCGCTCATTTCGTGTCCTTAGTCCTATTGAAGATCATACTGTCTGAAACTGTTTCGTCCCGCTTCCTAGAAACTCGACCTCCTGTCATTCTGAGCGAAGCGAAGAATCTCATGCAAAGCGGACGCTTCTACTTCTATGAGATTCTTCGCTTCGCTCAGAATGACAGGTAGAACGTGATTAAGATACAACGCGCCTAAGCGAAAAGCAGGGACAGACACGCTTTTCAAACTGCCGAAAAGCGTGTCAGTCCCTGTTTTTCGCCGGTCAAAGCCCGATGCACTTGAGATACTCGCGATTGCGCTGGGCGCTTTCTTTGGGCGTGCCCATGCCCGGCAGCACGTCCTGCTCGACGACTATCCACCCGTCGTAGTTGCGCGCGCGCAACCAGGCCACAACGGCGGGGAAATCGACGCAGCCCTTGCCGAGTTCGCAGAACACGCCTTGCCGGACGGCTTCGAAGTAGTCCAGGCCCTCGGTGCGCGCGCGCGCGGCGATCTCCGGATGGCAGTCCTTGAAATGAATATGGCCTATGCGATCGCCGAAACGTTCGAGCGCTTCCAGGACCGCCTCTCCCCCACCCGCGCCGTAGGCGTAGTGGCCCGTATCGAACACCAGCTTCACGAGTTCCGGATCGGTCAGCTCAAGCAACTTGGCAATCTCATCCTGCGTTTCGACGTAGCCGGCGCAATGATGATGGAATACGGTGTGAAGCCCCGCGTGTTCGAGCACGACTCGCGCGACCTCTTCGGTCCCTAGCGCGAACACGCGCCAGTCGTGCATGCTAAGACTCATGTTCGGGGTGATACGCCCCGCATGGTTGGTGCGGAGCGGGTCCGCGCCGTTGTCATCCGCGAGCACAAGGTAGGGCTTCGAATTGGGGTCCGCGACAGCGGAAAGGAGTTGTGCGACCTTGAGGGCCGCCGCCGCGCCAGCGGAGTGGGAACCGACATTGCGCAAAGCAACCGGGACGAAGGCCCCGAGCATGGTCAGGCCGCGCCGGCCGAGTTCGTCTGAGAGCACGGCAGGGTCGGTGGGCATAAAACCCCAGTCGCCGAGTTCCGTCCCGAGGTAGCCCGTTTCGGCCATTTCATCCAAGACGACGCGATAGCCCGCGCTCTCGCCTTCGAGTCCTTCGAACTCCAGCGCGCCCCAGGAACATGGGGCATTCCCAACTCGAATCGTTGCCATGGCCTCCCTCTCCCGCCTTGACTCCGGTGGCAATCTTCAACCGACAAGTCTCAGACTACTTCGCTAAGCTACCTCAAAAAAACCAAACCCAACCTCCTGTCATTCTGAGCGAAGCGAAGAATCTCATACGCGGTAGAAGCCTCCGCCGCCACGAGATTCTTCGCTTCGCTCAGAATGACAGGAGGTCAAGCGTTCCTTGGTTTATCCGCGCCACACCGGTACGAATCCCAACCTTCCTCTGGATCATTAAACCACGACGCCGCGCCGTTGTCTAGAACTTTCGCGACCACTCGCGCGGCCAGCGTTCGACCACCACCTTGATTTGCGTATAGAACTCGACGCCGTGGCGTCCCTGTCCGTGAAGGTCGCCGAAGAAGCTCTCGTTCCAGCCGCTGAACGGGAAGAAGGCCATCGGGGCAGCAACGCCGATGTTGATGCCGACGTTGCCCGCATCGGCTTCGTTGCGGAACTGGCGCGCGGCCGCGCCGCTGCCCGTGAAGATACACGCCATATTGCCGTACGCGCGGTCGTTGACGATCCGGACGGCATCGTCGAGCGCTTCGACGTGGGTCAGGCTGAGCACGGGACCGAAGATCTCCGTCGTGGCGACCGAGCTCGAACCCGGGAGTTCGTCGAGCACGGTCGGGAACACGAAGTAGCCATTCTCATAACCAGAAACGCTACGCCCACGCCCGTCCACCAATATCTTCGCGCCGTCCTTCTCCGCGTCTGCGATGAGCGATTCGATACGGGCCTTGCTCTCGTTGCGGATGACCGGCCCCATCTCCGTTTCCGAATCGAGGCCGTAGCCCACCTTGCGATGCGTGGCGACTTCGACAATACGCTCCGTGAAGGCCTGGCGCGCTTCGCCTACGGTAATGACCTGCGCCAGCGCAAGGCAGCGCTGTCCCGCACAGCCGTAGCCCGCGTCGGCGACGATGCGCGTGGCCATGTCCATGTCGGCATCGGGCATGATCACGACGGGGTTCTTCGCGCCGCCCTGGCATTGCGCGCGCTTGCCATTGGCCGCGGCGCGGCTGTAGATGTAGCGCGCCGTGGCGCTCGAACCCACGAAGCTGATCGCGCGAATCGCGGGATGATCGAGAATCGCGTCGACGGCCTCTTTGCCGCCGTTGACGAGTTGGAACACGCCGGGCGGCAGGCCGAGCGAGTCGATCAATTCCGCCATGCGATTGCCGGTCATGGGTGTCTTCTCGCTCGGTTTCAACAGGAAGCAGTTGCCGGTCGCGAGCGCATAGGGCAGGAACCAGAACGGGATCATGCCGGGAAAGTTGAACGGCGTGATCGCGGCGACGACGCCGAGCGGCTGGCGAAAACAGTGTTCGTCGATCCCGCGCGCGATGTCTTCGTTGTTGTAGCCCTGCATCAGGCTCGCGATGCCGCAGGCAACTTCGACGTTCTCGATGCCGCGCTGGATCTCGCCTTTGCTTTCCGCGTAGGTCTTGCCGCATTCGTCCGTGCAGATTCGGCACAGTTCGTCGCAATGCCTATCGAGCAGATGTTTGAGTTTGAAGAGGAATTGCACGCGATCGGTCGCGGGCGTGCGTGACCATTCCTTGAACGCGCGCGCTCCGGCCTCGGCCGCCGCAACGACGTCGGCCCCGTAGGAAAGAGGCACTTGAGCCAATGCCTTATTGGTGGCGGGATTCATGACGTCCAGCGTCTCGCCCGCGTCCGCGCGACGCCACGCCCCGTCGATGTAATTGCTCAACGACTTCGCACTGCTCATGACTGTCCTTTCCAGAAGTAGCGTTCCTTCGCGCGCATGGCCTCCCAGCCTTCGCGGGCTTCGCGCACGCTGTCCATCTCGCTGACCTCGGCCACGTGCACGTCCCACCAACTGTCGTATCCCGGCACGCCGACGTAGCGGTCGACATGCGTATGGACGACCGTCGTACGGTCGGTGGTCTCCGCCTTCTTCAACGCCTCGACGAACTCGCCGTACGTCGCGCAATCGAATACAACCGCACCGAGGCTGCGCGCGTTCGCGGCGAGATCGACCGGCAAGGATTCGACATCCGAACCGGCGTCGTCACCCGGCAGCACCCCTTCTTTCGGGAAGACGTAGCGCGTCGCGAAGCCTTTCTGCCCGAGGCTGCGGCTGAGATTGCCGATGCTGTTGTAGCCCTGGCTGTCGAGGACGACGATGATCAGCTTGTGGCCTTCCTGAATCGAAGTGACGATTTCATTGGCGAGCATGAGATAGCTGCCGTCGCCGACCATCACGTAGACGGCGCGGTCTGGCGCGGCCATTTTCGCCCCGAGGCCGCCGGCGATTTCGTAGCCCATGCAACTGTAGCCGTATTCGAGGTGGTAGTTCTTCGGATGGCGCGACCGCCAAAGCTTGTGCAAATCGCCGGGAAGGCTGCCCGCGGCGCACACCATGATCCCGTCGGGCGATCCGCCTTCGTTGACTGCGCCGATCAGTTCGCCCTGGCTCGGCAACGGCTCGTTGCGGATCGCGTAGATGCGGTCTACTTCGGTTTCCCACGCATCATGCAATTGCTGCGCTTCCTGACGGTAGGCCGCGTCGACTGCGTAGCCTTCCAGATGCTGCAAGAGATCGCCGAGGGTTTCGCGCGCGTCGCCAACAAGCGGCAGCGCGGAATGCTTGAATGCGTCGAACTCGGCGACGTTGATGTTGACAAACCGAACGTCCGGATTGCAGAAAGCGGTCTTGCTGCACGTGGTGAAATCGCTGTAGCGCGTGCCGATGCCGATGACCACGTCGGCGTCTTTCGCGACGCGGTTTGCGGCGAGCGTCCCGGTCACCCCGACCGCGCCAAGGTTGAGCGGGTGATCGTACCGCAGGCTGCCCTTGCCCGCCATGGTTTCGCCAACGGGAATGCCGGTCTGTTCGACGAAGTGCCTGAGGATCTCGGCGGCCTCGCTGTACAGCACGCCTCCGCCGGCTACGATAAGCGGCTTGCGGGACTGGCGTATCCACTGCGCGGCGCGCGCGATCGCCGCGAGGTCGGCGCGATTGCGCGGGACGCGCCACACGCGCTTCTCGAACATCTCGACGGGATAGTCGTACGCTTCGGCCTGCACGTCTTGCGGCAGGCATAGGGCGACCGCGCCCGTGTCGGCCGGGCTCGTCAGCACGCGCATGACCTCGGGCAAGGCGGCAATCAACTGGTCGGCACGATTGATTCGGTCCCAGTAGCGCGTGACCGGTTTGAAGGCATCGTTCACGGAAATATCTTGGCTCGCACCGGATTCGAGTTGCTGCAAGACGGGCGCGACGTTCCGCCGCGCGAAGATGTCGCCGGGCATGAGCAGCACCGGCAAGCGGTTGACTGTGGCGGTCGCGGCGCCGGTCACCATGTTCGTCGCGCCCGGCCCGATCGACGAGGTGCACGCGAAGGTCTGCAACCGGTTCTTGACCTTCGCGTAGGCGATCGCGGTGTGCACCATGGCCTGTTCGTTGCGCGTCTGGTAATAGCGGAAATCGGGATTCTGTTGGAGCGCCTGGCCGATGCCCCCGATGATGCCATGGCCGAAGATGCCGAAGCATCCCGCGAAGAACGGCTGCTCGACGCCGTCGCGCTCGACATACTGCTGCTTGAGAAACCCGATGACTGCCTGAGCCATCGTTAACCGGCGCACCCCTGCGCTTCCCATGGCGTTCTCCTTTGTCGTTTGCCTGCCGCGATCCAGAGTAGCGCGCACGCCGAGGACGCTTCAACAGGCGGCAACCTCCCCGTTACAACTTGACCACCTTGCACGTGGCTGGCACGGCGAGTCCGCCGGTGGCGTTGCGCGTGTCGAAGACGAGCGAGGCCTCGGCGAGAATCCTCGGATAGTCGAACTTGGCGTGATTCGTGATGATGACGATGCAGTCGAAGCCGCCCACGCCGTTGGCAAGATCGTAGGCCGCGAGGGTCTCGCCGAAAACGTCGAGCGAGGGGACATAGGGGTCGGCATACGAAAGCTCGGCGCCCTTCTTCTTCAGCAACCCCATGATGTCGAGCGCGGGCGACTCGCGCGTGTCGCTCACCTCTTTCTTATAGGCCACGCCAAGGATGAGGATCGCGCTGCCTTTGACGCTCTTGCAGACTTCGTTGAGCGCATCGGCGATCTTCCCGGCAACATGTTGCGGCATGTTCGAGTTGATCGCGGTGGCGAGTTCGATGAAACGCGCGGTGTAGTTCACCATGCGCAGCTTCCACGACAGGTACAGCGGGTCGATCGGGATGCAATGGCCGCCGAGGCCAGGCCCCGGATAGAACGGCATGAACCCGAAGGGCTTGGTCTTCGCGGCGTCGATCACTTCCCATACGTCGATTCCAAGCCGGTCGCAGATAATCGCGAGTTCGTTGACCATGCCGATGTTGATCGCGCGGAACGTGTTTTCGAGGAGCTTCACCATCTCGGCAACCGTCGCGCTGCTTACGGGGACGACCGTGTCGACGGCATGGCGGTACAGCGTCGCGGCGCGTTCGGTGCAGGCTTCAGTAACGCCGCCGATCACCTTGGGTGTGTTGCGCGTCGTATACTGCGTGTTGCCGGGGTCGACGCGCTCGGGCGAGAACGCGAGAAAGAAATCCAGGCCGGGACGCAGGCCCGATTCGGCCAGCTTGGGCAGCATCAACTCCTCGGTCGTCCCGGGATAGGTTGTGCTTTCGAGGACGACGAGCATGCCCTCGTGAAGATAGCGGGCTACCTGTTCGACCGCGGCGACGATGTACGAGATATCGGGATCCTGGCTCTTGCGCAGCGGCGTGGGCACGCAAATACACGCGGCGTCGCATTCCAGGAGTTCCGCGAAATCGTGGGTCGCACGGAAGCGCCCGGTATCGAGGCATTCCCGCAATGCGGTATCCGTCACGTCCAGAATGTACGAGCGCCCCGCGTTGATCCGCGCGACTTTGTCGGGGTCAACGTCGATGCCGACGATATCGAGGCCGCCGCGTACGAACTCGATCGCCAGCGGCACGCCGACGTAGCCCATTCCGATGATACCGACGCGAATTGGAGTACCCTCCTGTTCCATGGCCCGTTGACGCGACCCGCGCTTGCCGCAACTTGAGTCTACGTGTCATTGCGAGCGAAGCGAAGCAATCTCACTTAGCCCGAAACTCGTCCCTCAGGGGATTGCTTCGCTTCGCTCGCAATGACACGAGGACTTGCTTCTCGCGAAAAGACGCGAAAAGCAGGGACAGACACGCTTTTCAAACTGCCGAAAAGCGAGTCAGTCCCTGTCTTTCGCTGTCCCTGATTCTCGCTTAGTCTGGGGACTTTGTTTGCGTTGCTTCAAATTGGATTCACTGCGTTAGCGCGCGATTAACGGTCTCGATACCACGCGATCACGCGCGCAATGCCCTCATTGAACCCCACCACCGGCTCGTAGTTCAACAGGCGCTTCGCCTTGGTCAGATCCGCAAGTGAATGGCGGACATCGCCGGCTCGTGGCGGGCCGTGCTGAATCTCCACGTCGGACCGCAGGGCCTCCTTGATGCACAAGGCGAGCTGCTTAACGGAGACCTGATCGCCGCACGCCGCATTGATAACTTGGCCGGCCGCTTCGGATGATGCCGTGCAGGCCAGCAGATTGGCGTGCACGACGTTGTCCACATGCGTGAAATCGCGGGCCTGTCCGCCGTCGCCGTCGATGATTGGGGCGATGCCGTCGAGAAACATGGTGATGAACTTTGGGATCACAGCGGCGTAGTGCGAATTGGGGTCCTGGCGCGGCCCGAATATGTTGAAATACCGGAGCGCGACCGTTTCAAGGCCATACAACTCATGGAAGATGCGGCAGTAGAACTCACCCGCGAGTTTCTGAAGGCCGTAGGGCGACAACGGGCTGGGCGGAAGGTCTTCCGATTTCCGGAGCGCCTCGACATTGCCGTAGGCCGCGGACGACGCGGCGAACACGAACCGTTTCACGCCGGCATCGCGCGCGGCGACAAGCATGTTCACGGTTCCGCCGATGTTGACCGCGTTCGTCCCGATGGGGTCTTCAACGGAGCGCGGCACGGACGCGACGGCGGCCTCGTGCAGCACGTAGTCGGCTCCGCCGGCAGCGCGCCGGCACGTATCGAGGTCCGTGATTGAACCTTCGATGACTTCGATGCGCCCGGACAGGTGTTCGATATTTTCGCGTTTGCCCGTCGAAAAATCGTCGAGAACGAGAACGGAGTCGCCGCGCTTGCACAGGGCTTCAGCGAGGTTCGACCCGATGAAACCCGCTCCGCCCGTAATTACGTAACGAGCCATCGGCGAATCTCCGAGACGCGAGACACTGTGAAGAGGTTACCCTTGTGTTGGGCCATGGTTTCTCGATTACGATTACAAAACACGAAGTCGCTTTGACGCCTAGCATCACTCGCGACAACAAGAATACGACGTGTTAAGTGCGTCACAGATACGCCAAGCAACGCCGGACCACCTGTCATTCTGAGCAAAGCGAAGAATCTCGGACGGGACCGAAGCTGCGACTGCCATGAGATTCTTCGCTTTGCTCAGAATGACAGGTGGTCGGGTTTTCGTCATCAAGGTGACACTAACGCGCCAAGGTTCCGTCACTCGTTCATGAGATACTTGATCAACGCGACGCCTTCGCTGAAGTCCGGCACCATGATGTCCGCGCCGGCGCGCAAGAGACGCTGGCGTTTGGATTCGTCCCAGCCGTGGCCTTCGACCTCGTTCGACGCGACGCCGACCGTGATGCACCCGTTCTCCTTGCCGCTGCGAATCTCGACGGGGCCGTCGCCGACAACCATGACTTCGGTACCATGGAGATCGTGGGTCTTGATGATCTCCTTGAGGACTTTCTCCTTCGAGTACTCCTCGACGGAACGAACCGCGCCCCAGATCTCGTTGAAGTACTGCGCCGCGCCGACCTTGGCCGCTTCATTGCGCACGTCATCCTGGTCCGTCCCGCTGAACACGTAGAGCGTCAGGCCGCGCGCACGCAAGGTCTTGACAAACTCGAGCGCCCCACTCAGTGTCACTTTGTCGACCGAGAGTTCGCCGGTCTCGAGTTTCCGGATGCGCTCGTTGACGGGGACCATCAGGCGCTCATTGTAGATGTCCTTGTAGCCATAGGGATCGAGAATCTTCTCTTCCGGAACAAGCCCGTGCTGGCGGACCATCTTCTCGAGGATCTGCATCTGGAAGATGGTTTGGATGCCCGTGGTCTCGTCGATCATGCGTTCGACCTCGGCAACGATTTCGGGCGTGGGCTTGGTGTCGCCGCAGATCATGTCGAGCATGACCGGGGCCATGATGCCTTGCCAGCCTTCGCGCAGCAGGCTGATGGTGCCGTCGAAATCGAACAGCGCATGTTTAAGCTTGCCGCGCTCGACTTCGTTAACAATTTCGATTTGCGTTCCAGGCAAGAGATTCTTCGCTTCCAACACTACTCTCCTTCACATTCGACCAACGAATACACCGGGAATCCGGCGAGTTTCTCCCGTCCTTTGAGGAAGGGCAATTCCACGACAAAAGCAATCTCGACAATCTCGGCGCCGAGTTCCTGGACCAGCGCGGCCATGGCGGCCATCGTGCCACCGGTAGCCAGCAGGTCGTCGATCAGGACCACGCGATCCCCGGGCTGGAGGGCGTCGACGTGGACCTCGATAACATCGGTTCCGTACTCGAGGGCAAACTCTTTGCGCAACGTCTTCGCGGGCAGCTTGCCTTTCTTGCGCACGGGGACGAACGGGAGGCCCATGGCGTAGGCCAGCGGGCTGCCAAAGATGAACCCGCGCGCCTCGGCCCCGGCAATGGCCGTGATGCCGCGGTTAGAGTAACGCTCTTTCCATCCGTCGATGATGTAGCGGAACGCCTCGCCATTCGCGACCAGCGTGGTCACGTCTTTGAACTGAATGCCGGGTTTGGGGAAATCGGGCACATTACGAATGAGCGATGCGAGGTCCATCCAGCGTTCCTTCCACGGGCTTAGGGTTTGAAGTCTTCCAAGTGCTGCGTGACAAACCCTCGCAGGCACTTCATGGCGTCTTTCTCAATCTGGCGAATACGCTCGCGCGTGAGCTTGAACTCGCGCCCGGTCTCTTCGAGCGTATGCGCGCGACCGTCGGTCAGGCCATACCGGTAACGCAGGATGTTCGCTTCCCGCGGGGTGAGCTGCCCCATCAGTTCTTCCATCTGCTGATCGAGTTCGAGTTGCACGATGGCCTTGTCCATGCGAGGCGGCTCGATGGATTCGGGGACACCGCGGCCTTCGTCGGTATCGGTCGTGTCAAGCTTGTCGAGCGGCGAGACGTCCTCGACAAACTCGCGGAGCCGCTTCGCTTCGGCCAGCTTGATACCCATGGCCTCGGCCACTTCTTCTGTATCCGGATAGCGTCCCGTTCGGATATACAACTCTTCGAGCGTCTTCTTGTAGCGCGCGACGTTGTCGGTCACGTACACCGGAATGCGCACGGTACGCCCGTGGTTCGACAGCGACCGCGTCACGGCTTGGCGGATCCACCACGTCGCATAGGTCGAGAATTTGCAGCCTCGGGTCGGGTCGTAGCGCGCCACGGCCTTCATCAGGCCGAGGTTGCCCTCCTCGATCAGGTCGAGCAAAGGCAGGCCGTAGTACAAGTACTTCTTGGCGATGCTGACTACGAGACGGAGATTCGACACGATAAGCTTGTGTCGCGCCTCCTTGTCCCCGGCGCGCGCGCGCCTGGCGAGGCGCAGTTCCTCGGAGGTCGAGAGCAAAGGGATCTTGCTGATCTCGCCCAAGTAGGTGCTCAGTCCGCTTTCTCGCAAATCCGCCACGGGCTACCTTCCACCAGTCAGTATATTGGCAACAACAACACCACCGCGGCGGAGCAAGAATCGTCTTCGCGTTCTTAACGAAAAGCCACCCGATGTCCCGCCGCGCTGGCGCCAAATCTGTCGTATCGCATTCAACGGTTTGCCATTCTACCGGACAATGCAAGGAGGGTCAATAGGTTTGACGACGAAACTACGCCACGGGCTGCGTCGGGACAGTAGCATCCGAACGCACAACATCGATATTATTGCCAATCGTTGCGAGCAAGAACGCGAATGACGCGCGCACCACGAAGGGAAGTGAAGCCATCGCACAGGATATGGACACGAATCCGGCCAACCTGGCGCCGCTGCCATGGCGCGCGATCGTGGCGTTCGACGCCCTTTTCTACACGTGCGGTTTCCTGGTGATTCGAGGATCGCTCCTGCTCCACGAGTTCGCGCACGTGGCGACAGCGCGGCTCTACGGGGGCGAAGTGTATGCCATCTACTTCCCTCCCGTACCGTGGGCTTTCCTGGCTTCCGAAACGGGCCTGACATTCGCGCGGACGTTTGAAGAGGACATGACCACAAACTACATCCTGGGCATGGCGGGGCTGGCCGCGCAGGTCTTTGTTGCGGCGCTCGCGTGGGTACTGGCGCGTAGACCCCGCGCGAATTCTCTGTGGCATGTCTTCCTGATGCTCCTCGCGGGCGTCAACACACTGGACGCGAGCCTGTACGTCATTAGCGGTTTCTACAGCAACCGCGGCGACTTCACGGGCATCATGGCCGCGACCGAGCCGTACGGCAAATACCTCTTCAGCCTGATGTTCGTTACGTGCGCGGTGGCGGCGTATTATCTTGCGCGGTGGTACTTGGTCCTGCAAGACGGCTGGCTCGGAGCCGGAACAACTCGAAGGCGGGCGCAACTCGCGCTGCTTACCGCAGGACCTGCATTCGCCGGTCTGTTGACGTCGCAGATGCTCAAAGGACGCGTGCTGGGCACGGTCGTGGTCATTCTCTATTGCGCGAGCGGCGCTATCGCCATCCGCGCCACAGAGGGTTCCTCTCCCCTGTCGTTGCCCGCCGCGCCATGGCGGCGCGTCGCGGCCCTGCTGCTGGCATGTATTGGAATGGAGGGCTTTCTGGCGGCGCATCAGGGACTGCTGCGCCTTCCCGACCGCGTTTACGCTTCGGAGCCGGATCGCGCTTACCGCGATGCGGCGGTATCCTCCCTGCCTGAGAGCACGTTCAGCATGGGCATCGGGCCGGATGGGACGCTGTATTACGCGGACGCCGAAGAGGGCACGTTGCGTTCGCTCGACCCCGCGAACGGAGCGGGCGCGGTGCTCTTGGAGGGACTGCTGAATCCACGGCGCGTGCAAGTGGCCAACGGCGGGGTATATGTGGTCGAGACGGGCGACCAGAACCATCTTTCGCGCATCCTGCGTTACGATCCCGCGACAAAGGAATCGCGGACGTTGCTGGATGAGTTGTACTGGCCGTACTGCCTATTCGTCGCGCCGAACGGCGACGTGTATTTCAACGAGGGCGGGCGCTTCTTCTTTGTGCTGCGGCACGACGCCACGGAACGCAAGCTGCTCTTGAGCGATTACCCGGAGGCCTGTGCGCTGGTGGTGGATTCGGACGGCACGATATACGCCGCGACCGGCCCGAACATGAAGACTGGCGGCCGGGGCGCGTTGATGGTCCACACGAAACAAGGCTGGCGCGAGCGAACTTCGTTGCCGGGCACGTTGTTTCCGAAGGCAATGACGATGGACGCCGCAGGCAGCCTGTATATCGCGGGCGAAGGCTATTCCTCGATCACGCGCGTTGCCAAGGATGGGGACAGCCTTCCGGTCACGGTGCGGGGAAGTTACTGCGTTTCGGCGCTGGCCTTCACCCCCGACGGCGCGCTGTATTATATCGCGCAGGAGAAACCCGTCTCAAGCGTGCGCGTGCTGCGGAAATGAGGCGGCTCAGGTCTTCGTTCGCTTGAAGATGCGCTCCGGCACGTGGCGCATAATCAGCATGATGTAGCGCCAGAACCACGGCGTATACACGACATCCTTGCCTTTGTCGATCGCGCGGACGATATCGTGTCCCGCTTTCTCCGGCGCCGCGACCAGGAAGAGGTTCTGCATGCCGAAGGTCATCTTGGTGTCCACAAAACCGGGCTTGATCGTGATGACGCGGACGCCGGCGGGATGCAGCCGGTTGCGCAATCCCTGTAAGTACGTCGTGAATGCGGCCTTCGCGGAACCGTAGACGTAATTGCTCTGCCGGCCTCGGTCCCCTGCCACTGAGGAAACGCCCGCAATGAAACCGCGGCGGCGTTCCTGGAAGTACTTCGCGAACAGTTCGAGCACGGACACGGCGCCCGTGTAATTCGCGTCGATGATCTTCCGAGCGACGGCGAAATCGTTCTGGGCCACGGCCTGCGGTTCGAGATAGCCGACGCCGAACACCACGCCGACCAGCGTGTCGTTCAAGAGCGTCCGGCATTGCTCGACGAACGCGGGATGGCTTGCATAGTCCTCGGCTTCGAACCGCAATGCAAAGACCTCGACGTTGCAACGCACGCGGATGTCCTCCGCGATGATCTCGTTTTCTTCCTGATCGCGCGCGGCCACCACGACGCCGTAGCCTTGCATGCCGTACTCGATCGCCACCGCGCGGGCGATGGCCGACGTCGAGCCGAGAACAACCACACCCCGGGTGCTAGGCATGGGCCGCCCCTCCCTTCGCCCCATCCACGATGGCCAATCGCCGCGCCAAGTTCGAGGAAAGCAGATTGTCCGGGTCGAGCCTCGCCTTAATCTGGCGGAACTCGTCAAGCCGGGGATACATCGCGGCAAAGGTCTCTGGCAATGCCATGGCGTCTTTCGCGCAGTAGAGGCGGCCTCCGCAATCGAGGACATGCCGGTCGAACCCGTGTAGCAGCGACCGCAAGTCGCGGCGCATGGGAATGTCGAACGTAATCGTGTAGCCGTCGCACGGATACGAAAGCAGGCCGGGGTTGCCCGGACCGAGCCGCTTGAGGACGGCCAAGAATGACGCGCAGGAGGACTGGCTGATCTTTTCGAGCAGGCCAATCAGGCCGCGGCGCTGATCGAGTGGGAACGTGACCTGGTACTGCGCGAAACCGCGTTTGCCGTACATGCGGTTCCAGTGATGGATCGAGTCGAGCGGGCAGAAATAGCTGTTGTAATCGACCGCCTGGCCCAGGCGCGTGTGCTTCGGATTGCCGTAAAACACGGCATTGAAGGCCTTGATGCTCCACGGATTCAGGACAATTCTCGGAAAATCGAACGGTATGGCCTTCTGACGTTGGCCTCTGACGTGGAACGGATCGCTCCCCGGCGCCGCCGCGCGCGACGCGTGATTGCCGCGCATGAGCACCGAACGGCCGAGCGCAGCGCCCTTGGAAAGGCAGTCGACCCAGGCCACCGAGTACTGGTACCGCTCATCGGACGCGGCGATCTCGTCGAGCGCGTCGTCGATGTTGCGCGCGCGAAGGTAGTCGACCAGGACGTATGCGCTTTCGACCCGCTGCAAGCGTATGCGGGCTGTCACAATAAGGCCCGTCAATCCGACGCCGCCCACCGTCGCCCAGAAGACATCGCTGTTCTGCTCCTGGGAACATGTCATGAGTTCGCCCATTGGCGTGAGCAACTCGAAGCTTTCGACGAAATGACCAAACGTACCGTCTCGGTGGTGGTTCTTGCCGTGAACATCGTTCGCGATCGCGCCGCCGACCGTGACGAACTTTGTGCCGGGCAGCACGGACAGAAAATACCCGCGCGGCACGAACGTTTCGAGAATCTCGGCCAGGCTGACGCCGGCTTCGCATTCGAGGATGCCCGTCTCGGGGTCGAACGCGATCATGCGGTTCAGACGCGAATAGTCGAGCACGCCCCCGCCGCTGTTAATCGCCGCGTCGCCATAGCTCCGCCCGAGTCCCCGCGGAATCCACGTGTGTTCCCGGTGCGACGTAACGAGCGGCAAGGCGTTCCGCCGTTTCTCAGGCCGATACACATGGCATTCCTCGACCGGCGAACGGCCCCAGCCGGACAACGGCAGGACAGCGAACGGCTCCATCGGCATATCTTTCCTTGCATAAGAAAAGGTGACACGCGGCATGCGAACCACCGACGCGGAGAGCGCCGCGCCGATGTCATCGTAGTGTGGGCAAGGAGGATTGTCAAGAACGGCGGACTTGGTTGAACGCTGCCCCGACTTTGCCGCCGAAACGTGGCGCCGTGGAGTCCGGTCGAGAGAGCGCGTATCGAGCGGACCGCGTCGCTGCCGTCATTTACCCTTGCGTGTCTTTCTCCCGGGCTGGGGTTCGTCCGATTCTTCGGCCAGGCTGTACTCGGGATACAGCGTCTTCGCGCAATCCGGACATAGGCCGTGGGTAAACTCGGCGTCGGTTCGCTCGCCCACGTAGACTTCCACCTGATTCCAGTTGCCCTTCTCGTCGCGGATTCTCTTGCAGTTCGCGCAGATACGAAGGATGCCGCGTAGCGTCCGGACCTCGTCCAAAGTCTTCTGCAACACTTCGCGAATATGCTTCGTCTCCGTGACATTAACGAAGCTGAGCACCGCGCCCTCAATGACGTTGTCGAGCGTGCGATAGGGCTGGATGTGCATTTGATACCAGGCGCCCGCCTTGGTTCGCACTTCGATATCCTTGGGGATCAGGGTGTCCAGGACGGTCTGTACATCCTCCAGTAACCGATCGTATTCGAGAAGATTGGAGACGATGTGCCCGACGGGCCGCCCGATGTCGGCCAGGATCAAGTTGATGATCTCGGTGGCGGTAGGGGTGAAGCGCAAGATGCGGAGTTGCAGGTCCACAAAGACGGTGGCGATGCCCGTGCCGGCCAAGAGGTTGTTCATATCGTTGTTGGCCCGCGCGAGGTCCGCCATGCGGTTCTGCAGTTCGGCGTTGACGGTGGCCAGTTCCTCGTTAACGGACTGCAACTCCTCCTTCGAAGTCTCGAGTTCTTCGTTGGTGGATTGCAGTTCCTCGTTGACCGACAGCATTTCCTCGTTCGACGACCTGAGCTCTTCGTTGGCGGTCTCGAGTTCCTCGATCGCGGTCTGAAGATACTCTTCACGGGATTGGAGTTCCTGCTTCAGCGCCGCAATGCGCGCTTCCTCGGTCGCGCCGGGACTGCCCTTCTTCGTACCGGCATCTAATGCGGCGGAGTCGTCTGTGTGTTTGGCATCAGCCGGTGGCGCTTCCTCCAGAAGGACCAGAAATAGCGCCTCCGGTGTCGGAATCATATCGGGCGCCACCGGGCGAACGGTCAAATGGACGGTCGTCGAGTCGCCGTTGGTCTTGACGCGCAACCCCGCGTGGCGCACCGTTCTGTCCGCCGCCGCGGCCTGGTGCAAGGCGGCCGCGAGAGCGGGCCGCAACCCTTCTCGGGCCATCTTTACTATGTTCAGAGCGGCCTCGCCGGGTGCCGGCTCCAGGTACATCCCGGTGCGGCCGTGAAGATAGAGGATGTCGCCGTGCCCATTGACCAGCGCTCCGGCCGGGGCGACCTGCTGCAAGAGCGTTCGTTCGGTCAAATCGCGTAGTGAGAGCGTTCCGGCAACAAGCTTCTTCTCGCCTGGAGTCTGGACCGATTCGTGGGCCAGAATCCCGCGCGTGCGAAGCCCGGCCATGGCCGGGCGTTGCGCACCGAGGGAAGAGCCTTTCCGTTGAAACAGCCGCGATTTGCGATCCACCACGGTAAAGAGATGGGCGAGTTCGCCCACATTTTCAGACGTGCCCAGAAAGAGAAAGCCCTCAGGGTTGAGCGCGTAGTGAAACAGGTGGACGAGTTTCTTCTGCAGGTCTCCGTCGATATAGATCAAGAGGTTGCGGCAGCTAATCAAGTCGAGTTTCGAGAAGGGAGGGTCTTTGACCAAGTCCTGCTCGGAAAAGACCAACATGTCGCGAATGCTCTTGCGGACGCGATACACGCTCGGAAGCCGCTCTGTCCCGTCGGGCTCGGCGGCGAAGAAACGGGCCAGCCGCTCGGGCAAGACATCGCTGGCAATGTTCGCTGGATAGAGCCCGGCGCGAGCCGCGGCGATCGCGCGGCCGTCAATATCGCTGGCAAACACTGAGACTTTGTGATTCTGCTTCACCATGTCCAGCCGCTCTTGCAGGAGGATGGCGATCGAATAGGCTTCCTCGCCGGTCGAGCACCCGGGGACCCAAACGCGAATCGTAGCGCCAGCGGGCTTGCCGGTGAGAATCTGCGGGATGATCTGCTCCTCAAGGGCTTTGAAGGCTTGCGGGTCGCGGAAGAAATGCGTCACTCCGATCAAGAGGTCGCGAAAAAGGGCATCAAGCTCGGATGGGGTCTGTTGCACGTACTTGGCATAACCGTCGATGTTCTCGATCTGCTGGACGGCCATGCGGCGCGCAATGCGGCGCTCTACGGTGTTCGGCTTGTATTGGGAAAAGTCATGGCCCGTATGGGTGCGCAACAGGACGAGGATCTTCCTGAGCGCACTCTCGGATCTCGGCGCCGGTAGCGATGCCGGGTGTGACGGGTCGGCAAAGGCACGGGCCGCGTATGCGATCAATTGGGCGGGCATTTCGGCCGGCGGCAGTTCGTAGTCCACAAGCCCGGTGGCAATGGCGCTCTGCGGCATGCCCTTGTATTCGGTCGACTCGGGAGTCTGGGCCATGGCCATACCGCCCTCGCCTTTGACCGCCCGCACGCCCTGCGTGCCGTCACTGCCGGTTCCGGAGAGCACAATGCAGATTGCCTGTTCGCGGCGATCTTGCGCGAGGGATCGAAAGAAGAAATCGATCGGCAGGCGTTGACCGTGCGGCATGCCCGGCTCCGACAATTGCAGCCTGCCCCCCAGGAACGCCATGTCGTGGTTGGGTGGGATAATATAAGCACAGTTCGGTTGGACCGCCATTCCGTCCTCGACTTCGAAGACCTGCATGCGCGTGTAGCGACGGATGAGGTCCGCGAGAATGCTCTCGTGATCCGGGGCCAGGTGCTGGACTAGGACAAAGGCCATGCCGGGGTCGGCGTCTGCGGGCATGCCGGAAAAGAAGGCCTCGAATGCCGCCAATCCACCCGCCGATGCGCCGATGCCCACGATGGGACAATCCGGGGCCGGCTCCTTTGGCGTCTCCGGTATCTCGACCGTTTTGGGACGGAGAGTCCCCTCCGCCTGTCGCTTCTTGCCTCGCTTCGTCGCGGCCATTGTGGACTCCCGTGTGGAAAGGAAGACTTCAATTATTCTGACGCGCCAGAAATCACTGGCACTATAATACACCATGATGGGTCATCATGGCGTATTCCTTTTTGGACGCTATCATGGATTGTCGACGCTATGTCTTGCAGAGGAGAGGCTAACACCCGACCGGCATGTACGTAAGGTCTTGACGCACACTTTCTCTATTGGTTTAATCTCAGGCAGATGTTGTCGATTTCGATTCCGTGGGGGTTGGACGCGTGATTGGGAAAGAGCCAGGCGCCGAAGCATAGATTGACTGCGGCAAGGTTTTCGGGATGTAGACGGTCGGCTTGGCCGCCTCGGTTGGCAGGGCCGCTTTTCCATTGGGCCATGTAGTGAAGGTCCGACAAGGGGATATCGATCTCGCGCCATTCGCGGGTCAGAGAAATGTTTGTGCCCCAGGCGGTGTCGTCAAGTTCAATCAGGGCGAGTTCGAGGCCCGTGGTCGAAGGTTCGGCGGCGCGCGCTCGGATGACGAGCGTGTTGCATCGAGCGAGCGCGGCGCGGCGGGCGCGCGCATCTTCTCCTACGGCTTGGCGTATCCCGATGCAGCTTGGCGGCGGACCGAAGCCTTCGGGACACGATAGCCTGAAGGCAAGGCGGCCGGGCGTCATGCCGGCAACCATCCGTTGGGTATAGTTCACGAAACCGCCGATGTTGATCGATCCGCATTCGGCATCGAACAAAGAAACAGGCGCGCTGGGGTCGATCACTTGGGTCTTCCAGCAACATGGCGCGGGTTCGAGGCGGACGCTCTCGATCTCGAATGCGTGCGGCTGCGCGGCATCGGCTCCGAACTGCCATGCGCCGAACAGGCAACTGACTTGGGCGATGCGCTCCACGCGCACCTCAGTGCCCGCCGTGCCCCAGAGGGGCCGCAGGTTGCGGAACGGTATGCGTATGTCGCGCCAGGCGGAGGTCAACACGGCGTCCTGGCCGTGCGCGGAACCGTCGTCTTCAATCAGCCCAATTTCGACCGCGATGGTCTGGGACAGAAGATTGCGCGCCCGCACCACGACGCATGCGTCGCGATTCCACACGCACGCCGGGTCCGATTCGGCCTGTTTGGCGGGAATCTTCACGCCGCTGCACGCAACTTCCTTGAACCCTTCGGAACGCACCCGTAACGCGGGATGGCTTGCCTCATCGGCAACAGTCTCTACCTTCACCGCCGCAGGTTCGGGTACGACCTCCAAGTCCGGCATCTCGCCTGCGGCCTCGAACAGCATCCGCGACACGGGCACGGCCAGGCGGCGGCTGGCTTCGTCTACGGATACCAGGCCCGGGAAGGTCTGTATCGAGTGGCCGTGCCGGACGCTGAGGAAATAGCCGATATCGCCGAGATCGCTTACGGGTATCGCGGCCTCGTATTGGTACGCGCGGACGCGTTGCATCTTAACTGATCGGACGCGGTCCGAACCGGGCAGGCGATAGTGCAGCTTGATCCTCCCGGGTTCGTCGGACGCCGCAACGGTGGCGCCTATTGTGATAGGCGTTCCACGGACGCAGGTCTTCACCGGGTCGTGCCGCAGTGCGTCCGGCTTTGTCACGGCGTCGGGCGCGACGAATTCGCGCAGGCCGAGCCGGCTCTTGAAATCCCCCATAGGCGCGCCCGGCCGCCGCAGCACGTAGACGCCGGGCTTAATCGGAAACCTGCCTTCCTTTGGCCGCGCTCGATAGGTGTTGCCCTCGTTGAGGGGCTCGACTTCAAACACCTTCCCGAGATCGGGCAGGCACACTTTCATCGGCCATGTCCGACAGATAGCGCGCGAGACTTCGCGATCCAGCGAAGGCTGGCCATACGGATCGGCCACCCACACGGCGTCCGGATAGACTTCGAGCCGCCATGCGCCCAGGCCAAGTCTATCGAGGAAGTACGCCCCCGTACCGTCGTATTGAACCATCGGCGACGAGCCACACCCCACGACGCGCTCCAGGCGATCGGGCGCGGGCGGCATAGTCTTCGTATCGTTCGAGTACATGAACGCGCGGCCGCTGGCCATCTCGCTGAGGCGCTCCTCGTAACTTACGCGGAACGCGCCGAAGCGATTGCTCTCGGGATAGGCGCCGTAGGATTCGCCGCGCGGCAGCGTATGGAATGCCTCGCACGCGATGATGAAACTGACCGCTTTGTTCGGCGCATACACGAGATTGAGATAGTGCGTCTGCCAGCAGACGTTGTAGGGCGCAAGCGGCAAGGGGTCGTATTGAAATTGCGTCGCGATCTGCGCGCCTCCGGTCCGGAACGAGCGCGCCATGGCCGGATAGATGTAGCCGGTGGGGATGTCGGCCGCGTCGAATTCGTAGACGATCTTGGCCTTCTCCGCCATGGCCGGGTCGCGCATGGGAAGGTACTCGCTCACGCGCGGCAGGAAGTTGTCGGTGAGCGAGCGCAATGCGCATAGTCCTGACGGATACCAGCCGAACGTCGAGCCTTGAAGGTCCGCGTCCCGCACGGCCCCATAGTGATCGCCCCAGCCGTTGTAGAAGATCGGTTTCGCGCAGCCCGTTGCGCGTACCGTCGTGACGAGCGTGTTCACGTATTCGACGATCTTCGCGTCGGAGATTTCCGGCGGATACTGGGGTTCGTTAATGAGTTCGAGCACGGGCACCGCGGGGTCGTCCTTGATCGCGCGATGCGTGAACGCGTTCTCGTGATTCAGGAATTCGGTGAGATACGTGCATTGCGCCTTCCACGCCTCGGGATCGGTCATCATCTGCGGCATGGTGAAGCGGTTCGAGAACCCGCTGTTCGGGGTCATCCCCGGCCACCACGCGATCGGCGTCAAGACCGTGTAGATGCCGCGCTCTTTCGCGCGCGCGATCAGGTAATCCAGCAAGCGCAGATGATCGTTCTCGATTAGATGTCCGTCCGGATCGCTGATCTCGCGGTCGAACACGTGCAGGCGCAATGCGTCCAGCCCCATGCGGACGAAATGTATGAGGTCGCGGTCGATCGTCTCCTCGATCGACAGGCCCAGCTTGTGCAGGTTGTCGTAGTCGAAGACGTGCGGCGCATAGTAGTTTACGCCGAATAGCGCGACCTCCTCGCCGGAGTCGCTCCAACGCAGAACTCCGTCGCCGTCCACACCAACGGGCCTCGCCGCTTGAGCCTGGGCAAAGCCGGCGTATCCCAACAGAACGCCGAGAAGGATGAGTAACGCGAATACCGAATTTCGATAACGATACATTCGACTCCATCCTCGCCGAAATCGCTTCCTCCTGGATAGTGGAAGCCGTGTAGGGTCAACGTTACGGTTTGTCGGTAACCAAATCAACGCTGAGTACGCAGAGAACGCCGAGAGCGCGCAAAGAAACGATCACGGACAAAGAACGTCTGTTTGAGAGAATCCTCGGCGACACCGCCCAACGAATCCCTTGCTCAAGTCACCCCGCGCGCCGCGTTGGCTTCCATCTTTGAGAACTTCATTCTAGTTCTATCGCCCGCACAACACGCGCACTTCGAAGGCATCCATCGGAATCGTAGCGCCGCCCGCCAAGTTTACAGATCCCTCATCCCCGGTTGTTGAATACGACTCGAAATGGCCCTGGGCCTTGAGTTGGACTTCCGTCTTCTCGCCCGAGGTCTCGGCAATAACTATCCCCATTGTGTTGGCGGCCTTTTTGCGGTAGGTCTTGACGATCACGGAATCGGGCGCGGTAGTTTCGATGCCTTCTTGGTCACGAAAGTCCGCATGGACGTAGTAGGGCGCGGTGCGGCGGCGCAGTTCGGCAAGACGCCGGACGTGTTCGGCGAACTTCGGATACTTGGTGATCGGCGTGTCGCCGCCGTCGATCTTCATGTCGAAGTGCATCTTGTAGGCGAAGGCCTTGTTGACCTCGCCGTATTCGAGCGCGTCGATTTCGTGGCTCGCCATCAACCACGGAAGCGAATAGAGGATCGGCTCGGGAAACGGCAGCAGGATGTTCCAATCCCAGGAACTGTCGCACCATTGCCCCGTGTATTCGTTGATCGCTTCCGAGATCATCACGCCCTCCGGATTGACTTCGCGGATCAGGCGGCGCACTTCCGGAAGCAGTTGCGCAACACCGTCGACGTAGACGCGGTCGGGCGTGGTGGTGACGTGGTCTTCGTTGTAGTCGACGAGCATCTTCTCGGCCATCTGGTCGAGTTGGGTGTTGCCGAACCCGTAGTCTTGGACAATACGTTTTACGGTCGCAAGGAAGTACGCGCGCTGTTCCGCGCAGAACGCAATTTCAGTATGCAGCATCGCACGGTTGCGTGTCGGCGCGTCGAAGTTGTGGCGCGCCCAATCGCCGGCGTAGTACGGATGCCCGGTGCGCGTCTTCGCTTCCCACCGATGGCCGAATTCCTTGTGCTCGGCGAGTTCGGTATTGGCGAGCGTCCCGTTGAAAAACGGCATGATCTCGACGCCCATCTCGCGGCACCGGCGCACGGCCTCTTTGAGCGCGGCCTCGCCTCCCCACGCGTCGTTCGGCACGTAGCGGTAGAAGTAGTTGTTGTCGTGGCCGCCCACCTGCCATCCGAACAGGAGCAGATACGGGCATCCGGCGTCGAGCGCGGCTTGCGCCATGGGCACAAGGTCGTCGTACGTATGCGGCACGTAGCCGTCCTGGTGTTTCATAAAGTAGAAATGCCAGCCGATGGACTCGGCGAATTTCGCGGGCCGATCCGGTTTCGTAATCCACGTCTCGACCCATTCGCGATGCGCGTCAGCGACTACGTGCCAGTCGCCTTCGTGCACGGTAATCCGGACCGGCGACGACGTATAGGTCTCGCCCTGGCGGACGCGCCTCGGGTGCACGGTGACGAAATCGAGGGTCCGCTGAACGGGCTCGCGCGTCTTGTCGACGATTTTGTGCACGAAGAAATCCATGATCGAAAAATCGGTATGGCGGCCTTCGACTGCGATGCCGTGATCCGAATTTCCGTAATCGCACCAGGCCGTCGCCATGTACGCGGGATACCGCGAGCTAAACTTCTGCGTCCACTCGTTCCAAGTACGGTGGTCGCCGCCGAGGTCCTTGCCAAAGACGTCGTCGTACTTCCGTTTCCAGAAGTTCGGCATGACGAGATGGCCGTCCGGGATCGGTCCCACGCCGCGCACCCACGGGAACATGATCTCTTCGATGTTCGACGGTCCGGCGTTGGTGAGGTGCAGGTTCGCCATAATCGCGCCACCATCCAGCGTGAGCGTCGCGGTAGCCGAAATCGCGCCTATTCGATACGTCAGCGTGGCGGTGTCGCCGCAGATCTCGATCTCGGGTTCGGCCGCGTCGATGTAATTGCCCTGGCGTTCGTCCTCGGGAACCATGAGCCGGAGCAGCAGCGCGCGCTCGGGAGCGAGGATGTATTGATAGCCACGCTGTTTGTTTACGATGGAAACGATGCCGCCGGTATGGGGATCGAGTTCGACCTGGATCATATCGTTGCCGAGCTGCATGGAGATCTCCTTCCTCTGCCTAGGGGGTCAGCGCGAAAGCAGCGCTATGGCCTGAGCGCTAATGGCTTCGCCACGTCCTTCGGGCCCGACGTGTTCATTGGTCTTGACTTTGACGGAGACGTCGCCCACCGGCATGCCGAGCGTCTCGGCAAGGCGCGCCTGCATGGCGCTCAGGTGGGGGCTCAGGCGGGGCTGTTGCGCTACGATATTGCTGTCGATATTGCCGATTGCAAACCCGGCCTCGCGGACCAGCCGCGCCGTCTCGCGAAGCAACAGTAGGCTATCCGCGTCCTTATACTTGGGATCCGTATCCGGGAAATGCTGGCCTATCGTTCCGAGCGCGGCTGCGCCGAGCAGCGCGTCAATGATGGCATGGACCAACGCGTCGGCGTCGGAATGCCCACTCAGTCCTTTCGTATGAGGAATCTCGATACCGCCGAGAATCAGCGGGCGGCCCGCAACCAGTCCGTGAAGGTCGTAGCCCAGTCCAACGCGAATCATGCCAATCCCTCCCGAATCACACATTCCGCCAGCGCCAAGTCGGCAGGCGTGGTAATCTTGAAATTCAGCGGCGCGCCCATGACCAGTTTCACAGCGCCACCCATGCGGCGCACCAAGGTGGCGTCGTCCGTTCCTAGGTAGCCTTCGCTACGGGCGGCTTCATGCGCGGAACGAATGACCTCGACGCGAAAGGTCTGGGGTGTCTGGCATTGCCAGAGGAACGCGCGGTCGGGCGTGTCCACGAGAAACGCATCCGCGTCGCCCTGGAGAATGGTATCCACCGAGGGAATGGCGACCGTGGCCGCGCCGCATTCGGCGGCCGACGCGATGGATCGCCGGACCGAGTCTTCCCCTATGAACGGCCGCGCCGCATCGTGAATCACGACGATGTCCGTATCCGGGTCCAGTCGTTCGAGGCCGTTCGAGACCGAGATCTGCCGTTCCGCGCCGCCCGGGACAACGGCGAATCGGAGACCGGGAAACGCCTGTCGCAGCGCGTCCTCGAATGCGGCGCGTGTATCCGGCGTTACGACGATCACCGCGCCATCCAAGAGTTCGAGGGACTGGAAGCGTTTCAGCGTCCGGACCAGGAGCGGCTCCCCTCCCACCGGTATCAGCGCCTTGGGCCTATCCGATCCCAGCCGGGTACCCATGCCCGCGGCCGGCATCAGCAGTTGAGTCTTCACGACACCACGCCGCTCAACTTGCCGAAGATCATGCGCCCGGCGGCGGTTTGCAACACGCTCGTGACAACGACCGAGACGGTCCTGCCGATGTGGTCCTTGCCGCCGTCGATCACGACCATCGTCCCGTCGTCGAGGTAGCCGACGCCCTGGAAGGCTTCCTTGCCTTCCTTGATGATCTTGACTTGCATTTGCTCGTCGGGCAGGACGGCGGGCTTGATCGCGTTCGCGAGATCGTTGATGTTGAGGACCGACACGCCTTCGATCTGCGCCACCTTGTTCAGGTTGTAGTCGTTGGTGATGATCTTGGCGCTATATTGCCGCGAAAGCCGCAACAACTTCGCGTCGACTTCGCGCAAGTCGGGGTAGTCGTCCTCGACAACCATGATGTAGACTTTGTCGGGCTTGTCTTGCATCGCCTTGAGAATGTCCAGGCCGCGGCGGCCCTTCGCACGGCGCAAGACATCCGGCGAGTCGGCGATGTTCTGGAGTTCGCGCAAGACGAACCGCGGGATGATCAGCGTGCCGTCGAGGAAGCCCGTGTCGCAGATGTCGGCGATGCGGCCGTCGATAATCACGCTCGTGTCGACCACCTTGGGGCTTCCCATGTGCGCCGAGCGCTTTTGCACGGCCTTGATCAAGGATTCCCATTTCGACGCCTGCGACAGTCCGAGCGAGATCCCCATGAATCCGAACAGAAGCACGAGCGTGGCGATCAGGAACACGCGCAGATTCGGATCCGCCGTGGGCACCCACATAAGAATGTACTGCCCGAGCGCGTAGCCCATGAGCATGGCCAGCACGATCGCGACGAGCGCCGGGGCGATCTTCTCGAAGATATCCTGCGTGATGAAGGTCAGCAGGACCAGAATGACGACGGAGACGAGGAAGCCGATCCCGCCCCCCAATGCCGCCCACGGCATCGTCGGCGTGGGAACGCCTCGAACTTCGGTAATCATATCGCTAAGATACCGCGCCCAAATAACTCCCATAATGATACATGCAACGACGAATAAACCACGCACAATCTTGAATGTCATAGGTGCCTCCCTCTTGATGATACGCTTGCCAGATAATGAGTGAAATGGACTTTACGGATAAAACGCACAATACTGCAACAAAGTAGACACCCAACGCATCCGATGTCAACTACGTTGAGGCAACCCTGGAACGATTCAACTGTCGGCCTTCCCGTGCCTTGTTACGCCGCGTTTTCCTCCCAACGCTCCAAACAGGCCATAACGATCTCGGTCATCTTCGGCTCGATACGATGGGCGGTCTCGATAATCCTGGCGACATCCGCGGGCTGCAACGCGTCGGGCAGACATTCGTCCGTGATCGCCGAGAACCCGAGGACTTCAAGGCCGGCGTGTACCGCGACGATGACTTCGGGCACGGTGCTCATGCCCACGGCGTCCGCCCCGATGGTCCGCATGAATCGATACTCCGCGCGCGTCTCGAGGCTCGGACCCGGACATGCGAGATAGACGCCTCGCTGTACCCGGATGCCCTTTTCGAGCGCCACGGCGTCGGCCAGTTCGATAAGGGACTCGGTATACGGTTCGCTCATGTCCGGGTAACGCGGACCGAGCGTTTCATCGTTCGGGCCGATGAGGGGATTGTCGCCCATCATATTGATATGATCCGTGATAATCATGAGGTCGCCGGCGCGAAACTGCGGATTCAAGCCGCCCGCCGCATTCGACACTATCAGCAAACGAATGCCCAGAGCCTTCGCGACGCGGATCGGAAAGGTCACTTGCTGAAGCGAGTAGCCTTCGTACGCGTGGAAACGTCCCGACATCGCCACAACGGGTTTGCCGGCCAGCGTGCCCAACAGCAGTTCCCCCGCGTGCGAATCGACCGTCGAGACCGGGAAATGCGGGATGTCGCGGTAATCGATGCGCGCCCCGATCGCGACGCGTTCGGCCAGCATCCCGAGGCCCGTGCCGAGCACAATGCCCGCACGCGGCGTCAACGAAGACACCTTCCGAATGGCCTGCACGGCCTCGTCGATCTGCTGTCTCAGTCCAATCACGGAATTAGCCTGCATCCTGGCTGCGTTGAAACAATCGCGCGTGGATCTCCGCCAGCGCAACCCCCTCGATGCGGATCGTCTTGTCGCGGGATTTCGCTCCGGATATCAACGTCACCGCGCGCTTGGATATGCCAAGGGCGTCCGCCACAAACACGGTCAACGCCGAATTAGCGGCCCCTTCAACCGGTGGCGCGGTCAAGGCTACCCGAATCCGCCCGTCCGATTCAAGCACAGCGGCATTGCGCGACGCCCGCGGCTGGACACGCACCCGCAGGATTGTCTCGGCCCCTTCCGCTATCGGCTTGGCCATGGCCTGTCCTCGTATTCAGAGCAGCTTAGGCAGATCCTTACACCCGGATCAATACGGCATTCCCGCGAAAAGTTCCTTCTACCCGCCCCGAAGAGCAAAAAAAAACTGGCGGCTGATCTTCCGCCAGATAAGGAATGACTGTCGACTCACCAGGTCTTAGGCAACGACCAGGTCTTCGTCGAAGTATTCCGCGTAGCACTCGACATGCCAGAACTCGCCTTCGATTTCGACGACATCGCCGAACTGGAGTTCCACATCGTCAAAATGCTCATTGCACAACGTACAGCAACGCACTTGAACTCACCTCGCTTTCGTAAGAATTCCCGCCTGAGGATGAAAACAAACGGCGGCGCTTATATCACATGCCAAGGACAAAGTCAAGAGAAATTTTATTCCCGGAGTGCCCTCCCCCCAGCATCCTCCCACTCTCTTCCCGGAAATGCCTGAGATCTACTTGCCTGTTCGGGGCGTCCGCACGGCCTTTGACGGGACATTGCGCAATTGAATTACCAGGCGTAAGGCATCATTCACCGCCTTCTCCGAGGGAAACTCTTTCGCGACATCGGGCGCCAGCATCACCAGGTTGGCCTCCGCGCGATAGCGGGCCGCGTACTTGCCTTGGACGCCGTCCTTCAGGAGTTCGCCAAGGTTGTAGTTGGGCCGCAGTTCGTCACCTTGCGCGCTTCTTGATCTCGTTTTCATACGCCATCCGCTCCAAACGGTTCAGCTTGCGAGCGCTGATAATGCGAACGCTGTCGCCATAGTCGGCATGAGCAACAATCAGCAGTCTACCTTTCCGAGACGACCCCACAGTAATGAAACGCTCCTCTGTAGTGGAATGGTCCACGTCATAGGAGGTAATACTCAATGGATCGCCGAATACAGATCGAGCTTCGTCAAACTCAACTCCATGTTTACTGAAATTCGACTCGGCCTTAGCAAAATCCCATTCGAACCTAAGTATACTCAAGAGACTGATCTCCACTAGGCGGTGATCGGCAAGGCCACAGTCAAGTGAACACCGTGTCAACGAATCTCCATGGATTATTATGACCGAGCGCTTTCGCTGCTTCAAACGACGGTGCGACTCCTAGTCAGGAGAACGGATCTTTACGCAAACGCAGGAACGCTCAGGTAATGGAATTGCCGCAAGCGTCGATACCTGATATATTGACAAGACATCTACTAGGCTCATATGAGATTTAGGCGCGACACAACGGTTGTGGTAAGAGGAGACACCGCAAAATGAAGAAAAGAACCGCAGAGCGCCTGTTCGAAATGGCGCACGCCCATATTTCGGAAATGGACCCCGAAGGACTGGCATGGGCTCTCAAGCGTGGCGATAGGAGGTTTGCAGGCATCACGTCGCGAGCTTTTGTTGGTGAGTACTGTTGGGTAGTTTATGCAAGCGGATTCAAGGTGTCTATTCTTGAAGTGAAATTCTCCAAGCTAGAGCATGCTTTCAAGGACTTTGATCTCGCTTCGATATCTAGAATGAGGTCCGTCAGCGCTGCACTCAAGGTCATCAATCATGATACCAAAGCCAGGTGCTTCCTTGAGGGCTGCAAATCCATAGCGCAAGAAGGATTTCGCAATTTCAAACACAGACTTGAAGTATGCGGGCTCTGTCCCTTGGAAGCACTACCGGGAATAGGCCCGATTACGAAGTATCATCTTGCCAAGAATATCGGATTGCAAGATACTGCTAAGCCTGACATCTGGCTGGAACGTGCTGCAAGCCTCTGTTCGACTTCCGTCAACGGGCTTGTAGAGTACCTCAGCCATGAGTACAGAATGTCACGTCACGCCGTAGACCTTGTCTTGTGGAAATACGGGGCTGACGAGCGTTTCGGGCCGTTCAAATCCCAGATCCGCACATCAGGACGTCAGAAATAACTCCGCCACGACGGGATAGTGATCCGAGGGATAGTGTCCGTCGCGTTTGTAAAGGACCGTTTCGCAACGCTCGACTTTGAGGGGGCCGCGCATGAGGATCCAGTCGATACGCCCCTTGGCGCCGGCCGGTGGCGCGGCGAAGTCGCCGAAGGTGATCTCGGGACCTTCGCGCTTCGCGGCGGCCAGCCAGGCATCCTTGAAACCGCCCTCGATAAGCGTGGTGTAAGCGGCCGCATTTTCCGCGTTGGCATTGAAATCGCCCGTAACGATGACCGGCGGATTCCCCTGCAATGCGTTGGCGCGGTCGAGCAGCACCTGGGCGGCGTGCTCGCGCGCGGATTCGCTGGCGTGATCGAAGTGGGTGTTGAAGTAGTAGAAGAACGTGTTCGACGCGATATGCCGGAAACGCACCCAGGTGGCCATGCGAGTGCATGACGAACCCCACGATTTCGTTCCCGGCACATCGGGCGTTTCGGACAGCCAGAAGTTGCCGGTTTCGATGGGGCTGAGCACGGCCTTGCGATAGAACACCGCAGCCATCTCGCCTTGCCCGTCTTTCTCGCGCCCCATCCCGATCCAGTGGTACTCGGGGAGCTTTTGTTCGATGTACTCGGCCTGAACGTCGAGGCATTCCTGTGTGCCGAGCACGTCCGGATGCTGCGCGCGAATGGCTTCAATAAGGATGTCTTTGCGATGCGGCCAGCTATTCTCGCCGTCGGACGCGGTCGCGTAGCGCAGGTTGAAGGACATCACTTTCAGCGTCATCGGACCGCTCCAACCGCACGCGCCCAGGCACAACGCGGAACTCCACATCATCATCCAGATCTTCCTCCCCATACTAACGCTCTCCTTGGACGACGCCGCTTCACGACGCCATGGCGGGTTCCGACCAGCAGCATGTGTGCTCGATCGACGACAACAGCACTCTGACCCGTTCCTGCCGGTCGGGATCAAAGAAGGTCTCGGCATGCTGGCGAAAGTCCCCCAGCAACTCGGCCACTCTTGCGTCCAGCGACTCGCACAACACCGGCATGCCCTCGCCAGCCTTGGGCGGAGCCGAGGCGCGCGTCCGCTCGACCAGGGCGCGCAGCACGGCATAGTCGTGCCAGTCGCCCAGCTTGTCCTGGACGTCCTTGAGCTGCGCGATGAGCTCGGCCATCGCCTCGCCGTAGACGTCCCGATAGATTTCGCAGGTATACCGCAGCTTCTTGAAGGCGATGCGGAGGGCATGCAGGGCTTCGGTACCGGCGCCGCCGTTCCGGCAATCGCTTTCCCACGCCCGGTAGGCCGCCACGACGGCCTCGTAGCGGCGCGTGGTATTGCGAATGGCGCGTTTCAGCAGGCAGGCACGGCGGCGTCCGAAGCTGCCGGAGACGCGCTGCAACATGTCGCCGAACGGCGGGGCGCCCACGCGCCGGGCCATCGCCACTACGGGTTCCGATTCCGTGCTGCGCAACAGTCTGACGACCCGCAAGGCGTGATTGGCGGCGAGCCGGCCCGGGCCGTGCATTCGCTTGCGCAATTCATCCAGGATACCGCAGGAAACGTCCAGTTCCCGCGCTTTGCTCAAGGTCTGTGTCACTTCGCGCACGTGCTCGCGCGCGACGTTCACCGCGCCTCTATCGAATAAATCGCCTTGCTCGGCCATGATGGCCCGCAATCGGCGCGACGCCACCCGCATGTCGTGGACCGCGTCGGCGTCTTCCGATTCCAGGGGGCGGGCTTGCTTGAGCATAACGCGGACCTGGGTGGACAAGGCGTCCACCGCTGCCGTGTAGGCCAGCGAACAATGCCTGTTACTCATACCCCATCTCCCGCTAATCTGAATTTCGCGCCCTCGGCGCCAAGACGTACAGTGTAGCACCCGCCCAACGTGAAGCCAACTGTCGCCGCTAGTGTAGTGAGTCATGCTGACTGCAACTTATCGAGCGTTTTTCTTGCCCG
>CAYOCT010000015.1:0-110199 GCA_964402555.1 uncultured Nitrospiraceae bacterium | reverse complement strand
TCATCCTTCATCCTTCATCCTTCATCCTTCATCCTTCATCCTTCATCCTTCATCCCTCATCCCTCATCCCTCATCCTTTCTTCCCCGCCTTCTTCACCACTTCTTCCGGGAAGCCCGGTTCGCCAGGCTGGATGCCGAAGAAGTTGTCGTGTTCGTTGCACGCCTTGATACGGTCCTGCGCGCGGTTGTTGTAGTTCATCGGCGTGGGCACGTTGTACACGCAGTTGCCCGTTATCTCGATGAACCCGCTGCCTTCGTCGAGGTAAATCCCGCCGGGGCCGCCGCCTTGGCCACTGTCGTGGATATGATTGCCCCGAATGATCGTGCCGGGCTGGTTTGACAGCGTGTAGATGCCGCCGCCGTCATTGCGCAGCAGCATGACATCGTGGATATGGTTGAATTCGATAAGGTTGTTTCCCGCAGGCGTCGGATTCGAATAGCGGTACGGAATATTCGCGTAGTTGCCGCCGCCCGCATCCTCTTCGCCCCAACCCCAGCCGACCGAAATGCCCGAATACGGCAGATCGTGGATCTCGTTGTGCGCAATCACGGTCCCGTTGACATACCCGGCGAAAACCGCGACGCTATCCTGATACTCGGCGCCGATGTGGTGAAACTCGCAATACTCGACCCGATTGCCTTTCACGATCCGTCTCGGGTCGCTCGGATGATGATCCTCGGCCAACACGTTCCCAATCTGAACGCCACTTCCCGAGATATCGAAGAAGCGGCATTCGGAAAGCATGTTGTCTTGCGAACCGTAGTCGATGTCCAGCGCCGCCCCGCCCAGCCGCGTAAACGTACAGCGCTCGAATCGAACGGCGTGCACCGCCCGCAGCGTGACGTTCCCGGGACTCTTCAGGTACTCGTTGTGCACGTTGACCAGGACGCCGTCCCGCTCGAAGATGTTTGTCGGAGCGAAGGACACGTTTGCCTGCACGTCGACGTGCCCGGTTCGGTTCGGCCCCAGCCACGTTGCATCGGCGAACGTAATCCCCTCGAAACGCAGGTTTTCGACCGGCGCGTCGAGCGTCCCGTCCACTTCGACAAGCGTCTCGAGCACAGGCGCAACCACCTCGGCGGTGTCCATCGATTCGCCGTCGCGCGGCTGATAGTAGAGCGTTTTCGCGGGCGCATCGAGATACCATTCGCCGGGTTCGTCGAGGAGTTCGAGCGCGTTCTCGATGTAGTCGGGCATCTTCGCCTGCACCCCTTCCTTGCGCGAGGCAAGCGTGAACCACGGCTGGAGCATGGCGATCTTCAGACCGCCGCCGTCTTGCCGCGCGACGCTCGCGACTTTGCAGATCATGTGCCCCCACGAGTTGTAATAGTCGAACTCGATATCGTTCGGGTTGCGCCAGTTCGCCATTGCGTCCTGAGGCAGCGTGTGGCCCGCGTCGCCGTCGATGAACTTGAGGTCGCCGTACCGACCGATACCTTCCGGCACAGGCCCGCGCGCACGGACGGCCCGGACGCCATTGACGTACAACTGGCGTAGGGGGCCTCCCTCCCACGCCGCCTTCCAACGCCCGCCCTCGTCGCGCACCCAGCCTCCGACCTTCCTTCCGCCACTGAGTACAGGCGCTTCACCGTCCGCCGCCACGTACGCAATGCAGCCGTTTCGCCCCGAATCGCGCGCGTCGAACCGGATCGGCGCTTCGAGCGCGTACGTTCCCCCGGCAATGTAGACGACGGCATCGCCGCTTGTGCCTCGCACCGCGTCGCGCGCCTTCTCGATGGACTTGAATGGCTCGGCCTGCGTGCCCGGATTCGTGTCGGAACCCGAGGGCGCGACGTAGAACGCCTTATCCGGGGCCTCCCCCGCAATCGAGGCCGCCATAGGAACGAATACAAATACCCCCAACAGCGCAGCAAACCGAATCCCGTGCGGCATCATGATGTCCTCCCATATACCAATAGGCAGCCCGGCGGAAGTGTACCCGGAAGGCCCGCCCATTCCAAGCGTTCAACAGCCAATCACCGCGCCCTGCGCCGCGCGGATTCCATTTCGCGCACGATACTCGAAACGAATGGCGCGACCGCGTCCGCAAATAGCTCGTGCCCGGCCGGACTCAGGTGCTCGTCCAGTTCGAGGTACAGCCCTGGCGCGTCTTTCCGCTCGCGAAACGCTTCTGTGGCCGATTGGCACGGCACTCCCGCGCGGCGGCACGCGGTCTCGATCGGAACATCCGGAGCGTTCGATTCGAGGATACGCGGCTCGACGTGGTACCCGAGCCGCCGCATAGTCTCGTAGGCATGCGTATTGACGTACATCCCGAACGGCAGGATGACCACCGCCACGCGCGCGCCGTAGCGTTCCGCGGTCCGCCGGATGTTCTGCAAGTGGCCCGCCAGTCCGTCGACACACTCGCCGACGAACGAGGAGTCCGCATCGAGAATGGACAGATACGCGTCGGGCGCGCCCACGGCGAAGCCTACGGTGAACGGGTTGAGGTCCCCATCGAGGAAATGCCGCTTCACTTCGTCGTCGAGCGCGTCGTAGCGGGCGCGCGCTTCGGGATTCATCGAGTCGAGAATGTTCTTCGCGCCGTCCGCGTTACACTTCCGGTTGAGTTCGGCGCTCGCGTCGAGGTCCGCATTGGAAGGGCCGCCGGGAGAAAACCGAAACGGGTCCGGCGTGTCGATCACACCGCGATTCCGCAGATACCACACGAAGTGCGGGAAGAACCGCGCGATCCGTTCGCGCCACGCGTCGTAGCGATGCGTGTCGCCGCCGGGCCACGATGCCGAGAGGTCGTTGCCCTGCAGGATGCCGACGATCACTAGGTCCGGCCGCAACAATGGGATTACACGCTGCGCAAGGGCGTCGTAGTACGGCGGGCCTTCGCCCGGTTTGCCGCAGTTCACCGTTTCGACATCGAGCGGCTTCAACCGTTCTTCGAGCAGCCGCAGCCACGTCTGCTCGATATCAACGCCCCAGCCGTACGTAAACGAATCGCCCAAAGCGACGATGCGAAACTTGCTCGACTTGCCGGGTTCGATTTCCCGTTCGCGCAGGCCCAGCGCGTTGCAGCGGACGGTGTAGCGATAGGAGGCCGTCTTGAACGCGTTGACGCTCTCCGGAGGAAAGATCAAGGCCCCGTTGTCCTGAGGCGGTTTCACCCCTGCGCAGAAGCCGAACACGCGGTCCGCCGCAAGGACCAATAGCAGGGCCACGCAGAGCGAAACGGCAATCAGCGCGGGTATCCGAAACCATCGCCAAAGCGTGCGCGCTATCGAGCCTGTCTTCATGAGCAAGTAAGACCCAAGAACCTCTGCCACGTAAGAGGCAACCCGTAGTGCCACCGGAAGAACGACATGTCTTGCGGCAGCGCGATATTGAGCAAGAACGGGAAATCGCGCTCATTTGTCACCCGGTACAGTCCCTTGAAGGCGCCCGCCCATTCGGGGCGCATGGCGATACCGCGCAGTTTGGTCTTCGTCGAGGCCCCATCGATAGACACGACCACGTCTTGATACACCGGGAAGAAATACCGCACCGTCCCAAATTCCGTGGCGGCGCTACGAGGTATCGCGCACGTCTCGGTGAAGTCGCCATTGCCCTCGTGATCGTACACGACCCTGATTTCCTCGTCGGCCACATTGCTCACGCACTCCGCCATAAGGTAGGCCGTCTTGGGTTCGTCGAACAAACGGCGCGACACAGCCGATTGGTCGAATACAGATTGCGGCACTCGAAACAGGACCCATCCTTCGTCCTCGCCACGCTCGGTGGCGACGGGCGTCAACTGAGGCGAAGCGTACGGCGGCAGCACGCTTTCGACGGCCCGATGCTGAAACGGGCGGGCCACAGCAAGCGGTGTCACGAGCAAGATACCAGCGCAGGCCGTGAAGAGCAGCGCGCGTGCGCAACCCCGTCCCAAGGCCCGCGTCTTTTCGCCAAGGCTCCCGCTGCCCCGTGCGAGCGCCCACGCTTTCCATCCGCTTGTAAGCAGGAATCCAACCATCCAGAGCGGGATGAACGTAAGGTAGAACGCATGCCTCGGCGCGTATTGCATGACGGTATAGCCGCCGAAGTACAGCAGCAGAAGAAGGCACACCCACGCCGTGCGGAGGTCGTAGCCCGCAATCAACAGCAACGTGGCCGCGGCGAACAGCCACTTGAACCGTTCCAGGAATCGCGTTACGGGCGCAGCGGCTTTCAGGATCGACTCCATGCGTTCGCTGTACGCCGCGAGACGCGAATCGAACCATGCGTAGGACGCGCGCGGCTCCCCCAGGCTTCGCGCCACGCAGGCGTAGGCGCGCGTGATCGTATCCGCGGGGAAGGTCCGGACCGCCGCCAACAGGAACTTCCGGCCCGTGCGCACGAAGGCGTCGTTCATGTAATACATCCAGTGGTGCGCGGCCGTAGGCTGAAGGGTCACCGTACGCTCGGCCTCTTCCCACAAGAACGAAGCGCCCACTACGCCACACGCCGCCGCAAACGCCTGCACATCGCCAGGCACGGGCCACTGGCTTATTTCCAAGAGCATCCACCGCGCGGCGAGCAACAGGTCCGGCGAAACCTGCGGCAGGAGTGCCGCCCCGTCCAGCGTGCGCCGCGCGTAGGCATTGATGGTCGCGAACACAAAATAGTCGTGCTGCGAATTCACGAGTTCGTACGACGCTGGGACGACGCCCATGTCCCGATTGCAGGGCGTTGACAGGCCCATGACCATTTGATGCGTCGATTCCCCGCTGCCGGCACGGGCTAGATCGACCAAGATCGGACCTCCGCTGATCGCGAGCGCCACGAGGAAGATCAGAGACGCGCTCAGCCGACTCCGGATACCGAGGGGTTGCGTACCGCGCGCGCCAATCAGCAGCATCGCCAGCGCCGGAACAGCGCTCAAGACCACGTCCTGCCGGAACCCGATGCCGATCCCGATGACCACGCCCAAGGCCAGCGCGATTCGCCGGAGCGCGCGCGCGTCCACGCGATACTTCACGCAATACCCGATCAGCGCCAACGCCGCTAGAATGAACGGGGCCTTACTGAAATCGCGAATCCAGGACACCTGCATGATCATGGCAGGCGACGCCGCAAACGCCAGCGTGGCCACGACGCTGAGCCCGCGCCCCATCCCGAGCCGGAACAACGCGTACGCCGCCCCGCACGATGCGGCGTACAACATCGTCATCGGCAGTTTCATCGCGCCCCACGTGATCCCGAACACGCGCCACACACCGGCCACGAAGTAGATAATGTAACGGCGGTAGGCCACCAACTTGTCCGGCTTCCGGAATTCGGTGTCGACCGGAATGGACTCTGGCGAGAACGAGGGCGCCTCGCCATTCAGGAATGCGCGCATCCCCGGCACCTTGTCCGGGTCCACGTCGACAAATCCCTTGCCGCTCGCCAGCATGATGGCCGGATTGAACATGCCAATCACATTCGAGTCCGGCGCGTTATACGGGATCAACGTCCAGAGAGCGAACATCCCGCAGACCACGCTCAACACCATGCCAATGAGCCAGTCCGAGGGTTGTGCGGTCGACTGTGTGCCGGTTGTGCTTGTCAAAACGGACGTTTCCTTGCCCCACGCCGCCATGCGCGCGATCCGCGTCCAAGCTTACCCGAACCCGGTACGCGCTGCAATCCGTGCGCGCCGCTCCCCGGATTCCTTGCGAGCAACGCTTTGCAGGATCGAACGCTCTTGCTCTTGCTCGTGATCGTAATCGTAATCGTGATCGAAATTGCCGTAGTCGCGTGTGGTCAATATCCAATACTCTTGAAACCGGTTGATTTGTTGATGCCACGGTTTCTTGATCTCCATCCGATTACGATTACTAGTCATCATGAAGCGTGGCCTCACTCGGAGGAATGAAGACACAGCGCGTCTTGTGTGGCGCGCCGGTACATCAAGGAACGCTGGACCACCTGTCATTCTGAGCGAAGCGAAGAATCTCCCTTTGAGATGAGGCTTTTCCTTGCAAGAGATTCTTCGCTTCGCTCACAGCTTGTGAAGAAACTGTGAAACGAGGGTGCTTTGCCTCTTGACTACGTATTGCCTGTCATCCTGAGCGCAGCGAAGGATCTCATAAGCATCAGAGGCCTATGCACATAGCGAGATCCTTCGCTGCGCTCAGGATGACAGAAAGGGCGAAGCCGACAAAGGAAAGCGCGGGACCTTGTCATTTCTTCACAAGCTCTCAGAATGACAGGTAGTCGGGTTTCTATTCTCGAGGCAGCACGAGCAAGAGCACGAAAAGAACCGAGCCACATAGAAAGTGGAGAAGGCGGAAGCCGCGCCCCTCCCGTTTTCGCCGGCCTCAGGCGCTTGCTATACTCGTGCCCTTGCATTAATGGGATGGGAACCATGCCCGACGAAACGGCCCGGGGCCGCGCACGAAAGCCTGCCTTCGTTCGCGATCTTCTGATTGCGGGCGCGCTGTTCGTGTGCGGCGCGGTCATCGGCATGGTGTACGTGTCCACGTGGGGCCAGACCGCGCTCTTCTACCAAAATCTGTTCGGGCCGCCGGCCATGTTCGCGCTGGGCAAAGGGTACGTGAACCCCGATCTCGCGAAGACGCCTGCGCTGAAGGAGTTCCTCTACACGTCGCCCTACGCGGCCATCAAGGCCAGGACGCCGCCCGCTATCGATCGTCTGAACCCGGCGGACCAACCCGCGCATATCGACACGAAACCCGTCGGCGCGATCCAGAAACGCGAGTTCTACCTGCTGGGCACGGTGGCGCTCCTATGGTCCGTGCTGGGCGTGGCGTGGTCCTCCTTGACGCCGCTCTTCGGCGCGCTCTATGGCGCGTCCGCCGCGGCTTCGTACGGCATCTTCCGGCTGGGTATGAACCGGGTATTCGCCGCGGCCTGCGCGATCCTGTTCATGACATCGCCCATTCACCTCGAATACCTGCCGTGGCTGCGCGACTACTCGAAGGCCCCGTTCATCCTCGCCGCCGTGTTCCTGACCGGACTCCTCGCGCGGCGGTCCTTGAAACCACGCGCGCTGGCGCTTGCGTCGGCCGTGTGCGCGGCGGCGATCGGCATCGGGATTGGATTCCGCATCGACGTCCTCATCTGCATCCCGCCGTTCGTCGCTATGCTACTGTTCTTCCTACCGCGCGAAAACCGGCCGCGCTGGCGCGTGCGATTCGCGGCGCTGGCCGTATTCGCCGCCACCTTCATCGTGTCCGCATGGCCCATCCTTAGCGTGCTCGGCGAGAGCGGCAACAAAGCCCACCCGGCCCTGCTCGGCCTCATGGACCCGTTCAGCCAGCGCCTGGGCGTCGGCGGCGTCGACTACACGCTCGGCCACAAGTACCTCGACATCGAGTCGCTCGCCCTCGTCAACGCCTACGCGCGCCATCTCGATCCGCAAGCCCCCGCGCTGATGTACGAGACGCCCGCGTTCGAACGCGCCGCGGACCCGTACCTCCGGTTAATCGCCACGACGTTTCCCGCGGACCTCGCGATACGCGCCTACGCGGCCGTCCTGCGTGTGCTCGACGAACTCCGCGCGGGACCGGACCACTACCTGCCCAGCGGCGTGAGCAACCGAGCCGTCGTTGCGGCCTACAAGGCCCGTCTGCTCGTCGAGCGCTACGCCCTCGGCCACACGCGCTACCTCGCCTTGATCGCGCTCGCCGCGCTCGCCATGCGCAACCTGCGCCTCGCATTCGCGGCCCTCGGCATGACCCTGTACTTCGCGGGCTACAGCGCCGTCCAGTTCGGCTCTCGGAATGTCTTCCACCTCGAAGTCATCCCGCTGTGGATCACCGGCCTCGCGGCATGCTACGCGTGGACATGCGCGCGCGGCGCGTGGCGCGGCGGACTGATTCGCAAACGCATTGCGGACCTGCGCGCTAATCCAGGAATCATGCTGCGTCCCGTAGCGCGCCTCGGCCTCTTCACGGCCATCAGCGCCGCTCTGGTATTCGTGCCGCTCTACGGACTCCGCGCCTGGCAAGATGCCCGCGTGCTCCGGCTACTCCAATCCTACGACAACGCCGCGCGCACCCCGGTAGCCGTCAAAACGACGCCCCTGGACAACGAAAAAGTCCTGATCCAAGGCACGGACGATGTCGGAAAAGACGCCTTGCCATGGCCGACTACCGAAACCCGGTTCGCCTCCGATTTCCTCATGGCCGAATTCGCCAACGGTCCCCGCGCTATACCCGTACGCGTCGCCTACACCTCCGACTGCTTCGAGACCGACCTGACCTGGGACGCCGTCATCCACCCGCAGACCTCCCCCGATGGCATCACCCGCCTCTACTTCCCGGTCTACTACGGAAGCTGGACCGAATACCTCCCTCAATGGACCTGTTTTCGAGGCGTCGAACTCCAAGAAGTCGACCAACCCGCCTTCCGAGGTCTCTTCCGCCTCGAATCCCCCGACCAATTCCCCATCCGCCTCTGCGCCTCGCTTACCTCCGACTGGCAGACTCGGCCGCGCCACGAGAGGCTCACAAGGTGAACCTCTGCGAACCGGTCTGCGCCTTGCACGAAATGAGGCAAGTTAGTACCCTTGGCGATGGTGACGGAAACAGGTTAAGGGGTATGCCGCATGCGAGAAAGACGGGTCAAACGCACGTCCTCGAAACCGATGGCACCATCCGCATTGATAGCGGACCTTCGGCGCATGATCGAAGAAGCCCGATCGGCCACCGCAGTTGCCGTCAACGCGGCATTGACTACGCTCTATTGGCATATAGGGAAACGCCTGAACGAGGACGTGCTACAGGGCCAACGGGCAGACTACGGCAAAGAGATTGTCTCCGCGCTGGGGAGAGAATTGGCAGAAGAGTATGGACCCGGTTTTTCGGATCGAAATCTGTGGCACATGATGCGCTTTGCGGAAGCTTTTCCCGACGAAAAGATTCTCTCCGCACTGCGGAGAGAATTGACCTGGACGCACTTCAAGCGTCTCATCTACCTGCAAGAGCCTCTCAAACGCGATTTCTATGCCGAGATGTGCCGCATCGAGCGCTGGGTATTCAAGGACAGGTATTCAGCATACGCGATTCTGAATTCTTGTGATGTCCCTGGAATTGTGTCCTGGAATTCAGCCTTCAGACCTCGACATACGTTCGATCGCGAAGTTCAAGGACCCTGTTTGCCATATCCTTGTCCTTGATGAAGTGCTCAAGAAACCACTCGAGACGCTTCAAGATGCTTCGCCGGTTCGGCTGACGTAACGCGACCACCACGACACCGTGGTGGCTCTCTTCCAGGTGGGGGTCCCTATCCGTGGTGAGCAACACGGCACACTGTTGCTGCGCCCAACGGAAGATCGCGACATCGTCGGATCCCTCTCTGTTGGTTCCCCGGATATCGATCCATTCGTGGCCGTGTGCCACGAGCAACGGCCCAGCGGCCTTAGGAAAGTTCTCGTCGAAGAAGAACCTCATGAGAAGGCGGCTTCGTAGGGCGTCCCCTCAAACCGTGACACTTCGCCGGCGAATTCGAGCGCCGCGCGCACATCGGCTTCCGTGATGTTCGGGTAATCCTCCAGGACTTCCGCGATGGAATCCCCGCCGGCCAGGGCGCCCAGAATCGTGGAGACCAACACCCGCGTCCCGCGAATGACGGGTTTCCCGTGACACACCCGCGCGTCGATGCTTACTCTCTCGTTCATGACATCGTCCTTCAGTAACACCTGTTAGCAAGCCGAACGTGCGCCGTATCCCAACACAAAACGACTACTTTGCGCGCAACTCCGCGTTAGGCGCCCACGCGGAAGGCGACCCAGCCTCCGTGGCCTCTACCGCATCGAATCCCCCGACAATTCCCCATCCGCCTCTGCGCCACCCTCCCCCAAGATTGGCAAGCTCGCCTCCGCCACGAACGATAAATACGATGAATCACAACCACTCTCTGTTGGTCAGAGCAAAATCTCAATACAGACCATCCAAAGCAACGGCCGTCGCGCGCCAATGCTGAAAAGGCGCGGTGCCTCGTGCTGTTGCTCAACTTGTCTCGCTCAGAGCGCAAACAGTACTGATCGATTGGCGATCATGCACCTCTGGGCGTTGCCCTACGAACTACTAACTTTCGCCCCGCGAACATCTGACCATTCAGTTGACTCAGAAGATCTTGTGTCGTTGTCGCACCGTCAAAGTCAACAAACGCGTAGCCTTTGGTGATCAGACTTCGTGGGTCCCGTGGAATAAAGAGGTTCTGTACCTCTCCAAATTGCGTCAGGAATTCAACGAGTTCGGATTCTTTGAATGAGTACGGAAGATTTGCCACCCAAAGTCTCGCGTCCGGATCTGGATGATCGGTGAAGGTCTCCTCAGTTTGGGTGGGAGTTTGGGTAGGAGTTTGACCGGGAGCAAAGGCCCCTGCCTTTGCGGAGGCATCTTGAGTAGGTACAGTCACTTTGAAACGAGGTACTTTTCGTACTGGGATTCGCCGCTTATGCGCTTGATTCTTGGCTGATAGTTTTGTGATCTCTGACCTGAGAATGTGATGTTGCTGGAGAGACAGGACCAGTTGGCGGTAGTGTTCCGTATCGACGATTCCTAGGCTATCCCATATATCCTGCGGCGCAATTATGTTCCCGCCGATTCCTAAGACTACAATTGCCTTTTGTTCCCGGTCCAGATTGTACGACTCGAACTGATCGAGCCAGAGCTTCTGAGCGGGGCTGTATATTGTGTTGTGACGAAGCGTGACGCAGAACGAGTTCCTATCGCTTGATAATTCCGGTTGGGTCAACTCGTTGATCTTCATCAACTCGAACATGCGGCGCATGCCTTCCCCAAGCTCCCGCATATAGCCTACTTCCCGCAGTACGCGAGCGGTCTTTGAGTTGCGGGATTGATGTACTCCTTCAAGCCTCATTAGGTCCTGAATGGTTATTGACGATAGCAATGCACCTGGGTTTCGGACTTCCATCCGATCATCAAAAACGTAAATCTCAATGCCTCGCCCTTCCTCGGAGTAATCGCGATGTGCGATAGCGTTGACGAGTGCCTCACGACACGCGAGTTCAGGATACATGATCGTGGTGCCAAATCGGGCGTCTTTGCCAAGGCGGGTCTGAACTAGTTGCGGCCGCAAGGCCTCCCAAGCCTTTTCAACAAGCTCAAGAATGTTACCTGTCACCGTCTGGTCGGATTTTGCATTGTATTCTGCTCCCGTCTTTAGCGTGGCTCCTTCTACCTTGATTATTCGCACCTGAAGCCTGGGATGCCATTTGTTGGGTTCCTTTGCAAATAATAGAAGAGCGGCTCTTCGAATTCGCAATCCAGGCCCAATGTATTCGGCCAAGTCAAGGTACTGAAGGCACTTTTCTACGCTTATCCCCGGTGAGATCTGATCGGCAACCATCTTAACGTGCTCTGCGTTCAAGTCATTTACAGTGGCACCATCGACGTATTCGCGGTCGTACTCGCGTGATTCGCGTTCTCGCCGATCTAACATTATTTCTTCTGCTGGAATGGGAATGGTCTCCAGGTCCCGGCGCTGCATGCAGCGCCCATCAGACGTGAGATGCACGTGTGATGCGCTCTTCTGTATAGAAAAATAGAGGATCTTTAGCCCCTCCAGTATCAGAGTCGCTGTTCTTATCGGAGGCAAAGGCGTTTTTGGATGAACATTGGATCGTGGTGCTTCGCTTAGACGCTGGATGCTGTTCGCATTTAGCCCGTTCACGCCTGTGATTGCACCGTCGTCTTCGACTCCGACAAGCAGTTCACCTCCATCTGCATTTGCGAACGCGACAAGTGCCTCTCCGATATCACGTGCGATACTATTCGTGTCTCGAGGAGCCTTGCCATCAGGTGGGCCTTGGAGTGCGCTCTTAAACTCGCGGAAATGACTTTCTCCGAGACTGATCGCGGTCTTTGCACGTTCCTCAAGGTTAACAATGTCGAAGTCAGGCATTGAACGCACTCCCTTTTGTGTCTTGCCCCTACAGGCTGCTGGCTATGCTTCAGAAATCTCCCGAATAGCAATATGTGAATAATACAAGGCGCAACTTCTGAGAATCAACTCTAAACTGTTCTGTAGCGATTAGTGTAGAATTAACAGCGGGGAATACGTGGATATACTCTCGGCATTTGTGCATTGCTACCATGTCACCCGACTTTCGTGAGGACGCAAATAGGAGCGGCGAGTATGAGTGGCCCGGGCAGGATCAATCGCAGGCAGTTTGTTGGGGGGTGTATTGCTATGCCGGCTATGGGAGCGCTGGAACCTGCATTGTATCCCGGAGCGGTGGCTCGGGAGGGGGATGGCGCGTGCCGGGTGTTTTGGGGAGACCTGCATAATCACAATGCGGTCGGGTATGCGAAGGGGTCGCTGGAACGGACGTTTCGGATCGCGCGGGAGTTGTTGGATTTCCATGCGTTCACGGCACATTCGCAGTGGCATGACATGCCGGAGATGGCCCCGGAGAATCGGGACAAGTTTCTGAATGGGTTCAAGGTGGTCCGGGAGCGGTGGCCGGAGGTGCAGCGGATGTGCGCCGACTATCATGCGCCGGGGCGTTTCGTCACCTTCCCGGGGTATGAATGGCATTCGAGCGGGTACGGGGACTATTGTCTGATCTTTCCGCACGACAACGCGCCTCTGGAAATCTTTGACGATCTGAAGCCTTTACAGGCCTTCGCGAAAAAGGAAGGGGTGCTGTTGATCCCGCATCATCCGGCCAATCGGCAGGGCAACCGGGGCGCGAATTTCGACACGCTCGATACGGCGGTGTCGCCGGTGCTGGAAATCTACTCGGAATGGGGCAACGCCGAACGGGACGGCGCGCCGTTTCCGTACATCCGCCATTCGCACGGGGGCGTGTGGTCGCGGAACACGTGGCAGCATGCATTGAAGCGCGGGCTGCGGCTCGGGGCCATTGCGGGCACGGACGATCATTTCGGGTATCCGGGCGCGTATCGCGAGGGCCTCACGGCCGTACTCGCTCCGGAACTCACGCGGGAGGCGCTGTTCGATGCGGTGCAACGTCGCCGGACTTACGGCGTGAGCGGCGACCGTATCGGCCTGGATTTCCGAATCGATGGCCATCTCATGGGCGAAGCCATCCCGTATCGCAGCCATCGCCCCATCGCGGTCAAGGTGTCGGGATGGGACGAGATCGAGGAGGTCGAAGTCGTCAGGAACGGCGCGGTCATTCATCGCGACCATCCCATCGACCGCAGTCCCGCGCCGCGCAGTTGGAACCAGCAGGTCCTGTTGCGGCTCGAGTTCGGCTGGGGACCGTGGGCCGCGCTCGACAATGCCCGCGTCTGCGATTGGAATCTCGGCATCGAAATCGCGGGCGGCCGCATCGAGGGCGTGCAGCCCTGTTTTCAATCCGGCCCGTGCGAAGAGACGAAGATGGACCGCATCTTCGAGAGGACGGGCGCCTCGTGCAGGGTTCAGTCGTTCACCTCCCGCAAACAGGCATTCGCCGAGGACGACACGAAGGGCGTCGTCCTGCGGATGACCGGAACGCCGGAGGCCCGGTTGCGGCTCAACGTCGAGCAGCCCGCTCCCATGCGGATCGACAGGCCCTTGTCCGACTTTGTCGACGCTAACGAGGTGATCTATACGGGCCCTTTCCCGAGCGAATCCATCCGCATCTCGCGAGTCGTTTTCGCCGAACGCCACACCACCGCCTTCGACTTCACCGACAAAGGCAAACCGCATCGCGCGGACTGGTATTACGTCCGCGTCCGGCAAGCCAACGAACAGTTGGCATGGTCCAGCCCGATCTGGGTCGAGGCCACGCGGGGCTGACCGCATATAAAGTATTAGGCGCAGCCGCCCGAATCTGCTAAACTTCCCCTGTTGGATGCAGAGAGGATTCACGGGGATGGATCGTGGGGTGACTCCCAAAGGCGATGCCGTCGAGGCCGCGGCCCGGCAGTGGCGGCATAGGGCTGTTACTGTCTTCTCGGTGGTGAGTTCTGCCGCCTTTCTTCCGTCCATGGTCCTCATGGTCACCGGGCAGGCTCCCCCAAACGGCTGGCCCGTGTATCTTTTCGTGGGGGCCGGCTACCTCTGCTTCGTGTTCTGCGCGGCGCTGCATCGCGCGGACTACCGCAAAAGGGCATGGGCGTTGCTGGCGGGCGGCTACGTGGTGGCCCTTGTTCATCTTGTCACGATACCGCATGGGCCCTTTGGGCGGGCGCTACCGGCCTTGCTGCCGATCATGGCGTTCGTGTTCCTCGGTTCGCGGGCCGGACTTGCCGTTACCATAGCGGGCATTGTGCTTATCTTGGTTGGCCCGTTGTTGGGGAAGGTGCCTGGCCTGGTGGAGGCGCTCACCCGCGAGCCCGCCGAAGAGCCGCTCACGGTGGATATCATCATCGACCAGGGCAGCACGCTCATCGGAATCCTGATCGGCCAGATGATTCTGCTGGACCGCTTCCACGATTTTCTCATGCGGTCGTTGGCGGGCCTTCAGCATGAAGCGAGCGAGCGAGCCGTTGCCTACAGCAATCTCGAACGCGAGATGCGCGAGCGCCGCCGACTCGAACATGAAGTCGCCCGCGCAGGCGATGAGGAGCGCCGCCGCCTCGGGCACGATATGCATGACGGCGTGTGCCAGCAACTTACCGGCGCGCTGTTGCGTTGCGAAGCGCTGGCGCGGCGGCGTCAACGCGGCGAGGACTTGGCGTCCGAGGATTTCGCCGCGCTCTCCACGTTGCTCGAGGAGGCCATCGACGAGTCGCATGCCGTCGCGAAGGGGCTCTGCCCGCTGGCGCCGGGACCGGGAGCGCTTGCGACGGCGCTGCGCACGCTCAGCAAACGCACTCGCGGCACTACGGGTTTCCCGTGTCTGTTCACGGCCTCGGGCGACGTAAGCGTCCCTGACCGCGTGACGGCGCAACATCTGTACCGAATTGCCCAAGAGGCCGTAAGCAACGCGGTGCGCCACGCGAAAGCGACCGAGATCGCCGTGCGTTTGCAGGGCAACGAGACCGGGCTGTCGCTCGAAGTAGAGGACAACGGCCAAGGCGTGCAGCCGCGCGGCCCCTTGGAAGGCATGGGTCTTCGGACGATGGCGTATCGCGCGCACTTGCTGGAAGGCGAACTGAACGTGATGCCTGCATCGGCGGGCGGCACGCGCGTTGTGTGCCGTGTGCCGGCGGCCGTCGCGCGGTCGGCGGAACAGCCGCAAGCGGGAGGAAAGGAGCGCCATGAAGAAGGAACGCCTTAACCACTCGAGTTCCATTAGCGTGGTGGTCGTGGACGATCATCCCGCGGTCTGCCAAGGGTTGGGGCTATTGCTCGAGCCTGAAGGCATCCGTGTTTGCGCGGAGGCGGCCAGCCGCGCCGAGGCCTTGGCCTGTGTCGAGAAATGCCGGCCTAGTCTAGCCGTGGTGGATCTCTCCTTGGGCGACGAGGATGGCGCCGCACTGGTCTCGGAACTCCACGAACTCGCGCTACCGGCGCTCGTCTATTCGATGCACGAAGACGGGCCACATATCCAGGGCGCGTTTGCCGCCGGGGCTCTCGGTTACGTCACCAAGCGGGAGATCCGCGAGATACTCGTGCAGGCGATTCACGAAGTCGCCGCGGGCCGCAAGTTCGTAAGCCCCAGGGCGGCGGTGGCTCTCGCCAATCATGTCACGGCGACGGAGATCGACGCCGCATGCGACGAATTGAGCAACCAGGAGCGCGAAGTGTACCGTCTCCTCGGCGATGGCCAGGGAGCCACGGAAATCGCCATCATCATGAGCATTAGTCCTCGTACGGTCGAGTCCTATTTCGATCGCATCTTAGTTAAGCTAGGACTTAACGGCATGCGCGAACTCCGCCGCCACGCCATCAGCCACCGCGGCCAGATCTCCTGATTCCCAGCCCCACTCCCGTGGGGGTTTTCCCGGACATCCCTGTCCGGTAACCCCTCTGCATACAAACCGCCCGCAAGATGATAGCCTCGACATGTAATCACGCAGCGACTTCGCGGCGGATACGCCGTTCGCCCAACGACGGTTCGTCAAACAGACCATGGCAGAAGGGACGTGCAGCATGACAGCCAGTTCGCATTCGACAACCAAATTCATGGTGACGGGAGCAATCCTGATGGCGCTGATTCTCGGAATTAGCGTTGCGTTTGCCGATCCTCCGCCGACGGTCAACGTCCGGGGGCAGCTGCTCGATCCGCAGGGCCACGCGCTTTCGGGTCTGCGGGAGTTCCGCGTGCAGTTCTATGATGCGGCTTCGGGCGGGACTGCCTTGGGCTTGGCTATAAGTGGCCAGACGGAAGTCTCTCTCGAGGGCCTTTTCAATATCACGGTCACCTTACCGGCTCCTGTGTTGACCGCCGCCGAGGTATGGTATGAAATCGCCCTGTCGAGCAGCGCCACGCCCGGTCCTCTCGTAAGCGGCGACACGTTCCCGAATCGCGTCAAAGTCGAAAGCGTCCCCTTCGCTATTGAGTCCGCCAAAGCTAATCAGGTGGACGTTGCCGGTGTCGGGACTGGCAGCGTTACCGCGAGCGAGTTTGACGCGCTGTCCGGGGTCAGCGCCAACATTCAGGGCCAACTCGACGCCAAAGTCAACAGCGCCGATGTGTATTCAAAGAGCGAAGTGGATGCGTCGCAGAGCGCGCAGGACAGCGCGATCGGGGCCAAAGCCAACAGCACGGACGTCGTAGCCAAGGCTGGCGACACCATGACCGGAGCGCTGGTCATGAGCAGCGCACCTGTCAATGTCATGAACAGCTACCTCTCGCTTGGCCAAACAGCCGTTCCCTACCCTACTCCGGACCGGTTGTATAACCACGGAGGCGTGCTGGAATGGGACGGGCGTCCCGCTTACCGGTTCCCCTGGGCCATTGTTGCTACGCCCACCGTGATGTCCGCCAACAACGGCTATATCGTGCAGTCAACATCCTTGCTCACCCTGACGCTGCCGTCGTCGGTCTCTGTTACATTTGGCGATATCGTCCGCGTGAATGGGATGGGCTCCGGCGGATGGAAGGTTGCCCAAAATGCCTCACAAAAGATCCTGACCGGCCCGCTGCAGATCCCGGACTACTCGGGCGCCTGGACACCCCGAGATAGCCTCCGTACCTGGCTCGACGTGGCGTCTTCGGCGGACGGCGCGAAGCTTCTCGCCCTCGACTCAAATGGCTACCTCTACACCTCGGCGGACTGGGGGGCGACGTGGACGGCCCGCGACAGTGTTCGCAGTTGGGATTGCGTGGCGTCTTCGGCCAACGGCACGAGGCTGGTGGCCTGCGTGGACAGCGACGCCTACACTTCAACGGACTCAGGTGTGACGTGGACCCGACGCTATAACGTGTTCCCTTCGACCTACCCCCTTCGCGTGGCGTCTTCGGCCGACGGCACGAGACTGGTGGCCTGCACCGCAAATGGCCCCCTTTACACCTCAACAGACTCGGGCACGACGTGGACCGCCCGCGACAGCAGCCGGGTCTGGAACTGGGTGGATTCTTCCGCAGACGGCACAAAACTCGTCGCCTGCGTGGGCCGCTATACAACCGGCCAGATATATACGTCGACGGACTCAGGCGCGACGTGGACGCCACATGGCCCCACCCTGCAGTGGTATAGCGTGGCCTCGTCAGGGGACGGCACGAAACTGGTGGCCTGTGTCCTTAACGGCCAGATCTACACCTCGACAGACTCGGGCGTAACCTGGACGCCGCGTGGCATGAGCCAGGCGTGGCGCAGTGTGGCGTCTTCGGCAGATGGCATGAGACTGGTGGCCTGTTCAGGCGCAAATGGTGGGGCCATCTATACCTCGATAGACTCCGGAGCGACCTGGGTGCCCAATGCGAGCACGACTCCGCATCCTGGGTTGTGGGAGGACGTGGCCTCGTCGGCGGACGGCACGAAGTTGGTGGCATGCGGCGCTTGGGGCACTGGCGGCCAGATATACACCTACAGTTATTGGGGAGCGACCATCACATCCACCACCGTCGGCACGGACGGTTTCATCATGGGCGGGTTCAATACTGCCGTCGAGCTCCAGTACGTTGGGAACGACACGTTCTGTCCGCTGAGCCATGAAGGCTCGCTTAGCGTGAACTGAGCCGGAGACACACCATGAGACAATTCACGTTTCCTGAGCACCGATGGTCGGTTGTGGGCATGGTCATCGTTCTCGTATCGTCGACGGCGGGCGCCGTGAATATCAACGGTAATGGCGCCTCGTTGAATCTGCCAACGACGGATATCTCGTCAGGCACTGCGCAGAGCAACGGCGTCGGCGCTCGGTTGGTACTGGGCGGAACGCCCGTCACAGGGATCGTCTCGACAAACGGAGTTGGCGCGAAAGTCGTCATCGAACCCATGAACGCCGTCGCGGGAGACAACGGAGCGCCGACGGCGGATTTCTCGGCCTATCCGTTGTCAGGATCGGCTCCGCTCACGGTGGAATTCACATCGCTGGCAACGGGTGGGATCTATGAGATCACCTCGTGGGCGTGGAATTTTGGTGACGGCAGTCCTATCTGCAATGAGCAGAACCCGACGCATATCTTTAGCGCACCGGGAAGCTACACCGTCACCCTTACTGTCACTTCCCCCGGGGGTGATGTCTCGGCAACCAAGGAAGACTACATCACCGCTACGCAAGGCTTGCCTACCGCGAATACGACCGGGGTACTGCTGATGATAGCTGTCGTGATGATACTGGGGAGTGTAGCGGCGCGAAACCCGTCATCCGCCACGTTGCGCCTGCGCGTAGGGGGTTTCCCGGTCATCCCTGCCCGGAGTCTCCTCTGCATACAAACCATCCGCAAGATGCTAGCTTCGATGTGTAATCACGTAGCGGCCTCGCGACGGACAAGCCACTCGCCGAGAAACGATTCGTCAAACAAACCATGGCAGAAGGGACGTGCAGCATGACACCCAGTTCGCAATCGAGAACCAAATTCATGGTGGCGGGAGCAGTCCTGATGGCGCTGATTCTCGGGATTAGCGCTGCGTTTGCCGACCCACCGTCTACAGTCAATGTTCGGGGACAGTTGCTCGACCCGCAGGGCCACGCGCTTTCGGGCATGCGGGAGTTCCGCGTGCAGTTCTACGACGCCGCTACAGGCGGGACGGCTTTGGGCTTGGCTATAAATGGCCAGACAGAAGTCTCGCTTGAGGGCCTTTTCAATATCACGGCGACCTTGCCGGCCCCTGTGCTGACCGCTGCCGAAGTATGGTATGAAATCGCCCTATCGAGCAGTGCCACGCCCGGTCCCCTTGTAAGCGGCGACACCTTCCCGAATCGCGTCAAAGTCGAGAGCGTCCCCTTTGCGATTGAGTCCGCCAAAGCTAACCACGTGGATGTTGCTGGTGTCGGGGTCGGCAGCGTTACCTCGAGCGAGTTCGACGCGCTTTCCGGAGTCAGCGCCAACATTCAGGGCCAGCTCGACGCCAAAGTCAACAGTGCCGATGTGTATACAAAGAGCGAAGTTGATGCGTCCCAGAGCGCTCAGGACAGTGCGTTAGCGGAAAAGGTCGCCAAGGCCGGGGATACCATGACGGGCGCGCTCACCGTGAACAACAGTTACGTTGGCATCGGCCAGGCCACGGCCCCGAGCCCGTCGGCAGATAAACTGTACAACGTCGGCGGAACCTTGTCATGGAATGGCAACCCCGCATATCGATTCCCGTGTACGACGGTCGCGACTGATATCCAAATGGCCGGTAATAACGGCTACATCGCCGCCTCAGGAAGCCTGCTTACCCTGACCTTGCCGGCCTCGGCTTGGCTGAAGGCGGGCGACACGCTGCGCGTGAGCGGCGAAGGCGCGGGCGGCTGGAAGATCGCGCAAGGCGGTGACCAAACCATCCTGACCGGCTCGATGCAAATTCCCGATTACTCGGGCGCATGGACACCTCGCGAAAGCAGCCGTAGCTGGCGTGCCGTTGCCTCGTCGGCGGACGGCACCAAGATGGCGGCGTGTGTATGGCTGGGGCCGATCTACATCTCGACGGACTCCGGCGTGACATGGACGGCCCGCGAAACCGACCGCACTTGGCGCGGCCTCGCCTCGTCAGCGGACGGCAGCAAGTGGGTAGCAACGGTCTATAGCGGACAGATCTACACGTCGACGGACTCGGGGACAACGTGGACGCCTCGCGAGACCACCCGAAACTGGTTTGGCGCCGCCTCGTCATCGGACGGCGCCAAGTTGGCGGCCGTTGTCAGTGGGGGACAGATCTACACGTCTTCGGACTCAGGTGTGACGTGGACGGCCCGCGACAGCAGCCGTAACTGGTACAGCGTCGCCTCGTCGGCAGACGGCACCAAACTCGTGGCCACTGTCTATGGTGGACAGATTTACACTTCTTCGGACTCGGGCGCGACGTGGACCGCCCGTGCCCTTAACCGCAACTGGTACAGCGTTGCCTCGTCCGCGGACGGCAGCAGACTGATAGCCAGCGCGTACGGCGGGCAACTCTACACCTCCACGGACTCGGGCGTGACGTGGACTGGCCGCGACAGCATGCGTGGCTGGCGAGGCGTCGCCTCGTCGGCGGACGGCACCAAGCTCGTGGCCTGCGTAGACGCCGGGCAAGTCTATACCTCGGCGGACTCGGGCGTAACGTGGACAGCCCGCGACAGTAGCCGCCAATGGATGGCCTTGGCCGCTTCGGCAGACGGCAGCAAGCTGATCGGCTGTGCTAACAGCAGCCAGCTCTGCACGTTGAATACGAACGGCGCTATCGTTGCCCAGACGCCTGTGGGAACAGCCGGTTACCTGGCTGGATCGGCTGACAGCGCTGTCGAGTTGCAGTACGAAGGCAGGGATACGTTTCGCGTGCTGAGCCATGAGACTCCGCAACCCTATCTCACTCCAACGAAGCCGGAACTAGACGCGTTGCTGGCCGCGCGGGACGCGAGCTTCTACACCAAAGCAGAGGTGGACTCGCGAGATGCCAGTAAAGTGGCCAAGGCTGGCGACACCATGACAGGCGCACTCACCGTCAACAGCAGCTATGTCGGCATCGGCCAGGCCTTGGCCCCCAGCCCGGTAACGGACAGGCTCTACAACGTCGGAGGGACATTGTCATGGAACGGCAGCCCGGCCTACCGGTATCCGTGGACCGCCGTAACCGGCGACACGCAAATGGCCGGCAACAATGGCTACATCGTCAATACGACGGGTGGCGCTACGCTGACCTTGCCGCTCTCGTCTAATCTGAGCGTCGGCGACACGGTTCGGGTCGTCATCACACGCGACGGCACGTGGAGGATAGCCCAAAACGCCTCGCAAGCCATACAGCTCGGCCCTCTCCGCATGAGAGCTTGGACGGCGCGTGATTCGGTTCGATATTGGACGGACGTAGCCTCTTCATCGGATGGGGTGAAGTTGGTGGCCTGCGTAAACAACCCGACCTCGCCCGCGAGTGGCCGCCTCTATACATCGACGAACTCGGGCACGTCATGGACGCAGCGCGCAATAGCCGGCTATTGGACGGGTGTCGCCTCGTCGGTGGACGGAAACACACTTTTGGCTTGCGGCGAATCCAGTGCTCTCTACGTATCGGTGGATTCGGGCGTCACGTGGTCGCCGTGCGGTGGCACGATGAACTGGGCAGGCGTGGCTATGTCGGTCGACGGCACAAGAATGGTAGCCTGCGCCAATACAGGGGAAAGTGAATACATCTACACGTCGCCAGACTCAGGGGCTACGTGGTACCGGCAAACGGGATCGGGAGCGCGCAATTGGTTGGCCGTCGCCTCGTCGGCCAACGGCGCTAGACTCGTTGCCTGCACCGCTGGTACCTCGCTGGGCGGTAACACAGGGGAAATCTACACATCGATCAATGCGGGCGTAACGTGGACGGTCCGTCCCGGCGCCGGATCGCGGGTGTGGTCAGACGTAACGATGTCCAGCGACGGGACCAAAATAGTGGCTACGGAACTGAACGGGCTGGTCTATATATCGACGGACGTTGGGGCGACCTGGACACCGCAGGCCTTCACGCAGGCCTGGAAGGCGGTGGCGTGTTCGGCGAATGACACCATTGCGGCGTGCGTTTGGGGAGGACCGGTCTATATTTCCACCGACTTCGGTGCAACGTGGGCGCCGAATGGACCCAACGTCGCGTGGGACGCGGTGGCCATGTCCGATGCCGCCGATCTAATTGTTGGCGGCACCCAGAACGGCTATCTCTACGTAGGCTCAGGATCCGCGGCTTCAACAACGGCAGGCACGGCCGGCTACATCGGCGGGTGCGAAAACACCACTCTTGAGCTCTTGTACATTGGCAGCAACACCTTCTTCCCGCTGGACTTTCGAGGCACACTGGGCGGCTACTGAGCCGAGGACAGGACATGAGACAATTTCCGATTCTTGGTTTCCAATGGCCGCTTATGGGCATGGCCTTCCTGCTCGTTTCGACCGTGGCGGGAGCCGTCAATGTCAACGGCACTGGCGCGTCGCTGAACCTGTCGACAACGGACCTGTCGTCGGGCACGGCGCAGAGCAACGGCGCTGGCGCGCGGATGGTTGCGGCGGGCACCCCGGGCACGGGCATCGTGTCCACCAACGGCGCTGGCGCAAAGATCATCATCGAACCCGTGGGCGCTATCGCGGGTAACAACGGTGCGCCAACGGCGGATTTCTCGGCGTATCCCATGACAGGCACGGCGCCGCTCACCGTGGAATTCACGTCACTGGCCTCGGGCGGGCTCTATGAGATCGTATCGTGGTCGTGGGATTTTGGCGACGGCAGTCCTGTCAGCACTGCGCAGAATCCCGTCCATACTTACGAGGATCCCGGGACCTATACGGTTGCCTTGACGGTCGTCACTAGCGCCGGAACTACGGTCGTCGAGACTAAGGAAGACTCCATTGCAGTCACGCAAGGCATGCCTCTAGCAAGGCCGGCCGGCCTGTTCGTGTTGGCGATTGCGGGAGCATTGTCGGGGGCATTTCAACTTCGGAAAGCGCGCCAGACGTCTGTCTAGACCCGTGGCGGCCGCAATTCTCGAAACAACTTGGCTTCGTTGGGAGGTAATGCATGGCGTCACGTACCGGTTCTAGGCCCGGTGTTCTGTTGGTCGACGACCATACCGGCATGCGCGAGGCGATGGCGTCGCTGCTGGAAGCAAATGACTTGGCCATATTCGCGCAGGCAAGCACGCGCTCGGAAGCCCTGGCGCAGGTTGCTGTCGGTTGTCCCGACGTGGCGTTGGTGGACGTCTCGTTGGGCAATGACGACGGCCTGGCGTTGGTGGCCGATTTGAATAGGCTCGGTGTCCCGGTGGTCGTCTGTTCTTCGCATGAGGAACCGGTGTTTGTATGGCGCGCTTTGGACAAGGGCGCGCGCGCTTACGTATCCAAACGGGACGCAAGCCACGCGCTGGTCCGTACGTTGCGAGACGTGCTCGACGGGTGGATTCTGGTGACGCCCCATGCTGCGGATGGTCCGCCGGAAGATCCCAATCCCATCAGCACAGAGGGGTCGAACCGTGGTGCGGCGCGGTGATTCAAGGGGAGCGTGAGAGGATGCGAATTGCGTAACGAGCAATCCGCGCGCAGCCGGTCTCTTCCAGTGTCGATGAGACCGAGGAACCCGGAGCGCATTGTAACGCAGCACTGAGCGGCGGCTTTGATTGCGCTGCCAGCCCAAATTGTTCACAAGCGTGTGGTGTCATTGCGAGGAGGGGTTCAGCCCGACGAAGCAATCTCCATTTCTTCTGCGCACAACAGGCCGGGAGATTGCTTCGTCGGGCTGAACCCCTCCTCGCAATGACACGAGACAGGTTGTCGCGGCATTCACGCCGAGTTCTGAGACAGAAGCGGTTGGCCGATCGAGTGTTGTTCTCCTCTCATCAAGCCATCGCGTGAACATTCCAGGCTAGAGGCCGAGCCAACTCGCGATGATATTCCGCTGAACTTCGTTGGTGCCTGAATACAGCGTGCTCCCGATGGAATCGCGAAGCGCACGTTCGACTTCATGTTCCGTCAGGAAGCCGTGGCCGCCGAAGATCTGCACCGTATCCAGCGCGGTCTTCTGAAGGCACTCGCTCACGTACACCTTAGTCATCGAAGCGTTCATCGCATTGTCGCGCGCCTTGCCGATGCGCATCGCGGATTCGTACACCAGCAGGCGCGACGTCTCGAGGCGGATCTTCATGTCGGCGATCTTGTGGGAAATGGCCTGGTTCTTGCCGATGTGACTGCCTTGGGCCGTGCGCGTGCGGGCGTACTCGATCGATTTCTCCATCAGGTGCCGCATCGTGCCCAGGTGGCAGGCCGCGATGCAGATGCGTTCCCACTCCATGGATTGGCCGAACACGGTGCTCCCGCCGCCCACACCGCCAAGAATGTTCTCTTTCGGCACGTACACGTCCTCGAAGACCAGTTCGCCCAACATGGCCGTGCGAAGTCCCATCTTCTCGAACTTCTGACTGGGCTGGAATCCCGACGTTCCCTTTTCGACCAGGAATCCCGTGATGCCGCCGAGCCCGCCTTTCTTCTTGTCCGTAACGGCGTACACTACCGCGATGTCCGCCACCGGACCGTTGGAACTGAAGATCTTTACCCCGTTGATTCGGAACCCGTCGCCATCGGGCGTGGCGCTGGCGGCCATGTTGAAGGCATCCGAACCCGAAGTCACTTCCGTCATGCCGTTCACGGCGATGAGCGTTCCGTTGCAGAGCCCGGGCAGGTACTTCTCTTTCGCTTCCGTCGTACCGTGCTTCGAAATGGGAATCACACAGGCGAGAAGGTGGGCGCACACGGCGAATACGAGGCCGCCGTCGCGACATCCATAGCCGAAGGCTTCCAGCGCGATAGCCGTGCTCAGGGGGTCGAGTTCGCTTCCTCCGTACTCGGCTTGCACCGGAAGGCCCTGCAGACCGATTTCGCCGCACTTGTTCCACAACTCCCGGGGAAAGATCTGTTCCCTGTCGCGCTCTACCACGCCTTCGTTCAATTCATTCTGCGCGAACCGGACGATCTGATCCCGGAGCATGCGTTGGTCTTCGTCTAGCGAAAAATCCATGGGCAACCTCTTCTGTAATGCCGTCTCGCCCCCGGAAGCGCCAGGTCCGGCGTACGCCGGCTACGAGCCGTCTAGGCCAACTCCAGGAGCCTTTGGTAATCGACCTTCTCCGTCGACGTCTTGGGCAGCGCCCCGACGGGGACGAACGTGTCGGGAATCATGTAGAGCGGCAGTTTCCTGGAGCAGAACTGCTTCATCGCGACCAGCGACGGCGATTTGTCGCCGGACCAATTGAGGAAGGCTCGAATGACGACGCCGTTCTCGGGATCGGGCGTCGCCACCACCGCGGCTTCCCTGACGTTCTCGTGACTGTAAAGGGCCGCCTCGATTTCACCGAGTTCCACGCGGTAGCCGCGCCGCTTTACCATGCGATCGCGCCGGCCGATATACTCGTAGTCGCCTTCCTCATTGATCTTTACTACGTCGCCGGTTTTGTACCAGCGCCCGCCTTGCGCGTCGACGAAGAACGCCTCCGCGTTGCGTTTCGGCAAGTTCCAGTACCCCCGCATGACCGTGCCGCCTTTGACGTAGAGTTCGCCCTCGTCTCCGCGCGGGACTTCCCGGCCTTCGCTCCCGACCACCATGCCGGTGTCGCAGGAGCAGTCCTTCCCGATAGGGAAAGGCTCGGTCCGTTCCGCGGGGAAACCGGCCGGCACTTCATAATAGGTGCAGACATTGGTTTCCGTCGGGCCGTAGAGATTGAAGTAGCGGGGGCGCGGCCACATGGCCATGACGGTGCGGAGGTGTTTCACAGGGAACACCTCTCCCGCGAAGATGACGAAGCGTAGCGCGCAACGATCATGCTGCTCGTTTTGACTGTACTCGGCCATGAGCCGCAGGATGGAAGGTGTCGAGTACCAGATGGTAACGCCTTCCGAGAGAATAACCGAGGCCGCCTTCGACGGTTGCTTCCCCAACGTCTCGCCGAAGAGCACCAGTTTGGCGCCGTGCTTGACGCAGACGTAAATGTCCAGGATCGAGAGGTCGAAGTGAAACGACGCGTGCGAGGAGAAGCAATCGTCCGAAGTCGGGGCGAAGGTCTCCGAACACCAATCGATGAACGCCAAGGCGGTTTCGTGCGTGTGCATCACGCCCTTCGGTTTTCCCGTGGAGCCCGACGTGTACAAGATGTAGGCGAGATCCGAGGTATTAACGTCCTCAAAACGCTGCGCCGTCTCCGGACGGGCCGCGAGAAGGACCGCAGACACTCCGTAGGGTTCAAGGAACGCCAATGTCCCCGAGCTCACCGAGTAATCGTCGCCCAGTTCAGCACACAGAGGTTTAGCAAGATTCTCAGCCACGATGACGGCGCGCACGCCGCAATCGGAAAAGATCACCGCGTTTCGCGTGGCGGGCGCCGTAGCGTCGACGGGCACGTACGCCGCGTCCGCGCGCAACGCGCCAAACACGCCCGCGAGGCTTCCAATGGACTTGGGCATGCAGATGCCCACGCGATCGCCTTCGGAAACCCCGGCGGCGGCAAGCTGTTCGCAAACCCGTTCCGCCAGCCCCTGGAACTGCTCATACGTCACCGAGACTTCCCGCTCCGGATCCACCACCGCGGTCTTGTCCGGGAAGGCCGCGGCGGAGCGATCCAGAAACTCGTGAAGGCGCGTCATGTCTTGGCCGCTCGCTTGGCTTCCACTGTCTCGGCAATGTCCGCCAACGTTTCCAGGTTGTCCGCGCTGATCTCGTGAGCCTGGAATTCGATGCCATACTTCTCTTCCAGGAAATTGACCAGCTTCAGCGTGGAGATGGAATCCAGAATGCCCCCGGAAATGAGCGGCGTGTCCAGCGCGATGGACTCGGGATCCTCGCCGGGAAGAAAGGAATTCAGGACATACTCTTTGACTTCTTCTTCAATAGCCTGCGTTAGTGCGTTCATGCGAACTCCCGTTTCTCTTATCGCGGCAGCGTGCCCGCCGCGGCTTTGGCCTGTGCCGTCACATTGTCGGCGGGCCTTACAAAGTTGCTCTTAACGGTGTCATAGATGCGATTCGCGAGCAGACTGTGCGCGAACGCGCCCGGGTGGTCGTCAATGTCCGACAGGACCAACTCTCCGTCCGCGTGGCCTTTGTAGGCATCGGAATAGTCGAGAATCGTGTCGAAACCGGCTTCTTTCGCACAGGCGAATATCTCTTTCACGTCCGCGTCGGAGATGGACACGTGGCCGATTTCCGGCATGAAGACCCAGGCGGATCGTATGCCGCGCTCGCGGCAGACGTCGGCAAACCGTTTCAGCGACCATTTCAACAGCTCGGAGCCCGAACTGCTCAGCCGGATATTGAGCACGGCTTCGCTCATGTCTTTCGTCACATTGGCTTGAGCTACCAATTCACGAATATGCGGCTCGGTGATTTCTGTGCCGGCCTTTATGCGTTGTACGAGATGCGAAACGATCCATGCCTTCTCCAAGCGGTGGCAGATCAGGAACGCCGCGTCAAGATGGAAGTCGAGCATCTTCTCTTCGAGGGCCAACTCCTTCTGAATCGGATCGTACCCGTTCACCGAGAAGTTGAGTAGCTCGAAGGGAAGCCCCTCGGCGTTGAGCCGGTCCTCGGCCAGGGTGTCGCAGACCAGGGCGTCGGTCACGCCCCAGCCCATCGTGTGGGACGAGCCTATGAGGCCGATTCGATACACCCCTGCGGGCTTTTCCTTCGGATAGGGTTTGTCGCGCATACCCCACTCGTTCGTGGTATAGGTCGCGCCGGCGTAGGTAATCTTGGCCGAACGAGCAAGCTCCACGCCGAGGTAGTCCTTCCGCTTGACGTTCATCGCCGCACGCCATTCCTGGAAGTAGTCCTTGGGCCGTTTGTTGTACAGGGCCTGCAAGTCCGTATTGAAGCGGTCCACCTGGATCAAGTCTTCATAATAGCCGCGCTGAAGGATGGCGGCGTCCCGAGGGTTGAGCGAAGTGTTCTCAAGCGAACTCAGTACAGCCGCAACTTTCGGATTGAGGTGGCTTTGAAGCGCGGACAGCGACGCCGCCACGACAAAGACGGCCGTCGCGGCATTGAGCGAAGTGGCTCGCCAGAAATCGAACGGATGCTCCTTCTTGGTACGCCGGCTCGCGCCCGCAACAGGCTTCCACTGGTCGCGGCCGGCGATAATCGCGGAAGCGGCAAGCGCGCCGAGCACGAGGCCGATCTTCACGAACGCGTCCGCGTTCCAATGGCGAAGCTGCATCAGCATGGCCAGCCATGCCGACACCGAATCCGACGTCCACAGGGACCAAAGCAGCGTGATGGTGAGAAACGTGAACACGGTCTTCGCCGCCAGGAGCGCCGCCAGCCTGACGCTATCGAGTCCGGTCTTGGCGACCGGCTTCTTCTTGGAGCGCGACTCGTTCCAGACGCTCAGTGTGACCAGCACGCCAAGCACAAGCCAGAAGATGATGTCTTGCAGGGTAATCAGAAACGCGCCACGCAACCAGAACCACTGATACGCGTGGAGGAACCACGTAGCGAAGAAGGTCACCAACGTGGCGAGGATCATTCCTTGGGTAGCGCCCCGCTTCCGCAATCGGAAGAACAGCGGATAGAAGAAGACCTTCATCATGAAGTCTTTCCAGTAGATGTTTATGCGACGCCAGAAGTCCGTGAAACTGGACGCCAACAAGTACTGGTGATTGGTCTCCGGCAGGTTAAACCCGAATAGATGCAACAGGCCGATCGCGATATGGAACAGGCCGGACACCTGCAGGTAGAGCAAGTAGGTCGCGACCATATACTGGAAGAACTGGGCCGCCCCTGTGACCTCCGCCGGATCCACCGTCACGAACAGGTAGACGAAGCGATAGAGGATAAGTTGAGTAGCCCCGCGAATCATCCATTTGATGCCGGTCTGATAGATCTTGTAGGCGTCGTCGTTGTAATAGGTCCGGCAGAAGGTCTGGTAGTCCACGACGGGAAACAACGGCATGCATACATTGGGCGTCATAAAGAAATACGCCAGCGCGCGCCAGGCGCTGAAAGGCGCCGATTTGTGCGCCAAGTCATACAGGTAAGCAATGATCCGAAACATGAACATTGCGCCAAGAATCGGCCACACGGTGCCCGGCCACGGCGTCCCAACCCATCCCACACGGAACACCGCAAGGATTAGCGCCGCGAAAACGACAAGCCCCAGCCGCACGTTCATCGATGCGGGCACATGGCACAGACCGATGAATACCAACCCGATTCCGATCAGCCAGGCCGCGCTCACCGCGCCGAGAGTGGTGAAGATGGTAGCCCCACTCACAAGCACGAAGAAGGGAAGTCGGAAGCGCAACGGGAGAACATGGTTAAGGGGAAACGCCATCGCGGCAAGAATAAGCATCCGTCGAAAGGCTTCGCTTTCGAGTCGGACAGCTTTGAAAAGAAGTACTACCAGCGCAATTTCAATCCACACGACGCCAAAGCGCAACACGTTCCCCCATGCCCACCGACCCACGCTTTGACGACTTTCAATCAGCAATGCACCATCAGCTGTCGTCGCCATAGGCTCCCTTTCGCGTCCTCGCGAAACTGCGCTCACAGCTTCCGGTTTCAGACGGTGAAGACACCGTCAAATGGCCTGAAATCTCCTGGCCCCGCAAAGATCTGTCAGCGCGCCCTTCTGCTTATACTACGTACGTCGCGTGTAACAGCCCTCCTGTAGAGTCTATTCCCTCTTGTTTGGGCCGTCCCCCGATCCCGGCATAGAGAACATCCCGCCTGACACGCGGGGAACTCGCCGGCGGAGGCGCAGACATTGGCAACGGTGGCAAGTGCCGCGCTGTAGGCGCAGGTGCTCGTATGGGCAGCCTTGGGTTGGCCAACTTCAAGGTACCGAAAACCCCCAACCCGTATTGTTCACAAGCCTGTGGTGTCATTGCGAGGAGGGGTTCAGCCCGACGAAGACCGCTGTGCAAGGGCGGTCAGGCCGGTTGGGGATAACTCAGGAGGATCGGTATAAGCAATCCCCTGTTCTTCTGCGCACAACAGGCCGGGAGATTGCTTCGTCGGACCGAACCCCTCCTCCTAAGAAACAAGCATTGCGCTTTCATTCGGAATCCGCAAAACGGAGTGCCGACTTTATGGAGTGCGGCGATTCTTCGCCGCTTTGGCTAGACATGCAAGTCTGTCCCCTGGGCCTCAGCCAAAGCGGCGAAGTATCGCCGCACTCCAAAAAGCGCATCACTCACCTCCGGCAAAACAAAACGCATGTTTCTTCCTCGGGCAGCCCGGCGAAACCGGGTCGTTGGCTCGCAATGACACGAGACAGGCTGTTGCAGCGCTCACGCCAAGTTCTGAGACAGAAGCCTTTCGCCGATCAAGTGGTGTTCTCGTCTCATCAAGACACCGTGAAAACAATCCGGGCTAAGTCTGAGGAATGGCTGGGGATCGGGCTATCCCGTGCGGTCCACCCGTTGGCAACCTGGCGACGTTAACCATGCTCGCAGTGTAGGCGCCTGAATCGATCTGGATAGGATTGGCGGCCAACGGCCCGCCTGCGGCGTTGAGCGGCTGGGCCATTCCGCGCTTCTCCGCGCTCTGCGACTCTGCGTCGGTCGCGTCTATTCTTGCTTGGACAGGGAAGCGAAAACCTTAAGAACAGCCGGGGCTGGGGTCTGACTCGACAACAGAGAAGCCAGCATCTCGCGCGCCTGGCGGAGGAGCGGCACCCCGCCCTTCCCGCTTGTCGCTCTCTTTTCGCCAGGCGATAATAGCCATTCTCAGACGATAAGCGGTGCCAGTAAGCAGGCTAGCTGCAGCCCCGAGCAAAACGATCGAACAGAAGTCTACGACAGGTTTCTCGGCCTCAGTGAATTGCCGGGGTATAAGAGAAGTGAGGGGGGCAACCGTCGAAAGTCCCGTTGCCCAAAGCTCCACACGAGCCCAACAGTAGACAGCGAGCACGGTAAGCGCCAGAAGGTAGGACCGCAACGCTATGCGATAGACTCGGCTGCTATTCCAAGCGCGAACCAGAACTCGACTTATGAAATAATCGTGGACGCTTAGGCAGGCTTCAGCAAAGACAAAGAACACTACCGAGCCATTCCAGCGCAAACCGGCGGGCAGAAATAACGCGTAAGCAGCGCATATCGCGATCAATAGCAAGGAAACGAGCCGCGGGAATCTCTTGTAAGAGAAGGCAACGATCGACAGCCATTTGAAAGGCGGCGACGGCCTGCCACGAGCATGGTCAAAAGCGTTAGGCACAAATCTGACCGCATTTGTAGCCAGGCTGGCCAGTGCGGGCAGAGCGACTACAAAGATCACCACCATCCAGAACGCTCTTAGACGAACATGTCCTGCATTCTGCACACTATCTTGAAAAGTGCCGTTCAAGGACGCGAGAAGCATCAGCCAGAGCATGCCGAGACGACTCGTCAGATTGGACGCCGGCGCGTTCCTGGAATTCGCCAGACAGGTCTCTTCCTCCGACGAGAGATAAGTCTTTCGGAACGCCTTCAATGCCGCATCCGGATCGCCCAACCCATCGAGTGCGGTCTTGTAAGCCGATTCATTATCGAAGCCCGAATCCTCCAGGGCCGCCACCGTATCGCGATAGTGCGATTCGATCTCGATACGGATGCGCCGCTTGGCATCGGCACACAAGGCGGTGGTCGCGCGCGCTATCCAGCCTTCGAGATCGGCCTGGCGCGTTTCCAAAGCGGCGTCTTCCGGCATCTAGGCCCCCTCCAGAATCAACGTGACCGCGCGCGACACGCGTTTCCATTCAGCGCGCTCTTTGGCGATGGCCTTCTTACCCGATTCGGTGAGCCGATAGTAGCGGCGTATCCGTCCGTTCTCGACCTGTTCGTACGATTCGATCAGGCCCTTGTGTTCCTGTTCGTGAAGCGCCGGATACAGCGTCCCCTCTCTGAAATCCAATACGCCTTTCGATTTCGCTTTGATTTCCGCTGCGATCAGGTACCCGTGTTTCGGGCCTCGTTCGAGCGCGTTCAGAATGAGTACCGGCAGTGTGCCTTTCAGATTCACGGCGTTCGTCCTATACATCGGATTCCAACGTATTCATCTTAGCAGGCCCGCCTGCGGCTGTCAATGCATTTCTCGCCCGACAACAGACAAAGTTGCGCGGGTTGGGCAATGTGGCTAACGTATCGTTGTAATGCTGGTCGTGGCGTGCTATTGGCAAAGAGGATTGGAGTCGCATGCGGAAGATTTCGTTCGGTTTGACGTTAATTGTATTGGCCTTCCTCTCGGGCTGTCCGCAGCAGGAGGGACCGATGCCGGGCGACCATGCGCCGGCCTTGTCGCTGTCGGGATGGGTGAAGGGCGGCCCGTACGATATCCTGGACGGGAACGCCATTTACGTCGTCGAGTTCTGGGCGACGTGGTGTCCCGCTTGCCGCAACGCAATCGCTCATGTGACGGAACTCAAACAAGCCTACGAGGGCAAAGGCGTCGTAGTGCTCGCCGTGTCCGAAGAAGACGCGGATACCGTCAGTGCGTTCGTAGATCAGCAGGGAGACGCCATGGATTACGCCGTCGCCCTGGACGACCACGGCGCGTCATTTCGGGATTACGGTATTCGCACGATCCCACACGTCTTCGTCGTCGACCATGACGGAGTAGTCGTCTGGCGCGGCCATCCCGCCGACCCCGAATTACAGGAAACGTTGGACGAACTGACGGCGCCGTGACGAACTGGGCGCGTTGCTAGATCAACGCAGAGCGCGCGGAGAATCCAAAGGGTCGCAGAGTTGGATGGAACCGGATCGTGTTCTCTGATCATAGACTCTGATGCTCGATAGGCTTTCGCGCGATCGGTGTTGAAGAAGTGGCCTCAGTTTGAACTCTCTGCGTCTCTCCGAGAACTTTGCGGCCTCTGCGTTGGATCAATTCCAGGCGGATGTATAGTATCAGGTAGTGGTCCTATCGGAAAGGGACCCACAACGAAGGCTCTCACACAATAGGAAGGACACCCCAGCGGCCATGTCTTTTAGAAACGCGATGCCATGTAATCATCCATCCCGCCGCAGGTTCTTGCGCCACGCCGCGACAGCGTGCGCGTTTGCGGCGTTGCCTTTACAAAACGTCCTCGGCGCGGCGGAAATGGAAAAGAGTTCCGAACTCGGGTTTCCGTTGCTCGACCTGCACGTCCATTTGGACAACAGCACCATCGACGCGGTGCTGGAGATCGCCAAGGAACGCGGGGTAAAGTTCGGGATCGTCGAGCATGCGGGCACGAAGGAGAACGTGTATCCGAAGGTGCTCAGCAACGATGAAGAACTCAACGCGTACACGAACATGCTCGAAGGCAAGCCGGTCTACAAAGGCGTCCAGGCGGAATGGACCGATTGGATGGGATGCTTCTCGCGCGAGGCGCTGGGCAAACTCGATTACGTCCTGTCGGATACCATGACCTTCCCTAACAAGGACGGCAAGCAGATGAAGCTATGGGAGAAGGAGGCTGACATCGGCGACCCGGCGACCTTCATGGACCGCTACGTCGACTGGCATCTCCAGATCCTTGAGAAGGAACCGCTCGATATCCTCGCGAACGTCTCGTGGCTCCCCGCGCCGCTGTCCGCCGATTACGACGCCGCGTGGACCGACGCGCGAATCGCCAAGGTGGTCGAGACGGCGGTCAAGCAGCGCGTTGCCATCGAAATCAGCGCGAGTTTCAAGCTGCCCAACCTGCGTTTCCTCAAGATAGCCAAGGCCGCCGGAGCGAAATTCACGTTCGGCTCCAACGGCCGTTACCCCAAGATGGGCCAGCTCGAATACTCAGTCCAGATGGCCAAAGAACTCGGCCTGGCCGCCGCCGATATGTTTGTCCCGAGCCACGGACAGCCCAAGGCTGCGCGCGGTTAGACCCGAGGAACACGGACGTTCACGGACGAACACGGTCAGACGCTGGGCGTCCAAAGTGGCATTCCCTCAGCTCGAAGCGGAATGCTGGCAGAGCTCAACGGCTCGCCAAATCGCGCCCGCCGTGGTATACTTAAGGCTGGAAAAGACAGAACGTGCCGATTGCCAAACTCACGAGGTTTGGAGGTGTAAGTATGGGACTCAAAATCAACACGACTATTCCCGCGCTGAACGCCCAACGCGAGACGACGAAGGCGTCCGGAGCGCTCAACAAGACCCTCGAAAAGCTGGCCTCAGGCCTTCGCATCAATCGCGCGGCGGATGACGCCGCCGGGCTGGCCATCGCGGAAGGGTTCCGCACGCAGGTCCGGCAATACACGCAGGAAATCAACAACCTCCAGACGGGCGTGAACGTGATCGAAACGGCGGACCAGGCCATCGGCACGCAGCAGGACGCGCTGGGCCGCATCCAGGAACTCGCGGTCCAGGCCGCGAACGGCACGCTGACCGACGACCAGCGTAGCGCGCTCAACCAAGAAGCGCAACAGCTCGTCCAGCAGATCCAGGGCACCGCCGACACAACGCAATTCAACGGCACGCAGCTTCTTAACGGAACCGCCGGCACGATCAATCTCGGGGTCGAGGGCGGAACGCAGATCAACCTCAATGCTACGACGACCGCCGCGCTTGGTTTGAACGGCCTCGATCTCGGCACGCAAGGCGGGGCAGCCGCAGCGCTCGGCACGCTGGCTAATGCCGCCAGCCAGCTCAACCAGAACCGCGCGGGTCTCGGCGCGCAACAGAACGGCCTGCTGGAAGCCATCAACGTCCGCGAAACGGCCACGACCAACGCCACGGAATCCGAATCCCGCCTGCGCGATCTCGATGTCGCCCGCGGCGTCATCGAACAGACACGCAACCAGTTGCTGCTCCGACAGAGCACGGCAGCGCTCATCCAAGGCAATCTGATACCCCAGGCCGCCGCGCAATTGCTCGGAAGCTGAAGCAAACTCTAGAGAGACCGCCTGCCGCGTCTTTCAGGACCGTCCGAAGTCCCCGAACTATAGAGACGCCATGGTGTTCTTCTCGATACAGGTTTTCGGGACGTTCTGAGTCCTGTACTCAGCATGCCACGCCACTTGCGCGCGCTGGGCGCGGCGTGCCATCCTCAGGCGTTGGCTGAGTATTGACTGATTCAGGAAAGCGCGTCATTCCGTGGTGACGACTCACGATCTCGGGTACTATACGGTCTCACTTGCCGATCAAGTCCGGGTAAGTGTATTCTGTTGCGTTGTTATAGCGATCTATTGGCTCGCGCTCCGTTGGTGGATCGATCGGTGGCTCGCTCGCGCGCCGCGCGGGGCGTTTGATCGAAGGTTTCGCGCGTGGCCCGTGGGAGCGGTCTTTACTTCGTTGGCGCTCTGCGGCGTGGGCTGCATGCTGTACGGTCTTCTCGTCGAACCGTACCGTCTCACGGTGACGGAGTACCGTATCGAAACGCCCAAGATTCCACGAGGCGAGAAGGTGCGGTTAGTGCATGTGGCCGATCTGCACGTGCGAAGCTACGGTCCACGTGAGAAGGCGCTGCCGGAGCTGGTACGGTCGCTTCATCCGGATGTAATCCTGCACTCCGGTGATTTCTTCGGCAAGAGGGACGGCGTGGCGCCCATCGTGAAGGACTTGTTAACCTCGTGGAACGTGCCGCAGATCGCGTGCGAAGGCAATCTCGATGACTTGGGCCCGTTGGACGAGATCGCAAAGGCGGCGGGGCTCTGCGTGCTGAACGGAACGACCGAGCGGGTCGACGTGCGAGGCATCCCGCTAAACGTGATAGGATTCGTCTCCGGTGCGGAGGAAATGATGCCCATGATACTCCGTGGCCTGCCCGAAGACACCTTCAATATCGTGTTGTATCATCATCCTCAGGGGTTCCCGAAAACGTGGGGAAGCCATGCCGATCTTATGCTGGCCGGACATACGCACGGCGGACAGATCTGCCTGCCCTGGTACGGCGCTGTGATAACGATGGATTGGTACGGCAAGCGTTGGGAATCCGGACGTTTCGACGAACACGGCGTGACGTTGATTGTCTCGCGCGGGATCGGATGCGAACCGTATGTGCCGGAAGTGCGGTTCTGGTGTCCGCCCGAAGTGATCGCTATCGACCTCGTGGGTACTGGCCCTGCACGTCCGCAACCTTGAGGCTCGTCATCTGGGCGAAACTGCGCAGCGCAGCCCCAAGATCTGCGTACGCAATCATCCAGTGATGGCCGGCTCCGTGGCGCGCGGTCTCTCGCAGGAAGTCGTCTACTGAAACGTCGAGCCTGACCTTCACTGGAATGCCTGGAAACACCATGTCCGTAGGTACCGCTTCGCCCGTATAGACTGCGAGGCGATAGGACCCCTTGCGGCCGCAGAGATTGGCCATCGTCACACGCCCCGGCGCGCCCGGATACAGCGAGACGACTCCGCGATCCATGAGCCGCACGTGGTCGAGCGCGATATCGGCGGGCGCGGCAGCAAGCGATAACGCGCTGTTGCCGCAATGGCTCAAAGTGCAGGTGTTGTCTTCGTGTCCGACGTGCAGGAGATCCGTGTTATGGACCGGGCGACCCGACATCGCATGCATCGCGGCGGTGAGCACGAGCGAGTTCATGTCGCCCTCGCATGAGGTCACAATGCCCTGCTCGGCCAGCAGGCCACATCCGAGGCAGACGATGCCCATAAGGTCCGGATAGCAGCCCACGGCAACGCCGTGCAGCCGGTCGCGTTCGATCCATGCGCGCAACGCTTCATGGCATTGCATGGCCGTAACACCGCACGCGTCGTCGACGTGGCACTTCCCGCAGCGCGCTTTGAAAGCGGTCCACACCTGGGCGGCGTCACCGGAATCGATGCCGTCCATTGCGCCGCGCAGGGCGTCGATGCCTTGGTAGTACACGAGCGACCCGAACTGCTCAACGAGGTCATATTCGTGAAACGTGACTTCCGTCATGCCCACGGTGCGGTGGCCCAGCATGCCGAAGCGCGCGCGTTTGAGGCGCTGCGTTGCGGCGGCAGCGCGCGCGAAGTCCACGATGGCACGATGCGCCTGAGGACTGTCCACGGGAGCATGGACGAATCCGCGCGGCATTCCGAGTTCGGTAAGCACTTCGACGAGTTGCTGCGAGCCGCAAAGCGATCCGGATTCCACGCCCGGTACCCCCCACGCCAGTAGCGGCACGTGACACACGCGCAAAAACTCGAGCGCGACACTGTCGAAGGCCCACGTGGCCGCGAGCCACACGACCGCATCCACTTTGGCATGGACCAAGGCGCTGGCCGCATCGAGAGCGGTCGCAGTATCGAAGACGGGCTTGTGATAGGGCTTGAGATCGACGTCAAGGCCACTCAACGCCGACTCCGCCTCGGCAATCAATCGTGGCGCGTCTTGCCAGCCTACCTCGAGCGGCGCGTAGACCGCCACCAAACCCAATCGGGGCGCTTCGTTCCACATAGTGATTCCTCGTTTGGCCCTTGGTATGCCGCGGAGAGCGGTGACGGACATGCCTTTCGCGCAAGCAGCGCTATCATCCGGCAACCGCCGCCACGCTGTCAACGAAACGAAGTTGAACGCCGAATGCGAATGCCATAGAGTAACAGCGTTTCGTCACGGCAGTGTCTTGAGGCTGCGTAATCCGCAACGGACCCATATCGGAATCACGCGATCGTATGAAGCGTTTGCGTCTATATCTTGCCAACGTCGGGCTGCGCACGATGGCCTTTCCGCTGGTCACGCCTCCCATTGGCCTCATGTCCCTGGCCGCCTACCTCCGGCAGAAGTTCGATGTCGAGATCATGCTGGTCAATCAGCGTCTTGACAACTGCACCCCGGAGACGCTGGTCCGGCGCGCGGCGGATTTCGGCGCGGACATCGTCGGGCTGAGTTCGTTGACCACGTCGGCGCACAGGTTACCCGCGCTGACGCAGGCCATGCGGGAGGCGCTGCCCAACGCGCTCATCGCGCTGGGCGGGCCGTATGCTTCGTCGTCGGGCGCAGAGGCGCTGGAAGCGACCGGGGCCGATGTGGCCGTAGCCGGCGAAGGCGAACTCGCGTTCGAGCGCGTCGTGCAGGCGTGGCTCGACGGCGGCGATTTCAGCGCCGTCCCGGGGCTCTTGTGGCGCGCCAAAGACGGCACGATCACGTGCAATCCCGGCGTGCTTCCGTTTATCGAAGACCTCGATTCGCTCCCGATGCCCGCGTACGATTTGATCGACTTGCCCGCATATTGGCGGCGGCAGTCGATTGCGCCGATCGTGCGCCGAAAGTACGTCTCGATCGTGAGCAGCCGCGGTTGTCCCTACCGCTGCCTGTGGTGCCACAACATCTTCGGCAAGGGCATCCGGATGCATTCGCCGGAGCGCATCGTCGACGAGATTGAACACCTCAAACGCACCTATGGCGTCGAGGACGTCGAGTTTCTGGACGACAACTTCAATTTCAATCCCGATCGCGTTATCCGTTTCGCGGAACTGTTGCAACAACGGAACATCAAGGTCAAGCTGGCGTTTCCCACCGCGGTGCGTGGCGACATCATCACGCAGGAGGTGATCGACGCCCTGTGCGACGCGGGGATGTACTTCTGCGGATTCTCGCTCGAATCCGGATCGAAACGCATTCAGGAGTACACCTGCAAGCGCCTGAACATCCCGCGTTTCTTGCAGGGCGTCGAGATGGCCACGGCAAAACGCGTGTATGTGCAGGGCTTCTGCATGATGGGGTTCCCCACGGAAACGGAAGAGGACCTAAAGGAAACCATCGACGTGGCGTGCAGTTCGCGATTCCACACCGTCAGCTTCTTTACGGTCACGCCCTTCCCCGGCACCGCGCTTTACGACATGGTCAAGAGCGTGCGCCCGGAAAAGCTCGCGCGTATCCGCTACAACGACATGGATTTCTCGGGCATGCGCGTCAACTTGACCGACCTGCCGGACGAGGTCCTGTACGCCTACCAGCGCAAGGCGCTCCGCCAATTCTTCATGAACCCGGGCCGGATTGCGCGCATCGTGCGCGACTACCCGCAGCCGTGGCTCCTCCCCTACTACTTGCCGATCCTGTGGCAACGCGCCACGAAGGGCATCCTCTCGAACTGGAACCACTAACCCGGATTGTTCACACGATGTCTTAGTGACAGGCGAACGACACTTGATCGGCGAACCGCCTCTGTCTCAGAACTTGGCGTGAACGCCGCAACAACCTGTCTCGTGTCATTGCGAGGAGGGGTTCAGCCCGACGAAGCAATCTCCCGGCCTGCTATGTCCAGAAGATCAGGGGATTGCTTCGTCGGGCTGAACCCCTCCTCGCAATGACACCACGGGCTTGTATACAGTGCGGGCTAGGACCCGTCAGCGTTTCGGATAGCGTTTCCGAATGCGCAGAGGCACGCCTTCCATGTCGTACTCCTTGCAGTGTGTGCAGCGAGGCGGGGCCTTTCCGTCGAGAATGCGGCGTAGCAGCGCGCGGTAGCGGTCGCTGGCTACAATTGCGCCGAAATCCTGCTCGTACAGATTACCGATGCACATGTCGTTGTACCAGTCGAAACAACAGGGCGAGACGTTGCCGTTTGTAAACACGTTCACGTTGCCGCGCCACGGTTCGATGCAGACGGGCAGCGGCAGCGCCTCTTCGCTCCACCCCACGTACGGGCTCACTTTGATGTGCTTCGCCAAGCCCTGCAATTCGACGCGAACCCGTTCGATTTCGGCGCGGTTGCCTTCGCGCGCCACGAAGTACAGCTTGATTTCAGTATCGGGACGCCGGGCCTTGTCGAAGGCCTCCATGTTCCGCCGAATGGTATCCAGGTCGATACCCCGCGTGGCGCGCGCCACGTCGGCGTCTGTCTCAAACGAGAAACTGATGACGTTCAGCCTCGCGCCCGCGATCCGCGCCAGGTTATCCCCTTCGAGCAGCGTGCCGTTCGTTGCCAGGATGGTTCTGAAGCCGTGATCCGCCGCATAGTCGATCATCTCGTGCAGGCGCGGATGCAGCAGCGGCTCGCCGAACAGGCTGAACGTGACCGTTTCGACATAGGAGGGAATCTGGTCGACCAGTTTGCGGAAGATGTCCCATTCCATGAGACGCGGCCTGCGCCCCTCGAACCCGAGGCTGCCCCAGCACATCTTGCAGCGCAGGTTGCAGCCGAACACCGGCTCGACCATCACGCTGGTAAGGCGGTAAATGCGGGGCACGCGCGCGTAGAAGGCGGCGTAATTGAGCGCAAGCGCCAGGCAGGTCGCGGGACGCTGCATCTTCTCGTAGGCCCAGTCCGAGTGCTCGCCGCCGCGGTAGAGAAGATGCGAGGCCAGCGTGAATCCGGTTCGAAGCAGCCGTTCGCGAAAGGGCATCGCGTTCTTGTCCAATTCTCGTCTCGTCGTATTGCGCGCACGATCCTACGCCATTCGCCGCATGCGTTCAACGACGCGCAGACCGGCGGCTGGATCTGGGAGGCGCGGGCCGTGTAGAATGCCCCCTCGCAATGGTGAGATGGCGTCTATAAAGGGAGATGGTCGTGACAGCGGGAACCACGGAAGTACCTATTCTTTGGCCGTTGATCGTGTATTGCGGCGCGGTCCTTGCCGTAATCGGCGGGATGCTGGGCATCTCGTTCGTATTGGGCCAGCGGCATCAGGAACGCGCCACGAATATCCCCTACGAGTCCGGCGTGGCTTCGACAGGGTCGGCGCGCGTGCGCTTTTCGCCTACCTTCTTCCTGATGGCCATCTTCTTCGTCGTATTCGACCTCGAATCGGTGTTTATCGTCTCGTGGGCGGTCGCGGCGCGCGAGTTGGGCTGGCTGGGCTATGCCGAGATCTGTGTGTTCATCGCGGTGCTGTTTGCCGCGCTGGTGTATCTGTGGCGCGAGGGCGCGCTGGAGTAACGGCGCAGGCTGCAAGGGAAACGGCTGCTATGCAAGAGTGGACCGATAAGTCGGGTCTTGCCGACTTGGTAATGAAGAATACGGTCGAGGTGGAAGACGCCTTGCGCCGGAATATCCTTTTGGCGAAACTGCAAGACCTCGTCGCGTGGGGGCGCAAGAACTCCATGTGGCCTTTCGCGTTCGGACTGTCGTGCTGTTTCGTCGAGATGGCGACGAGTTTCACGAGCCGGTTCGACCTGGCCCGGTTCGGCGCGGAAGTCATCCGCGGCACGCCGCGCGAGGCCGATGTCATGGTCGTCGCGGGGACGGTTTTCCGCAAAATGGCCCCGACGGTCAAGCGCCTCTATGAGCAAATGATGGAGCCGCGCTGGGTCATCTCAATGGGCTCGTGCGCGAATTCCGGCGGCATGTACGACATCTACAGCGTCGTCCAGGGCGTGGACAAGTTCATGCCGGTCGACGTCTACGTCCCGGGATGCCCGCCCCGGCCCGAAGCCTTCATGCAGGGCCTGATGTTGCTGCAAGACGCCGTCGCCCACGAAAGCCGCCCGCTGAACTGGGTCGTCGGACCGCAGGGCGTCATCAAGCGCGAGCGTCCGTGCCAGCGCGACGTCAAGCAACTGGAACGGCAACAGGCGACGCTGCTGCGTACGCCGGACGAGGTCTGACGTGGAAGCCATCGCCGCCCTATCGACACAGAACGCCGTGCAGGCGTTGCGGGACCGTTTCGGCGACGCGGTTGTCTCCGAACAGACGACGCGCGACGCGATCCCGACGGTCTGGATCGCGCCTGCGTCTATCAGAGAAGTCACGCGCTATCTCCAATCCGAAATTGACCGCCCCTATCGTTCGCTCTATGACTTGACCGCCATCGACGAGCGCCTGCGGACGCATCGCGTGGGCCAGCCCGCCAGCGATTTCACGGTGGTATACCACCTGCTCTCGTACGGGCGGAACCAGATGCTGCGCCTGAAGGTCGCGCTTTTGGGCGACATGCCTTCGATCGATTCGGTTACGGACGTGTGGACCTCCGCAAACTGGTACGAACGCGAGGTCTATGACATGTTCGGCATCCGGTTCGACGGGCACCCGTGCCTGCGGCGCATTCTCATGCCGTCGTTCTGGAAAGGCCATCCGTTGCGCAAGGAACATCCTGCGCGCGCCACGGAGATGGAACCGTTCAGCATCTCGGATGAACTCGAGGATTCCGAGCAGGAAGCCTTGCGGTTTAAGCCGGAAGAATGGGGCCTCAAGGGCAGCCGCGACGATGCCGACTACATGTTCTTGAACCTCGGGCCGCAGCATCCGGGCACGCATGGCATCATTCGGATCATCTTGCAACTCGATGGCGAACGCGTCGAGGATTCGGTCCTCGACATCGGCTACCATCACCGCGGCGCGGAAAAGATGGGCGAGCGCCAGTCGTGGCACAGCTTCATCCCCTACACGGACCGCATCGATTATCTCGGCGGCGTCATGAACAACTTCGCGTACCTCCTCGCGGTCGAGACACTCGCGGGGATCAAAGTCCCGAGCCGCGCGCAAGTTATCCGCATCATGATGTCGGAACTCTTCCGTATCATCAGCCACTTGGTCTGGTACGGCACCTTTGCGCAGGACCTCGGCGCGATGTCGCCGGTGTTCTATATGTTCAACGACCGCGAGCGCGCCTTCGCGTTGATCGAGGCGATCTGCGGCGGCCGCATGCATCCAAGCTGGTTCCGCATCGGCGGCGTCGCCCACGACCTGCCGCAAGGCTGGGACCGCATGATGCGCGAGTTCATCGCGTATCTGCCCAAGCGTTTGAACGATTACGACAAAGCGCTCATGAAGAACACGATCTTCAAGAAGCGCACCGTCGGCGTGGGCGCGTACACGCTGGACGAGGCGCTGGATTGGGGCGTGACCGGGCCGGGCCTGCGCGCCTGCGGGTTCGAGTGGGACATGCGCAAGAAGCGCCCCTACGCCGGCTACGACCAGTTCGAGTTCGACGTCCCGACGCAGCAGAACGGCGACTGTTACGACCGCGCCCGCGTGCGCATCGAAGAAATGCGGCAGAGCCTGCGCATCATCGAGCAGTGCGTCAACCAGATGCCCGATGGCCCGTATAAATCGGATCACCCGCTCACGACGCCTCCGTTGAAAGAGCATACGATGCACGACATCGAGACGCTCATCACGCATTTCCTGAACGTGAGCTGGGGGCCGGTCATCCCCGCGGGCGAGGCGCTGTTCAACATCGAAGCAAGCAAAGGCAACAACGGCTATTACCTGGTCAGCGACGGCGGCACGATGTCGTACCGCACACGCATTCGCACTCCTTCATTCGCGCACTTGCAGATGCTTCCGAAGATCAGCAAGGGCGCGTTCGTGGCGGACGTGCTGGCCATTCTGGGCAGTATTGACTTTGTCCTGGCGGACTTGGATCGATAACGCATGCTTACGGAAGAAATCGTTCACGAGATCGAGCACGAGGCGAAGTTGTGCGAACAGCGTTCCGGCGCGTGCATCGACGCGCTCCGCATCGTGCAGAAGCATAAGGGCTGGGTCGACGACGAAAGCCTCGTCGATGTCGCGGCGCTGCTCGGCATGACGCCGGACCAGGTCGACAGCGTGGCCACGTTCTACAACCTGATCCTCCGCCGGCCCGTGGGTCGCCACGTGATCCGCCTGTGCAGCAGCGTCAGTTGCTGGATCATGGGCTACGAGAACCTGGTTGAGTTTCTCGGCAAACGGCTCGGCATCGGACTCGGCGAGACGACCTCCGACGGCCGCTTCACGCTCCTACCGCACCAGTGCCTCGGCACCTGCGACCGCGCCCCCGCGTTCATGATCGACGACGACCTCCACCAGGACCTAACGCCCGACCGCATCATCGAGATCCTGGACCACTACCTCTAACCCCCGACACAGCCCGTGCCCGTCCGTGTTCGTCCGTGCCCGTCCGTGTCACCTGCGGGTTCTTCTTGCCCAATCGAGCAACCTGCGCATCGAAGAAGACGGCTCACTGCATTGCACTAGAGCGGCGCGGTCGATCTATGGCATGGTATAGCCATCGTGGAAGGATGCCGCGGCGCGTGCGCGGCCCAGCCGAAAAAGGTCATGACCGCCGTGGCGGACGCAGTACACGAATGGCGAACGATCCTGGGCGCGGAACGCGTCGACGATAGCGACGCGGGGCGCGCGGCGTACGCGCGTTCGACCGCCGGCAGCGGAACTACGCCCCTATGCATCCTGTACCCTCAGACGACCGCGGAGGTCCAGGCCCTCGTGCGCGTCGCTGTGGCGCAGGGCGTCGTGCTGTACCCCATCTCGCGCGGCCACAACTGGGGCTATGGCGACGCGTGCGCCCCGACGCAGGGGGCGGCCATCGTCGACCTGAGCCGCATGAACCGGATCGTCGAGCTCAACGTCGAACTCGGGTACGCGGTCATCGAGCCGGGCGTTTCGCAGCAGCAGTTGTACGAGTATCTGCGGGACAACGGGACGGGCCTCTGGATCGATGCGACCGGCGCGGGCCGCGACGCGAGTTTCGTCGGCAACACGCTCGACCGGGGTTTCGGCCACACGCGCTACGGCGATCATTTCCTCACGGCCTGCGGCATGGAGGTCGTGCTCGCCGATGGCCGCGTCCTCAACACCGGGTTCAGCCACTACGCCAACGCGCGCGCGGCGCGCGTATACCGGTACGGCGCCGGGCCCTTCCTCGACGGGATCTTTTGCCAATCCAACCTCGGCATCGTAACGCAGATAGGCGTTTGGCTCATGCCGGAGCCGGAGGCCTTCAGTTTCTTCTTCATCAAGCTCGACCGCGACGAAGACCTCGCGCCGCTCATCGACCGGTTGCGACCGTTGCGCATGGGCGGCATCCTCCAGTCCGCGATCCATATCGGCAACGACCTGCGCATCCTCAGCGCGACGGGCCGCTATCCCTGGGATGCCGCCCACGGTAAGACCCCGCTGCCCGCCGGCGTCCGCGCGGAACTGCGCCACGCAGCCGGCGTCGGCGCATGGAACGCGGGCGGATCGTTGACCGGCACCGCGGCCCATGTCCGCGCATCACGGCGCGCGCTCCGCAACGCCGTCCGCGGACTCGGCAAGATCGTGTTCGTCAACGACGCGAAACTCGCCCTCGGCGAAACCGTCGCGCGCGTCCTGTCCGCGTTCGGCCTCGCCAAACGGCTGCAAACCCAGTTGAAAGCCTTGCGCCACAACTACGGGTTGCTCAAAGGCATCCCCACCGACGAGCCGCTTCTCGGCGCTCAATGGCGGCTGCGCCATCCTCCCTCCGGCGAGGTGAGCGATCCGCTCGACGCAGGCGCGGGACTCCTCTGGATCTCGCCGGTGCTCCCCGCGACCGGACGCGATGCCGTCGCCGTCATGAAACTCGCCGCGCCCATCTTCGACCGGTTCGGGTTTGAGCTTCTCGCGACTTTTACGCTCATCACCGAACGCGCGATGATCGGCATTCTGAACGTCGCCTTCGACAAAGCCCTGCCCGAAGAAACCCAGCGTGCCCGCGCCTGCTACGACACCCTGATGAACGCGCTGATCGACGAGGGCTACATCCCCTATCGCACCGGCCTCGACGGCCTCCCCAAACTCCGCCCCGAAGGCGACACCTTCTGGGAAGTCGCTTCCCAAATCAAACGAACCCTCGACCCCAAGGACATTCTCGCCCGAGGCCGCTACATCCCGCCGCTGGAACAGTAAGCAATCGGCCCACACCACGGATTCGGGTCACTCCCAGGTTGTGCTATAATCGATTCGTATAAGAGCCAGGGACCTGCAAAATGACCTATCAAGGGCACATCGAAAACGGGACCGTCGTCATGGAAGATGGCGTCAAGTTGCCGGAGGGACGCAAGGTAACCATCTTGCTCGCGGACACCAGCGCCGAAGACGTGTCGCAGCATGACGAGGGGCTGTCTCTGTATGAGCGCCTCAAGGACGTGATCGGAACGGCCAAGGGGTTGCCCGCGGACGCTTCGCAGAACGTGGACCACTATTTGTATGGAGCGCCCAAGGTGTGATACGCGTCTTCGCGGACACCTCGTTCTACGTCGCTATGGCCAGTTCAAGAGACGCCTCGCACGCCCTGGCCGAGACGCTCATGAGAGCGTACAGAGGCCACGTGGTGACGACCGAATATGTGCTTGTGGAGCTCGGCAATTGGCTCGCAAGATCTGGAGACAGAAGCGTCTTTGTCGAGTTGAACCGGCATATTCATGCGGATACGAAGACGCTTGTTGTCCCCGCTGGACCTTCCCTTTATGACGACGGTATCGCGCTGTATGAAGCGCGTCTGGACAAGGACTGGTCCCTAACCGACTGTATCTCATTCTGCGTGATGGGACGATTCTCGATTACGAGCGCACTAACGGCCGATCGGCATTTTCAACAGGCGGGCTTCACCGCCATGCTCCACCGATAGCCTCTCGTAGATCTTACTCGCACTTGGTCTTTGCTCGCGACATCAGGAACTCGCAGAAGGCATCAATGCCCTCGCCGGTCTTGGCGGATAGCTGGAAGACTGTGACGTCGGCTCGGAGGGCACGGACTTCGGCAATCGCGCGGTCTATGTCGAACGACAGGTAGGGCAGCAAGTCGATCTTCGTGATCAACACCAGGTCGATACGGCTAAAGAGCGAGGGATACTTCAGGACTTTGTCGTCTCCCTCGGGCAACGACAAGAGGCCCGCGCGGAGGTGTTCGCCTAGGTCGTATCCGCTCGGGCAGATCAGGTTGCCGACGTTTTCGATGACGAGCAGGCGTTGCTTGTTGGCCTCGAGCGGGAGCGCGTCGAGCGCCTGCGATACGGCTTTGGCATCGAGATGGCATGCGCCACGCGTCTCGATTTGGTACGCGAGACAACCCGCGCGTTCGACGCGTTCGGCGTCGCGGCGCGTCTGAACGTCGCCTTCGATGACGGCCATCGATTCGCCGAGGCGCGCGGCGATCGCTTCGAGCAAGGTGGTCTTGCCGCTGCCGGGCGAACTCATCATGTTGAGACCGAGGATGCCGAGCGCGTCGAGGCGGCGCCGGTTCTCGGCGGCGATCTCGTCGTTCTTGGCCATCACCGGCGACTTCACTTTGACCTCTTTCACGGCGCCGTCCTCGTTCATGTCATTCCTCCTGCACGGTCAGCGTCTCGACGACGCACTCGAATCCGGAAAGAATCTCGCGGTTCAACGACCCGCATTGCGGGCAGCCCACGGTGAAATCCGTCGCGGTATGGGGAACGCCGCAGTCGCGGCATTGGACTTCCGCGGGAACCTCGCGAACAATCAACTCGGGCCGGCCGAGGCCCGAACTCTCCGCCAGTTCGGTGAAGCAGAATTGGAGCGATTCCGCCGCGACGCCCGATAGCGCGCCGAGCACAAGCTGGACCGACACCACACGCTGGCCCGGCTCGATGCTCTGCTCGACGACATCGAGGATGTCCGCCGCGACGCTGAGTTCATGCATGGCACGGCCTCCTCGCATTGGCGCAACGATCAAAGGACATCGAAGCTGACATGGTTCCCAGACCAACCACCGAACCCAACCCGCATGTCATTCTGAGCGAAGCGAAGAATCTCGCCCCGGTAACCTGCCGGCCGCTGGTTGCGCGAGATGCTTCGCTTCGCTCAGCATGACAGGTGGACGATGGCTGATACGGGTGATTGAAAGCGAATTTTGACGATCGAGCACTACGGATCAGCATATGCGAGGCAGATCCTCGCCGTAGGGCATTTCGACGACGCGTTCGCCGCCGAAACGCGTCTTGAGATACACGTCGACGGGCCGCTTGGAGACGACGCGTCCCACCAACGCGGCCGAGGCGCCTTGCGGCATATCGCGCAAGACAGCGCACGCGCGTTCGGCGTCGTTCGCGGCAACGAACGCGGCCAGCTTGCCTTCGTTCGCGATCGTGAGCGGGTCCAGTCCGAGCAACTCGCACGCAGCGCGGACTTCGGGGCGCACTGGGATCGAGGCCTCGTTCAATTCGACGGTCACGCTCGAATCGTGGGCCAGTTCGACGCAGCACGCGGCGAGTCCGCCCCGCGTCGGGTCGCGCATCGCGTGGACTTCAATACCATGCTCGACAAGCGCGCGGACCATCGGCCATACCGACGCGGCATCGGATACGACGCGCGTCTCGAAGCCGATGCCGTTGCGTTCGCTCATGACGGCGACGCCATGGTCGCCGAGAAACCCGCTGATCAGAAGGCGGTCGCCTTCGCACAGAGCCTTCGGCGACACGGACACAACGCGGCGTCCGATGCCCGCGGTCGTAATAAAGAGTTGGTCTGCCTCGCCGCGCGCGACGACTTTCGTGTCGCCCGTAATCACCGCGACGCCACATTCGGCCGCCGCACGTCGCGCCGACTCGACGACGCGCGCGACGGTGTCGAGTTCGAGTCCTTCTTCCATGATCAGCGCCATCGATACGGCCAGCGGTTCCGCGCCCGACACCGCGAGGTCGTTGAGGGTGCCGTAGACGCTGAGGCTTCCGATGTCGCCGCCCGGAAAGAACAACGGCTTGACGACGAACCCGTCGGTCGTGAAGACAAACTCCGGCGCTCCGGGAATCGGCGCCGCGTCGGGCAGGCCGTCCGGCGTGCCTCCGAGCGCGGGAAGGATCACGCCCTCGATCAACTCGCGGGTTAGCACGCCGCCCCCGCCATGCGCCAACAGCACTCGCGACTCATCCATAACGATACCTCGCCGCACAGGACCCTTCGGAGGATACCATACACGGCCCAAGCGGATTGCGCGGCGTGCATGCGCGTCCGAACATCGGGCACTCGGGCGGATGGATGATGCCCTTAAGGACTTCGCCGCAACGGCATCCCGCGAGTTCGACTGGCTCGACGTCGGGTATCGAAAATCGCGCGGCGGCGTCGTAACGAGCATACTCTGGGCGTAGCGCGAGACCGCTGCCGGGGATCACGCCAAGGCCGCGCCACTCGGTATCCGCCGGTTCGAACACGGACATGAGCGTGTCCCACGCCTTGCGGTTGCCTCCTGGTTTGACCGCGCGCGTGTATTGCACGAACGAACCCGCTTGGCCCTCCGCGATCAGCGCTACGGTATCCGCGATGCCGCGCAACACGTCGGCGGGATCGAAGCCCGTTGCGACGCATGGCAGGCGATACCTGAGCGCGAGCGCTTCGTAGGCCTCGGGTCCGATAATCACGGATACATGCCCCGGGGTAAGAAAGGCATCGAGCTTGCATTCGCCATCGAGCACGGCTTCCATGGCAGGCACGATCAACTTGTGCGACGCGAACACGGAGAAGTTTGCAGTACCGGCCTCGTCAGCCTGCCGTATCATCGAAGCCACACCCGGCGAAGTCGTCTCGAACCCCACCGCGAGGAACACGACTTCGCGGCCGGGGTTTTCGCGCGCGGTGCTCAACGCGTCCATTGGCGAGTAAACGACGCGGATATCGGCTCCTGCGGAGCGCTGGCGTTCGAGGTTCGAGGTCACGCCCGGGACGCGGATCATATCGCCGAAGGTGCACACGATCAGGCCGGGCGCCTGCGCAAGGAGCAGCATGCGCTCGACCTCGCGTTGCGAAGTCACGCACACGGGGCATCCCGGTCCCGACACGAGTTCGAGATTGTCCGGCATCAACGCGCGCAGGCCGCCGCGCCCGATGGCGTGCGTGTGCGTGCCGCAGACCTCCATGATCCGGATGTGCCGGCCGACCCGCGCGGCGGACTCCCGTATCGCGGCGACGTCGGCCTGCGCGTCACGCTCCTGCATTGGACGCTTCCTCGAACTGGCCAAACAAACGAAGTGTCTCTTCGGCCTCTTCGGGGGTCAGCTTTTCGATCGCGAAGCCGGCATGGATCAGCACCCAATCCCCCGCGGCCACATCGTCGACGAGGCTGACATCGGCCTCGCGCACGTTGCCCGACAACGCCACGCGCGCCCGCGTGCCGTCAACGTCCATCACTTGCACCGGAACCGCTAAGCACATGCGCACCTCCATGCGGCCACCGCCGCCTGGCCCAGACAAATCCCGCCGTCACCCGGCGGCGCCAAGGCATTCAAGAGTACCTCAAACCCATCCTGTTCGAGCAAATGGACGGCTCGTTCCAACAGAAACGCGTTGGCAAAGACGCCGCCCGACAACGCGGCTGTTTCCAGTCCCGTGTCTTCCCGGATGCGGCGGCATACGTCGCGCGTCACGAGCGCGATCGCGTTGTGAAAGCGCGCCGCGCACACCGCCGCGTCCACCCCACGCCGAGAGTCCTCGACCATCGAGCGCAGGATGTCTGTAGCGCAAATGGTGACCGCGCCTTCGCCGGATCGCCCAAGCGAAGCGGTATACGAGCCTTGTTCGGACGCCGCGCGCGCGGCCACCGCTTCAAGTTCGATCGGGGCCTGCGCGTGATACGTGTTCACGTCGCACACGCCCAGCAACGCGCTTGCCGCGTCGAACAACCGCCCCATGCTCGATGTCATCGGACAGTGGACGCCGCGTTCGATCACCGTGTCGATCACCGCGCATTCTTCATGAGAGAGGGCGGGAAGAATCTCGCGTGCCAGTTCTCCCGCGCGTTCGCCGAAGGCCTCGCGAAGATAGACGTAGCCCATGCGCGCGGGACGTTTCGCCGTGGCATCGCCGCCCGGCTGCGGCAACGGTTCGAGGTGCGCGCGGCGCTCATAGCCGTCGAGATCGCAGACGAGGAATTCGCCGCCCCACGCCGTCCCGTCACTGCCCCACCCCATGCCGTCGAATGCGACTCCGATGACGCGATCGGTGCGGCCTGTCTCGGCGAGCACGGAGGCGATGTGCGCGTGATGATGTTGGACCTCCGTCACGGGAAGTCCGCAGTGCCGCGCGAAACGCGTCGAGGCGTAGCTCGGATGGAGGTCGCATGCGACGCCGTGCGGCGCGACTTCGAGCAGGCGTTCGAGATGCGCGACGGCTTGAACGAACGATTCGTAGGCAGCCAGGTTTTCGAGGTCGCCGAGATGGTGGCTCAAAAAGGCTTGGCCTTCGCGCGTCACGCAGATCGTGTTGCTCAATTCGGCGCCCACCGCCAGCCACTCATGTCCGCGAGTCGGCGCGGGCAGGCGGACCGGAAATGGCGCATAGCCGCGCGAGCGGCGCAGGAACCGCGGCGTACCGAGTATCGCGCGCGCCACGGAATCGTCGGTTCGGATGTGAATGGCGCGATCATGAACAAGGAAACAGTCGGCGAGATCGCTCAGTCGCGCGAATCCGTCTTCGTTCGCGTACGCGATCGGTTCGTCGCTCAAATTGCCGCTTGTCATCACGAGCGCGCCGGAAGGATGCGCGAGAAGCAGGTGATGCAACGGCGTATACGGCAGCATGACACCGAAGCTTGCGCTTCGCGGCGCGACCTCTTCCGCAATGCCGTGGCCCTCGCGTTTGGCTAACAGAAGGATGGGACGTTCGGGGCGCGACAGCATCCGAGCCTCTTCTTCGGAGATCTGGGCGATGGCCCGCGCCGCATCGAGGTCGCGCGTCATCAGAGCGAATGGCTTCAGATCGCGATGTTTGCGCGCGCGAAGGAGTCGCACGGCTTTGGCGTTCGTCGCATCGCACGCGAGATGAAACCCGCCAATGCCTTTGACCGCCACGATCTCTCCGTCTGCGATACGCCGTCGCGCCTCCTCGATGGGGTCATCCCCCGCAATAAGCTGTCTATTTCGATCCAGCAAGACGACTTTCGGGCCGCACTCCTGGCAGCAGGTTGGCTCGGCGTGGAACCGCCGGTTGGCGGGGTCCTCGTATTCGGTCCTGCATGCCGGGCACATCGCAAACTCCGCCATGGTCGTCCGCGCGCGGTCGTAGGGAACGTCGCGAATGATCGTGTAGCGCGGCCCGCAATTCACACAGTTGATGAGCGGGTATCGATATCGGCGGTCGTGAGGATCGTCAAGTTCGCGCAGACAATCGTTGCAGGTCGCGATGTCAGGCGCTATCAAAACGGTCCGTTCGCCATCGCACTCACTAGGCACGATCGCGAACCCGGCCTCGCCTTTCGAGGCCATCGATATGACCGCGATCTCCTGGATGCGCGCGAGCGGCGGAGGCGATTCGCGCAACGCCGCGAGGAAGGCATCGAGGGCTTCGCGAGGGCCTTCGATCTCAACGCGCACTCCAGCTGGTCCGTTGTTCACGGTTCCCGCTAACCCGAGACGCGCGGCGAGTCCGTACACGTAGGGACGGAACCCCACGCCTTGAACCACCCCGCGTATGTCGATCCGAATACGTTCCATAGGCAAGTCCGGCCCGCTTGTGAAGAATATCACATCTGCCCGCCGTTCTCCCAACCGCGTGCGCCGCGAATTGAGACGGGGCCTCGGCTCGGCTATAATGATCCTGTCGATGAGGTGCAGCAAGGCGCCGCAGCGCGCAAGAAGGAGTTCGTTTCCGTGCAGAAATACGTGTGCGACATTTGCTTGTGGGTATACGACCCCGCCAAGGGGTGTCCCGATATGGATGTGCCGCCAGGCACGGCATGGGAAGACGTGCCGGACGATTTCCTTTGCCCGATTTGCGGTGTAGGCAAAGAGAAGTTCTCGCAATTCAACTGAGCGCGCAGAAATACACTGAGGGCGCGTGAATGATGCCGGACGCACACGATGCGGTCCCGTTGAGTATTGTAGTCGTGGGGGCCTCGGGCGATCTTGCTCAGAGGAAGGTCATCCCCGCCCTGTTCGCGCTGTACTGCCAGGATTGCCTTCCGGAACGGTTCGAGATCTTCGGATTCGCGCGGCGTCCGATGACCGATGAAGCGTTTCGCTCCTTCGCGATGGAGCGTCTGACCTGCCGCTACACGCCGGGCCAAAAGTGCGGCGAATACATGGAGCGATTCCTCGGGCGCTGCCACTACGTCGCCGGTGAGTACACGTCGCGCGACGCGTTCCTGGACCTTTACACGGCAATGAGGGCCTTTGAAGGCCCGGGCGAAGCCAACCGCATGTACTACATGGCCATCCCGCCGTTTCTCTTCATGGATGTCGCACGTTCGATCGGCGACGCGGGGCTTGTGAATTGCGGTCCGGGCGAGGCCGACTGGTCGCGTGTGGTGATCGAGAAGCCCTTCGGGCGCGACCGCGCCTCATCGGACGATCTCGTGGTCAACATGGGGCGTGTGTTTACCGAAGACCAGACGTACCGCATCGACCATTACCTCGGGAAAGAAATCGTCCAGAACCTGCTCGTGCTCCGGTTCGCCAACTTGATCTTCGATCCCATCTGGAATCGCGAGCACGTCGAGAGCGTCCGCATTTCGTGGAAGGAAGACATCGGGGTCGAGGACCGCGGCGGCTACTTCGACGCGTACGGAATCGTGCGCGACGTCATGCAGAATCACTTGCTCCAAATTCTCGCGCTGATCGCGATGGAGCGTCCTACGAGCCTCAATGCCCAGCGCGTGCGCGACGCCAAGGTAGACGTGCTCCGGCAGATCGCCCCTGTCCGTCTCGACGACCTCGTGCTTGGGCAATATCAGGCCGCGGCCTACAAGGGCGAGACGTATCCGTCCTATGTCGACGAACACCTGGTCGCGCCCGATTCGCGCACGCCGACCTACGCGGCCACCGTGCTGCGCGTGCAGAATGCGCGATGGGAAGGCGTGCCGTTCTTCATGAGCGCGGGCAAGGGGCTCGACGAACGGCTCGCCGAGATTCGCATCCGATTCCGCGGCGCGGATGGTGGACTCTTTCGGCAAACGGGCAGCGAGATCCCCCCGAACGAACTCGTCATTCGCGTCCAACCCGACGAAGCCATCGATTTCCGAATCGTCAACAAGGCGCCCGGCCTCGAGATGTCGCTCGTCGAGACAGCGCTTGATCTGAGATATGCCTCCGCGTTCGACGCGAAGATACCCGATGCCTACGAGTGCCTGCTGCTCGATGTCATCCAGGGGGACAAGAGCCTCTTCATTCGCAGCGATGAACTGGAGGCCGCGTGGGACATCTTCTCCCCCGTCCTGCTTGAGGCCGAAGGCCAGGGGATCCGTCCCGACGCGTATCCGTTCGGAAGCAAGGGGCCGGACAGGGCGCAATCGTTTGCCGCATCGCTCGGAATCGCGTAGGCCGCCTACAGCCGCATGAGGACTTGCCATGAAATTCCTACCTTTCTCTTCGATTGAGCGGTTGACGGATGCGGCAACCGGTCTGCTTGTCGAGAGTCTCCAATCGCAGCGAACGCCGTCGAGCGCAACGATGCTCTCCGGAGGAAAGACGCCGCTTGAAGCGTATCGGCGCGTCGCCGCGTCGGGCGTCGTTGCCTCGTCCTGCGCTCGTGTATTGTTCAGCGATGAGCGCATGACGCCAGAGAATTCGCCCGACAGTAACTACGGCAACGCCCTGCCCATGCTTGACGCGTTAGGGCTGGACGCGAACCGAGTCATGCGCGTGCGGACTTTGTTGACTCTCGAGGCCGCCGCCGAAGACTACGACCGGCAACTTCGCGCGCTTCTCGATGCCCACGGCGTTCTTTCCCTGGGCCTTCTGGGACTCGGCGCCGACGGCCATACCGCTTCCCTGTTTTCGGATGCGGATCTCGAACGGGCCGAAGGCCGGTACGCCATCGCCGTACCCAAGGCGGGAGGTCTTGACCGCGTTTCCGTAACCCCCAGTCTCCTTGCGCGTTTCGAGCGGATCGTATTCCTGGTAGCGGGACCCGACAAGACCGATATTCTCAATCTCATGAGCTCGCATCCCGAGGCGGTAGTGGCGGCGAAAGCTGTGGCCGCCGCGCCTCATGTCGAAATCTGGACCGCGTGAGATTTGACATTGGGGCCTCGGGAATGTTATTAATAATGATTACTGTTACTAATTGAGATACCATGGATACCTTGATGCAGCGCATGACCCCGCAGCGGCGGGTGATTCTCGAAGAACTTCGGAAGCTTAAGACGCATCCGACAGCGAGCGAATTATACGAAGTTGTCCGCCGCCGCCTGCCCCGTATCAGCCTCGGTACCGTCTATCGGAATTTGGATATCCTCGCGCGATCGGGGATGGCGGTAAAGGTCACCGTGTCGGACGCGCAGTGCCGGTTTGACGGGGACCTCGCAGAACATTACCATATCCGGTGTTTGGGTTGCGGGCGGGTGGACGACGTGATGGAACTGCCCGCAGAGGTGAAACTCGCTTGTCCGGACGCGGTGGGCGGCTACCAGATTGTGGGACATCGATTCGAATACTTAGGATACTGTCCCAAGTGTCAATATGAAGGAGAAGGTCATGCCGAGCATTAAGGGTACGAAAACAGAGAAGAATCTCTTAGCGGCGTTCGCGGGAGAGTGCCAGGCCTCCATGCGCTACAGCTTCTTTGCAAAGAAAGCGAAGAAGGAAGGCTTCGAGCAGATTTCGGCGTTGTTCTTGAGAACGTCGGAAGAGGAACGCGCGCATGCGAGCGGTTTCTTCAAACTGCTCGAAGGCGGCGAGGTTGAGATTCAGGCCACGTACGTCGCGGGCGGCAACGGCACCACGGCGCAGAACCTGCGCGCGTCGGCCGCGGGAGAAAACGAGGAGTGGACGCAGGTCTATCCCGAGTTCGCGCGGATTGCCAAGGAAGAAGGCTTTCCGAATGTGGCGCGGATCTTCGAGTCCGTTGCCGAAGTCGAAAAGTATCACGAATACCGGCACCTTGGGTTGCTGGCGCGCATCGAGAACGGAACCGTGTTCAAGCGGGACACCCCGGTGCGCTGGCGCTGCCGGAACTGCGGATATATCCATGAAGGCCCGGAAGCGCCGGAATCGTGCGTGGCGTGCGCGCACCCGCAGGCGCATTTCGAGGTCCTCGGTGAAGATTGGTAGTACTGGCCTCAATACAAGGCCGAACGGAAAGGAAAGGGAATATGGCAAAGCGTCTCCAGTGTTTCGAATGCGAGGTGTGTGGGCATATCGTGATGGTGTTCAACGACGGGGACGGCACGCTGACCTGCTGCGATCAGCCGATGACGCCGCTTGTGGAAAACACCAAGGACGCCGCAAAAGAGAAGCACGTGCCCGTGGTCGAGAAGACCGCCGGCGGATACACGGTGAAAGTCGGGGCGGTGCCGCATCCGATGGAAGAAAAACACTACATTCAATGGATCGATCTGGTGGCCGGCGACGCGTTATATTGCAAGTTTCTCGAACCGGGGAACCCGCCTGAAGCGGCCTTCTGCGTGGAAGGGGAAGGCGCGGTGTCCGCGCGCGGCTACTGCAACCTGCACGGCTACTGGAAAGGATAAGGACCATGATGACCAAGAAGATGCTGGATGCTCTGAACGAGCAAATCAACGCGGAAATGTACTCCTCATACCTGTATCTCTCGATGGCGGCGTTCTTCGAAGAGATCAACCTCAAAGGGTTTGCCAACTGGATGCGCGTCCAGGTCCAGGAAGAGAACTTCCACGCGATGAAGTTCTATGACTACGTGCTGAGCCGCCAAGGGCGCGTGGCGCTCAAAGCCATCGCGGCGCCGCCGTTGAAGTGGAAGACGCCGCTTGATGTGTTCCAAGCCACCTACAAGCACGAACAGCTTGTCACGAGCCTCATCAACAAGCTGGCGACGCTGGCCGAGCGCGAGCACGATCACGCGACGCGCGTTCTGCTCCACTGGTTCATCAACGAGCAAGTCGAGGAAGAGTCCAATGCCGACGCCCTGATTCAGCGCCTCAAGCTGATCGGCGACAATTCGAGCGGTCTGTTCCTTCTCGACCAGGAACTGGCCCAGCGCGTATTCACGCCCCCAGCCGCGGGAGCGGGCGTCTGATGAGCATCCTCTTTTCGGCGGGCGACATCTTCGAGATTGCCATCGAGATTGAGCGCAATGGCGCGGGGTTCTATCGCAAGGCCGCGTCGCTGACCGGCGACGCCCAGGTGCGCGCCGAGTTGCTGGAACTTGCCGCCATGGAGGACACGCACGAGGCGACCTTCATCCAGATGAAACGCGACCTCGTCGGCGACGACAAGGTCGCCGAATGGTACGATGCCGAGGACGAAGTCGTCCGGTACCTTCAGGCCTTCGCCGCGGGGCAGGTCTTCGATATGACCAAGGACCCCACCACGTGGCTGTCCCCCGAAACGCCGCTTAAGGAGGTTATCGCGTTCGCCCTTGAGCGCGAGCGCGACTCCGTCCTGTTCTTTGTGGGCGTCAAGGACTTGGTGCCGCAGAGCATGGGCAGCACGAAGATTGAAACGATTATCAAGCAGGAAATGGCGCATATCGCGCTGTTGAGCCGCCGGTTGATGGAAGTGTCGCAGCAGGTTTGAACGCCTGGGCATGGCTATAACAGGGAAATGGAAGGAAGGAGAGCAGTATGAGCAGTCTTATCTTCAACGCCAACGAGGCCTTCGAGATCGCAAAGCGGATCGAGAGCAACGGAGTCAAGTATTACCGCCGTGCCGCCGAGCTGGTCAAAGACGAACCCAGCAAGAAGCTGATGAACGACTTGGCCGATATGGAAGTCGTCCACGAGCAAGTCTTCGCGCAGATGCAGAAGGGCCTCTCGGGCGATGAACTCGGCGAGACCATGTACGACCCGCACGACGATGCCTACACGTTCCTCAAGGGCATGGCGGACAAGTACGTGTTCGACCCGAAGGAAGATCCCCAGAACGTTCTGACCGACGACGCGGATGCCAAGAAGATCCTCAGCGCAGCCATCCAGCGCGAGAAAGACTCGATCATCTTCTACGAAGGCATTAAAGTCATGGTGCCGCAGAAGTTCGGCGGCGCGCGCCTGGACGAGATCATCGCCCAGGAAATCGGGCATGTCATGATTCTTACGCGCCACCTCGAGAAGATCGCTTAAGTATCGAATTGCGGCGGCCGCGTTTGCGATGGTTTTCGCGTAAAACGGCAACAACAGCAACCCACCCGCACCGCGGGAAGGAGGCAAACAATGTGCACCTTGGTAACCAGTCCCGCTCCCGATTTCAAGGCCACGGCCGTCATGCCGGACAATACGTTCAAGGATGATTTCAGCCTGTCCTCGTACCGGGGCAAATATGTCGTGCTGTTCTTCTATCCGCTCGATTTCACGTTCGTATGCCCTTCCGAGATCCTCGCCTTCAACAAGAAGCTGGCGGATTTCCACGCGAAGAACTGCGAAGTGATCGGCGTGTCCATCGACAGCCATTTCTCCCACTGGGCGTGGAAGAACACTCCCGTCGAGAAGGGCGGCATCGGCAACGTGCAATACCCGCTCGTGGCGGATCTGACCAAGAGCATCTCGAAGGCGTACGGCGTCCTCATCAACGACGCGATCGCCTTGCGCGGCCTGTTCCTCATCGACAAAGAAGGCGTGGTCCGGCATGCATTGATCAACGACCTGCCGCTCGGCCGCAATGTCGACGAGGCCCTGCGCCTGGTCACCGCGCTTCAGTACGTCGAGAAGCATGGCGAAGTCTGCCCGGCGAACTGGAAAGAAGGCGAAGAGGCCATGAAGCCGTCGGCCGACGGCGTGGCGTCGTATCTCGCCAAGCACGCGAAATAATCGAACCAATGCGCGGGCGGCAAGAGGTGGGGAATCCCATTTCTTGCCGCCCCTTCGCTCGCGCCGTGCTGGCAAAGGCCAGGCGTACGTCGCGAGGCAGGAGGTCCGGCTATGGAAAAGACAGCGGATATTCGCTCATACGCTCACGATCTGGTTGACAGAATGAGCCCGAGCCGCCTCCAGGGCCTGCTTGATCTTCTGGACGAGGATTTCTTCTCCGACGAGGAAATCGCCGAGATCCAAGCCCTGCGACACTCCGAAGAGTGGACGGACTGGCGGGAAGTCCGGAATGACCTATAAGGTTGTCCTCTCGAACCAGGCCCGGCGTTACTATGCCGCAGCGCCGAGGCCGACAGCGCTGCGTCTGGCTAAGGTATTTGAAGCCCTTGAAACAGACCCTTTCCCTTCGGGAGCCAAACGTTTGAAAGGTTCTCTTGAAGGTTTGAATCGGATTCGCGTAGGCGGCCTGAGGGTCGTCTACGAAGTTAAGAATGAGCGAGTAGAGGTCCATGTAGTTAAAGTAGGCCCTCGGGGCGATGTATATTGACCCGACAGGTACGTACAGGAGCAAGGCAGGAAGCATGAGCGAGCCATTTGGCGCTATCAAGGTCACGGATCATGTGTATTGGGTGGGGGCGGTCGACTGGGCGTTGCGCGACTTTCACGGCTATGCCACGGAGCGCGGCTCCACGTACAACGCGTACCTGGTCATGGCGGACAAGATCACGCTTATCGACGTGGTCAAGGCGCCGTTCCGCGACGAGATGATGTCGCGTATCGCCTCGCTGATCGACCCTTCGCGGATCGACTACATCGTGTCCAACCACTCGGAGATGGATCATTCCGGATGCCTGCCGGACGTAATGGAACGCGTGCGCCCCGAGAAGGTATTCGCCTCGGCCAACGGCGTCAAAGCGATCGAAGCGCACTTCCACAAGAACCTGCCCGTTACCGCCGTGCAGGAGGGGGAAACGCTTTCGCTCGGCAACGTGACGCTCACCTTTATCGAATCGCGCATGCTGCATTGGCCCGACAGCATGTTTACCTATCTTGCGGAAGATAAGATCCTCTTCTCGCAAGATGGCTTCGGCATGCACCTCGCGTCGAGCAACCGCTTCGCGGACGAAATCGATGACGGCATTCTCGAATACGAAGCCGCAAAATACTACGCCAACATCCTCCTGCCGTTCAGTCCGGCCGTAAAAGTGGCTGTCGAGAAGGTCGCCAGTTATGACGTGTCCGTAATTGCGCCCGATCACGGCCCCGTGTGGCGCAGCGGCCTGGACCGCATTATCGCGTTGTATAAGCAATGGATCGCGCAGAAACCCACGGCGAAGGCGGTCATCGTTTACGACACGATGTGGGAAAGCACGGACTCCATGGCAAAGGCCATCGAGGACGGCCTGGTCTCCGAAGGCATCCAAGTGCGATCGATGCGCCTGCGCGAGAACCACCGCAGCAACGTCGCCACCGAGGTGCTCGATGCGGGCGCGCTCATTGTGGGATCGCCTACGCTCAACGGAAACCTGTTCCCGACCGTGGCCGAATCCCTGAGCTATCTGAAAGGGCTGAAACGCAAGAACCTGATCGGCGCCGTCTTCGGCTCCTACGGGTGGAGCGGCGAAGCGGTCGATCAGATCAAGGAGATCTTGCTCTCGATGAAAGTGCAGGTGGTGGACGATCCGATCAATGTCCAATACGTGCCGGATAAGGCCGCGTTGGTGCAGTGCCGCGAGTTGGGGCGTGGGCTTGCGGCGAAGATCAAGGAGCGTTTGTAGAAGCCGCGCATTCTCATTCGTGTTTGCGCGAGTCGCGGCGCGGAGTGCCGTAGCAAGGGGATTCAACCGAGGAGGTATCGTCGTGGGTCTCGATGCGGTCATGCTGGCGCGAATCCAGTTCGCGCTGACGGTGGGGTTTCATTTCATCTTCCCCCCCATTTCTATCGGCCTGGCGTGGGTGCTTGTCCTTATCGAGGGCCTGGGCTGGCGCAGAGCTGACAAGGACTACGAACGGATCGGCGTCTTGTTCAGCAAACTTCTCGCCATCAATTTCGCCGTCGGCGTCGCGACAGGCATCGTGATGGAATTTCAATTCGGCACCAACTGGGCTCAGTACTCGAAGTTTGTCGGCGACATCTTCGGCGCGCCGCTTGCCGCGGAAGCCCTGTTCTCGTTCTTCCTCGAATCGACGTTTCTCGGCCTCTATCTCTTCGGGCGCGGCCGCGTGTCCAAGGGGGTGCATTGGTTTTCTATACTGATGGTCGCCATCGGGGCCACACTTTCGGCGTTCTGGATCTTGGTCGCCAACTCCTGGCAGCAAACGCCCGCCGGGTTCGTGTTCAACGAAGCGACGGGCCGGGCCGAGCTGACGAGCTTCTTTCTGGCCGTGTTCAATCCCTCGACCGCGATGCGATTCCTGCACGTGATGGCCGCCGCCTTGTTAACCGGCTCGTTCCTCGTGGCGGGCGTCGCCGCGCTATGGCTGGCGAAGGACTCGCGATCGGAGGCATGGCGCAAAGCCCTGCGCGTGGCCTTGATCGTCGCGTTTCTTACCGCCTTTATCGAGCTTCTCCCGTCCGGCCATCGCCACGCCGTGCAGGTTGCCCGCTATCAGCCGGCGAAACTGGCGGCCATGGAAGGCTTGTTCGTGACGGGCCCGAACGCTCCGCTGACGGTATTTGGGATTCCCACGGAAAATGAACTTCTGTATCCCATCCGAATTCCCGGGTTGCTGAGCCTCTTCGTGGGCGACCGTTTCGACACGGTCGTGAAGGGCATGGATGCGATTCCGCCCGATGAACGGCCGCCGGTAGCGGTCCCCTTTTTGAGCTTCCACGCGATGGTGATCCTCGGCTTCTTGTTCATGGCGATGGGCGCGTATGGCGTCTTCCAGATCTGGCGAGGCAAAGTTTACGAAGATAGGCTGTTCCTGAGATTGATGCTTCCCGCGGTCCCGCTCACGGTCATCGCCTGCCAATTCGGCTGGATCACCGCGGAGGTGGGCCGCCAGCCCTGGATCGTACAGGGTCTCTTGAAGACCAAAGATGCCATTTCGGTCACGGTGCCGGCCTATCAGATCCTGTTTTCGCTGGTGCTGTTTGGGGTGCTTTACAGCTTGCTCGGCGCCTTATACCTGTTCTTGATGGTACGCCAGGTGCGGCAAGGCGTGACGGACGAATTAGCCGGGGAGGACGCGAAATGATCGACCTCAATACGATTTGGTTCTTGCTGGTGGGCGTCCTCATTGTCGGCTACGCGATTTTGGACGGATTCGACCTTGGCGTCGGAGTCCTCAGCCTCTTCGCGCGCGACGAGAAGGAGCGGTCGCTCTACCTTCGCGCCATCGGGCCCGTGTGGGACGGCAACGAAGTCTGGCTACTTACGGGCGGCGGCGCATTGTTCGCGGCCTTCCCGGTGGTGTACGCGACCGTGTTCAGCGGGTTCTACCTCGCGTTCATGCTGCTGCTGGTCGCGCTGATCGCCCGCGCCGTCTCGATCGAGTTCTACGGCAAAGTCGACCATCCCGCATGGAAGGCCGTATGGGGTTGGGCATTCGGCATCGGCAGCCTGCTGCCCTGCATCCTGTGCGGCGTCGCGTTCGGCAATATCTTGCGCGGCATTCCAATTACGCAGGAACACATGTTTGCGGGTTCGTTCCTCGGCCTGCTCAATCCGTATGCGCTGCTCGTAGGCGTGCTCAGCCTGGCGATGTTCGTGATGCATGGCGCCACCTACATGGCCATCAAGACGGAAGGCGAGTTGCAGGAGCGGATGCAGCAATGGGCCATGGGCGGCTGGGTAGCTTTGGCGCTGCTTTACATTCCCGCGACGCTCTTCAGCATGCTCGCCGCGCCGCATCTCTTCCTGGGGCTGTCGCGCAACATCCTGTTCTACGTCGCGCTCGTGCCGCTGGCGATTTCTATCGCCGGTATTCCTTCCGCGTTGCGCGGGCGCAGGTATCTCTTTGCGTTTGGGTGCACAAGCGGCGCGATTGCCAGCATGATCGCCATGTCGGGAATCAGCCTCTATCCGAGGCTCGCGCCTTCGACACTTAACCTCGCCTACAGCCTTACGATCTACAACGCGTCGTCGACCCCGCTAACCCTCAAGGTCATGCTGATTATCGCGCTGATCGCCGTACCGATCGTCCTGGCCTACACCGCGTTCATCTATTGGGTCTTCCGTGGCAAAGTGCAGGCTACGGACGAAGGCTATTAATGAAGTAAGTCATCCAAGTCGCATTGGCTCTTGCTCGTGCTCGTGCTCGTGCTCGTGCTCGTGCTCGTAATCGTAATCGTAATCGTAATCGTAATCTTAATCGCAATCGGCGGTTAAGAGGGAGATCGACCGATCGATACCGCATCCGCTGGACCCTTGGCGCTAACGACACGCCAGTAGAAATCAAAGGCATACGTTGTTGAATCGATTACGATTAAGAGCACGAGCAAGAGCACGAGCGCTCTCTGGTGTCTCTGTTTCCGATGAACTGTCGAGAAGACCCCCACCGCAACCCCGAGTATCGCGAAGAGGATTTTTGCGCGCGGGAGGAGGTATCTTGGCGGGATGGATTGCAGCTCAAGGAGGAGGTTTCATGCAGGTAAACGCGGATGCCAAACCCACCGACGCGGAACTCTTAGCACGATTGCGGACCCCGCACAAATTCCCTGAACTTGTGCTGCCGCCATCGTTCCAACAGGGATCTTTCGACGCGCTGGCCGTGGACTGTCCGTTTGTCTTCCGCCACAAACGCCGCTATTTCATGACGCACGTCGGGTTCGACGGCATCGGCTACCGTACCGGGATCGCATGGTCGACGGACCTTGTCAAATGGAGCAAAGAAGGGCTACTCATCGACCGCGGCCCGCAAGGGTCGCCCACCGAATTCAATGTGGCCATGAGTTGGATCGTCCGTGACAACGACTTGTTCGGCGAAGGCAAGCTCACGAGGATCGACAACCGCTACCTCGGCACGTATCACGCCTACCCTAAAGCCGGCTACGAGGCCGGCCCCGCGGCCATCGGCCTATGCTGGACCAGCGATCTCAAGCAATGGCGTTTGAAGGACCCCTGCATACACGCCTCCGATCCGGACGCGGGCGATTGGGAACGCGGCGGACTCTACAAGTCCTGTCTTGTAGAACATCACGGCACGTTCTACATGTTTTACAACGCGAAGACCCAGGACTCGCCATGGCACGAACAGACCGGTGTCGCCCTGTCGACCGACCTGAAGACGTGGAAACGGCATCCGGGAAACCCCATCATCCCCAACGGTCCGAAGGGGTCGTTTGACGATGTCTTCTGCAGCGACCCGTGCGTGCTTCGTTTCGGCGAGACGTGGGTCATGTTCTACTACACGCTGTCGACGGACGGACGCGCGCGCGACACGGTCGCGTTCTCGGACGACCTGCTGCATTGGCGCAAGTCCAACGAGATCCTGATCGACGTCGGCCCGCCGGGCAGCATCGATTCGCGTTACGCGCACAAGCCCGCCATCTTCACGCACGAAGGCCGCCTGTATCATTACTACTGCGCCGTGGCCCCGGCCGAAAACGCCAAACACGGAAACGTCGAGGTCAGCGAGATTCGCGGTATCGCGCTCGCGACAACGTGAGCCGCCCTCCAAGGAGTATCGATGAAACTTGAGAACCGGTATTTCGACCTCACGCCGCGTGTCGTGCGCGCGGACGCGGAAACGACTATCGAGATTGCGCCGCGCTTCGAGCACTGCGCCTTTAGGAACGACACGATCTATGAGGTGACCTACAGCCCCGTCGAGGAATTCTCGGAGCGAAGCGGCTGGAACTGGAATTGCCCCGTCAAAGTGGTTCCGGTAGACGGACGCCTACGCATTTCGCAGTACTTCGAGGGCGAGCAGGAACATGTTCTTTTCATCGAGGAAGTGCTACCGGACCAACGCAAACGCGTCGGCGATTTCCGCGTTTACTCGTTGAAGCCAGACCTCTTCGCGCGCAAGCCCTACAAGGGCGATTTCCACATGCACACGTGCCGTTCCGACGGATGGGAAACGCCCGCCTACGTCGCGGGCGCATGCCGCCGGATCGGTCTCGATTTCGTGGCGATGACCGACCATCGCCAGTTCGCCCCGTCGCTCGAAGCGCAGAATGCGTTTTGTGCCGTGGACATCGATCTTCGTCTTTTCACCGGCGAGGAAGTACACCCCCCGGACAATCCGGCGCACATGGTGAACTTCGGCGGGCAGTTCAGTATCAACGACCGGTTCGCCGACGCTTCGTACCGCAGCGAAGTCCAAGCGATTGAAGACAAGCTCGGCCCGCTGCCTCACGGAGTCGATCGCTATCAGTACGCGTCCTGCTGTTGGTGCTTCGACAAGATTCGCGAAGCCGAGGGCCTCGGCGTGTTCTGCCATCCCTATTGGTTTACGCAACACCGCTACTCGCCGTCCGGCGCGCTGACCGCCTATCTTTTCGAGACGCATCCGTTTGACGCATTCGAGATGATCGGTGGATTCCACCACTGGGAAATCGATTCCAACACGCTCCAAGTCGCGCGGTATCACGACGAACGCGCGCTCGGCCGGACCTTCCCAATCGTCGGCGCGAGCGATTCGCACGGCTGCGAACGCGGCGAATTCTTCGGATGGTTTTACAGTATCGTGTTCGCGCCGTCGCCCGAACGCGCGGATATTATCGCGGGCGTCAAGGACCTTTACAGTGTGGCCATCGAGGCTATTCCAAAGGAGACGCCGCGCGCCTTCGGACCGTTCCGCCTGGTGAAATACGCGCTCTTTCTGATGCGCGAGATCCTCCCGCAACACGACGAACTCTGCGTCGAGGAAGGCCGCCTCATGATCGAACACGCCGCCGGCGACGCCAGTGCCGCCGAGGCAATAGGCCGTCTAAAGGGTCGCACGCGAGCACTGCTCGATCGCTACTGGCAGGCAGAGGCGTAGGGCAGCCGACACAACAGAACGCGATCCGCAACGCCTTCTCTTGCTCTTGCTCGTGCTCGTGCTCGTGCTCGTGCTCGTGCTCGTGCTCTTGCTCTTGCTCTTGCTCGTGCTCTTGCTCGTGCTCGTGATCGCAATCGTGATTGTGATTGTGAATCAAAAAACCCAACCTCCTGTCATTCTGAGCGAAGCGAAGAATCTTCCTTTGAGATGAGGCTTTTCCTTTCAAGAGATTCTTCGCTTCGCTCAGAATGACAGGTAGTCGGGTTTCTATTTTCGAGGCAGCACAAGCACGACTACGAGCACGAGCGCTAAACGTTGGGGGCATCCCAGGGCGCACGTTCGCGAGAGACTTCGCGGTCACCAAGTCCGCCGGAACGGATCGCCGTGCTCTGCCCTGGCGCTTGTCGTATCGCGGGTCCAGTCCGTCGTCTCGTTCTGCGCGCACGTGTGCTCCGCGAGCCCGCTCGCGTGGCGCGCGATCGCCTCGAATACCCGGTGCGCAATCACCAGGTTGCCGACGCGATTCGCATGGACTCCGTCGGGGTGAATCAGCCAGTCAGCGCCCTGCTCGCCTTCCCACACGTCCGCGACCGCGGCGCCGAAGGATGCAGCAAGCCGCCGGATGCACGCGTTGTACCGTTCCGTAAGCTCGACGTTGCCGCGGTCGTAAGGCGGATAGCTTTTCCAGCCCGTCATGTAGTAGACCGTCGTCAACACCATCATGGGGTCGCACGCGGCTTTCACGTCGCGCAGGATCGTGGCCATATCCTCCTCGAACTCAGCCACGTCCATGCCCGCGCGCATGTCGTTCAGTCCGTAACACAGGATGAACAGGTCGGGATTCAACGTGATGACGTCGTCGCGATATCGTTCCAACGCGCTCGGTTTCCGCGAACACTCGTACCCTGGGCTGCGCGGCGAAATCGCGTTCGCCCCAATACCCTTATTGAAATACTCGATGGGCTCCGCCTGGCACGCGCTAATCAGCCCCGCCACGACATCGGCATACCGCCATTCCGGATTCGCAAGCCACGGCCCCCCTTCGACCGTGCTTTCGCCTAGAATCACCATGCGTTTGAACGGTCGTTTCCAAAAGTCCACCGGCTTTTCCAGCATGATAAGTTCGCGCCTCCCTTAAGTGTTTGCGGTTCAAGCATAGTGCCATCTCTACGCGAGCGTCAACGGAATTGGGCGCAGGTCCCAGGATAACGCCGACTTCATCGACATACTCGTTTCTCAGGCGCAGAGCACTTGAGCGTTTGCTGCATCCAACCAAGGAATTGCCGAGCCCGCGCGGAACTTGTGTGGTAGCGCAGGAAATGGGCGCGGCCTGCACGTGCGATATCTTGCGCCTCTTCGGGGTGATCGAGAAGGTAATGCAACTTCTGTTCGAGTTCCGCCGCGTCATCGAAGAACATGGCGGATTCGCCATCGACAAAGTTGTAAGGAATGCAGATCGGCGGGCGTTCCGAAAGCAGCATGCATCCGTGGGCGGGGAGTTCCCAATAGCGGACTGTGTCGAATCCGAGGCCGAATAGGTTTAGCCCAACCCGCGCTTGGTTGAGGCAGGCCGCGTACTCGGCCTGCGGATAGCGGCGCTTGAGGTCGAGACCAAAGGCCTTTTCGATATGTTCGAGATAGAGGCGCCGCATGCCGTCCTGCCATTTGCCGGCCCAGAAGAAGGGAACCACTCGCTCGTCGGAGATTGCTTTCGGGACGCGATCGTCGGGATACGAAAAGGGCAGCGGATAGGTGTTGCAGGGATACACCACGCCCGCAAGCATCTCGCGTTTGAAATAGGCCGCGGCCGAATCCCTGCCAAGATGAGCCAGCGCGTCGGCAAGGTAATCGCCGGCTTCGTCCCACGTGTCCAACACGATCAACGGAGTGTCGTCAGCGGCGTCCATGATGCGGCGGACCATGTCGCGCTCCAGATCGAACAGCGTGTCTACATAGATTACGGCGTCGAAGTATCGCTCTCGCAGGCGGGCGCATACCCAAGCTTCGTCGCGTGGTACGCCCGGAAGCTCAAACGTGCACGGATAGCTTTGGGCCGCTTCGGAATCTTGCCCGTGCAGCGTCGGTTTCCAAGGAAATTCCGTCCCCCGTTCGGGGCCGAGCATGCGGCAAAGCCCATCGTAGAGCGTGTCCATCCCGTAGTCCGAGTGGCGATGGCAAAGGAACAGCAACCGGGGACGAAACGCGGTGTCGCATTCCGGCGGCGCGTCGCCGTACACGGGCGCGGTGGCGGGCTCCAGCGCCGCCAACTGGACCTCGACACTCGGATGCGGCGCGACATGAACGATGGAACGCAACACGCGCGCGGCCATGTCGGGGCGTCCGACCGCGCTGCAAAATGCCGCATGAATCTGGTAGGCGGGATAGTGGCGAGGCGCGGCGGACGTCACTTTGTAGAACTCGCGCTGCTCGCGGCAGAAACGGTTCAACCGGCCTTCCAGGGGCGATGCTTTGTCCCATGCGAGGTAGCAGAGCTGCGTTTCCGCCGCGATGCGCGCCGCCATTTCGGGATCTTGCCGCACCGCGTCCGGAACGTTCATGAGCACTTCGAGCGCCCAGTTCCAGTTGCCCTCTTTGAACAGCCGGCGCGCATGGAGGACCGGATCGTATTCAGCGCGGACCGCCATCGTGATGTCTTCATCCGGCCACGCGTGATACACTCGCAGGCCGTGTTCTTCGGGACGCTCTGAAGCGGCATTTCCCAAAAAGTAGACGCTGCCATCCGGCTTGAGCAACGGAAGTGTCGCTGTCCATTCGAGGGCGCCACTGGTAAGAACGATTGCGTCGAAGGCCGCCGATTCATTGGATAGGCATCCCGGCACGAACTCAACCGCGTCTTTACCAGCCTTGTTCAGGGCAATGCATAGGGAATGTGCCGTGTCTCCGGCCACGAGGACGCGCTGCACGGACTGCAGCATCATGGAAAGAATCCGCGTCCCCTCGTTTGCGATGTCCGTCATTGGATGGAGGTCCTTACGTGTTCGCGGCCCTTACTGGCGGGCGGTGCTCTCGCGCAGGGATTGGAATACCCGTTCTTCGTCGCCCCGGTAGCGCAGGCGGTCGTCGATGGCCAGCGTCTCTGCCGCGGACAAGGGCACAAAGCGTCCCTCGCCCCGAGCGTACTCCACTCCGCCGTCATCGGCCAAACCGGACGTTACATGAATGAGCCGGCGCGAGGCTTTCACGACCTCCGTGCTGACGGTCAGGTCCCGGTCCGAAGGGACGGGCTTGAGGTAGCGGACCGTCAGTTCGCCCGTGACGCACATCCGCTGGACGGCCCGCGCGGCGGCCCAGCCCATGCATTCGTCGAGGACGGCCGCAATGACGCCGCCGTGCGCGACATGCTGGTAGCCGCAATGCTTGTCCCCGGCGCGCCAGCGCACCTTGACCGTGCCATTCTCGACATAGAAACGCACGCCAAGACCCGCACTGTTCTCCTCGCCGCACACAAAACACCATCTGGAATTGGGCAGATAGGTTTTCGTTTGATCCATGAGTTTCCGGCTCCTTTTCCCGGGTGGATTGTAGCGAAAGGACCGGCTCGATCAAAGCAATCGACGGCTTCGCGAGGCCCAAACGCCGTGCTCAGTCCGCGCGAATATTTGACAGCCCTCGTGTGTTCATCGTAATGTATAAGGTTCTAGCGTGAGCGGGCACGGTCAGGCGCAAGGGGATAGCTTAGAATGGCTCTCTAGGCTCCACACCCCTATACGCCGGCGTTATTTGGCCCGCCTCGGAACCGGAAAGGCGAACGAAACAGACGTATGAGATCGATCTCGGAACAAGGACTTTACGACGCTCGATACGAGCACGATGCGTGCGGCGTCGGGTTTGTGGTGAACATCAACGGCGCGTCCACGCACACGATCATCCGCCAGGGCATCCAGGTCCTCGAAAACCTGGTGCATCGCGGCGCGTGCGGGTGCGATCCGGACACGGGCGACGGCGCGGGCATGCTGGTGCGCCTGCCGCACCCGTTCTTCGCCGAGCAGGCCGAGGCGCTCAAGTTCGACCTCCCCGCGCCGGGAGCCTACGCCGTCGGCATGGTATTCCTCCCCTCGAAGGCCAAGGACCGCAAGACGTGCGTCAAGATTGTCGAGTCGGCCATCGCCGAGGAAGGCCAGCATCTGCTCGGATGGCGTGAAGTGCCGCGCGATTCGTCGGCCATCGGCTGGCTCGCGCGCGAGAACGAACCGGTTATCATGCAGGTGTTCGTGAAGCGCGAGCAGGGCCTCGATATCGACGGGTTCGAACGCAAACTGTACGTGATCCGCCGATCCGCGGAGAACACCGTGCGCGCGTCGGATATGGAAGGCAAGAGCCAGTTCTACATCCCGAGCCTTTCCGCGCGCACCATCGTCTACAAGGGCTTGATGCTGGCCCACCAGATGGACCACTACTATCCCGACTTGTCGGACGAGAAGTTCGAGAGCTGCATGGCGCTCGTCCATCAGCGGTACAGCACGAACACGCTGCCGACGTGGCCGCTGGCGCACCCGTTCCGGTTCATGGCGCACAACGGCGAGATCAACACGCTGCGCGGCAACATCAACATGATGGCCTCGCGCGAGAAGCACTTCGCCAGCACGCTGTTTGGCGAGAATATCAAGAAGCTGCTGCCGATCCTCACGCCGGGCGCGAGCGATTCGGCGATGTTCGATAACGCGCTCGAGATGCTCGTACACGGCGGGCGCTCGCTCGCGCACGCGATGATGATGATGATCCCGGAACCGTGGCGCGGCGACGAGAGTATGGCCGACGACAAACGGGCCTTCTACGAATACCACGCGTGCATGATGGAACCGTGGGACGGGCCGGCGTCGATCGCATTCACCGACGGCATCCGGGTCGGAGCGGTGCTCGACCGCAACGGACTCCGGCCTTCGCGCTACTGGGTGACCGACGACGGGTTCGTCGTGATGGCGTCCGAAGTCGGCGTGCTCGATATCCCGCAAGAGAAGATCGTCAAGAAAGGCCGCCTCGAACCGGGACGCATGTTCCTGATCGATACCGAAGAAGGACGCATCGTGAGCGACGAGGAGATCAAGACCTCGTACGCCGATCTGCGCCCGTACCGCAAATGGCTCAACCGCCATCGGGTGACGCTGCCCGGCGACTGCCCGGAGCCCGAACGCATCAAGGAGAAATCGTCGCTCGTCGAGCGGCAGCAGGTCTTCGGGTATTCGCAGGAGGACCTCGATATTCTAATCCAGGCCATGGTCGAATTGGGCCACGAGGCCGTGGGGTCGATGGGCAACGATGCGCCGCTGGCCGTGTTGTCGCGCCGCCCGCAATTGTTGTTCAACTACTTCAAGCAACTCTTCGCGCAGGTTACGAACCCTCCCATCGATCCGATCCGCGAAGAGATTGTCATGTCGCTTGTCACGACCGTCGGACGCGAGCGCAATCTCCTCGACGAAACCCCGAAGCACTGCGAACAACTCCAGCTTCCGTCGCCGATTATCACCGACGCCCAGCTCAAGTACATCAAGGAAATCGACGAACCCGGGCTGAAATCGCGCGTCATCTCGACGCTGTTTCCCGCGAAAGACGGCGCGGCGGGCTTGGATCGCGCGCTTCAACGCATCTGTGACGAAGCGTTAGATGCCATTGCCGAGGGCGTTACGATCCTCGTGTTGTCGGACCGCGGTGTGGACGCGGACCTCGCGCCGATCCCGAGCCTGCTGGCCACCGGCGCGGTGCACCATCACCTCGTGCGCGAACAGCGCCGTACGGAATGCGGTATCGTCGTCGAATCGGGCGAGCCGCGCGAAGTCACGCATTTCGCCCTGCTGACGGGCTACGGCGCGGGCGCAATCAACCCGTACCTCGCGTTCGAGACGATCTACGATCTGATTCTCAAAGGCACGCTGGCCGTCGATCCGGAGAAGGCCCATAAGAACTACATCAAGGCCGTCGAGAAAGGCCTCCTCAAAGTCATGTCGAAAATCGGCATTTCGACGCAGCAAAGCTATCGCAGCGCGCAGATCTTCGAGGCGATCGGATTGTCCAGCGCGCTTGTCGAGCGGTGTTTCACGGGCACGGTATCGCGCGTCGAAGGCATCGGCATCGACGAGGTCGCGCGCGAAACGATCCTGCGCCACGGCATGGCCTACTCGGAACAGATCAAGCTGCGCGCCGGGTTGGACCCGGGCGGTCAGTATCGCTGGCGCCAGCGCGGCGAGTTCCATCAGTACAATCCCGAGACCGTGTCGCTGCTGCAACACGCGGCGCGATCCGGAAGCTACGCCAAGTTCAAGGAATTCTCGGCGCTCATGAACGACCGCACGCGCACGCTGGCCACGCTGCGCGGGTTGCTGAAGTTCAAGAAGGGCACGCCGATTCCTATCGACGAAGTCGAACCGGTATCCGCGATCGTCAAGCGGTTCTGCACCGGCGCGATGTCGTTCGGCTCGATCAGCAAGGAAGCGCACGAGACCCTGGCCATCGCAATGAATCGTCTCGGCGGACGCAGCAACACCGGCGAAGGCGGCGAAGATCCACTGCGCTTCCAGCCGGACGCGCACGGCGATTTGCGGCGTAGCGCGATCAAGCAGGTTGCGTCGGCCCGGTTCGGCGTCACGAACGAATACCTCGTCAACGCCGACGAACTGCAGATCAAGATGGCCCAAGGCGCGAAGCCTGGCGAAGGCGGCCAGTTGCCCGGCCACAAGGTCTTCCCCGAGATCGCGCTCGTGCGCCATTCGACGCCGGGCGTCGAGCTTATCTCGCCGCCGCCGCATCACGATATCTACTCGATCGAGGATCTCGCGCAGCTTATCCACGACCTGAAGTGCGCCAACACGCGCGCCAACGTTTCAGTCAAGCTCGTATCCGAAGTCGGCGTGGGCACCGTGGCGGCGGGCGTGTCGAAAGGCAAGGCCGACCTCGTGCTGATCAGCGGCCACGATGGCGGCACCGGCGCTTCGCCGCTGACCTCGATCAAACACGCGGGTTTGCCGTGGGAACTCGGGCTGGCCGAAGCGCATCAGGTGCTCGTCGAGAACAATCTGCGCAGCCGCATCCGGGTGCAGGTCGACGGTCAGTTGAAAACCGGCCGCGACGTGGCCATCGGCGCGCTGCTGGGCGCGGACGAATTCGGCTTCGCCACTGCGGCCCTGGTCGTGTGCGGCTGCACGCTGATGCGCGCGTGCCACTTGAACACCTGTCCCGTGGGCATCGCGACGCAGGATCGCGAACTCCGTAAGAAGTTCGCGGGCCGTCCCGAATACGTGGTGAATCTGTTCCAGTTCATCGCGCAGGAACTGCGCGAGATCATGGCCGAACTCGGCTTCCGTACGCTGAACGAGATGATTGGCCGGTCGGATCTGCTCGAGTACGACCCGCTCCCCGATCACTGGAAGGCGAAGACGCTGAATCTCGACCGTGTCCTCTACGTGGCCAAGCCGTGGAAGGACGAGACGCTGTATTGCAGCAAACCGCAGGACCACGGCCTCGAAGAGGAACTCGATTTCGAGATCATGCGCAAGGCGCGTGCCGCGGTCGAGTACCAGGCGCCCGTGCAGTTCGATCAGGACATTCGCAACACGCAGCGCACCATCGGCACGATGTTGTCGAGCGAATTGACCAGGCGTCACAAGCTCGGCATGTACACCGGCAGCCTGCCCGAAGACACCGTGTGGATCGACTGCAAGGGGTCCGCGGGCCAGAGTTTCGGCGCGTTCGCCATCAAGGGCGTTACGTTCTGCATCGAGGGCGAAGCTAACGATTACCTCGGCAAGGGCCTTTCGGGCGGCAAGATCATTGTCCGGCCACCGAAGGCGTTCAAGGGCGTGCCCGAAAAGAACATTCTGATCGGCAACGTGGTGCTGTACGGCGCGACGGGCGGCGAATGCTATTTCCGCGGCGTCGCAGGCGAGCGATTCGCGGTGCGCAACAGCGGCGCGTGGGCCGTCGTCGAAGGCGTCGGCGACCACGGCTGCGAGTATATGACCGGTGGCCGCGTCGCCATCCTGGGCAAGACCGGGCGCAACTTTGGCGCGGGCATGAGCGGCGGTATCGCCTTTGTCTACGACGAGGACGGCACGTTCGCGTCGCGATGCAACCAGGGCATGGTGGATCTGAAGCCCCTGCACCGCAACAGCCTCGCCGAACTTCGGATGCTATTGGAAAATCATGTGAAGTACACGGGCAGTTCCGTGGCCCAGCATATCCTCGACACGTGGACGAGCGCGTTTAACAAGTTCGTCCGCGTGATGCCGAGAGATTACGCCCGTGTGCTGAAAGAACAGGAAGCGCAAGCCGCCGCGCAGGAGTTGAACCGTGTTGCTTCGTAAAGAAAAAGGATTCATGGCCTATCAGCGGGACCTTCCCTCGAACCGTCCCATTGGCGAACGCATCCGCGGATACGACGAGTTCATCACGTCGTTTCCCGAAGAGAAGATCCGCCAGCAGGCGTATCGTTGCATGAACTGCGGCGTGCCGTTCTGCCACAGCGGATGCCCTCTCGGGAACATGATCCCCGATTTCAACGAGGCCGTGAAGAACGGCAACTGGCGCGAGGCGCTCGATATCCTGCATTCGACGAACAACTTTCCCGAGTTCACCGGGCGGGTGTGCCCTGCGCCATGCGAAGCCGCATGCGTGCTCGGCATCAACGAGCCGCCCGTCACGATCGAGTACATCGAGCGCGAGATCGCCGAGCGCGGATGGAAGGAAGGCTGGATCAAGCCCGACCCGCCCGAGAAGATGACCGGCAAGAAGATCGCGGTCGTGGGTTCGGGGCCGGCGGGCCTCGCCGCGGCACAACAACTCGCGCGCGTTGGCCATGCCGTCACCGTATTCGAGCGCGACGACGAACCGGGCGGGCTGCTCATGTACGGCATCCCCTCGTTCAAGCTGACCAAACTGCACGTGCGGCGGCGCATCGCTCAGATGCGCGCCGAAGGCGTCGAATTCCGGTGCGGGGCGTGGGTCGGCAAAGACGTCCCCGCGAGCGAACTGGAAGCCTACGATGCCGTGCTGCTCACGACCGGATCGACCTGCGCACGCACACTCGATATCCCCGGCTCGGACCTCAACGGCATCCACCTCGCCATGGAATTTCTGCCGCAACAGACGCGGCGCAACATGGGCAAACCCATCGAAGGCCCCGAGATCCTCGCGACGGACAAGAACGTCGTCGTGATCGGAGGCGGCGACACCGGGTCCGACTGCGTCGGAACCAGCATCCGCCAAGGCGCGAAACAGGTCGTCTCCCTCGAGATCATGCCGCGGCCGCCGATGGAGCGCGACACCTCGACACCGTGGCCGCTGTGGCCATACATGCTGCGCACCTCGTCGAGCCACGAGGAAGGCGGCACGCGCGAATGGAGCATTCTTACTAAGCGCTTTGAAGGCGAAGACGGCTGCGTCAGACGCCTGCACTGCGTCCGCGTCGAATGGGTCAAAGACGAAAACGGCCGTTCCAAGATGCAAGAGATGCCCGGCAGCGAATTCGCAATCGATTGCGAACTCGTGCTGCTCGCGCTCGGTTTCCTGCATCCCGAACAGGACACCATCGTCAAAGACCTTGGCCTCGAACTCGACCCGCGCGGCAACCTCAAGACCGGCCTCAACTACGAGACCTGCCGCAAGAACGTCTTCGCGGCGGGCGACGCGCGCCGGGGCCAGTCCCTCGTGGTCTGGGCGATTCGCGAAGGCCGCGAAGCCGCCCGCGCGATCGACCTCGCCCTCATGGGGTCCTCAAACCTCCCCAGCGTCAACTCCTACGGCTATGACGCCCTCGCGACGTAAACCTTCCGAAATACACGCGATTGACGACGAGCCGGTCTTCCCGACTGTCTGGTAAGCTCAAAGCTACGACGGTCCCATACCGTGTATCGAGGTCATGCTCCAGCCCAATGTGGGAATACGGGTGCTGGATCCCCTGTTCTGCCGGCATAGAGGTTGTGCCTGACGATGGAGGGTTTTGCGATGGGCTATGACGTTGACGCGCGCTCGCGCGGGTGGGTTTGGCGGGCGGTTTGGATTCTGGTGTGTCTCGGCGCGGTGATGCCGATCGAGGCGCGCGGCGGGCTCGGGCGTGGATATGGGCCGGGTAATGAATGCAGTGCTGGGGAGTGGCGTCGCCGTGAAGAAGACGTGGACGCAGCAAACGGCCTCGGTACCGTGGGCGGCGAGGTATCTGCATGGCGCGGTCGAGTTCGGCGGGAAGCTGTGGGTCATGGGCGGGCATGACGGCGCGAAACCGCTTCACGACGTGTGGTCTTCCAAAGATGGCAAGACGTGGACGCTGGCGACGCCTGCGGCGGGATGGAAACCGCGCTACGAATTCGGGACGGCGGTCTACGATGGGAAGATGTGGGTGCTGGGCGGGAGAGACGATAGTGCCAGCGGCCTGTTCAACGATGTTTGGTTCTCCACCGACGGCACGAATTGGACGGAGGCCACGGCGTCGGCCGCATGGACGCCGCGCAATGCTCATGCGTCTATTGGGTTTGGTCCCGGACTTTGGATTGTAGGAGGGGCAGACGTCAGTGGGGTCCTTGGCGATGTCTGGTTCTCGGCGGATGGGGTCATGTGGACGCAGGTGGTCGCCAAGGCTGCGTGGAAAGCCCGCTGGGACACTGGGCTGGCAGCCTTGAATGGCAGGCTCTGGCTTGTAGGAGGGTCCGATGGAAGCGCGCATCGCAGCGATGTGTGGAGTTCGCTGGATGGCGCGGTGTGGGATCAGGCCGTGGCGCAGGCGCCGTGGGACCCGCGCGATTCGCATGGCGTCGCCGCGCTGGGCGGACGCTTGTGGGTGTACGGCGGCGAGAGCGACATGGGCAAGGTAAACAACGATGTGTGGTCTTCGCCCGACGGAGTGAATTGGACCGAGGAGACTCCCTCGGATTCGTGGCCGCACCGGACGGCGTTTCCTTCGGTGACGCACAATAATGCACTTTGGATCTTGAGCGGCACGGACAATACGCAATACTGCCAAGACGTATACTCGATGAAGGTGGCCGGAATTGGCGCGGGGTGTACGGGAGGAGACTTGGCTCCTAACGAGACATTATGCGGAGACGCCTTGTTGCTCTTATTTGCGGGGGCAGCGCTCGTATGCGCGTCGAGGCTTGTCGGACCCACCCGCAATCAACGGCGTGCAAACTAAGGAGCATTGCGCCCCCACTCGTGATCGTGATCGTAGTCGTGATCGTAGTCGACTACGATCACGATCACGTGTTAGCCCATTTCTCCTTCGACGCTTACGGTGTGTAAGTTCTTGATTGCGCCTTCGTGTCAGACCGGATAGCGCGCTTTGATGGCACGAATCTCGTCGATGCCGTCAAAGAAGGCTTTGAGAAATCGCGGGTTGAAATGCTTGCCTTCGTCCGCTCGAAGGATCTCGAAGGCCTCTTCTTCGGACAAGGCTCTCTTGTAAGGACGCTTGGAGGTCAGCGCGTCGAACACGTCGGCGATGGCCACGATCTGACCGGGCACAGGAATATCGTCTCCTTTCAGGCCCAACGGATATCCGGTGCCATCCCATTTCTCGTGATGGGAGATCGCGATGATGCGGCCAAGGTCGACGGCCGGAACGGTCGATCCTTCCAGGATACATGCGCCGATGACCGTGTGCTGGCGCATAAGAACCCATTCGGCCTCGTCCAATGGACCGGGTTTCAACAGAACGCCGTCGGGCACGCCTATCTTGCCGATATCGTGCATGGGCGCGGCGTTGAGGATCGCTTCGCAATCGGCTTCGGGGAGTCCCGCGTGGCGCGCGATGGTCTGTGAATACAGGCTCATCCGGTGCACGTGGCTGCCTGTGTCTTCATCCTTGTATTCGGCAGCGCGCACCAACCGAAAGACGATTTCCAGCGAGGTGGCCTTGACTTGCTCGTACGCGCGCTGAAGTTCGCGCGTGCGCTCGGCGACTTGCTGTTCGAGCGTGTCCCGATGCTGGACCAATAGGTCGTTGTACTGTTTAGCCTTGAGCAGCGATTCGACGCGCGCGCGCAATTCGAGTTTGTGGATGGGCTTGGTGATGAAGTCCGCTGCGCCGAGATCCAGCGCGCGGGCGCGGTACTCGATATCGTGCAGGGCGGTCACCATGACAATCGGGATAAGCCGCCAATCCGGGTTTTCGACGATCCGCTGGATGACTTCGAAGCCGTCCATGCCCGGCATCATCGCATCCAACAGGATTTGATCGACAGGCGTAGATCGCAGGAGTTCGAGGCATTCCTCGCCGCTGTACGCCTTGACGACCTCGTGCCCAAGGGAAGCCAGCAACGCCTCGAGCAGCCTCACGTTCGCCTTGTCGTCATCCACGACGAGGAACTTTCCCATCCTGTCCCTTCTCTCCCATGCGCGGCCCGCATGTTCGGTTCCGCACGCGCCATCGCACGGCGGCGTGGACTTCTGCCGGATACTCCGAGAGAGGCCATGGCGATTATACATGATATGGAGGCCATTATCAATAGCCTCCCTATCAGTCTCAGACGCCATGCTTAACTGGATCTCCCGTGGAGGCGCATGGATACCGTGCCGCGTGCTACGCCCGCCGAATGCGTATCGCCAGATCGTGTTCGAATTCCGGTGTGAGGAACGAAGCGCCTGCCCCGCCGGCGAGGGACCTCCACGGCGAATACTGCCCGGCCGCCGGCGAGAACGCGGCAAGGAGATACGCGCCTTCAGGCAGATCCACGACAACGCGGCCCTGCAGAGTCGAACCCGCATCGGGATCGGTCCGTTCGCGTTCGTCGGCGAGGTAGATGAAGTAATCCTCGCCCTCGATGGCCAGCATTGATTCGCACGTGTGCGCAGGCTGTTCACGCAGCCCGTTGCGCATCGGTCGCGCACGCACGAGATCGATCGAGTGAATGCATTGCGACAGATGGCTCATCCAGGAACGAATGGCCTGTCGCGATTGCGGCGTTCCAGTCTCGCAGTAGTTCACGATCGAGAAGTCGATGTAGTCGTAATGCGCGCCGTTGAGCAGCGCCGTCCACGCCCGCTTCCGGTGGATCGTCCACCCCTCGACGTCTTTATACTGGCTCGCCACGTTGTCCTCGTCGTAGTTGAGCGGCTTGCCTTCCGCATACGTGTCGAGGCAGAAATCGCGGAACGGACGCAAACACAGTTGTTTCGACATGAACTCGCCCATGTCGTATCGCGTGCCTCGATAGCCGATCCCCGGCAGCGGATGGATATTGACCACGTCAAACCACGCTTCCCGAAACGATGCATCCGCCGGATGCGACCAGGGCTGATACGTAAACGCTTCGTGGCCCGCGATGAGATGCTGGTTTGGCAAAGAACGCTCCGTCTCGCGGATCAACGCGGCGAGCGCGGCCTGCCACGTATCGACCTCGGCGGGGCTGGGCGCGCCTTCGACGCCGGGAAAACCGCCGCCCGGTTCGTTGCAGATCTCGTAGATGATGTTGTCGTAGCGGTTGGTCTCCTCGATGATCTTGCGCACGTGAGCGCGCTGCCTTTCAAAGATTGCGGCATGGCGCATCGTCGTGTAATCCGTCCACGGAATCTCGGGAAGCCCGTTCACGTTGTTACCCGCATGCAGCGGATTCAACGACCAGATGCGCGGCTCATAGGTGTTGCTCAGCAACACGATCTCCACTACGATGCCGTAGTCCGACGCGAGCGAGAGAAACCCGTGTAGGCGATCGAAGTACTCCGCGTTCCATCGATCCAGATCGAATTTCGGTTCGCCGTCGTGAGCGCGCCCGGAACCCGTGCGCGGAAACGGCGCGATATAGTCCGGCGACTCGGGCTTGCACGTGCTGTACGGATTCACCGCGCTCTGCAATTCGCGAAACAGGCAGAACAGCCGCGTCAGCGTCATGTGTTTCTCGGCGGCGTCAGCAAGGTACCGCTCATAGCGAAACGGACGATTCATCACCGCGCCGTAATGCTCCGTGGCCGTAACCAGCGCCAGCGGCTTGTCCCGAAACTCGAAGCACTTCGGCTGCGCCGGATGTACACGAATCGCACGGTTCATATCGCCCGCTCCTTCCTTTTGCGGATTGTCTGCGTCGCATGAGTCGAAGGCCCACTATAGCAAAAGCCGCATGAGCAGGCGTGCGAAGATCGCCCCAACGATCTGCGGGACATTAAATATAGTACTATATATGGAATAGGTTATCTAGTCATATTGATTCGCTTCCTCCGACGATCGGGCTTCTTCATCGGTATGACAACACGCCTCCTTCCAGACGCTCGTGCTTTGCACTCCCCCGTCACTTCTTTTCGGCGGTAGGATTTGCTGAATGCAATCCACGTGAAGGGCGAACCAATCCAATAAAAGCAATAACAATACTACATCCTAAAGTGATAATCCTGCCGTCAGTGAAGTTTCACCTATACTATATTTGGTGTTATTGCCATTGTTTCTTGTCGGTTAGGCACAAGATATGGTATCTGGACAGTACCCGCGTAACCTATTGATACCATTGAACAAAGCAATTTTCTTCCTCTTCGTTGGGCTGCAAAAAATGGGGCGGAAAGGTGAAGAAATATATTGACAAAGGGGCGGGTAGGTGGTATCATGTGGTCCTAAGTGGTGGAGAGTGGTGGAAAGAGCGATGTACTACGGGTCACATCCAACAGTGGTTGACGACAAGGGCCGCATCACGGTCCCTCGAAAATTCCATGACCTAATGGAACGCAACGACCACATCACCTGGTACATCACGCGCGGGTACAAGGGCTGTCTGAACTTCTACAACCTCAAGGAATGGGAAGTCCTCATTGCCCGCGCGGAGGCCATGGACCCGCTCGATCCGAAGGCGAACGATTTCCTTCGGCTGGTCTACGGCTGCGCGATGGACGCGAAAGTCGACCGGCAGGGGCGCATCGCGATCCCGGCGCCGCTACGCAGCCTGGCGTCGTTGGAACGCGAGGTGGTGCTGGTCGGCATGCGTAACCACTTGGAGCTTTGGCGCAGAGACGCGTGGGACGCGTATCAGGTCAATATGGGTGCGGAATTTGAAACGATGGCGACGGAACTGCTGGTGCGGAACACGCAGTCCGTGGCCGGACGGGAGCGAGGTGGCCAAGATGATCAACATTAATCGCGTGGAAATGGGGCCGGTCACGGTCATGCGCCTCGAAGGCGATATCGACGAGGACGGCGTGAGTGCGCTGCGGATCGGGTTGTTGTCGTGCCTGAAGGAGAAACGGTGCCGCGTCGTGGCAAATCTGAGCGGGGTCCGCTACATCAGCTTCATGGGGCTGGGCGTGCTCGTCGAGCGGCTTCGCCAATTGCGGCTTAACGGCGGCGACATGAAGCTGGTCGGCGTGAACATGTACACCCAGCGCGTCTTCCGTATGGCGGGCGTCTCCTCGGTGTTCGACGTGTTCGACAACGAGTCGCAGGCGGTGCAGGGCTTCCGCGAAGCGGCGTAGCTCGTGTCGTGCTCGTAATCGACCTCGATCGCGCACTTCGGTCCAGGGCGGCACAAACGGCCACCCAAGCTTCGGCGCAACAATCGACACGCGTGACATGGGAATCGCGGTCTTTCACCAGAAGAACCCCGGAAGCGATTTGGCAATGCGAGCTTTGTGGTGAATGGTAACGCGGGAGAAGGAGGATGTGCAGCCGCTGGCGGATGCACGGCCTCACCGTGAAGACCGATTACGCATACGGCCACGACCACGAGATTGAAGCGGTTCACGTTCCGGTGCTTCCCGTCGAGGTGGTGGAGTGGCTCGCAATCCGGCCCGAGGGAATCTACGTGGATTGCACGGCCGGCGGCGCAGGCCACTCGACGTTGATTGCGCGCAAGCTGGCAGGCGGCCGGTTGATCGCCTTGGATCGCGACCCGGCCAGCGTGGAACTCGCCCGGCGACGGCTTGCGGGGTTCCCACGCGCGGAAGTGATCCATCGGAACTACGGCGAACTGGCCGAGGCGCTCGAAGCGCTTGGCATTGCGGAAGTAGATGGCATCCTGATTGACGCCGGGTTTTCGAGCATGCAACTTGAGGACCCCCGGCGAGGATTCACCTTTCAGGAAGAAGGGCCTTTGGATATGCGATTGGATCCCTCGGGAGGGCTGACGGCGGCGGAATGGCTCGCGCGCACGGACGAAGCCGGACTGGCGCGCGCATTGCGCGAATATGGCGACGTAGGGCCTGCCCGGCGAATCGCGCGTTCCATCCTTGCGAGGCGCGCATCGGGCGCCATGCGTTCGACTTCGGATCTGGCCCAGGCAGTACACGATGCGCTGGCATTCGTGCAGGGCATGCCCGAGGAAACGCGCACCGTGTTCCAGGCCATCCGTATCGCGGTCAACGAGGAATACCGCTGGCTCGAGGCCGGCGTGCGGCAAGGCATCGATGCGCTGAAAGCCGGAGGCCGCATCGTCGCGATTGCATTCCATTCCGGCGAAGACCGGATCGTAAAGCATGTGTTTCAAGAGGCATCGCGCGCGCGCCGCGAGTTGCACGCGGATGGGCGCGTGAAATCGAGCGTTCCCCCGCGGATTCGCGTGTTGACGCCGAAACCGCAGTATCCAAGCGAAGAAGAAATCGAGCGCAATCCTCGGGCGCATAGCGCCCGTCTGCGCGCCGCGGAAAAGATCTAACGGCCGGCAATGTTCGGCTGGCGTGAGGAGGAGGGGCGATGATTCACACGACGTACCGGAGAGGAGCGAGGGCCAATTTGCGCGGCCTCGCCTGGTGGCTGCTGGCGCTGGCCGGGCCGTTCGCGGCGGTAGGATTCGACACGTGGTTGAACACCGAGCAATTGCGCATGGATTACGACTTCATGCAGGTGTCGCGCCAAGTCAAGGACCTCTCCGAATCGCTTGACAAACTGAAGGAACAGCAGACGGACCTCGAGAATTCGGGACGCATGCGCGGGGCCGCGCCCGATCTCGGCCTCGTGGAGCCGCAGCCCGAACAGATTGAGATCATCTACTATGCCGGCGATATCGCGGCCCTGCGCGACGAGTCGCCCTACTCCGCTCCGGGCCTGCCTGGGTTGGACCCTGTTAACGCCGACGTGCCCAACGTTTCCTTCGTGACCCTGATCAAAGCGTACGTCTCCGGGTGGCTCCATCGCGCCCCCGGATGGAACAAGGATGATAGCCCATGGAATACCGACGCACCCTCCAGCCTTGCGAGCACATTACCCACGGAGGCCCCCCTCCCGAGTGCCACGCCGTCCGGCTCCGGAGCATCGCTTGGGGATTCCTGATCCTCTTCGCGATCGTGGTGGCCAAGCTGGTGCAGGTCCATACCGATCCGCGGATGGAACTTACCGCGGAGGAGCGGGGGCATCTTGCTGAAATCGAATTGCGTGTTCCCCGGGGTGAGATCCTTGATGACGAAGGCCGTGTCCTCGCGGAGGACCGCCAGATGCAGTCGCTGTGGGCAAATCCGCGCGGCGTCGTGGATGCGGAGTTCGCGGCAACGGTCCTGAGCGCCAAGTTCGGCGTAGACGAAGCGGATACCGCGGCCCGCCTCGCCCAGCGCGACAAAGACGGCCGCCTGATGCGCTTTGTCTGGATTAAGCGCCTGCTTAGCGATGACGAAGTACGGACGTTCGAGAACCTCGATCCGCTTGCGAAATACGGCCTGGAACTCAAGAAGGAATCCAATCGCTACTACCCGGAAAAGGACCTCGCGGCGCATATCATTGGCTTCGTCGACCGCGACGGGTTCGGCCAGGCGGGTATCGAGAAGCGGTTCGACAAATTCCTGCGGAGCGTGCCCGGCAAACACAAGTCGCGTGTCGACGCCAACCGGAACATGCTCGGCTCGCGCGTCTTCGAGAGCATCGAGCCGGAAGGCGGCGACTCGATTTATCTGACCATCGACAAGGGCATCCAGCGCACGCTCGAACAGGCCATCGACAAAGGCATGGCCGAATCGAGCGCGCCGCAGGGCATGGGAATCGTCGTCGACGTGAAGACCGGCGCCATCCTCGCCATGGCGTGCCGTCCCTCCTACGATCCCAACGTGCGCGGCGATGTCACCGGTACGGTGTATCGCAACCGGGCCGTCGAGTTCGCGTTCGAGCCGGGCTCGTCGTTCAAGATTGTAGCGGCCTCGGCCGCGCTCGAAGAAGGCCTGATCACGCCCGACACGATGATCGATTGCGAAGGCGGCGCATTCAACCCCTATGGGCATCGCATCCGCGACTTCCATCGGTTCGGCGTCATTCCCTTCACCAAGTGCTTCTCGGAATCCAGCAACATCGCCCATATCAAGCTTGGCGCGATGCTCGGCGCGGAGCGCTTCGAACACTGGATGCGCCGCTACGGATTCGGCAAGCGCGCGTGCGCGGACTTCCCCTCGGGCAGTTGCGGCATCCTGCGCCCGCGATCGAAGTGGTCGCGCCTGAGCATGGGCTCGCTGCCGATGGGCCAGGAAGTGGCCGTAACCATGCCGCAACTCGCGCGCGCCTTCTGCGTCATTGCGAGCGGCGGATTGTATCGCGACTTGCATGTGGTCGACCGCGCGGTGGATCGGTCCGGCAACGTGATCTACCGCCACCAGGATGTCGAACCGGAACGCATCTTGTCGGAAGCCACGGCCCGCACGATGCAGGAGCTCTGCCACCTGGTCGTGCTGCATGGCACGGGCAAGCCCGCGAGCATCCCCGAGTACCGCGTCGGCGGCAAGACCGGAACGGCCCAAATCGCCATACCCGGCGGCAAGGGATTCATGCCCGGAAAGTTCACCGCCGTATTCGCCGGGTTCGCGCCAGTTGCCGATCCGCGGATCTGTTGCGTAATCGTCATCCAGGAACCCGCCGTCAAGCTGCACTTTGGCGGCACGGTCAGCGGTCCCGTTTTCAAGGAGGTCGTGCGCGACGCGCTCATAAAGTTGAACTGCCCGCAAGACCCCACTATCGAAACCAAAGGAGGCGAATCGGAAGGCCTTCCGTTGCCGGAGCAGGCTGGAGAAGACGAAGACACCTTGGTAGCGCGCGCGGATGACGAGGCGGACCTTCTCCAGGAGCCGCAGGTCCCGCTCGATGGCCTTGAACTCGTCGCGGCCTCGAAAGCGCCGGACACCGGCGAGCCGCTGTTGCCCAGTTTTGTCGGGCTGACCAAGCGTCAAGCCAAAGAGTACGTAGATACGCTCGGGATCAATTGGGACCCACAAGGTGCGGGACGCGTCGTATCGCAAGACCCGCCTCCGGGTACCGCTTTGCGCGATGTAGCCTTGTGCCGCCTTGTGTTTTCGTCAACGGACGCTGCGGACGCGCCACAACCTCAAGCAACCAATGATGCAACTAAACCAGCTTCCAGCACTACTCCAATGTGAACCGCTCGATCTTCCGGGATGTGAAGTCCTCGCGGTTACGGAAGACAGCCGGCGTGTGTCGGCGGGCGCCGTGTTCGTGGCCGCGCCGGGCGTGCGCTCCGACGGCCACGCCTATGCCGAGCAGGCGGTGCGTAACGGCGCTGTGGCCGTGATCGGCGATCGCCAGGGACAACGCGAGATCTGCGGAGTCCCCTATCTGTACGCGGCAAGCCCCCGGCGCGCCCTGGGCCTTCTTGCGCATGCCTTGGCTGGCAATCCCTCGCGCGCGATGACGGTCATCGGCATCACGGGCACCAATGGCAAGTCGAGTTCGGTCATCATGACGCAACGCGTCTTGACGGCAAGCGGCCACCCGGCGGCCGCGTTCGGCACCATCGGCTACGACGTCGCCGGACAGATGCTGCCCGCGCCGCACACCACGCCGTTCGGCGAGGAGCTTGCGGCGATGTTCCGCCGCGCGAAAGATGCCGGGCAGACGCACGTGGTCATGGAGGCCAGTTCGCACGCCATCGATCAAGACCGCATCGCGGGCATCGATTTCGACGTGGCCGCCTTTACGAATCTGACGCAGGACCACTTGGATTACCACGCCGACATGGACAGCTATCGGCGCGCCAAACTCAGGCTTTTCGAATCCCTCGAAGGCGAAGGGCGTTTCACGGTCGTCAACACGGACGATCCAAGCGCGCCGCATTTTGTCGAAGCGTCGAAGGTGCGCTGCTTCACCTACGGCCGCGAAGGCGATTGCCGCGCGCGCGACGTCCGCATGGACAGCCGCGAGACCTGTTTCATCGCAGCTACGCCCTGGGGCGAGGCCACGATCCGCACGGCGCTACTCGGTCATCACAACGTGTCGAACACGCTCGGCGTGATCGCGATCTGTTGCGGCCTGGGCGTGCCGCTCGATCGCGTGGCGGAGGGCGTCGCCTCGCTCGAACGCGTGCCCGGCCGCTTCGAACGCGTGAACGCGGGCCAGGATTTCCATGTCGTCGTCGACTACGCCCATACCGACGACGGGTTGCTCAATGTGCTTCAGGCGGCACGCGAGATCTGTAACGGCCGCGTGATCACGGTGTTCGGATGCGGCGGCGACCGCGACAAAACGAAGCGCCCGAAGATGGCCGCCGTCGTCGCGCGCCTCGCCGACTACGCCATCGTTACTTCCGACAACCCGCGCACCGAGGACCCGCTGCGTATTCTGGACGACGTCGAGGCCGGCATGATTGCCTCGGGAAAGCAGCGCGAGAAGGACTACCTGGTCATGCCCGATCGCGCCGAAGCGATCCATCGCGCGATCGCTATGGCGCGTCCCGGCGACCTTGTCATGATCGCCGGTAAAGGCCATGAGAACTACCAGATACTCGGCACGCATCGCATACATTTCGACGATGTGGAAGTTGCGCGCGACGCGCTGACGAAAGGACGCGCGTCATGAGTTGGACCTACACCCTCGACGACCTGGCATGGGCCATCGCCGCGCGCATTCCGGACGTCCACGAGACCTTTCAACGCATCTCGACCGATACGCGGACCATCGAGCCGGGCGATGTGTTCTTCGCGCTGTCCGGCGCGAATTTCGACGGCAACCGGTTTGTGGGCGATGCGTTTGCGAAAGGCGCATGCGCCGCGGTCACAACGACGCAGCACCCTGACGGGACCTGTCTCCTCGTGCCCGATCCGCTCGCCGCGCTGCAGCAATTCGCTTCGCATCACCGCAGTCGTCACCAAATACCCATCCTTGCGCTGACCGGCTCGTGCGGTAAGACCTCGTCCAAAGACATGATTGCCGCGGTCCTCGCCACGAAGCACAGCGTCGTCAAGACGCAAGGCAACCTGAATAACGACATCGGATGCCCGCTGTCGCTGCTCAGTATCGATGCGACGGCCTCGATGGCCGTCATCGAAATGGGCGCGAACCATATGGGCGAGATCGCATCGCTCTGCCGCATCGCCAGGCCCACGGAAGCGGCGATCACAATGATCGCCCCGGCCCATCTCGAAGGATTCGGGTCGGTTGAGAATGTCGCCAAGGCCAAAGGCGAGATTGTCGAAGCGCTCGCGGCCGATGGTGTCTTCTACGTCAACACGGACGATCCGCGGTGCGTGAAGATCGCGGACGCGTTCGACGGAAAGAAGATTGGATTCGGCAGCAACGGCAGCGTGCGCGCGAAGTCCGCGCGGTTCGTCGCGCCGTGCGAAATGGAACTCGACATCGATCCCGTTGGCCGGATGACGCTGCCGCTGGCGTGCCGCGCGCACGTGAGCAACGTGCTGCTTGCGATCGCGGTCGGCCTCGAACACGGCGTCACGGAGTTCGAAACGCCGTTGCGCGAAGCGGCGCTGGCCTCGTCGCGCTTCAAGGTCCTCAAGGCCGGGCCGCTGACGATAATTGACGACAGCTACAACGCGAATCCAGCCAGCATGGCCTCCTCGTTGCAGGCGCTCGTCGAATGGCCCGGCCCCGGCGCGCGCATGGCCGCACTCGGCGACATGCTGGAATTGGGCGAAGCCGCCGCATCGTTGCACCGCGAACTCGGCGCGTTGGCGCAATCGCTGGGCGTCACGCACTTGTTTGCGAAGGGGCCGCATGCGTGTGATACCATCGCCGGCGCTGAGGCAATCCCCGTCGCGCAGGCGTTTGACGAACCCCGTGCCCTCGCCCAAGCCATCCACGACCTGGCCCAACCCGGCGACCTCCTTTTGGTCAAAGGCTCCAGGAGTATGCGCATGGAACAAGTCATCGATGCCCTAAGGGAAATTGAGTAATTGAGTAATTGAGTAAATTACACTTGGACGAATAGATGATTCTTGAAAACACCATAATGGCGATTAGGCTAGCCCAGGTCGCTCCCGGGTCGAATATGAGATCCCCTGCCAAGTCCAATTACTCAATTACTCAATTACTTAATTACTCAATATTTCAATTCACGGTTTCTCCATGATTTACTACGTCGCCCTAGCCCTGACCCCGTACCTTGGGGTCTTCAACGTGTTCACCTATCACACGGTGCGCGCGGGCGCGGCCGCGTTTACGGGGTTCTTCTTCTGCCTGCTCGTGGGGCCGCAAATCATCCACTGGCTTCGCGTCCTCAAGATCGGGCAGCACATCAAGCAAGAATACGTGGCCGACCTTCACGCGCTGCACAAGGGCAAAGCAGGTACGCCTACCATGGGCGGCGTGTTGATCATCCTGTCAACCGTAGTCGCGTTGCTGCTTTGGAGCACGCTGGCCAACCGGTTGCTCCTGATTGTGACCGCCGTGTTCTGCATGCTCGGTGTCGTCGGTTTCCTGGACGACTTCATCAAACTCAAGCGCAAGCACAACACCGGGCTCAGCGCGCGTGCGAAGATGGCCGGACAACTCATTACGGGACTCCTGCTCGGATTGCTGTTGTACTTTGATCCCGTAACGATCGGTTCGTCGTACCTCAACGCCGATCATGTATCCGACTGGCCCGGGCTGGTCGCTGAACTTAAGGCTCGCGGCACGGCGCCCGAGCCGTCGGCGGTGAAACACGTGTGGCAGCGGCTTTCACCCACCTTACAGCGCCGTATCGAGTCGATGCCCGTCGACGCTCCCGTGGATAAGAAGTCCCGCGTGCTGTTGATCGAAGAGGTCAACGCTATGCTCGACGAACGCGACCTCTACCGAGAGGAACTCTGGAAAGGCACGCCACTCAACGGCGAATCGCATCGGTTTCTAGACGCTGGGCTCGCGACATTGACGGCGCGCGAGGTCACGCAATTCAATCGCCTGCTGATCGAAGCGGCTTTTCCGGACACAATCGCCAAGGGGACAAAGAACCTGCATACCCGCGTCGAGATCCCGGGATTCAAAGGAGCGTTCATCCCGCTTGGACCGTTCTACATTCTCTTCGTCGTCTTCATCATCGTCGCCACGTCGAACGCGGTGAATATTACCGACGGCCTCGACGGCCTTGCCGCGGGCGCATCGATTGTCTCGCTGCTCGCGTACTCGGGAATCGCATACGTCGTCTCACGCGTCGACTGGTCCGAGTACCTCTACGTCATCTACGTGCCCGAGGCCAGCGAACTCACGGTGTTCGGCGCGGCCATACTGGGCACGGGACTCGGCTTCCTCTGGTTCAATTCGCACCCGGCGGAGGTGTTCATGGGCGACACCGGATCGCTCGCCTTGGGCGGCGCGATCGGCACGATGGCCATCCTAACCAAACAAGAACTCCTCTTGCCTTTGGTGGCGGGATTGTTCGTCTTGGAAATGTCGAGCGTGGTCATTCAAATCGCGTCGTTCAAATTGACGGGCAAGCGGGTCTTCCGCATGGCCCCGTTGCATCATCATTTCGAACTCAAAGGCTGGTCGGAAACGAAAGTCACGGTGCGATTCTGGATCCTCGCGATCCTGTTCGCGCTGATGAGTCTTGGCACATTGAAGCTGAGGTAAGCGCGTGGACGTTCGCGGAAAGAAAGTCACGATTGTAGGCATGGGCCAGACGGCCCGCGCCCTCGCGCGCCTCTTGGTGCGCGAAGGCGCGTCGCCTTTCGTGACCGATGCGGGCAGCGGCGACAAACTCGCTCCATTCTGCCGCGAACTCGACGCCGAGGGCATTCCCCACGAGACCGGAAGGCACACGGATGCCGCGTTCGAAGGCGCGGCGCTCGTGATTCCAAGTCCGGGGGTCTCCCCCACAATCGAACCGATTCGCAAAGCCCGCGAAGCGGGCGCTGACGTGGTGGGCGAAATGGAATTCGCGTTTCCTTACTGCCGGTCGCGCATTTTGGCTGTAACCGGAACCAACGGCAAGACCACCACGACGGAACTTCTGCGTGTCCTGGTCGCGTCGTGCGGCCACACGGTGGCTCTTGCGGGCAATAATGCGTTCCCGTTCTCCGCGGCCGTCATGCTGGACCCCGCCCCCGAGTATATCGTCCTCGAAGTCAGCAGCTATCAACTCGAAACCGCGCGCGCGTTCCGGCCGTGGATCGGCGCGGTCCTGAACGTGACGCCGGACCATTTGGCCCGCCACGGTACGATCGAGGCGTATGCCGGCGTCAAAGCCACGATGTTCGCGCAGCAGCGGCAAGGCGATCACGCTATCGTGAACGCGGACGACGCGTTGGTGCGCGACATGGCGAACGGTTCCGCGGCTCGGGTATGGCCCTTCAGCCTGCTCGAACCGCAGGCCCACGGGTTGTGGCTGCGTGGCAACGAGATCTGCCTCGATGGCGAAGTCGTTGCGCTGGCATCGGACACGCAACTGCCCGGACGCCACAATTTACAAAATGTGTTGTGTGCGCTCAGTATGATGCGCGCCGGGGAATTCGACTGGAACAAGACCATCGAGGGTCTGCGCACGTTCCCGGGAGTCGAGCATCGTATCGAACATGTTGCGACGGCGGACGGCATCGCCTTCTACAACGACTCGAAATCTACCAATGTCGACAGCCTCAAAGTCGCGCTCGAAGGCATGACGCGGCCGGTCGTCTTGATTGCAGGCGGGCGAGGCAAAGGAAGTGATTACGGCGTGCTGCGCGGCTTGGTCGAACGTAGCGTCCGCGCTTTGGTGACGCTGGGCGAGGACGCACCGCAACTCGAGACGGCCTTTGGCGATCTCGTCCCCACGGAACGGGCCACGGATATGGCCGACTCTGTCAGGCGCGCGGCCGCGGCCGCACGTCCGGGTGATGCGGTCCTCCTATCCCCCGCGTGCGCCAGTTTCGACATGTACGACAACTTCGAACATCGCGGGCGTGTGTTCAAGCAATGCGTTCAAGCGCATCTCGCCGCACACGCACAGAACAAGGAGCCACGGTCATGAAACGAGAGACCATCAAGCTCATTCTGATCATCGTGACGCTCGTCTTCATTGGACTGATGACGATCTACAGCGTCGGCGCGGCCAGGCCGGGAGGCCTCGGCAACTTCCATCGCCAGTTCCTCTGCATCGCCCTCGGACTGTTTCTGATGTATCGTCTTGCGACGCATTTCGACTATCACTGGCTCAGCCTCCCGCTCGTATTCAGAGGCATTCTCGGCGTTTCGCTGTTGTTGCTCGTGCTGGTGCTAGTACCTGGAATCGGCGTCGAAGTGAACGGCGCGCAACGCTGGATACGCCTTCCCGGGTTCCAGTTCCAGCCGTCCGAACTGGGCAAGCTTGCGTTGATCGTCCTTCTTGCGCACAAGCTCAGCGAGAACCAGGAGTTCATCAAACGGTTCTGGCGCGGTTTCGTTCCTCCCGTAGCCATTGCGGGCGGCTTCGCGGGACTCGTCCTGCTCGAAAAGGACCTGGGCATTCCGGTAGTCATGGTCTCGATGTCGTTCTTGATGATCTACGCGGCCGGCGTCCGCTGGTTCTACGTCGTAGGGAGCCTGTTGCCTGTTGTTGCCGGTGTGGCGGCGCTCGTCAAAGTCAGCCCGTACCGCTGGCAACGCTTGATCGCCTTCCTCGATCCGTTCGCGCATCGCAACGAAGGCGGATTCCACCTTATCCAGTCCCTCGCAGCCTTCGCGCACGGCGCGCTCGTCGGCACGGGCGCGGGCGCCGGCGAACAGAAGCTGTCTTATCTTCCCGCGGCCCACACCGACTTCATCTTCGCGGTGTGGGGCGAGGAAATGGGCCTCGCCGGCACGGTCTTCATGGTGTTCCTGTTCGTTTCGTTCCTGCTCATTGGCATTCGGATCGCCAAGTGCGCCCCGGACATGTTCGGTTCGCTTCTCGCCGTCGGCATCGTCTCGCTGATCTCGTTGCAGGCGGTCTTCAACATGGCGGTGACCATCGGACTCATGCCCACCAAGGGTCTGACGCTCCCCTTCGTCAGTTACGGCGGCACCGCGCAGATTGTCTTTCTCATCCTTGCGGGTATACTGTTGAACATCGGCCTGCAAGCGCAGGCCCCCGAAGAACGCCGCGAATTCGCGCTGGCATTCTGAGGAGTGAGTAATTGAGTAATTTACGATAGGAAAGGGACTATTCGCGGTGCAAGAGCGCAGGGCTGTTGTGACAAGAGCGGTGGGATCTTCTTCGTCCTCACGCTCACTCAATTGCTCAATTACTCAATCGCTCAATTCCTCAATCGCCCGGTCTTTTCCATGCAAATCATGATCACAGGCGGCGGCACGGGCGGGCATACGTCGCCCGCCGTGGCCGTTATTGAAGAATTGCAGAAGCGCGACCCGCGGCTGCGTATTCAGTGGGTCGGACGCAAAGGCGGTATCGAAGAGCGCGTCGCCGAGAAGACCGGTGTGCCTTTTCGTAGCGTGCCCGTCGAAGGATGGCCTCGGAAGCGTTCGGTGCGCCAAGCGTGGGTAGCCGCGAAACTCGCCGCGGGCGTTGCGCGCGCGATGCTGTACATCAAGACGTTCCGTCCTCAAGTCGTGCTTGGCGTCGGCGGCTACGTATGCCTGCCTCTATGCTATGCGGCACAACGCCTCAACGTGCCCACCGTGTTGCACGAGCAAAACAAACGCCTGGGCATGGCCAACCGAATCCTGGCGCCGCGCGCGACACGGCTTCTTTTGAGTTATCCCGAGACCATCGGCGAATACCCGCGAGACAAAGCCCGCGTCGTGGGCAACCCCGTGCGCGCCGGATTCACGCATCCGCCGGACAAACAGACCGCGTGCGAACGATTCGCGCTCGACTCGGCCGTGCCCGTGGTCCTCGTAAGCGGCGGCAGCCAAGGCGCCCGCACGATAAACGACGCGATGCTCGCCGCCATCGAGCAGTTCGGGTGCGGCGAGATCCAGTTCTTGTGGATGACAGGCCAATCCGGGTTCGCCGCGGCGCGGACGGCCGCGGCCAACGCGAAAGCCCGTGTTGACGTCTTCCCCTTCATCGACGACATGCCCGCAGCCTGCGCCGCCGCCGACCTCGTCGTTGGGCGCGCGGGCGCATCGAGCACCGCGGAACTCGCCGTGATGGGCAAGCCCTCAATCCTCGTGCCGTACCCGCATGCCACCGATAACCATCAGGAACAGAACGCGCGCGCGTTCGACGAAACGGGCGCGGCCCTATTGATGGACGATGCCGCATGCACGGGCGAACGCCTCACTCAAGCCCTGCGCGAACTCATCGGCGCGCCCGCGCGGCTCGCGGCTATGTCCAAAGCGGCGCTCGGACTTGCCAAACCCGGCGCGGCGGAGGCCATCGGCGAAGAGATCCTCCTCCTCGCCTTCGAGCAGTCGTCCGGCGGCGAATGAACGCCGCGACCGCACAGCGCATTCAGGCGTACCTGGACAAGCGAACCGATCTGAAGACGCGCCCGCTCATCTGCGCAAGAACGGACGGCGTCGATTGCGTGGTCGTCATTCCCTCCATGGCGGAAAGCGGGCATCTGTTTCTGACATTGGAATCCCTTGCACGCAATCCCATCGAGAATCTGCGCCAAACGCTTGTCATCGTTGTCATCAATCACCGCGTGCCGCCGTTCGCAACCAACGAAGTCATCGAAGATAACCTGCGCACAGTGGCGCGATTGCGGTCCGCGATCGACTCGCGCGAGTCCGGCGAACTCCGCCTTGGATACATAGACGCGGCTTCGCCGGGTTGCGAGCTTCCCGAGAAAGGCGGCGTCGGACTCGCGCGGAAACTGGGCCTCGATTGGGGTGCGGCCGTACTGCGCGAATCCCAATCCGAAAACGGCTTCCTCGTATGTCTCGATGCCGATACCCTCGTCGAACCGAACTATCTCGCCGCGCTCCGAGAGCATTTTTCCAGGCCCGGCGCTTGGGCGGCGGTGCTCGATTATGCGCATCCGCTCGAAGGCGCGCCCGACGAAGTGTGCGCCATCGTCTGCTACGAGATCTTTCTGCGCTATCACGTGCTTGGCCTCGCCCACGCGAAGTCGCCCTATGCGTTTCACTCGATCGGGTCCGCCATGGCCTGCACGGCGCAAGCCTACGCCGCGGTCGCCGGCATGAACCAGCGCCAGGCCGGCGAGGACTTCTACTTCCTACAGCAACTCGCCAAGACCGGCCGCGTTGATTCGATCAACGCCACGACAGTCTACCCCTCCTCGCGCCCGTCGCCACGTGTGCCTTTCGGCACCGGCCAGCGCATCCGCCGCCATCTCGCGCGCACGCAGGACGAATATCTGCTCTACGATCCCGCAAGCTACGAGATCCTCGGACAATGGCTGGCGCTTGCGACGGCCCATCTCGATTGCGACGCACAAACCTTGCTCGCCCATGCCGCGGCTATCGCGCTGCCGCTGCGCGACTTCCTCGACGCTCAGCGATTCGCCGAGGCGTGGCCGAAACTCTTGGCCAACAGCCCTGACCCCGCGCAACGCCTCCTCCAATTCCATCGCTGGTTCGACGGCTTCCGTACTCTCAAGGCCATCCACCACCTCCGCGACCACGGCTATCCTCAGCGCGAGATGTTTCAAGCCGTGCGCGAGCTGCTTGAGCGGAGCAGCGGCCTCCCCCCCACGCTCGATTTTGAAGGCATTCGCGAGAGTCTCGAACGCCAGATAGCCCTCCTCTGCCACCTGCGAGATGTTGGCAAGGCAACTGGATATGAAAGCGGGATTGCCACGACGCTCTAGGCCACATCTCCCGCGCCATATAATATCTGTAACTAATTATAATATAACGATTTGCCACGCAGAGCACAGGAAACGCAAAGCGGGATCTGTATTTTGCAGGGCGAGCATATCGCACTGTCCGAAGACCCATTCTGCGAAGCCGATCCTCGCAGTTGTGCCTTGTATTTCAAATAGAGATTTGATATAATGAGTTTAAGTGATATCTTTGAAAGGCGCATGGCATGCCCCCGTACGCGACTGGCGCAGAAACGCGAAACCGGCTCATTGAAGCCGCCGCGGAGGTGTTTGCCGAGCACGGGTATGAGCACGCGAAAGTTCAAGAGATCTGCCGCCGGGCCAATGCCAATGTCGCGGCGGTCAACTATCACTTTGGGGACAAGGAACGCCTCTACGCCGCCGTTATTCAGTACGTCGTCGACCCCGCTGTAGCGCGTCTTCCGCATCGGAATCTGAATCCTGCCGACCCGCCCGAGAAGCGCCTCTACGAGTTCATCTACGCATTGCTGTCGAATATCATGGAGGAAGGCCTGCCTACGTGGCACGGCAAGTTGATGGCCCATGAGACCATCGATCCGACCTCGGCGCTGGACCTCGTGATCGAACAACTCATCCGGCCTTTAGACGTGGCGCTGCGGGAAATCGTGGGCGAACTGCTCGGGACGGGACCGGAGACGGACACGGCCGGGTTGTGTGCGACCAGTATCATCAGCCAGTGCACACTTTATCATTACAATAGAGAAATTATCGTGCGACTGCAATTGGACGATCTGCTTGGCCCGGAAGCGGTGGGGCGGCTCGCCGATCATATCGCGCGGTTTTCCCTTGCGGGGATACGGGAGCTTGCGGCCTCATGCGCCAACGGCCCGGCAACGCCCGCGTGGGCACAGGGATAAGGAGTGGTACCGATGAAATCCAAGGCCGGCGTGATCGTGGTCATTCTGGTGGCGGGAGGCGCGGGCGTCTGGCTCGGCCATAGCCTGCCGGGCAAGACGGGCGAGGGCGCGTTTGCGAAGAAGGCCGCCCTGGGTTCGGCGAACGGAACCCACGAATCCGCAGCCGCCGCACCCGCCAAGCCCGCGAGTGAAGTACCGACCGTCAAAGCAGAACCCTTCGAGCAGGATGCAACCGTTCGTCTGACGGGAACGCTGGCCGCGGACGAGAAGTCGGACGTGGCAAGCACGGCAAACGGACTGGTGGAAGAGGTGCTGGTCGAGCGCGGAAGCCTCGTCAAGAAGGGCGACGTGCTGGTACGGGTCGATCCCACGGACGCGAAGAACATGCTGGCCGAGGCGACGTCGGCGGTCGACGAACTCAAGGCAGTGCTCGGCTGGGATGGGAAGAAGCCGTTCGTCGTCGAGGAGCAGCCTGGAGTCAAGATGGCGAAGGCGGCGTTCGACTTGGCGTCGTCGAACTACAAGCGGTTCACGGACCTGCATGCGCAGAACGCCGTTTCCAAGGCCGCGTTCGATCAAGCGCAGACCGAGTTTGACGCGTCGCAGCAGCGCTACGAACAGGCCCGGCATCAGGCGCGCCAGCTTTACCAGAGTTACACGACGGCCACGGCGCGGCTTGCGACGGTAAAGAAGATGGTCGAAGACACGACGATTACCGCGCCGTTCGGCGGGTGGGTTGCCGAGAAGTATGTCTCGAAGGGCGAGCGCGTGACGACAAACCCGATGGGATCGGGGGCCAAAGTGGCCACATTGATCAAGGACGACCCACTGAGGCTGGTGTTGACGGTCCCGCAGCAAGACGTGTCGCTGGTGCACGAAGGACAAACGGTGAAGTTCAACGTGGACAGCTACCCCGACAAAACTTTCGAGGCCGAGGTCAAGTTCATTGGCCCGTCAGTCGAGAACATGACGCGTTCGTGCACGGTCGAAGCCCTGGTGCCTAACCCGGACCGCCTGCTGCGGCCCGGTTTCTTCGCGACGGCGGAACTGGTGCTGCCCGAAAAGAAGACCGGTATTCTCGTCCCTCAGAGCGCGGTCGTAAAGAACGGCGAGGTCTCGAAAGTCTACGTGGTGCGCGACGGCAAAGCGGTTGAGCAAGTGGTCGCCGTGTCGGGAGAGGAAAAGGGCCAGATCATCGTCGCGTCGGGCCTCGCGGCGGGCGAGCAGGTGGTGACAGCCCCGGATCAGATTCAGGATGGAGTCAAAATCGACTAATGCATAAGCTCGCGGAAATCTGTATCAACCGCCACGTCTTTGCGATGGTCCTGATCCTGGTGCTAGTGGTGTTCGGCGTTTTCGGATACTCGAAACTCGGCGTGGACTGGTTCCCGAAAGTCGACTTGCCTGTCGTCATCGTTTCGACCGTCCTCCCCGGTTCCGCTCCCGAGGAAATTGAAACTGAAATCACCGACAAGATCGAGGAATCGGTCAATACCGTCAGCGGCATCGAGGAATTGCGCTCGGTCTCGTCCGAGGGAATCTCGCAAGTAATTGTCATCTTCAAGCTCGAAAAGAACATCGACGTCGCCGCACAGGAAGTGCGCGACAAGGTTAACCGCGTTCTCCCCGACCTTCCGCAAGACATTCGCCAGCCGACCGTCGAGAAGATCGATCCCGACGCGACGCCCGTATTGACGCTGGCGTTGTCGGGCCCCTTCGCGGTAAAGGAACTCACGGAGTACGCCGACAAAGTGCTGCGCCGGCAACTCGAATCGATCCAGGGCGTCGGCCAGGTCCGGCTCGTCGGCGGCCAGAAACGCCAGATCAACGTCAAACTTGACCCCTTCAAACTGCGCAGCTACGGCCTCACCATTGCGGACGTCGCCCGCGCGCTGCAGACGCAAAACATCATGGTGCCGGGCGGCACGGTCAAGGAGGGATCGAAAGAACTCACGCTGCGCACGCTGGGGCGCGTGGGCACGGTCCAAGAGATGGCCTACATTCCGGTGGTCGCCCGCATGAACCACGTGATCACCATCGGCGAACTCGGCGAAGTCGAAGACGGCACCGAGGAAATCAAGAGCCTCGCGCAGCTCGACGAAACCCCCGCTGTCCTCTTGAACCTGCGCAAGCAATCCGGCACGAACACGCTCGAGGTCGTGGGGGCGGTCAAGGAGCGCCTTGACTCGCTGCTCGAAACGCTGCCCAGCGGGTATCGCGTCCAAGTCGTGCGGGACCAGTCGACGTTCATCCAAAGCTCGGTCGACACCGTAAAGGAACATCTCATCCTCGGCAGTATCCTTGCCGCGGTGGTTGTGCTGATGTTCTTGTCGAACGCGCGCACCACTTTGATTTCCGCGCTCGCGATCCCGACGTCGATTATCAGCACCTTCGCGGTCATGTACTACATGGGCTACACGCTGAACATCATCACGCTGCTCGCGCTAACGCTGTCCGTCGGCATCGTGATCGACGACGCGATCGTCGTCCTCGAAAACATCTTCCGGTACATCGAAGAAAAGGGGCGCGCGCCGAAAGCGGCCGCCCTCGCCGCGACAAAAGAAATCGGGCTTGCGGTCCTGGCGATTACGCTGTCGCTGGTAGCCGTGTTCATGCCGATCGCGTTCATGGAAGGCATCACCGGCCGTTTCATGAGTTCGTTCGGCGTCACGATGTCGTCCGCGATTATGATCAGCATGCTCGTCAGCTTTTCGCTCACGCCTATGCTCGCGTCGCGCTGGCTGCGCCGGCCCGCAACGAACGGCGCTAAAGACTGTGAGAATGGCGAAGTAAGCAACCTCGATTTCGAACACGAGCACGCGCGCGCGTCGTCGAAACAGCGCGGCTTCTACCAGTATATCGAAAAGGCCTATCTCGTCCTGCTAAGGTTTTCGTTACGGCATCGATGGGTCGTCGTGCTGGTCTGCATTGCGTTGCTGGCGTCGATCCCGCCCCAACTCAAACTGGTCCGTAAGAACTTCCTGCCCGACGACGATCAGTCTCAGTTCCAAGTGTCGATTCGCGCGCCTGAAGGCACTTCGCTCGATGCGACGCAGCTCATCGTGGCGCGCATCGCGCGCGACGTGCGGGGCCTCGGCGGCGTCCGTTACACCATCGCCAGCACGGCCGACACCGAGCAGCAGCAGCCCAACCTCGGCACCATCTTTGTCCAACTGGTCGACATGGGTGAGCGCCAATTCACTCAGGAAGAGCTGATGGACTATATCCGCAAGAACCTTCTCCCGAAATACGAGGCGGACAAGCTCCGTGTAAGCGTGACGCCGATCGCGGCGATTTCGGGCAGCGGACCGATGGCCACGATTCAGTACATCATCGGCGGCCCCGACATGAAGAAGCTCAACGAATACTCGGGCGCGATCGTCGAGAAACTCAAGAGTATACCGGGCGCCGTCGACATCGACACGAACCTCGTCGTCGGCAAACCGCAATATGGCGTGACCGTCGACCGCGCGAAGGCAGCCGACCTCGGCGTGTCCGTGGCCGACGTAGCCAGGACGCTGCGCCTGCTGGTCGCGGGTGACAAGGTATCCGACTACAACGAAAACGGCGAGCAGTACGAGGTCCACATCCGCGCCGAGGCCGAATACCGCAACAACATCGACGAACTCAAGCTGGTCACGATTCCCTCGATGATGCGGGCGCCGGTGCCGCTCGGCGACGTCGTGCGCTTCGAGGAAGGCACGGGGCCTTCGCAGATCAACCGCCTCAACCGCGCGCGCGAAGTCACCGTCCTCGCCAATCTCGCGCCGAACATGTCGCTGCAGGCCGTCCTCGACGAGATCGACAAGACCGCCGCGGACCTCCACATGGGGCCGGCCTACAAGACCGCGCTCGGCGGCCAATCGCGCGAATTGCAGAAGGCCTTCCGCGCATTCGGGATCGCGTTCATCATGGCGTTCATCTTCGTGTATCTCGTGCTTGCCGCGCAGTTCGAGTCGTGGATCCATCCCGTAACGATTCTACTGTCGCTTCCGCTCACACTGCCGTTCGCGTTGTTCTCCTTGCTCATCTTCAACCAGTCCCTCAACATCCTCTCGATGCTCGGGGTGCTCGTGTTGTTTGCCGTGGTCAAGAAGAACTCGATCCTTCAGATCGATCACACGAATCAGTTGCGCGCCGCGGGGCTTCCGAAGTTTGAGGCCATGGTCGATGCAAATCTCGACCGGCTCCGTCCGATCCTGATGACGACCGTCGCCTTCGTCGCGGGCATGTTCCCGCTGTTGATCTCGAATCGCACCGGCGCCGCGACCAACCGCACGATCAGCAGCGTGGTCATCGGCGGCCAGACGCTGTCGCTCTTGCTGACGCTCTTGGCCGTGCCGGTCGCCTATTCGCTGTTCGACGACATGGCCCACTCGCGTCTGTGGAATTGGATCCGCCGCTCGCGCTAACCTGCGGACTCGCGACACCTCAGGAACAACCATGCACTACCTGTCATTCTGAGCGAAGCGAAGAATCTCTTGATAGGAGAAGCTTCTACTCGAAGGGAGATTCTTCGCTTCGCTCAGAATGACAGGCAAGCCCGGTTCGATAACGGAGAATGGGCGAACCTTCTCGGAGGCAGCACATCGATGAATAGCGGCAAGCTTCGCGTGGCAATCCTTGGCTATGGACGCAGCGGCGGCGGCCTGCATGCGGGAGCGATCGAGCACAACGGGGACGCCTTTGACCTCGTTGCCGTATGCGACATCGATCCAGAGCGATGTGCGCTCGCCGCGCAACGATTCGGATGCCGCACCTACGAAGACTACCACGCCATGCTCAAGGCCGAGGCACTCGACCTGGTATCCATCGTCACCCGTAGCGACCAGCATTGCGCGATGACCTGCGATTGCCTCACCGCGGGCATCAACGTCCTCGTGACGAAGCCCTGGGCGCAGAACGAAACCGAGGCGCGCCGCATGATCGACGCGGCCGAACGCTCGGGGAAGCGCCTGCTGCCGTGGCTGCCCGCGCGCTGGGCCTGCGACTTGCGCAGGCTGCGCGAGTTGCTCACGGAAGGCGCTATCGGCGACGTGTTTCTCGTGCGGCGCGCGGTCAGCAGTTTCGGGACTCGGTGCGACTGGCAGACCGAACGTCGATATGGCGGCGGCTACTTGCTGAACTGGGGACCACACATCGTCGACCCGCCGATTCAGTTGTTGGGCAGCGCGCCCGCGACGGTTTTCGCGCGCATGATGCAGACGATCAATCCGGGCGACGTCGAGGACGTGTTCATGGCCATGATCACACTTGCGGACGGGAGGCTCGTCCACGTCGAACACACGATCGCGATCGAGCCGCTTCCGAGTTGGATTGTTCAAGGCACACGCGGCACACTCGTCGTGCGCGACCGCCACGTAAAGATCTGCAAGAACACGCCGGTCCATCCCGAAGACCCCACCAAGACCAACACGATGGACTCGTCCAACGAACTCGTGATAGAGGAAGACCTCGAAGGCGCGCTCTACGGCGACGAAAACGAGATCTACGCCGAGATTGCGTGCGCCCTGCGCGGCGAGTCGAACTACGCCGTCACCCCGCAACACGCCCTCGACCTGACCCGCCTCCTCGACGCAATACGCCTCTCCGCGGAACGCGGCGCGGCGGTTTCTATTGACGCCGCATAGCAACTGCGCGATACTGTATCCTGCCAACAGTACGGAGCGGATGCGCATGAAGGTGCTTGCGATGATGGGTCAAGGAGGCGGGCGGCGTCTACTGCTTGGGATGATCCTCGGCGTCTCGCTCAGCCTATTCCCCGTTTTGTGCATTCGGCTTGTCGATTATGCGCCCTTGCCGCGCATATTCACGCCAATCGTACGGATGGGTGAGTTCGTGTCATTCTTACTCGTTCTGTTTCTCATCCCCAACGCGGCCATTCTCTCCATACTGGGCGCAGTTTCGGCCATGCGCGCGAGCCGGGCGACGCTCGTGTTCCTCCCTGCGCTAGTCTTCTTTGGCATACCCTTCGTCGCCTTCCCATATGCGCCGGCAGCGTTCTACGATAAGGGGCTTCGCCAAGGGGTCGCGAGAGCGGTCGACCGCGGCGCTCCGGTCATCGCGGCGATCGAGGCATTCGCGAAGGCCCATGGGCAATACCCTGAATCGCTGGACCAACTTGTTCCCGAATACCTGAAAGCATTGCCCTATACCGGAATGGTAGGGCATCCCGAGTACACGTATAGCCGTCCGGGACCAGATGACGATTTCACGGGATACAGGCTTCGCGTGAGCATGGCATGGTTAATGGATTTTGATGATCTCACCTATCTGCCTCCCGGGAACAAGCCGTACGCGCCAAGCAAGGCCCTTACACGCTATGGCGAGTGGGTCTTCTTCGACGATTGAGGGCTGCGTTGGCTGCAAACCATCCCGCCGTTTGGCACGCGTCATCTTGGCTCCGTCTCCCATGTCATTCTGAGCGAAGCGAAGAATCTCCTTGCAGGCTCGGCGCGTATCCTAAGTGAGATTCTTCGCTTCGCTCAGAATGACACGCAGACCGATACGCCGCACGGAACTGCAGCATATTTCCCATGCGCTCACGATCAGACAAGGAGTGTGGCAATTGACATGCGTTGCGGGAGTCATCATGCTATGGGCCAAAGAATGAACCTATCGTATGGAAGCGCCAATGAAGAAACGACCAACAAGCGAATCGCAGCACGGGCGTTCGTCCGACGAGCAAAGTCAGAGCTTGGCAGAGACGCTAGAGTTGCTGTCCATTCCCGGATTTCGCGCGAGCATGAAGCGTTCCGCCGCGCAAGCCAGACGCGGTGAAACCCTCTCCTTCGTAGAGGTCTTTGGCGAAGCCGCCGAACAAAGGACAGAGACTCCAGGTGTCTGATAAGGCAATACTCCAGGATCTTGCACGGCGGTACCTGGCGATCTGCCACGAGGACGTGCAGCGCGAGCGGCGCGATTTGTGGCGGCGTCACAATAGTCTGCGGCGGACGCGGCCGCTCATCTATGTCCGAGCATTCGCGTGGGACGAGATGCCCGAGCGGGCATGCCTGTGCGAGGATCCATTCTACCGGCAGTACGAGGACTTCTTTCGCAACCGCCTCTTCTGGCACGCGCTGAACGACGATTCGATCTTCGAGCCGTGGGTGACGGTCGACGCGGTCTACTCTGTTTCATGGGACAATCTGTGGGGCCTGCCGATCCGCTGGATCGCAGGCAACGACCCGCGCGGGTCGCGGCGCATGGACCCTCCCATCGTCAGTCCGGATGACGCGAAGCGTCTGGTCGCGCCGCACCATGTGATCGACGAGGAGGCCACGGCGCGCAATGCGTCGAAGCTCCATGACGCCATCGGCAGCATCCTCCCCATCGACATCGATCGCGCGCCGATCTGCCGCGCGTGGAGCGCGGACATCTCGACGCATCTCGCGCGGCTGCGCGGCATCGAGCAACTCATGATCGACATGCTTGAGCGGCCCGAATGGCTGCATGAAGTACTGGCGTTCATGCGCGATGCCATCCTGAACGTGCATGAGGAGGCCGATCGCGCGGGCGATTGGCGGTTGTCGGCGCACGAGAACCAGGCGATGCCGTACGCGGAGGAACTCGGCGATCCGGTCGCGAACGGCACGAGCGTTTCGCGAAAGGACCTGTGGTGGTTCTGCGCGTCGCAAGAGACAACGCTGGTCGGGCCGGAGCTGTTCGACGAGTTCATGCTCCAGTATCAACGCCCGATCGTCGAGCGGTTCGGGCTGCTGGCCTACGGATGTTGCGAGGACCTAACCCTCAAGATCCCGCTCCTGAAACGGATTCCCAACCTGCGGCGGATCGCCGTCTCGCCCATGGCCGATGTTGCGCGTTGCGCGGAACAGATCGGCGGCGAGTACATCCTCAGCTACCGGCCGAGTCCGTCGGACATGGTTGGATACGGCTTCGACGAGGAACGTATCCGCCGCATCATGCGCCGCGATCTCGATGCGTGCCGCGCGTGCGGCTGCCATGTCGACATCACGCTGAAGGACGTCGAAACAGTCCAAGGCGATCCGATGCGGGTACGACGGTGGGTCGAGATCGCGCGGGACTTGGCCGACGGGAGCTGAGTGGACGGGGTGGACGGGGGTTACCGTTTGGGGCGTTTCCGGGGTTTGGACTTGGGTTTGGGCGGGGCGGTCTTTTCCTCAACCATGTCGCGCGCTGCCAGCACGCGGCGATGAAGCAAGTCTTCAGGGATCTCTTTAAGAAACCGGCTCGTTTCGGTCATGCGCTCGCGTCCGTACTGATTGCGCGACAGAGCCTCGAAGAGCGACACGTGCCGCTGGCCTCGCGTGAGCGCGACATAGAATAGGCGGCGTTCTTCCTCGATAGCGTCTCCCGTGGGATCGTCCCGGACGGTCTTCGCATGGGGCAGCAGTCCCTCCTCGCATCCCATGATGAACACAAACGGGAACTCGAGGCCCTTCGCGCTGTGGATGGTCATGAGCGTGACCGCCTTCTCGCGGCGCGTCTCTTTGGAACGGCGATCCTCGTCGGAGCTGAGGGCATTCTCGTCGAGGAACTCCATGAGCGTGGCCTGCGGGCGGCTCTTCTCGTACGATTCGACCGCGTTGATGACGGCCTGCACGTTTTCCCAACGCTGCTCGAACTGCGGCCCCGATTTGCATGTGCGCGCAAGCTCGGCGCGGTAGCCAATCCGCTCGATGAGATCGGAGACAATGGCTGTCATTGCGCCGCTGCGTTCCCGGAAGCGTTTGCGGAATTCCGAGATTAGGTTGAGGAATTCGCCAATCCCCGACGCCGCGGAACCTTGCACAATGCCGTTCTGCAGCGCGAAGCGCATGGCGTCGCGCAACGGCAATCTGTGTTCGACGCACAACGCGTGGATCTGATGGAGGCTCGTATCCCCGATGCCGCGCCGCGGCATGTTGATGACGCGCAGAAACGCGGCTTCGTCGCGCGGGTTCGCGACGATCTTGAGATACGCCACGATGTCCTTGACTTCGGCGCGCTCGAAGAACTCCTGCCCGCCAATCACGACATACGGTATCCCGGCCTGCCGGAACGCGATCTCGAGCGGGCGCGACTGCAAATTCGAACGGTATAGCAACGCGAAGTCCTCAAAGCGCGCGCCGGCTTTCCCCTGGATGTGTTGCAGCCAATCGACCGCGGCCGTGGCCTCGTGTTCCTCGTGGCCCGTGACAACGTGCGCAATGGGACGCCCGGCGCCGCGGTCGCTCCACAAGCGCTTCGCGCGGCGCTGGCGGTTGTTCGCGATGACCGCGTTGGCCGCATTCAGGATCGTTTCGGTCGAGCGGTAATTCTGGTCGAGCGTGATCACCTTCGCCTTAGGGAAGTCGCGCTCGAAGTCGAGGATCTTACGAAAGTCCGCGCCGCGCCATCCGTAGATGGATTGATCGTCGTCGCCCACCACACAGAGATTGCGATGCGGCTCGACCAACGCGCGCAAGATTTCGTACTGGACGTTGTTCGTGTCCTGGTATTCGTCGACCATGACATAGCGGTAGTGTTTCTGAAACCGCGCGAGTATGGCTGGGTGCTCGCGCCATAGCGTCGTGGTCAGCACGAGCAAATCGTCGAAGTCGACCGTGTTGGCCGCCCGCAATGCCGATTGGTAGCGTTCGTAGACCTTCGGGAGCCACGTGCGGTATTTGCTTTCGATCTCGTCCTTCGCCGTTTTCGGATCGGGGCTTAGTTCCTCATGATAGCGTGTATTCTTGTGCAGGCTTATCTCGGCCTGAAGGATCTGCGGGCTGAACGTCTCCTTCGGCCCTTCGATGTCGCCGAGAATGCGGCGCATGATCGATCGCGTATCGCCTTCGCCGCAGATGGTGAAATCCTTCCGATATCCCAGGTTCGTGATGTGGGCGCGCAGCACGCGCATACAGAACGAATGAAAGGTCGTAAGCATGATCTCGCGCGCCGTCGCCGTCCCGACGAGATCACCGACGCGCGCGCGCATCTCTTCCGCGGCCTTGTTCGTAAAGGTCACGGCGAGAATCTCGGACGGCTTTGCGCAACGTTTCGCGATGAGATGCGCGATACGCCGCGTGATCACGCGCGTCTTGCCGCTGCCCGCGCCGGCAAGCACGAGGACGGGGCCCTCCGTGTGCAACACGGCCTCGCGCTGCGGAGGATTGAGATAGTCGAGGTATGAAGCGGATGGCATTCGGACGTTCCTTGAAGGCGAGAGTGTACCGAACTGGCGAAGACAATTGCCAGCACAAAACGCTAGTCGCTCTTGCGTTCAGAGTGTGGCTTTCGCGCGCAGCCCCCATAGTCAAAGTGAGCACTTTCGTGATCGTGATCGTGATCGTGATCGTAATCGTAATCGCAGTCGGACTAATCGCAATTGAGCGTTGCCGCTACGTGGCACTTTGAAAAGGACGCCATCTCCTTTCTTGGGCTATGCCCTCACAATCTTTGTTCGATTACGACTACGAGTACGCGCACGAGTACGAGTACGAGATGACGGAACCACACAGAGTCCGGGGACTGTTGAAGGCACAAAACGCGGCGCATGACATGACGCGGCGGGATTGGGTAGAATGGCTTGAGGAATGCATGAGTATACGTGGGACTACAGACTAAGGAGCGGCGAAGACTGATGGCCTGGATAACGAACATGCTTTCGGGGCGGCGCCTTTTCGATACGGCTGGGATGGCGTTGGCGGCACTCACCATAGCAATCGCGGGCGCGAGCCTCCCTGCGGCGGCGCAATCCGCCGTGCGAATGAAATTGGTGTTCTGCTGCAAGCCTTCGAACGATCTGTACACGCTCCTGTCGGAACGAGGCGGCCGTTGGACGCGGTTCGACAAACCGCAGGAAGCGGTCCGCTATGCGCCGCAGGGATCGGGCGTCCTGATCTTGGCCGACGGGTATCCGGACGATGTGATCGAGGTCAGTGAAGAGCTGTTCGATATCGCCGCCAAGAAGGATCTCCGGGTTTATATCGAATTCGCCAAGAACGTGCCGGGGATCTACGCGGAAGCGCCGCGCGAGCTGCATGGTGAACGCGTGGTCGTGGCGACCCACTTCTTCAAGCCCGCGCTGGATCAAGGCCAAATCCTGACGATGCACAACGCCACCGTGCTCCCGCTCGGCGCGGTCAATCCGGATCTCGTCGCCTACCGGGTTGCGGGATACGACAAGACCCCCTTCAACCTTCCGCAATGGATGGTGCCGAGCGCGTCGGAATACACGATGTTCCCGATCCTCATCAAGAACCCGCTCGGCGAGATTCTCGTATCGGCGACGGCCCTGAGCCAGTTCGTAACGGGGCGCTATGCTCCCACGGCGGCCTGGCGCTCGGTGTGGGAATCGTTACTCGAATGGCTGGCCCGCGAGAAGGCGGAGCTGCCTGAATGGATTCCGACAGCGGCGCCCGCGTACGAACCAACGGACGTTCTACCTGCCGACGCGGAAGGCGCGGCGGTGCGGCAAGGGGCGCAGTGGTATTTCAACGCGAAGCTGCTCGTGCACGCGGCATGGGCCGACAAAGCCGCAGCCGCCGCGAAGACCAGCAAGCCCTTTGCCCCGGATTCGGCCTGGCCCGCGGGAGACGGCAAGCTGGGCGTGCTCGAGGGCGTCCAGTCGCGTATCGAGGTAGACGGGTCGCAGCCCCTGCAATGCCGGTGGCGTAACGACTGCACGGGTGAAACGGCGATGGCGCTCGCGTTTGACGGGGCGGTGCATAACAGCGTGACGAGCCGCGGCGCGGCTGACGGGCTGCCCGACTTCATCTACACCACTTCCGAAATGGCGAAGGGGCCGAGGTCGGACCCGACGAGTCCTTCCTACGGACTCGTCGGATGGGATACGGATAAGGGGCTTGGGAACTACTACGGCGACGATAATGCCCGGTCGCTGCTGGGAGTCATCGCCACGGCCTCGCTGCTCAAGACGGATCGGTGGGACGAGGCCATCATGCGAGGGCTTCTTGCGAACTTCCGCACGACCGGCGCCCAGGGATTCCGCGAGAATTGCATCACCGAAGAAGCCTTGCAGAAGGAAGGCTGGCAGCACTTCTTCAACGCGTCCAACGTGAGCCTCGCGCCCCATTACCAGGCGTACTTGTGGGCGGCGTACCTGTGGGCGTACAAGCAGACCGGCTACGCGCCGTTCCTGGAACGAACCAAGACGGCGATTCGGGCGACCATGGCGGGCTATCCCGATCAGTGGCATTGGACCAACGGCATCCAGCAGGAACGCGCGCGCATGCTCTTGCCGCTCGCGTGGCTCATCCGCGTCGAGGATACGCCCGAATACCGGCAATGGCTTCAGCGGCTGGCGGCCGACCTGCTCGCGCTGCAAGACGGCACCGGGGCGATCCGCGAACAGTTCGGGGCGGAAGGTATGGGAACAATTCCGCCGTTGAAATCGAACGAGGAATACGGCAGGCGCGAATCGCCGATCATCCAAGCGGATGGCGACCCGGCGTGCGACCTGCTCTACACGTGCAACTTCGCGCTGTTCGGCCTTCATGAAGCCGCGGCCGCGACCGGAGACGCTAAGCTTGCCGACGCGGAAAAGAAACTCGCGGAATTCCTTTGCCGCATCCAAATCCGTTCCGAGAAGCATGCGGAACTGGACGGCGGGTGGTACCGGGCCTTCGACTTCAAGAAGTGGGAGTATTGGGGCAGCAGCGGCGACGAGGGCTGGGGTGCATGGTCCATCGAGAGCGGCTGGACACAGGGATGGATCGTCAGCGCCATGGCGATGCGCCAGATGAAGACCACCTATTGGGACTTGACCGCCCGGCCTCAGATGAAGTCCGTTGCCGACGCGATGATCCCCGTCATGCTGCCGTAGCCGCAACTCGGCACACAAGCGCACAGGAGTACCCAGGCGATGCCCACGGTCAGTGTCATGACGATGGTGTTCGGGGGCGCGCTCGCCAACGGCTCAATGACCGACGAGAGCATGCTCGATGCGTTGGACGCGATGGGATTCGATGGCGTCGAGCTGCCATCAGGACGCCTCCTCGACTCCCCAGACCGCCTGCGCGCCTACGCGTCGCACCTCGCGAGTTCGCGCCTCCGTGTCACGTGCATCGACGGTAGCTGCAACTTCGTTCATACCGATCCGGCGCAGCGCGCTGAAGCCGTCGACGCGCTGCGAGCCGCCATCGACGCAGCCCACGCGCTCGATTGTCCGATCGTCCTGGCTGCGGGCAGCCATCTCTCGGAAGGGATCTCGCCACGCGAGGGGCGCGCCATGATCGTTGACGGCATGGGCGCCTGCATGGACGCGGCGCGCGCCGCAGGCGTAATTCTCGCGATCGAGAATTTCGGCGTGGCGCCGACGCTGCAATGCGCTGCCGCCGACTGCCTGGCGATACTCGACGCCGTGCCCGGTCTCGCGTTCGTGTTCGACACGGGCAACTTCTACTTTCGCGACGAAGACCCCCTTGCCAACTTCGACCTCCTCGCGGACCGCACCTGCCATGTGCACCTCAAGGACTGGGTGAAGAGTTCCGCGCCGGAGATCGCAGACGTAGCCGGCGCGCCGCTGGGCACGGGGCTAATTCCAAACGAAGCGCTAATGCGCGCGTTCTTGGACACGGGACGCATGGAGAGCTTCTCGCTTGAAGTCGGCGCCCCGGGAGACAAGCTCGGATCCACGCGGCGCGATCTCGAGACAACGCGCGCATGGATAGACGCCGCATAGCTCGCTGGCATAGAGGTTCTAGTGTACTGTCTCATCCAAGTGACAACTTAAGGTCGTGCTCGTGCTCGTAATCGTAATCGTAATCGAAGGTTACGGAGAAGCATGGTCCACTGTTATTCCGACCGTCGTTTGGAGTTGTTGCAGAGGTGTTCTCATCGCCGAATGCGTAAGTGGTTCGTCCGATTACGAGTCGTCATGAAGCGCGGCTTCACTCGGGAGGATGAAAATGCAGCGCGTCGTGTGTGACTCCGATGCATGGAGGAACGCTGGACCTCCTGTCATTCTGAGCAACGCGAAGAATCTCCTGGCAGGTGAGGCTTTTATCGTGGGCGAGATTCTTCGCGTTGCTCAGAGCTTGTGAAGAAATTGTGAAACGCGGGCGCTTTGCCTCTTGACTACGTATTGCCTGTCATCCTGAGCGCAGCGAAGGATCTCGCTATGTGCATAGGCCTCTAATGCTTATGAGATCCTTCGCTGCGCTCAGGATGACAGAAAGGGCGAAGCCAACAAAGGAAAGCGCAAGACCTTGGTATTTCTTCACACGCTCTCAGAATGACAGGAGGTCGGGTTTCTATTCTCGAGGTAGCACGAGCACGATTACGAGCACGAGCACGAAGACGCATTGAGAGCCTGGAATCTCGAGTCACGCCACTAGGGAGTAACGTTTGGGTCGAGCGCGGCGGCCACATAGGCCTCGGGCGTGGTGCCAAACGCTTCGTATTCCTCCCGATTGGTGAACCCGTCGCCATCGGCATCGCCGTCCATGGCGAAGTACTGCGGCAACCGCGCGTAGTTTAATAGATCGATCTGGCTGTGAACGACGGTCGTGCCCATGAGAAACATCACGCCCTGGATAAACCCGGCCGAACCCGTGCACGAGACGTAATTGGCCACGGAGTAATCCGCGCTGCCGTCGCCGACAATCATCTCGGCTTTCAGCAGTTGCTGTAACCCATCGACGGCCAATCCAAACGAAGCCCAGTACGTGCCGACATCCACCGCGAATCGTTCCGCGTTGACGTCCCACGCTTCGTGAACGAGTTGATGCGTGAGTCCGTTCGGCAAACTGAATCCCGGATCTTTGAGCACGGCTTCAACCAGTTTCAGTTCGTAGCGGCAGTCAAGCACGCCGTTGCCGTGCAACTCAAACGTAATCGGCTCGGGCGAGGTCTGCACCCACGAATCGCCGTTGATGTCCGCCATGTCCGGCGCGAGCAGCGCGATTAGGTCGGCGTACTCCGGGCCCAGGTACGCCAGCAGCGTGTTGTCGTGCACCTTCTGAAAGAAGTTACAGAAGGTGTCCGTTGCGGTAAAGCCCACAATGGGCGAACTGACCAACAACTTGGCAGACGGCTCCGCCACGGTCTCGCCCAAGGTTTCATCCTTGAACGCAATCGTATTCGCGTAAGCCCCTTCAGGCAAGACGCTCGCGACAACCCCATCGAGATACACGCCGATAGTGACCTGCTGCAACGCGTCCAGCGTACCGGTAATCCAGGGCACTGGATCGAGATCCGGATCCATCTTGAGCCCGAACAGCGCGTCCGCTTTGTCGCGCACATACACGGAGTACGCGACCGCCACGCTGCTCAGATTCGCGAGCGTGTAGTTCTTGTAGAATGGCGCGAAGTCACCGCCCACCAGTCCGGAGGCAATGAAGTCGTCCTTTGGAATCAGAACCAACTCACCTTCACCTTCACCTTCACCTTCACCTTCGCCTTCGCCTTCGCCTTCGCCCTCGCCTTCGCCCTCGCCCTCGCCCTCGCCCTCGCCCTCGCCCTCGCCCTCGCCCTCGCCCTCGCCTTCACCTTCACCTTCACCTTCACCTTCACCTTCACCTTCACCTT